>NZ_CBFHLV010000039.1:0-31437 GCF_965656765.1 Marivita sp. | reverse complement strand
TGAAGCGCCGGGCGAATTGAACGGGCTGACGCTGAACGATCTGACGATTGAGGTGGCAGGGGCCACGCTTGGCGGCACCGGATCGTTCACGTTCGACAATGACGACATGCAAACCTTTGGCGGTTTTCCCCGTCCCACAGGCAGCGTTGATGTCTCGCTTGATGGGGCGAACACACTGATCGACAAGCTGATCGCGATGGGGTTGCTCACCAACGAAGACGCGATGGGTGCACGTATGATGATGAGCATGTTCGCCGTTCCAGGGGATGGGCCGGACAGTCTCAAGTCTTCTTTGACGATCAACGAACAAGGGCATGTGCTGGCGAACGGCATGCGCATTCAATAATCTGAGCGGCACGTGAAGGGGGCCGCTTGCGACAACGCATCGCCCCCGCCAAGTGTTGATGCAGCGTTTAAAGGTCCAAGACTATCGACGCTAGCCTGTCATCAGATCGGGCAGATCTCCGTTCAACCCAGCTGCTTCGCGAATAAAGGTGCGCCGTGCGCCAGGGATCGCATTGATCGCAGCCATGCCAAGATCACGTCCGGCGCGCAGGAATGGATTATCGTTCGAAAACAACCGGTTGAACACATCCGTGGCGGTTAGCAAAGTCGCCGTGTCAAAGCGCCTCCATTGCTCATAGCGCGACAGCACCTGCGGGCTGGCGAAATCCTCTCCGCGTCGCACTGCGTGACTGATCACATGCGCCAAAGCTGCCACATCGCGCAAACCAGCGTTCAGGCCTTGCCCCGCAATCGGGTGCATCCCATGTGCCGCATCCCCCACCAGCGCCAGCCGATCTGCGACAAAGCGGTTCGCGACGGTCAGGCCCAGCGGATAGGTGAACCGCGACCCGGCAAGTGAGATCTCTCCTAGGAAATCGCCAAAGCGCGGGCGCAGAACCGTCAGATACTCGTCTTCGGGCAGGGCATTGATCTCTTCGGCTAAACCTTTGCGTTCGCTCCAGACAATCGATGACCGATTGTCCGTCAAAGGTAAAATCGCCAATGGCCCGGCAGGCATAAACAACTGATGCGCCACGCCGCCATGCGGTTTTTCATGCGCAATCGCACAAACCAGTGCGGTCTGGGTATAATCCCATGCGGTCCGCCGAATGCCCGCGCGTTGCCCGGTTCCACTTTGGCGACCGTCGGCCCCGACGATCAAACGCCCGGTCAACACGTCACCCGACGCCAGAGTCACACTCGCGCCAGAGGTCGTGACGGCCTGATCAACCACCATCTCCCCGGCCAGATGCGTCACCAGCGGCTCGGCTTCCATCGCCTTTAGCAATGACCGGCGCAGATACCGATCTTCAAGCATGTGGCCCATCGGCCCTTCCTCGATCTCGGCGCTGTTGAAGTGCAGACCCAAAAAAACCTCTGCATCGCCTGCGCGCCCGTCACTGACCTTGATTTCGGTCATCGGCTGAGCATTAGCCTGCAGCCGGTCCCAAAGTCCGAGCGCGTTCAGCATCCGCACTGACGCCAATGCCAGGGCATAAGACCGCCCGTCGAAATTATCGCTGCGCCGCGCACCTTCGGGGCGGGCGTCGATGACGATGCTGGACAGCCCAGCACGCGCGGCGGCAAGGGCAAGCGTCGGACCGTTCAGCCCGCCGCCGACGATCAGAATGTCGGATGCTGTGTTCATGTTTGGAAATATGGAAGCGCTGCCGGGATTGTCCATGCGCTCCTCTGCCGCTACCGTCACGCGAACACGTCAGGGCAGGGAACATAGCACATGAGCGCATGGCAGAATATGACAGCCGCCGATCTGGGGCGCGGCATTGAAAAAGGTGAGATTGATCCGGTCGAATTGACCCAGTCTTTCCTCGATGCCATCGACGCGCACGAATTCCGCGACCGTATCTATGCCCGCCTGACGCCTGACCGCGCCTTGGCCGAGGCAAGCGCCGCCCAAGAACGCGCCCGCCTCAAGTTGCGCCGCTCTCCCTTGGACGGTGTGCCGATCAGTTGGAAAGACCTGTTCGATACCGCCGGCGTGGTGACCGAAGCTGGATCGAAACTCCTCGAAGGCCGCGTGCCAGATGCAGATGCAGAAGTCTTGCAAGCGGCTACGCATCAAGGAACGATCTGTCTTGGGAAAACGCATCTCAGCGAATTGGCCTTTTCCGGCCTTGGCCTGAACCCCAAAACGGCCACGCCGCCCAATATCCACAACCCCGACAATGCGCCCGGCGGGTCATCATCGGGGGCAGCCACGTCGGTGGCCTATGGCTTGGCCCCTGCGGCCATCGGATCTGACACAGGTGGATCTGTGCGTGTACCCTCTGCATGGAATGACCTTGTCGGGCTCAAGACCACCTCTGGTTTGCTCAGCCTGAAAGGGGCGGTGCCGCTGGCCGCCAAATTCGACACTGTCGGGCCGTTGTGCAAATCGGTCGAAGACGCGGCACTGCTCTACGCAATAATGAAAGGCGAAGCGGCGATTGATCTCGCTCCGGCCTCGCTCAAAGGCCGCCAGCTCGCAATTCTGACAACAACCGCATTGGACGAAGTGCGCGATGAACCACGCAAAGGGTTTGATCACGCCATTCAACGGTTTCGCGATGCAGGGGCCGAGATTGCGGAAATCGCGGTACCGGAATTGGACACGGCCATGTCGCTGGCTCCGATACTTTACGGGTCCGAAGCGTATGGCACATGGAAAGAGGTGATCGAGGCGAATCCAGACGTGATGTTCGCCGAAATCCTTGCCCGGTTCCGTTCCGGCAAAGATTTCTCGGGCGCCGATTATGTTGCCGCTTGGCACACACTTGAACGGTGCCGTGCGATTTATCTTAAAGCCACTGCCGAATTCGACGCGGTGCTGTGCCCGACATGCCCGATCACACCTCCAAATGTAGAACGGCTGATGACGGTTAGTGACTATTATGTCACGGAAAATCTACTCACCCTGCGCAACACCCGCATCGGCAACCTCATGGGAGTGTGCGCCTTAACGCTTCCCACTGGCACCCCAGCCTGTGGTGTGTCGCTTATGGCGGCTCCTGGCGACGAAAGGCGGCTTTTGCGGCTGGGTCTGGCTGCCGAAGTTGCACTGGCCTGAACTTTGGCCTGAAAGCCACAACCGACTGATCTATGCGCTCTTTTTCTGGACGCGCTGCCATCGCCTATGTAATTTAGTCTCAAAGAGGGCGTGAATGACCCTCGTTCTGAGGCAGTATTGGCATGTTTCCCGAGCGGTTTTCGAACCTTCCGGCTTATGCGTTCCCGCGTCTGCGCGCCCTATTGGACGTGCACGAACCCGGTGGGCCGGTGGTACATATGACGATCGGAGAGCCGAAACACGCTTTTCCGGCTTGGATTTCGGACATTCTTTCGCAGAACATCGCTGGATTTAACAAATACCCGCCGAACGAGGGCACACCCGAACTGCGCAGCGCGATCCGCGATTGGGTGCAGCAGCGTTATGGCGTCGGCCTTGATGCGGACACGCAGATCACGGCGCTCAATGGGACACGTGAGGGGCTATATAACGTCGGAATGGCGCTGTGCCCGGAAACCAAGAATGGCGCCAAACCCATCGTTTTGATGCCGAACCCGTTTTATCAGGTCTATCTCATCTCGGCGATTTCAGCCGCAGCTGACCCCGTCTTCGTGAATGCCACGGAAGCAACCGCACATTTGCCTGATTTCGAAGGTCTGCCAGAGGACGTGCTGAACCGCACCACGCTGGCCTATATCTGTTCGCCCGCGAACCCGCAGGGGGCTGTGGCCGACCGTGGCTACTGGGAACGGCTAATTATGCTGGCCGAAAAGCACGATTTCCAGATCCTCGCTGATGAATGCTATTCCGAGATCTACCGTGACACGCCTCCTGTTGGTGCTTTGCAGGTGGCACGGGATATGGATGCAGGCCCCGAACGTGTTGTGATTTTTCACTCTTTGTCCAAACGATCGAACCTGCCGGGCCTGCGCTCTGGCTTTGTCGCCGGTGGTCCAGAGTCGATCAAACGCATCCAGCAATTGCGCAATTATTCCGGCGCACCTCTCCCCCTTCCGCTTCAGGCGGTGGCCGAGGCGGTCTGGAAAGACGAAGCGCATGTCGAAGAGAACCGCGCGCTTTACGCCGAGAAATTCGATATAGCCGACCGTATCTTTGGAAATGTGCCGGGCTACCGATCCCCGGAGGCCGGTTTTTTTCTCTGGCTGCCCGTCGAAGACGGAGAAGCGGCGGCTGTAAAGCTTTGGAAAGAAACGGGTGTCCGGGTGCTTCCCGGTGCGTACCTGTCGCGCGACACTGACGCTGGAAACCCCGGCCAACACTATATTCGGGTCGCCATGGTGGCTCCAAAAGAAGAAACCGAACGCGGCCTGACGCAGATCAGGGACTGCCTTTACGGCGGTGAAGACCAATAAAGAGGCGAACGATGGCATATCAGGCACGGGGGCGTGACCCCCTCTTTGACAGCAACATGCAGGCTGCGATCGAAAAACGTGGCAAAGAGCTGGGTGGCTTCGTGCTAATGGCACTGGGCGCGATGGCGGCGGCCATGATCTATTCTTACTCGCCTCAAGACCCAAGCTGGCTGTCCGCCACAGATGCGCCCGTTCAGAACTGGCTAGGACGTGCAGGGGCCTCTGTCGCCGCACCTTTGTTCATGATTGTCGGTTGGGCCAGTTGGGGCCTGGCGCTTGTTTTGCTGGTCTGGGGTGCTCGGTTTGCGCTTCACAAAGGTGAAGACCGCGCGCTGTCCTGCCTGATTTTCGCACCGATCTGGGTCGCTCTGGCGGCAGTCTATGCCGCCGGTGTGCCCGAAAGCACAGTTTGGACTCATAGCTTCGGGCTTGGCGGGTTGTTCGGTGACATGATGATGGGATCTGTTCTGACGATCTTGCCATTGGGCACCACTTTCGCGCTCAAGCTAATGATGTTTGTTCTTGGTCTGGCCGTTCTTGCTATGGGGTCTTTTGTGCTGGGCTTCACCAAGGCCGAATTGGGGCGCATGATACGGTTCCTTCTGGTCGGCGTGATCATGGTTTACGCAACCATGCTGTCGCTCTTGGGCAAAGGCGCGTCTGGCGCACTCGGTGCCGCCCGCGAGATGCAGGCCAAAAACGCCGAACGCCGCGCCGTGCGTGCGCAGGAAGAGGCTGAAGCAGCTGAATGGGCCGCAGCACAAGAGGCAGTCAAGGCCGAACCGCGCGTGACACGTATCGCCCCCAAGGTCGCCCCTGTCGCGCAAGCCGAAGAAACCTTGTTTGAAGACGACCTCCCGGCTCCGACCCCAGCACCGCAGAAAACTGGCTTCCTGTCCAAGATGCCATCCCTCATCCGCCGCGCAGATCCTGAACCTGAATTGGTTGAAACATGGCCCACAGGTGAACTGCCAGAAACACTGCCGGGCGATGACCGCGTACGCGCCAAGATTGCTGATGCGATCAAATCCCGTGTACGCCAGAACCCAGCCGTCACCTCGGCCATCGCAGCGCCCCTGACCAAAGGCCGCGGTCGCGGGCCTGATCCGTTGATCTTTAAACCGGCCGATGGCCTGCCCCCAGAACCGCCGGTCACGGCCCGCCAAGAGCCGCAGATGCGCGCGGAACCGCCAGTCACAGCCTCCAGCCAAGCGTACCTGTCGCAACCGCAATTTGTTGACGAACCGGAAGAAAACATCTTCGACGACATGACCGATTGGGACGACTACGGCGATGCCCCGCAAGCCTATGCGCCCGTTCCTCCGACGCCAGCGCCTGTGCCGCAACCCGAGGCCAAGAAGGTGGTTCAGCAGCCACAACGTAAGCCAATCCAACCCTCAAAGCGGGCACAGCAAGAGGCCCAGCCGCAGCTGCAATTCGAAGACAAACATGTCGACTATGACCTGCCGCCGCTTGGCCTTTTGATGGACCCTTCCACAATCGAACGTCACCACCTCAGTGACGAAGCGCTCGAAGAAAACGCGCGCATGTTGGAAGCGGTGCTTGATGACTATGGCGTCAAAGGCGAAATCGTATCAGTCCGCCCCGGCCCTGTTGTCACGATGTACGAACTTGAACCCGCGCCGGGCCTTAAGGCCTCCCGCGTCATCGGTTTGGCTGACGACATCGCGCGCTCCATGTCGGCGCTCTCTGCCCGTGTCTCCACCGTTCCGGGCCGCAGCGTGATTGGCATTGAACTGCCGAATGAAAACCGCGAGATGGTCAGCTTCCGCGAAATCCTCTCGACCCGCGATTATGGGGACGGCACACAGAAACTGCCGCTCGCATTGGGTAAGGATATCGGTGGGGATCCCGTAGTGGCGAACCTCGCCAAGATGCCTCACCTTCTTATTGCGGGGACGACCGGTTCCGGCAAGTCGGTCGCGATCAACACCATGATCCTGTCGCTGCTCTACAAACTGACACCCGCCGATCTACGCCTCGTGATGATCGACCCCAAGATGCTCGAACTTAGCGTCTATGACGGCATCCCGCACCTTCTGTCGCCGGTTGTGACCGATCCCAAAAAGGCCGTGGTCGCGCTGAAATGGGTCGTCGGCGAAATGGAAGACCGCTATCGCAAAATGTCCAAGATGGGCGTCCGCAACATCGACGGTTACAACAGTCGCGTTGCCGATGCGCTGGGCAAGGAAGAGATGTTCGAACGCACGGTGCAGACCGGCTTTGACGACGAAACCGGCGAACCGATCTTCGAGACCGAGGAAATCCAACCAGTCAAGATGCCCTATATTGTCGTAATCGTCGACGAGATGGCCGACCTGATGATGGTCGCGGGCAAGGAAATCGAAGCCTGCATTCAGCGCTTGGCCCAGATGGCGCGTGCGTCCGGTATTCACCTCATCATGGCAACCCAGCGCCCGTCGGTCGACGTCATCACCGGCACGATCAAGGCGAACTTCCCCACCCGGATCAGCTTTCAGGTCACCTCCAAGATCGACAGCCGCACGATCCTCGGCGAAATGGGTGCCGAGCAGCTGCTGGGGCAGGGCGATATGCTATACATGGCCGGCGGTGCGAAGATCACACGCTGCCACGGCCCGTTTGTATCGGACGAAGAGGTCGAGGAAATCGTCACGCATCTCAAGGCGTTCGGCCCACCTGAATATGTCAGCGGCGTCGTTCAGGGCCCCGAGGATGACAAGGCCGACAACATCGATGCCGTGCTTGGCCTTAACACTGGCGGCAACACTGATGGCGAAGATGCGCTTTATGATCAGGCCGTCGCCATTGTCATCCGTGACCGCAAATGCTCGACCTCCTACATCCAGCGCAAACTGGCCATCGGCTACAACAAGGCCGCCCGTTTGGTCGAACAGATGGAAGATGAAGGCGTGGTGTCAGCCGCCAATCACGTCGGCAAACGCGAAATTCTGGTGCCCGAGCAGTAAAGACCTGCCGATCCAGTCACAAAAACGGGCGCTGCTATCGCATAACAGCGCCCGTTTCGCCATATAGAGGTCAAGAGCTCTGAGCAGACAGGACCAAAGACCCTATGCGACTTCGTTTCCTTGCCCTTTTGGCCGCACTTTCATGGATGTGGGTGGCGCCCGCGCAAGCCCAACAACTTTCGTTGAATGCGCTTTCGAACTACCTCAACCAGCTAACCAGCGCCGAAGCCAACTTTACCCAGATCAACGCTGACGG
The DNA here is from genome assembly GCF_965656765.1 of Marivita sp. Classification (GTDB taxonomy): domain Bacteria; phylum Pseudomonadota; class Alphaproteobacteria; order Rhodobacterales; family Rhodobacteraceae; genus Marivita. The sequence goes on along the minus strand of NZ_CBFHLV010000039.1, from coordinate 23,826 downwards.
CACGATTTCGACCGGGACGCTTTACTTGCGTCGCCCCGGTAAGGTTCGCTTTGAATACAACCCTCCAGAGCAGGCCTTGGTGATGGCCAATAACGGCGCGGTGGTGGTGTTCGATAAAAAGCTTGGCGGAGAGCCGGAAACCTACCCCCTCGATCGCACGCCGCTGGGGCTGATCCTTGCCCGCAACGTTGATCTGTCCCGCGCTAATATGGTCGTCGCGCACGGCTATGACGGCACAGCAACCACCGTGACCGCGCAAGATCCACAAAACCCCGAATATGGCAGCATTCAGCTCAAATTCACCAGCGGCCCGGTCGAGCTGCGCCAATGGGTCATCACCGATGACGGCGGGGGGCAAACCACTGTTGTGTTGGGCGCTTTGGAACGCAAACAACTGGCGAACCGACTGTTCAACGTTGAAATGGAACGCCGCGCGAACCGCTAATGCAGTGCGGTAAGCCTATCGCAGTCCGCTTTTGCTTAACAAATGTTCGGTAACCAAGGCCATCACCACCTACGCAGCTTTCCCGCCGTCTTGCAAAACGTCAACATCAGTCACCAGAATGATTTCGCAGCCCCCGACAATTGACCCGTCGTCACGCCGCGTAGAGGACCGCCAGGGCGCAATCTGATCGCCGGTGACTTTGACCAGATACCCGCGAACCCTGACGCGAGAACCGACTGTAATCGCCATCAGCGCATTGTTTATCATTTGGTTTGCCGGGATGAGATGATTGTTGGTGACCTGATCGCTCCAGTCGCGTGGCAAATCAGCGCCTGGGCTGGGCGAAAACCAAATTGCGCGATGCCCGGCGCGGAATTCGATGTCATCAATGCCGCCGGGCTCTGCCAAATCTCCCCATACGATGCCCAGATCTAGAGGAGAAATCGCGCTTGTCAGATCATGGCGAAACTCGCGGCGCGTCACGACCAGCCCTTCGATGACATAGCTCGTCAAGAGCTTCGCCTCGAACCCATCGCCAAGGGTCACCCACATCGCATTCAAGCGGTCTTGTGCAGGTGATCCGTCTGATGATGCTGTCAATGGAAGCGGCGGAAGCTGCGCGCTATCCACGACTGTTGCCAGATTGGGGCGAGGTGCAGATTGCTCGTCGGCCATACCAAAGACCCAAGCGCCCAAGACAACGGCGAACACTGCGATCTTGGTGCCTTCGTCGAACATTGCTGTTGGTTTCCTTCAAGCGCGCTGCTGCTTAAAGAATACTATCAACGCAAAGTGGCAGAAATTTGCCCGGTTTGCGCAGCACTTTGACTGGATGGGATAGGCGGCTCGCGCCGCGCGAGGCCTAGAATCCACAAGCCTTAACAAACCTTTAATGGGTCAGTAGGACTCACCCAATGTTTCGCGCGCGAAACAATAGGGCCGATTTGGACCTACCTGCGCACCCGGCAGGTTGCCAGCTGACCTTGATACATGGCCGACCGCGCAGCGATCTCGTCAGACACCCGCAAAAGCCACGCTTTGCTGTTATACGACCGACGCGCAAACCCAGAGCGGCCTTCGTGATAGGCAAGGTACTGGTTGCGGGCATCGCTCAACGAAATGCCCAGACGCCGGTTTGATTCCGCCATGTACCAACCCATAAAGTCCGCAGCATCGCTAATGTTGTTACGTCGCGCGCGGAACTTGCGTTGATCCTCTTGGTATTCTTCCCAAGTGCCATTCAGAGCCTGACTATAGCCATAGGCCGAACTTTGACGTCCCATCGGGATCACGCCCAACGTATAGCGAAACGGCGTTCGTGCATCGGATTTGAATTTGCTTTCCTGGTACATCGCAGCCATCTGCACATGTACCGGCACACCCCATTTGCGTTCTGCCGCTCGAAACGCGCGTAAATAGCCTGGTCGCTGTTGCAGAATTGAACAGGCATTGTCTAGGTTACGTGGCGCCGATGTGCCGCCGCCGCCCCCGCAAGAGGCTGCCAGCAAAACAATCACCAAGGCGCGAAAGAATCTGCTCATGGGCCTCTCGCTTTTGCTCGAAGGCGGTTGGTCCACCTTTCGGGTTGACGGTAGTTTAGCCTAAAGGTGCCTTGGGGGAAATCACAATTGCTCGGGTCGGCAAGCCCTTGCCATGGCAAAAAAAACCTTGTGTCGAAATACATCACAGACTGTTTCCGAAAAATGGCGCCTGAGAATTGGACAATTTGTCGAAAATCAGGCAGGTATACGGCAACGGACAGGACATATGATCAGACATCGCGCAAAATATAACATCGGGCAGGTCGTTCGGCATCGCAGACATCCCTTCCGGGGCGTGGTGTTCGACGTGGACCCTGAATTTAACAACACTGAAGAGTGGTATGAAGCTATTCCTGAGGACAGCCGTCCTAAGAAGGCGCAGCCGTTCTACCACCTCCTCGCTGAAAATGACCAAAGCTTCTATGTCGCTTATGTGTCAGAGCAGAACTTGATCGCCGATTATTCTGGCGAGCCTGTCGAACACCCGGATGTGCCTGACCTTTTCGGCGCGTTCGAGGACGGCAGTTACGAACTGCAATTTCAATACAACTGAACGAACTCTCTCTCAGTTTGCCGCGTGCGTAACCAGTAAGGGCTCCCAATCGGGAGCCCTTATTTTATGCGGTGGTTAGCAGCGAAACAAAGCGATCAATCTCGGTGTCTGGCAATGACCAGTCGCAGACCAACCGTCCCGTCAAAAGCCCGTCGGCCGGTCCCTCGGTCAAATCGCCACCTGATACGTGATATTTGGCGCCACCAGCCTGAAGCGTCTGATGCACGCCGCGAGGGGCCTGGAAAAAGATCATGTTCGCCGTGACATCGTTGATGACGTGAATATCGTTCCGTTTGCGAATGCCATCATAAAGATGTGCGGCTTTGGAATTCGCCCGCTGCGCCAAATCCTTCCAAAGGTCGTTGCGCAGATAAGCTGCCATTTGTGCCGACAGGTAGCGATGCTTGGAGAACAAATGCCCACCACGTTTGCGGCGCAATTCGAATTCCCATGCCTTGGCGGGGTCAAAAAACACCACCGCTTCGACTCCCATAAGTCCGTTTTTGGTGCCGCCGAACACGGCCACATCCACACCCAGCCTCCACGACATCTCAGCCGGGGTGCAGCCCAGCGAAACCGCCGCATTGGCAAAGCGCGCACCGTCAAGATGCACGGGCAGGTCGTAAGACTTGGCTATGTCACAAAGCGTTTGCAGTTCATCCAATGAATAGACGTTGCCCATCTCGGTTACCTGCGTGATCGACACAGCCCCACGACGCGGACCATGCACACCGCGATTGCCCTGGCTTTCGATTGAGGCCGTCAGCCCCTCGGGTGTCATGCGATCCGGGCCTTGTATCAGCGTCAGTTTTGCCCCGCCCATGTAGAATTCTGGCGCGTTGCACTCGTCTTCTTCGATATGGGCCATCGGCGTGCAGAACACCGTATCGAACGGTTCAACCAAAGTGGCCAAGGCCAGCGCATTTGCGGCGGTGCCGGTGGCAACCAGATAAACTGCCGCGTCTGGTGCTTCGAAGAGGTCGCGTATGCTCTGGCGTACCTCGTCCATCAGCGCATCGGCTCCATAGCCAAACGTATAGCCTTGATTGGCTTCGGCCAACGTGTCGAGAACAGCCTGCGGCACAGGTCCGCTGTTGTCAGAGGCAAAAAACATCAGGTCGGTTCCTCAATGATGTGGTCTTCCCAATCGTCTTCGTGGACTTCGAATTCAGGCACGGTGGCGTTTCGCATCGAAACGCCCGCTTGATGCACTGTTTCAGGTGTACCAGAGATCAGCGGGTGCCAGTCGTAGAGTGGCTTGCCTTCCCATAGCAGTCGGTAGGCGCAGGTCTTGGGCATCCAATAGGCGTGGTCGTCGATATTTGATGGCTTCAGAACAATGCACTCGGGCACAAACTGGTGCCGGATCTCGTATTGCGCGCAGCGGCAGGTGCTGTCATCGAACAGGCGGCATGCCACGCGGGTCAGTTCGACATGTCCGGTGTCCTCGTCCTCTAGCTTATTCAGGCAGCACTTGCCGCAGCCGTCGCATAGCGCTTCCCATTCCTGTGTGTTCAGGTCGGTCAGCGCTTTGCGTTCCCAGAACCGAGGGTCCAGCCCTTTGCGATCAATCGGATCCTTATTCATAGCGCAGTCAGGATGGTCCGGGCTTTGGCGCAATCCGCATCCATCTGGCTGATGAGCGCTTCCAGGCTGTCGAACTTCAGCTCGGGGCGCAGGAAATCTACCAGCGCGACAGACACCGTTGCGCCGTAAAGATCGCCGGTGAAATCAAAGATGAAGGTTTCCAGATTGGCGCGGTTTTCCCCGAACATCGGACGGACGCCAATGGAGGATGCACCGTGATATGATCCGGCATGTGGACCGTCCAGAACATCGACCAGCACGGCATAAACACCAAATTTTGGCGGATGCAGGCCGTCGATCGACATGTTGGCCGTGGGATAGCCCAATTCGCGTCCCCGCTGTTCGCCACCAATCACTTCGCCCTCGATCCTGTGCCAATGGCCCAGCATTTCTGCCACGCGGCGCGGGTCGCCATCGGTGAGCGCCGTGCGGATGGCGGTCGAAGATACAGCACCAGAGGCCGAGGTGATCAGGTCGGCGATGGTCACGCCAAAGCCCATTGTGTGGCCAAAGGAAACAAGGTCTTCGACCGTTCCGGCGCGGCCTTTGCCGAAACAGAAATCGTTGCCCACCACGACGTGGCGCAGTCCAAGTCCGTTGGAAATGACGTTGTTTGCGAACCCCTCGGGGCTCAGCTCGGCTAGCTGCTTGTTGAATTTGAGTTCATAGAGCACATCGACGCCAAGTTTCCTGAGCCGGGTTTCTCGCGCTTCGGCGCTCATCAGGCGAAATGGCGGGGCGTCTGGAGCGAAATATTCGCGTGGGTGCGGCTCAAACGTCAGGACACCCAGCGGCGCGTCCGGTACCGCGTCGCGGGCAAGCTTGATGACAGCCTGATGGCCGGCGTGCACGCCGTCAAAATTGCCAATGGCAACAGTGGCGCCCTTATCGCTGTCCGCGACGAATTGATAATCCCGCACGATCTTCATGCGCAGAGGACTAGCGGGGGCTTGGGGGTGTTGCAATCCCTGCGCTTTGATGGATTGGGTGATTTTCCGTTAACGGAAAACCGAGGATACACGGACGCATCCTCGCGCCAAGTGAGGTCAGTCGAACTTACGCGACGGGGCGAGCACTTTGGCTTCGCCGATAAGAACCTTTTTGCCATCGACCGAGCAATGACAATCGAGGGTGACTCGACGTTTCGCGATGTCGATGTCGACTACTTTGACCTCTGCATAGACCATGTCGCCGGGGCGCACTGGGCCGAGGAATTTGAGCGTCTGCCCCATGTAGACCGTGCCATGACCGGGAAGCTGCTCGCCGATGACCGCCGAGATCAAACCAGCGGTCAGCATGCCATGGGCGATGCGGCCTTCAAAGATTGTGTCCTGCGCATAGTCATCGTCAAGATGCACAGGATTCCGGTCGGTGGAGATTTGCGCGAACATCTCGATGTCCTGATCCGTCACCTCTTTACGCAGGTGACGCGACATCCCCATTTCGATGTCTTCGATGCAGATCGTTCCGCGTGGCAGGTTATCCAACATTTCGCACTCCACTCTCAGGTGACGAGGTAATAAAAAACCAAGTCATGACCCTATTCTTGCAACTTTATTACTTTGCAAGCGCAGAAAAGCAAGGAAAATCTGCGTCAGCGGAGTTGTCCAATCGTGTAAGTTGGGGAGGCGGATTCCTTTGCGAGATAAGCACTTAGCGCGTCCGGGTCGGGTTGGTGCGACGTTTTTGTTTCTTCTGCGGCCAAGCCACCGGAAATGAAAAGGGAATCAAGATCTTCTCCCATCGCCCCGTCGATGTCGGTATGAACCCCGTCACCGATGGCCAGAATGCGCGACGGATCAACGTCAATATCAAGCGCGGCTATGCGACGACGAGCCAGATCATAGATCGGCGGATGGGGCTTGCCAAAATAAAGGCTCTCGCCACCCATTTCGGTGTAAAGCGCGGCGAGCGCACCGGCGCACCATTCCCGGCTTTCGCCGCGATCGACGACGATATCGGGATTGGCGCAGAGCAGTTTGAGGCCTTTCTGCTTGGCATAAAGGAACTGTGGCCGGTTCACGGACGGATCGGCGTGGGGGTCGAAGGGACCGCAGCAAATGATGCCATCGGCCTCTTCCAACTCGACTCTTTGGATGTTTGCCGGGTTATCGATCAGCTCCATTGGTTCAAAAAAGCTCTCGTCAAAAGGCTGGCCCATGAACCAGACCTTTTCGCCAACGGCGCCACGGAACATGGCTGCGCGGGCGCTGTCGCCGCTGGTGGCGATGCTGTCATAGCAATCATCGGGGACGTTCAACCGTTTGAGTTGCTTTGCCACCTCATCGCGAGAGCGCGGCGCGTTCGTCAGCAGAACCACCGTCCCGCCGCCCTGCTTGAACCCCTTGAGGCATGCTACAGCGTCCTCATAGGCAGTGACGCCATTGTGGACGCAGCCCCAAAGGTCGACGAGCAATACGTCGTAGCGGTTGGCGATATCGGCGAGAGAATCGATGATCTGGGTCATGGTGCGTCTTTCCGGGGCTGTTGTGGTCTCAGGTCACATGAAAAAGGGGATGCCGTCCAGCACCCCCTTGGAAACGTCAATTTGCGCGCTTCGGTTCAAAGCTTAAGGTTCGGGATGATCTGCTTTTTGCGGCTGACCACACCTGGAAGCACAACTGTGTCGCCCGACACTGTTGCGTCAAAGCTTTTCTCGGCCAGCGTTTTGACCAGATCATTTGGCACCAGCAGCGTGGCTTCTTCGTTAAGAATATCGACAACGAAGAGGATCACCTGATCAACGCCGTCTTCCTTGGCGACATCTGTCATTGTGGCCATCAGGCTGTCTTTGCGGTCGAGCACGGTTTTGGGCGAGGTGGTTTCGAGAACCGACACGCGGAACTTGGTGCCTTCGACCGGATATTCCTTGCTGTCCATGCGCAGAAGTTCGGCATCCGAAAAGGCCGAGACGTCGGATTTGGCTGCGAACAGTTCGGCCGCGAAATCGGGTATCGACACGTCAAGGTCCTCGGCCAATGCGTGGGCAATGGCTTTGTCTTCTTGCGTTGTGGTCGGCGACCGGAATTCCAGCGTGTCGGACAAGATGCAGGACAGCATCGCACCTTTGATATTCGTGGGGGCTTGGGCCAGATCGTCGCCGATGAGTTTCCACATGATGGTCGCGGTGCAGGCCACGGGTTCGATGCGGATGTCGATCGGACCTTTGGTTTCCAGACCGCCGACCAGTTTGTGATGGTCGATGATCGCACGGATGTCGGCGCTGTTGATCGCTGAGGGCAGTTCGGCCGGGTTATTGGTATCCACGACAACAACCGGCTGGTCTGCTTCGACATCCGAGATGATCTCGGGCTTGTCGAGTTTCCAATGGTCCAGCATGAACGCAGCTTCGGTGTTGGGTTCACCCAGCAGAACTGGCTTGGCATCCTCGCCTTTGATCTGGTTGAGATACCATGCCCAGATGATCGGGCTTCCGGTGCTGTCGGTGTCGGGGGATTTGTGTCCGAATACGAGGGTTGTCATTGGGGGCCTCTGCGCTGCAAAAATCAGGTCGCGCGCCTTATGGGGCGCGCGATCCGGGATGTCACCTGTGTCAGTTTGCGCCGAATCAAGCGATGGCCGGAACCGCGTCAATGCGGTTGTGGCGGAGCATCTAAGCTCCGCCTTGGCGCTTTAGTTAGCGACCTGTTCGCGGAGGATTGACGCGGTGAGGGAGATGAGCAGGTAGATGCCCGAGAAGATCAGGAAGGTCAGCAGTGTGTTCTCGAACGCACGTGGATAGCTGGGGTCTTGGGCCGCGAGCGGATAGACCGAGGTGGTGAGGTACCGCGCCTGGCTGTCGGCGTCGCGGCGCGCTTGGTCGAGCCGTTCCAACGCGGCGGCCAGCATCATGTCGCGGGTCGCCAGATCGGCCTCGGCCAGTTGGATCTGCACAGCCGTTTCGGCAAGCGATCCGGCGCCCGCGCTTTCGGCGGTCATCTCGGCGTTGATCTCAGCCTTGAGGGCATCAAGCCGGCGGATATCGGCCTCGACGCCTTCGACACGGCTGCGGTTGGGACGGGCGTTGTCCATCAACGCCTGCAGCTGCAGGTTCTTTTCCTGAAGCTGGGTTTCGACGGATTCGATGCGGGCCTGCAACGATCCGATACGTGCGCGCGGATCAAGCACGGCGCTGTCCTGTTGCAGACGGACAAGCCGTTCCTGCGCCACGCGACGCGCAGCTTCGGCCTCTTCCAGACCCAGCTGGGCGTCTTTCACCGCGTTCTCGCGCTTGCGGGCAGACAGGTTGTCGACCCGTTCCTCGGCATAGCCGATCAGCGCGGTCGAGAAATTGGCCGCCACTTGCGGGTTGGCCGCAGCGACCTCCATCCGGATCACGCCTTCGGTCGGATCATAGCCGATCTAAACGTATTTCTTATAGAGCTTGAACATGTCCTCGGACGTGGCATCGGGTTCAAGCCGACGCAGCGGATCAAGGTCAGGCTGCGAGAAATGCGCCTTGAAGCCTTCGTCTTCATCAAGCCGCAGCATCGCATCCTTGGAGGTCAGGTAGCTTTGCACCGCGATGGCGTCCTGATTGGTCGCGAATTGCGTGCCGGAAAACAGCCCGCCCATCGCGCCCCCGCCGGTTTCGGCCTTGAGGATCAGGAATTCGGATTTCGAGGCATACATCGGCGTGGCGACGGCAAAGAAATACCAGCCCGCGATCAGCGTCGGCAGCAACACAAACGCCGCCAGCCGCGCAAACAACATCCGCATCCGGCTGCGCCTGCGCCGGGCCATGTCCTTCTGGATCGCCATAATCTCCTGCGCACGCCGCTCCGCCGGGCTCCGGCTGTCCGTGGCAGGGAGGTTTTTAGTGTCGGACGTGGTCTGGGGCAGTTGAGGCTGTTCGGCGAGCGGCTTGTCGGATGCCCGTGTCTTCAGCTTTTCCTGCGCGGCCGCGGGTACCATGAGATCAAGCGCGTTTTCGCGCTGAAACGGGTCTATGCCCTTAAGGCGGAGAAGATAAACAGCCTCGAAATCCGAGGCGGGTTCAAGGCCATGTTTCTGTGCAATCCGGCGGGCCATGCGAAGTTGGCGGCCTGTCAGCCCTTCGTCGCGAATGGCGACTAGCGCCTGTTCAACGCCGCCATCTGCTGGCCGCGGGATGCGCGGCTGGGGTGCCTCGGCAGCTGTGCTGGCCGAAGCTGGGTGACCGGCAGCAGCCACTTGACCATTGCCGGGGCCTGACTCGCTACGGCGAATGCGAAAGCGTTTAGCCTTGGGTTTCGTAGTCATAGAGCTGTTTCGCTTCTTCCAAGGTGTCAAACATGTGCAGCTGGCCGTCCATGAGAACAGCCGCCTTACTGACAAATCTTGCCAGCGTTTCGGGTTGGTGAGACACGATTATCATTGTTGTGGTGCGCAGCCGTTCGGCAAGGATGTCACCTGCCTTGCGATTGAACTCCACATCCGTGTAGGTCGGCATCCCTTCGTCCACGAGGTAGATGTCGAAATCGAGCGCCAGCATCAGCGCAAACGTGAACCGCGCGCGCATGCCAGAGGAGTAGGTGCCCAGCGGTTGGTCGAAATATTCGCCAAGATCGCAGAGCCACCGGCAATATGCCTCAACGTAGTCGGGATCGAGGCCATAGAGACGGGCGATGAAGCGCGAATTCTCCATCGCGGTGTGTTTGGTGACGACACCGCCCATGAAGCCCAATGGAAAGGACACCCGGCTGGTCTTGCGGATTTCACCCTCGTCGGGTTTTTCCAAACCGGCCATCATTTTGATCAATGTCGTCTTGCCGGTGCCGTTGGGAGCCAGAATTCCCAGCGATTGCCCCAATTCGACGCGGAACGACGCCTGATCCAGGATCACCTTGCGGTGTGACCCCGTCCAGAACGATTTGCTCACATTGTCGAATTCAAGCATCAAAACCCCGATTCACGTCCGTACAGGGATTGCACGGGTTGGTTTCCAAAGGGTGTAGAGGGCGAGTTTGACTGGATTGTGGCCAATCCGTAGCAAAAACCGGGTATTGTCTCTGACTGGCGGTCATTCGCTGCAAGCGACTTAAAGGCGTTCCATTTAGGAACGAGTCTTATGAGGGTACTGTGGGGCTGCAGGATTCTCCGACGCCGGGAACAATCAGCTTCCAAAGCGTCGCGAATCGCCAACCGTGGGTTTCGTGACTCTGGCCTTATCTCTGTCAGATGCGTGCCATATCACATCAGAGAGAGTCCCAGTGACTGCAGTTGTTCCAAGCGAAATGTCTGATTTCTCTTGCTTGGCAGGCATTTTTCCCGTCTTTCCGGCCCAGAACTGCCCAAAAGACCTGCAAATGTCGTTCTTGGCGCGAAACTTGGGCAACCGTGTTGCAATATGGGACGCAACGCGATTTATTTCATCCAGACAAGCGGAAGCAATCCGTGGACCAAACAGGGAGTTCGTTTTTGCCCGACACGTCAAACAGTGACGCGTTCGTCGAATTTGAACGAGTGCAAAAGAGCTACGACGGCGTACAGCTTGTCGTAAAAGACCTTAACCTCACCATGCCGAAGGGCGAGTTTCTGACGATGCTCGGACCGTCGGGATCGGGGAAGACCACTTGCCTGATGATGCTGGCCGGGTTCGAAACAGCGACCCATGGCGACATTCGGCTTGATGGCAAACCGATCAACAACATCCCGCCACACAAACGTGGGATCGGCATGGTTTTTCAGAACTATGCGTTGTTTCCGCATATGACGATTGCGGAAAACCTGAGCTTTCCTTTGGAAGTGCGCAATATCGGCAAGTCCGACCGCGAAGCCAAGGTGAAACGGGCGCTGGATATGGTCGAGATGGGCGCCTTTGGCGGACGTCGACCAGCCCAGCTTTCGGGCGGTCAGCAGCAGCGGATTGCGTTGGCACGGGCTTTGGTTTTCGAACCCGAGCTGGTCCTGATGGACGAACCGCTGGGCGCGCTGGACAAGCAGCTGCGCGAAAAGATGCAGTTCGAAATTACGGACCTTGCTCACAAACTGGGCATTACCGTTGTTTACGTAACGCACGACCAGACCGAAGCGTTGACGATGTCGGACAGGGTGGCCGTGTTCGATGACGGGCGCATTCAGCAGCTTGCGCCGCCGGATGAGCTTTATGAAGCGCCGCAGAACAGCTTTGTTGCCCAGTTCATTGGGGAAAATAACACGCTCGAAGGCGTCATCCGCGAGATCAAGGGCGATACCTGTGTGGTACAGCTTGACGATGGTGGGCTGATCGACGCCAAACCCGTCAATGTTACGAAGGTCGGGGAACGCACCCGTGTGTCGATCCGCCCCGAACGTGTCGAAATCAACAAAGATCGTCTTCAAGAAGGGGCACATACGCTTAAGGCGGAAGTGCTCGAGTTCATCTATATGGGTGACATCTTCCGGACTCGCCTGAGCGTGGCCGGAAACGACGAGTTCGTCATCAAGACGAGAAACGCGCCGGATCAGGTGCGGCTTGAACCAGGAACGCAGATCGATATCGGGTGGTTGCCCGAGGACTGTCGCGCCTTGGATGCACCCAAATAAACGAATTGTCGCGGGGTCAAAGATTGGCCCCGTGTCACTACAGGCGTTGTTGGTTCGGTCCGACCACAGCGCCACGTATTTTAAGCGGACCGAAACGGGAGAATATGAATGAAACTGTCTAAAACACTTTTGGCGACCAGCGCACTCACCGTTGCCGCCGCAGGTGCGCACGCGCAGGACATGGCGGACAGCATGACGCTCGTTAGCTGGGGTGGAGCCTATCAGGCGTCGCAGCAGAACGCGTATGTAGCCCCCTATATCGAGATGAACCCTGATGTCAGCGCATCCTGGGACGAAAGCTCGGCTGAAGCTGTCGCCAAACTGCGCGCGATGAACGAAGCGGGCAATGTCACATGGGATTTGGTTGACGTCGTTGCCTCCGACGCCATCCGCCTTTGCGACGAAGGTCTGGCGATGGAAGTCGATCACGACGAAATGCTGGCGCCTGCGCCCGATGGCACCGACGCAAGCGATGACTTCGGTGACCTGATCGTCTCTGACTGCTTTATCCCGCAGATCGTGTATTCGACAACGTTTGGCTATCGCACGGACATGGTTCCGGAAGGTGCTGAAGCGCCGAACGACATCTGTGATGTGTTCGACTTGGAAACATATCCGGGCAAGCGTGCGCTTGAGCAGCGTCCGATCAACAACATGGAATGGGCTCTGCTGTGTGACGGCGTCGCAAAAGAAGATGTCTACGATGTTCTGGAAACCGACGAAGGTCAGGACCAGGCTCTGGCAAAACTGGGCACCATCAAGGATGAGGTGATCTGGTGGTCTGCGGGTGCGGACACGCCACAGCTTTTGGCTGATGGCGAGATCTTCATGGGTTCGACCTATAACGGTCGTCTCTTCAGCGTCATCGAAGAGCAGGATCAGCCGGTTGCCATGATGTGGGACGCACAGGTGTTCGACCTTGACGGTTGGATCATCCCGGCGGACCTTCCAGAAGATCGTCTGGCCCGTGTCATGGACTTTGTCAGCTTTGCAACAGACACACAGCGTCTGGCAGATCAGGCCAAGTATATCTCGTACGGCCCGGCACGCGCGTCTTCGGCACCGCTGGTGTCCACACACGCAGAGCTTGGTATCGAGATGGCACCGCATATGCCGACCGATCCGAACAACGCGGCCAACACGTTCCTCTACAACTACGAGTTCTGGGCTGACTATCGCGACGACATCGACGCGAAGTTCCAGGCGTGGCTGGCACAATAAGCCCTAACGGGTTTGGGATAGGCCCTTTGGCCTGTCCCAATACTTTTGGACTGGGCAGTGCTGCCCAGTCTGCACCAAAAGGACAGTAGAATGCCCAAAGGCTATATCATCGGCCATATCACGGTGAACGACCCCGAGGCCTACAAGGAGTACATCGAGCGCGATACGCCGATCCTTGAGAGCTTTGGTGCCAAGTTCATTGTTCGGGGCGGACAGTCCGAAACGATGGAAGGCGAGACGCAGAATCGCCACGTCGTCATAGAATTCGAAGATTACGAGACAGCAAAGCGCGCGTATCACGACCCCGCCTATCAGGAGGTCGCAGAGATTCGCCGTCGCACCGCTACAAGCACAATTATCCTAGTCGAGGGCACCTGAGCCATGACGGACGCAGCAACCGAACCCGACAAGATCACAGGGCCGACGCCCGACAACGCGCTACGTGCAGCCGACAAGGCGGACGATGGTCCGGTTCTTGCGGCAGACGGAAAACCGCTCAAGCAATCGTTGAACCGGGCTTTGCGCGCTCAGAAACTTCGAGCACTGGCACTGATCGCGCCGCTTTTGATTTTTGTTCTGGTCAGTTTTATCGCGCCCATCGGGGACATGTTGTTCCGGTCGGTTGAAAACCAAATTGTTCAGGAAACGCTGCCACGCACTGTCAATGCGCTTCAAGATTACGACGCTGGCTCAGATGTGGTGCCGGGCGACGATGTGTTCGAGGCGGCTTATTATGATGTGTTTTACGCCGCCGAGCGCAAGTTACACACGCGGCTTGGATCGCGTCTGAACTACGAGATGACTGGCGCATCGTCGTTGTTCCGCAAATCGGGTCGTGGTGTTGATGATATCGGGGAAGTTTACCTCGATCAGTTTGAAGACCTTGACGAGAACTGGGACGAGGCCCGTCCGTGGGCGGAACTGATGGGCGATCCCAACTGGATCACCGCGCAGGATGCTTGGGGTGGTGAAGACAGTGGTCCGATGCCGACCTTCGAACTGCGCGAAGGCATTGCCGACATTCTACCACGCACGGCAGCTTCTTACGAAATCTTCGCGAATTTCATGCAGACCGAGGAAGAGGAAAGCCCGCTTGAGGAAGAGCCATGGACGGTTGTTCATACAGCGCTTTACCAAGACCTTAGGGATGGTGACGTTACCGGTTATACTGGTCCGCGCGCCGACATGTTGCAGGCCGCAGACGAACTGGTCGCGAGCCCGGATTTCGAAACAATCGCGTTTCGCGATGGCTTTGAAGAGATCGACGAAGACTGGGTGACGCCGGAAATCTGGCAGACGATCAAGACGTATAGTCCTGCCTACACGTCGGGATACTTTCTGAACTCAGTCGACATGCAGAAGACAGCTGACGGCCCTGCGCTGCGCGACGAAGACGAGCGGATCTATGGGCTGCTGTTCCAGCGTACCATGTTTATGAGTATGGTCATTACGATCAGCTGTATTCTGCTTGGCTATCCGATTGCGTATCTGCTGTCGAACCTGCCAGCCAGAAAAGCAAACCTGCTGATGATCCTCGTGCTTTTGCCGTTCTGGACATCGCTTCTGGTGCGGACGTCGGCATGGAAAGTGATGTTGCAACAACAAGGTGTCATCAACGACGCCCTCGTGTGGTTGGGTATGGTCGCAGATGACGCGCGATTGACGATGATCAACAACCAGTTCGGGACGATTGTTGCGATGACGCATATCCTGCTGCCGTTCATGATCTTGCCGATGTATTCGGTGATGTCGACGATCCCGCAATCCTATGTTCGCGCGGCCAAATCTTTGGGTGCGACCAACTGGACAACGTTCTGGCGGGTCTACTTCCCGCAATCGGTGCCGGGCATCGGCGCGGGCTCGATCCTCGTGTTCATCCTGTCGATTGGCTATTACATCACGCCGGAAATTGTTGGTGGCACCTCGGGTATCTTCATCTCGAACCGGATCGCCTACCACATATCAAGCTCGCTTAACTGGGGCCTTGCAGCTGCGTTGGGGTCCATCCTGCTGGTTGTGGTTCTGGTACTTTATTGGGCCTACGACCGGATCGTCGGCATTGACAACGTGAAATTGGGGGGCTGAGCCATGTCGGAAGCCATTCTCACACCGATCGAGAAAAAGCCCATGGGGTTCACAACGGGCACCTTGGCGGCCGCTGGTGGATTTGCCGGGCTGTTCATAGGCACCGCCCAAGGATCTGGCCTGTTGGGCATCATCATAGGTGCGATCATCATGGCCGCCTTAGCCTTTGTCGCGATGGAAGTTCTGGGCGAAGGTATGGAAAAGCCGGTGCGCTGGGCCACGATCGTGGCAGGCGCTGTGGCTGGATTCCTGTTCAGCGGCGCGCCGGGGCTTATTCTTGGTGCTCTGTTCGGCTGGTTCTTTGGCTGGTTCATTTACTGGGTCGGCATGGGACGCTACCGCGCGCACCTGGTGCCGTATCTTACCGGCGGGCAGGTGCTTTGGCACTATTCGTTCCGTGTGATTTGTGGCGCGATCTTTGTGTTCCTGATCACTCCGATCATCGTGGTGATGCCGCTGTCATTCAACGCCGAGGACTTCTTTACCTTTACGCCTGAAATGCTGCGCTTTGATCCCGCGGGATATTCGCTCAAGCATTACCGTGACTTCTTGACGAACCCCGAATGGACTAGCGCGGTCAAGAATTCGCTGATGGTGGCCCCGGTCGCGACACTGATCTCTGTGACCTTGGGCACTCTCGCCGCGATCGGTCTGAGCCAAAGCCACGTCCCGGGGAAACGCGCGATCATGGCGATCCTGATTTCACCAATGATCGTTCCGCTGATCATCTCGGCGACGGGCATGTATTTCTTCTACTCCAAGATCGGTCTGGTCGGCACCTACTGGGGAATCGTTCTGGCCCATGCTGTGCTGGGTATTCCGTTCGTCATCATCACTGTGACCGCGACGCTTGTGGGCTTTGACCGTTCACTGACGCGTGCTGCGGCGAATATGGGCGCGAATCCGGTGACCACCTTTTTCAAGGTGCAGATGCCGCTGATCCTGCCGGGTGTGATTTCCGGTGGTCTTTTTGCGTTCATCACGTCGTTTGACGAAGTGGTTGTGGTTCTATTCATCGGCTCTGCCGAATTGCAGACGCTGCCATGGCAGATGTTCACGGGTCTGCGTGAGCAGATTTCACCGACGATCCTTGCGGCTGCGACGATCCTTGTGGCTATCTCGATCTGTTTGCTGACCTCGGTCGAAATTCTGCGCCGGCGGTCCGAAAAGCTCAGGGGCATGTCGCCGGGTTAAAGGGAAAGCCGCTTTTCCGGAGATGTGTGGGAGGCTTTTAAACGAGTCTCCCGCGCCAAGCAAAAGGCCCCGCCAGATTGGCAGGGCCTTTTTCGTTTGAAATGTGTCTGTTCAGGTTAGAGGCGGACCAGCTTTTCATAGCCTTCCGCGATATCGCGGGTCAGGGAGCCAACCTCGAAATTATAGTCACCGATCTTGCCAACCGGCGTGACTTCGGCCGCTGTGCCGGTCAGCCAGCACTGCTCAAAGCTTTCAAGTTCTTCCGGCATGATGTGGCGCTCGTGGACTTTCACTTGCTTGTCTTTCAGCATCCCGATCACAGTCTGGCGGGTCAGACCATTCAGGAAGCAGTCGGGTGTTGGCGTGTGTACTTCGCCATCCTTGACGAAAAAGATATTGGCCCCAGTGGCTTCGGCGACGTAGCCACGATAATCAAACATCATCGCGTCCGAACACCCTTTGGCCTCAGCCGCGTGTTTGGACATGGTGCAGATCATGTAAAGACCGGCGGCCTTGGCGTGGCTTGGGATCGTTTCCGGCGACGGACGCTTCCATTTGGAAATGTCGAGTTTTGCGCCCTTCATCTTGGCGTCGCCATAATAGGCGCCCCATTCCCAGGTTGCGATGGCCATGCGGACCGGATTGCGAGCAGAGGCGACACCCATGTCCTCGCCAGCACCACGCCAAGCCACGGCGCGCACATAGGCGTCCGACTGACCGTTGGCTTGGAGAACCGCGTTCTTGGCCGCCTCGATTTCATCCACGGTATATGGGATTTCGAAGTCTATCATTTCCGCGGACCGCTTGAGCCGTTCCGAATGTTCGCGCGACTTGAAAATCTTGCCGTTATACGCGCGCTCGCCCTCAAAAACCGAGCTTGCATAGTGCATTGCATGGGTCAAAATGTGGACATTCGCATCGCGCCAGTCGATCAGCTGGCCATCCATCCAGATCTTTCCGTCGCGGTCATCATAAGTTCCGGCCATTTCAATTCTCCTCGCCAGGATTTGCATAAATTGCGCAAATTAGGTCCGTATCGGACATATTATTGCGCTAAAACTGAGATTCGGTACCATTTGAGTCTTGGAATGTCAACAAGACTGACGTATTTTCAATTCCAACCAAAAGACGGATTGGACGACGGACTATGGCGGAAGGACAATCGCAAAACGCGTCAAGCGGGCAGGCCTTGCTGTATCTCACGGACGAACAGCTGAGGCAGGGGATCGAGGCGATGTTCTTTGCTTATCGTGGCTTTACCGCCGATCCCGATCGCATTCTGGAAGGGCTGTCCTATGGGCGGGCGCACCATCGCGCGATCCATTTCATCCATTGCGCACCGGGGACCACGGTTAACAACCTGTTGGCTATTCTGGGTGTCACCAAACAATCTCTGAACCGTGTGTTGCGCACACTGATCGAAGATGGTCTTGTGACAAGCCACATAGGACGCAGCGATAAGAGAGAGCGGCATTTGACCCTGACCGAGGCTGGAGAGGCGTTGGAACAGCAATTGTCCGATGCACAGCGTGCGCGGATGCGGGATGCCTATCGCAAGGCTGGTCCAGAGGCTGTGGCGGGGTTCAAGACGGTGTTGGAAGCGATGATGGATGATGACATGAAACGCGCCTATCTCGCGCTCAGAGAAGGGCGCTGACATGGCCGATCCTGACGCGCACCTGCTCATTGTCGATGACGACGAGCGTATCCGCGGTCTTTTGCAGAAGTTCCTGATCCGCAATGGGTTTCTTGTGAGTGCCGCCCGTGATGCAGCCCATGCGCGGCGTATTCTGTCGGGATTGGATTTCGACTTGCTTGTTCTGGACGTGATGATGCCCGGAGAGGACGGCATTAGCCTGACGCGAGGTATCCGGGAAACATCAACCACACCGATCCTTTTGTTGACCGCCCGGGCCGAAACCGAAGATCGCATCGCAGGGCTTGAGGCTGGCGCCGATGATTACCTTGCCAAACCTTTCGAACCGAAAGAACTGTTGCTGCGCATCAACGCGATATTGCGCCGGATGCCCGAACAGGTGGCCAATGACGGTGCGCCGAAATACCTGACCCTTGGGCCAATCCGCTATGACACGGAACGTGGAGAAATGTGGCGTGGTGATGATCTTGTGCGGCTTACCTCGACCGAGATCCAGTTGATGAAGGTCTTTGCGGCCAAACCCGGCGAAGCCCTAAGCCGATCCCAACTGGTCGAAGAACTGGGCCGCGACCGCGGCCAAAGCCAGGAACGTGCGGTCGATGTGCAGATCACGCGTTTGCGTCGCAAGCTGGAAGACAATCCAAAGCAGCCGCGCTACCTGCAAACGGTACGCGGCGCCGGGTATATGCTTGCGCCCGACTGACGGGTTTGGTTTTTGCATATTTGAAAAAAGAAGAAGCAGGGGGACGCGCCCATGGCGACGGCATTGATCACTCACGCAGATTGTCTGGAGCATGTTACGCCGGACGGTCACCCCGAACGTGTGGCGCGGTTAGAGCATGTTTTGCACAGCTTGCAGGGTCTGGATCTGCAACGTGTGAGTGCGCCTTTGGTGGACATGGCACATCTGGCCTACGTGCATCCGCAAACGTATATCGATGCGATCCTGAACGGCGCGCCTGACGAGGGCTTCAATCAGCTTGATGCGGATACTTGGATGTCGCCGGGCAGCGTCAACGCAGGACTGCGCGCAGCGGGCGCGGTGGTCAAAGCGGTCGATATGGTGTTGGACGAGGAAGTGGGCAATGCGTTTTGCGCGATCCGCCCGCCCGGTCACCATGCAGAAACGGCAACGCCGATGGGCTTCTGCTTGTTTGGCAATGCCGCCATCGGGTCGAAACACGCGCTTGAGGCGCATGGGCTGAGCCGTGTGGCGGTTGTCGATTTCGACGTGCACCATGGCAATGGCACGCAGGATTTGCTGTGGGATGAGGCGCGCGCGTTGACCATCACCAGTCAGCAGATGCCACTGTGGCCGGGGTCTGGCGATCCGTCGGAAAAAGGCGCGCATGACAATGTGCTGAACATTCCCCTTCCACCTCGCTCTGGTGGAACGGAGATGCGTACGGCATATGCAGCGCAAGTGTTTCCCCGGTTGCGCGATTTCAAACCGGAACTGATCATCATCTCTGCCGGTTTCGACGCGCATCAGGACGACCCGCTGGCCGAATTGCAGTGGGCGACTGAGGATTTTCGTTGGCTGACGCAAAAGCTGTGCGGTTTGGCAGCCGAACTATGTGACGGTCGGGTCGTATCGACTTTGGAAGGCGGGTATGATTTGTCTGCGTTGGCACGCAGCGCCCGTGTGCATGTGGAAGAACTGATGGAGGCCGCGTCATGAGCGACACACCCGTTGACGAGATGAGCTTTGAGGCGGCAATGGCCGAGCTGGAAAAGGTTGTAGGTCAGCTAGAACGTGGTGACGTGGCTTTGGACGAGTCCATTTTCCTGTATGAGCGTGGTGCGGCCTTGAAGAAACGCTGTGAAGCCAAGCTGAACGAGGCTCAGGAAAAGGTTGCGGCGATCACACTGGATGCTGATGGCAAGCCGACGGGCACCGCACCGTTCGATCCTGAGTAAGACCGAGCCGATGTTCTCTGACGCTTTGCGCCGCGATGCTGCCCGGATCGGGGTGCATCTGGATAGTGTTCTTAGTGCTTGTCCTGACCTCCCGGTGATTGAGGGCATGCGCTATGCCGTGGCGGGGGGAAAACGTCTTCGCGGCTTTCTGGTGATGGAAAGTGCGCGGCTCTATGACGTGCCGGAAGCTCAATCAATCTGGCCCGCTGCGGCGATCGAAGCGATCCATGCCTATAGTTTGGTACATGACGATCTGCCATGTATGGACGACGACGATCTGCGCCGGGGTCTGCCAACCGTGCACCGTAAATGGGATGATGGCACGGCTGTCCTTGTGGGCGACGCGCTACAGACGTTTGGGTTCGAATTGGTTCTGGATCCGGCCTGCCATACCGTTGCAGCCGTCCGGGCCGATCTTGCGCTGAGCCTCGCACGCGCGTCTGGGCACAAGGGAATGGTCCTTGGGCAGGCCTTGGACATCTTGGCCGAAACAGCAGAAACCCCGTTGACCCTGGATCAGATCACGGAATTGCAGGCGGGCAAGACAGGCGCGCTGATCATGTGGTCGGCAGAGGCGGGTGCGCGTTTGGCTCAGACTGATCCGGCGCCTTTGACGCAATACGCCACAGCGCTGGGCCTTGCGTTCCAAATTGCCGACGACATTCTGGACGTCGAAGGCGATGAGACTACCGTTGGTAAGGCAGTGGGCAAAGACGCGGACCGGGGCAAAGCCACGTTCGTGTCGTTGCTGGGACTGGATGGCGCAAAACGGCGTGCGTCAGAGCTGGTGGACGCTGCCTGTGATGCCTTGTCACCCTTCGGAGATAGGGCGCAAACCTTGAATGACGCTGCACAGTTCGTTATTTCGCGCGACACCTGATGCGACCCGGAGGCGCGGTACATGTCCTTTTCAACAGAGACCCCGCTTCTGGATACGGTCTCTTCCCCAGCTGATCTAAAGCGGTTTTCCGACGCTCAGCTTGAGCAACTGGCCGACGAGCTGCGCCGTGACACGATTGCCAATGTGTCTCGGACAGGCGGGCATCTGGGGGCTGGCCTTGGTGTGGTTGAACTCACCGTGGCGCTACACGCAGTGTTCGACGCGCCACGAGACAAGATCATCTGGGACGTGTCGCATCAATGCTATCCGCATAAGATTTTGACTGGGCGCCGCGAGCGCATGGGCACTCTGCGTCAAGAAGACGGGCTGTCCGGTTTCACAAAACGATCGGAGTCTTCGTATGATCCGTTTGGTGCGGCTCATAGTTCGACCTCGATTTCGGCGGCGTTGGGCTTTGCGGTTGCGCGGGATTTGGGCGGCAATTGCGACACCGGGCATGGCGATGCGATTGCGGTGATCGGTGATGGCGCGATGAGTGCCGGCATGGCCTATGAGGCGATGAACAATGCAGGGCATCTCAAGAAGCGGCTCATCGTCATCCTGAACGACAACGAGATGAGCATTGCCCCACCCGTGGGTGCGCTGTCGTCTTACCTGTCACAGCTCTATGCTGGCGCGCCGTTTCAGGATTTGCGCGAGGCCGCAAAAGGTGCCGTGAGTTTCTTGCCTGAACCATTCCGCGAAGGCGCCAAGCGCGCCAAGGATATGCTCAAGGGCATGGCTGTCGGTGGCACGTTGTTTGAGGCGCTGGGCTTTTCCTATGTTGGGCCGATTGACGGCCACGATCTGGATCAACTTTTGCCTTTGCTACGGACGGTCAAAGATCGTGCAGATGGGCCGATTTTGATCCATGCGTTGACCAAAAAAGGCAAAGGGTATGCGCCAGCTGAGGATTCGGCGGATCGCGGCCATGCACGTGCGAAGTTTGATTTGGTCACGGGCGAGCAGAAAAAAGCGCCCTCGAACGCGCCTAGTTATACCAAGGTCTTTGCCGATGCATTGTGTCGCGAGGCGGCGGATGATCCGATGGTCTGTGCTGTAACAGCAGCTATGCCGGACGGAACCGGGCTTGACCTTTTTGTTGAACGCTATCCGTCACGCACGTTTGATGTTGGTATTGCCGAGCAGCACGGCGTGACGTTTTGTGCCGGGCTCGCGGCAGGCGGGCTCAAGCCATTTTGCACGATGTATTCAACGTTCCTTCAGCGTGGATATGACCAAGTTGTACATGACGTGGCCATACAGCGGCTGCCTGTCCGCTTTGCCATTGACCGGGCTGGATTGGTTGGGGCTGATGGGGCGACCCATGCCGGCAGCTATGACATCGCGTATCTGGCCAACCTGCCGGGATTTGTGGTTATGGCGGCAGCGGATGAGGCTGAGCTGAAACACATGGTCGCGACCGCTGTTGCGCATAACGATGGACCGATTGCGTTCCGCTATCCTCGTGGAGAGGGTCAGGGCGTTGAAATGCCTGAGCGGGGTGAAATTTTACCGATTGGAAAAGGGCGCATGATCCGCGAAGGCAGCAAGGTCGCCATCCTGTCCTTTGGCACCCGGTTGGGCGAGGTGCTGACCGCGTGCGAGGTACTTGAGGCCAAAGGGATTTCGCCGACTGTGGCCGATGCGCGATTTGCCAAACCGCTGGATCGCGAATTGATTCTCAAACTGGCGGCGGATCATGAGGCGCTGATCACAATCGAAGAGGGGGCGATTGGGGGCTTTGGCAGCCATGTGGCCCAGCTTTTGGCCGAGGAAGAGGTGTTTGACCGTGGCCTGAAGTATCGGTCGATGGTTCTGCCTGACATCTTTATCGATCAAGCGAGCCCGGCAGCGATGTACGAGGTTGCAGGTTTGAATGCCGAACAGATCGAAGCGAAGGTGTTGGATGTTCTTAGCGTGGCCGCGATTGGGAGGCGTGCCTAAAGCAATCCACTGATCAATGCGACCACCACGGCGAGCGACAAACCAAGCACGCTATAGCCCGCGATAAGGACGAACCCGTCTCGGACCATGAGGGCGAAGGCAATCAAGGCCACGCCACCTGCGCTGACCGATGTGAACATAGGCAGGATTTCCAGAAATGGCCATGTCGCAGCAACCACGATGACTGCCAAGAGCGCAAGGCGGTCCATCGGTGGGGCCGACAGAAAGCGCAGCCTGTCACGGCTGTTCCGATCGAGCCACGCGGCAGGTTTGCGGAGATAGCCGACTGCCTTGGATAATTGATCGCCGGTCAAGCGTCTGGAGGCGAGGAATTTTGGAAGCCACAGATGCGTCCGGCCGAAGAAAGCCTGTATCGAGATCGTCAGGATGACCAAGCCACCGATGGTTGGCATCAAGGGAATGATCGACAGCGGCGACACCAATATCAAAGACGGCACAAGTAAAGCGGCCCCGAACGAACGTTCGCCGACACGATCAAGCATGGCTTGAATCGTTAACCCGTCATGCGCGTCGCGCTGTGTGTCATCAGCACCAGTGGCCGGGTTTTCAGGATCAAGCGTATCAAGAACACTGGTCAGCGATCTTGGCGCGGCTTGTTCGGCTGTCACTGTTTGGTCCGTTCCGCCGCTAAAACAGCGGCCAGACCAGCCCTGTAATCCGGGTATTTTAGCGTTACACCCAGATCGGATTTGATCCGGTCGTTTCGCACGCGTTTGCTTTCAGCATAAAAACTACGTGCCATCGGGGACAGTTCTGCTTGCTCAAATGGTGTTTCAGGCGGTGCCGCCACCCCTAGCAGTGTTGCGGCATGTGCGATCACGTCCTGTGGCGGTGCCGGATCATCGTCACACAGGTTATAGACAGTGCCCGGTTTCGGGTCGGCCATCGATGCTTCAAGTACCTGTGCGATGTCTTCGACGTGAATGCGGCTAAACACCTGACCGGGTTTGATGATCCGGCGCGCGGTGCCGTCACGCACTTTGGTAAACGGTCCACGACCGGGGCCATAAATGCCAGCAAGCCGAAAGATGTGAAGTGGCAGATCAGGAATAGCCGCCCACGCGGCTTCGGCATTGACGCGTCGGCGGCCCCGTTCGGTTGCTGGGGATAGTGGTGCACTTTCGTCGACCCAGTCACCCTTCGCGTCGCCATAAACGCCAGTGGTGGACAGATAACCGACCCAGTTTGCGCGCGCGGCCTGCGCTGTAATGTCGGTCTTTATCAATGACAGCGTGGGGTCGCCTGTCTCGGTTGGTCCGGCGGACACAA
>NZ_CBFHLV010000038.1:0-31733 GCF_965656765.1 Marivita sp. | reverse complement strand
CCTGCAATCCGTTCCGGGCTACGCACAGGTCGCCAGTGTGATGGCGATGGGTGGCGGGATAGTACTGCCGCTCGCCACCTCAGCAGTATTCGCCACGAGTATGATGATACGCGCGCGGCGCTGGCGCTGGATCGACTGGGTGCACCTGATCGGCGTTTTGGGCTTTGCAGGCCTTTGGGTTACAACACGGTTCTGACTGATGACGGCGCTAAAATGGATCAATCTATCTTTGCTGGTCCTCTACCCGGTGGCGTGGTCCGCCCCTTTGATGCGCGCCGGACTGTTACCGCTTTTTGGATTAAGCGAGATCAGTGTTCTGACCGGACTACAATCGCTTTGGGGCACAGATATTTTTTTGGCGCTCGTCGTTACGTTGTTCGCACTTGTAGCGCCTTATGCAAAAACGGTTGGTCTGGCGTTGGTGCAGTTCGGAAAGCTAAGCCGTGCCGCTCTGCCTGTCTTGGCGCTGACGGGTAAACTGGCGATGGCGGACGTATTTCTGATCGCGCTGTACATCAGCATTGTAAAAGGCATCGGGATCGGACGTATCGAAACCGCGTGGGGGCTTTACCTGTTCACTGGCTGTATCCTCGCGTCCTTGCTAATCAGCCTGATTGAAGCACGCACCACGGTCGATTGATCGTGCTTTGGAAACAATCCGACGCATCTTTGCGCATTGGTCACAGTTATGTGGGCTGTCTGAAAAATCGTTAAAAAACAGTATGTCCCACCGCGCGTTCGGCATAAAGTCGCCGATGTTGCTTAGAGTTACGTTGGTTATTTGGGGGTTTCCGATGATTGGTGCGATGCGTTCGCTCATTGCTGCGACGGGTTGGCTAGTGCAGCGGACGATGTTCGTTGCTGTTGCCGTACTTGGCTTAGGGGCGCTCGGTTACACACTGGCATGTGCCTTTGGGTATGCCCCGTGGCTTGAGATGACCGCAACATTTGGGGGTGTCACCTATCCAGAGGCCGGACAGGTGGTACAGATCGGCTTAACGGCACTCTTACTGGGCCTATGCGTTTTCCTGCCAGCAAACGCTCGTATCATGGCGCTTGAGACTTCGCATCGCCGGTTTCAAATCGCAATGGAAGACGTTGCCCGCGCCTATCGTCTGTCCCATTCGTCTGACCGTGAAGGCGTGTTTAAAATGCGATCTGAATTTGATTCGGTCCGCGAACGCATGGCCTTTCTGCGAGATCACCCGGATTTAGCCGAACTAGAACCGCCAGTGCTCGAAGTAGCCAGCCAGATGAGTCACATTGCCAGAGACCTCGCACAAACATATTCCGACCGCAGTGTTGAGCGCGCACGCGATTTCCTGATCCAGCGTCAGCAAGAGATCGAAGAGTTCAACACACGTCTGGATCAGGCCAAGACCACCGCGTCGGAAATGCGTGTGTGGATTGACAAGGTCGAACTTGAGGAAAGCGTGGCACAAGCGCAACTGACCCGTCTAAACGACGAGTTGTCGGAAATCCTGCCCGAGCTTTATGCCGTGGATAACAACCCAAGCATTCCTGATCGCAAACCTGCATACATTGCAACTGGAACGAATGGTGCGTCCGCCGATTGGGAGGAGCCCGCACAATTCCCCGACAATGACGACAACCGCATTGTCGCCCTTCTCGCGCGGCGCGCTGCCGAATAACCCCAGGCGCACCACCGCCGCTTGCAGCGCCGTGCGGCTTGGGTCACAAGCAGCGTCATGGCCAAATCATCAGCGACCTTCGTCTGCCAATCCTGTGGCGCAACAACGACCAAATGGTCGGGCCGCTGTGATGCCTGCGGCGAATGGAATTCCATTGTCGAAGAAGTTCCGCTGGCTGCTGGCCCCGCCGCCAAAACGCTTGGCGCGTCCAAAGGCCGGTCCCTGCCACTGAGCGACCTTTCCGGCACCGAAGCCCCACCACCGCGAACAACGTCCAATCTTGAAGAACTGGACCGCGTACTGGGCGGTGGTCTGGTCGCGGCCTCAGCGCTTTTGGTGGGTGGCGATCCCGGGATCGGCAAATCCACACTCTTGCTGCAAGCGGCGGCAGCTTTTGCCAATGCCGGTCTCAAGGTCATTTATATCTCCGGCGAAGAGGCCAGTGCCCAAGTCCGCATGCGCGCCGCCCGTCTGGGCCTGCGCGATGCTCCAGTGAAACTGGCCACTGAAACCAACCTGCGTGACATCCTAACGACGCTGGAGAATGAAAAACCCGATCTGGCGATCATCGACTCGATCCAGACCATGTGGGCCGACAATGTTGCATCTGCCCCCGGCAGCGTGGCCCAGGTGCGCGCCTCGGCGCACGAGCTGACCAGTTTTGCCAAACGGCGCGGCACATCCATCGTCATGGTCGGGCACGTCACCAAAGAC
Source organism: Marivita sp. (assembly GCF_965656765.1). GTDB lineage: Bacteria > Pseudomonadota > Alphaproteobacteria > Rhodobacterales > Rhodobacteraceae > Marivita. The sequence goes on along the minus strand of NZ_CBFHLV010000038.1, from coordinate 29,367 downwards.
GGCCAGATCGCAGGTCCGCGCGTCGTCGAACACATGGTCGACACGGTGCTTTATTTCGAAGGCGAACGCGGGCATCAGTTCCGTATCCTGCGTGCCGTCAAAAACCGCTTTGGCCCTGCAGATGAAATCGGCGTGTTTGAAATGACCGGTGCCGGATTGGCGCAAGTTGCGAATCCCTCGGCCCTGTTTCTTTCTGAGCGCGGTGACCCGTCCCCCGGATCAGCCGTCTTTGCGGGCATCGAAGGCACGCGTCCCGTTCTGGTGGAATTTCAGGCGCTTGTGGCTCCGACGCCACACAGCCAACCGCGCCGTACCGTGGTCGGATGGGATGGCGGACGGCTTGCCATGATCCTTGCGGTGCTCGAGGCGCGATGCGGCATCCCCTTTGCGGGCATGGATGTTTATCTCAACGTGGCTGGCGGTATGAAGGTTAGCGAACCTGCAGCCGACCTTGCCGTTGCGGCAGCGCTTTTGTCCGCGCGCGAAGACATCGCCCTGCCCGCCGAGACCGTGGTTTTCGGTGAAATCAGCCTATCCGGCGCACTGCGCCCGGTGGGGCAAACCGAAAATCGGTTGAAAGAAGCACAAAAACTTGGTTTTACCGCCGCGATAGTGCCAAAGGGTGGAACCAAAGTGGCCCGTGACGGGATTACGGCCACAGAAATCGACGCTTTGGCCAGTTTTGTTGGTGATGTGTTCGGCGCAGGTTAGCGCCACTCGAGAAAAAGAAGGGCAAGGGACCGATGGAAGGGTTCACCATTATTGACGGCGTTGTCGCCGTCGTCATCGTTCTGTCTGCGCTTCTGGCATATTCCCGGGGCATTGTCCGCGAAGGCATGGCCATTCTGGGCTGGATTGCTGCAGCCATCCTTGGCTTCATGTTCGGACCGCAAGTCCGCCCCCTGATGACCGAGATCCCGGTCCTGGGTGACTTTCTGACGGGCAGTTGCGAACTCAGCGTTATTGCGGGCTTTGCCGCCGTCTTTACCGTGGCGCTCGTGATCATGTCGTTTTTCACACCGCTTTTTTCCACCATCGTTCAACGCTCTGCCTTGGGCGGCGTCGATCAGGCGCTCGGGTTCCTATTCGGTGTGGCGCGCGGCGTGCTGCTCGTGGCGGTCGCGTTCTTTGTTTATCAGGTGGTTGTCACCTCACAAGACATCGCCATGATCGACGACAGCCGCTCTGCCGTGGTGTTCAGCCGCTTTACAGGCCAGATCGAAGATCAGAACCCAGAGCAGGCACTTGGTTGGATCACAGCTCAATACGAAGCGCTTGTCGGCGTCTGTGATGCCCCATCTGACAGCGACACCTGATAAATATCCGTCAACCTGTCGCGGAAACATGATAGTTTCGTGACACTGGGCTCTATGGCGCTTAAGAGAGGGCATCCTCTGCTGCCACGGATTCGGAGTACCGATTTGTCCGACACCCAGATGCCACCCGCCCATCCCTTTGACGATGACAAGCTGAAAGAAGAATGCGGAATCTTCGGCGTGGTCGGCGTGACCGACGCCGCCAATTTCGTCGCTCTTGGCCTGCACGCCCTGCAACACCGAGGGCAAGAAGCTGGTGGGATCGTTTCGCACCACCCAGACCACGGCTTCAACAGCGCCCGCCGCTTTGGTTATGTCCGCGATAATTTCACCAGCCAAAAGCTGATGGAAACCCTGCCCGGCGAACTGGCCATCGGCCATGTGCGCTATTCCACTGCGGGGTCCAAAGGTCAGACACAGATCCGCGACGTGCAACCGTTCTTCGGGGAATTCTCGATGGGCGGTGCTGCCATCGCCCATAACGGCAACATCACCAATGCCGACGCACTACGCCGCGAACTGATTGAACGCGGGTCGATTTTCCAAAGCTCAAGCGACAGCGAATGCATCATTCACCTGATGGCCAGGTCGCTTCAGCGCAATATCCCAGAACGTATGGAAGATGCCCTGCGACGCGTCGAAGGTGCGTTTTCAGTTGTCGCCATGACACGGACCAAGCTGATCGGTGTGCGCGACCCACTGGGCGTACGTCCGCTGGTGCTGGGCAAGATTGGCGACGGCTGGGCACTTTCGTCCGAAACCTGCGCCCTGGACATCATCGGCGCGGAATACGTGCGCGAAATCGACCCCGGCGAGATGGTTGTGATCACCGCAGAACATGGCGTTGAATCCATCCGCCCGTTCCGACCACAGAAATCACGCTTCTGCATTTTTGAGCATGTTTACTTCTCGCGCCCTGACAGCATTATCGGCGACCGGTCGGTTTATGAAACCCGCCGCCAGATTGGTGTCGAACTGGCCCGCGAGACCCCTGTAGACGCCGATTTGGTTTGCCCCGTGCCCGACAGCGGCACGCCCGCCGCCATCGGCTATGCGTACGAATCCGGCATCCCGTATGGCATGGGGATCATCCGCAACCAGTACATGGGCCGCACGTTCATCGAACCAACCGAGCAGATCCGAAATATGGGTGTGCGCCTCAAGCTCAACGTGAACCGCGCTCTGATCAAGGGTAAGCGCGTCGTCCTTGTCGATGACAGTGTTGTGCGTGGCACCACCAGCCGCAAGATCAAAGAGATGATCCTTGATGCCGGTGCGGCCGAGGTACATTTCCGCATCGCCTCACCGCCCACCGCCTGGCCCTGCTTTTACGGTGTGGACACCCCGCAGCGGGAAAAGCTGTTGGCAGCCACCATGAGCGAAGAGGAAATGCGCACCCATCTTGGCGTCGATAGCCTCAAATTTATCTCGCTCGACGGTCTTTACCGCGCGGTGGGCGAAGCGTCTGGCCGCGATGCGAAATCGCCGCAGTATTGCGACGCATGCTTTTCGGGCGAATACCCGGTCGAACCGTCTGATATGCTGGAAAAAGGCTTTCAGATGAAGGCTGCCGAGTAACCCTCGGCGGCCTTTCGCGCAGGCGATGCGTCTCAGCTTTTAATTGTCTTTGATCCCGGCGATGTGGCGGGCATTCTCAACAATGAAGTTTGGGCAATGGCACAACACACTCTCCCGCCGCGGGTTGCACAGCAAGCAACCGAAACCACGAACGATCTTGGTGGCACGCTGACTCTATTGGGAACGTTCGGCACGTCGTCTGAGCTCCAAGCCTTGCTGAAACGACGCGGCGGCAGAACCGTCACCGTGTCACGAGGAGACAGCGTGAACGGCCACTCCGTGGTGGCCATCGAAGACGGGCGCATCGCATTGGCACATAACGGCACCGCCTATTGGCTCGAAATGCCCGCCTCACAATCTTGAACCAGACAGACCTGATCTTCTCTGGTTCAGAAATACCTCGGGGGAGTCGCGCTTGCGCGACGGGGACAGCTCCCTACCCCGAAACAGGAAAGCCCCCGCCAAATTTTTGACGGGGGCCTTTTTTACCAAATGGTAAAATTTGTTATGCTTTGGTCCGACCTGTGATGATCTTCCAGGCACCTGACACAACCAGCGCCGCAATCACAGCCTTGACCGCATCACCGATCAGGAAAGGTGCGATGAAGTAAGTCCAATAATACCCGATGTCCTGACCGACCCAGCCAGCCTCAACACCTGTGGCGGATGCAACGGCCATCGGCCAGGCAATGCCGGGCACGTAAAGCAGCGCAGCAAGGCCAATTGTGACAAACGCTGTGGACACGAATCCTTTGGCAATTCCGCGGTCTGCCGCAAGACCGGCCAAACCAGCCATCAAGACGAAGCCCAGAAGGAAACCCGCTGTCGGACCGGCGAAAGCCAAACCATTCATTCCATTGGCGAAGACCGGCAGACCCATTGCGCCATAGCCCAGATAGGTGATCAGCGTCGCCGTCCCCAGACGAGCACCAAAGCTCAGGCCTACGATCAGGATCGCCAATGTCTGAAGCGTCATTGGAACCGGAAAAAACGGTACAGACACCTGTGTTGCCGCGGCGATAAACGCGGCACCCCCAAGCGCAAGCAGCACCTGGCGGAGTAAAGTTGTCTTGCCCAATGCGGCGTGCGTCAGTGTCATGGCCAGTGTCCCTCGTTTGACTATCATTTGACCCCGTTCATTCTGCAAATACAGCATCAAGTCAAGCACTGCCCTCTTGCGGGCCGGGCGGCAAAAAGGCATGTGACAGGTCATGACTGACACATCTCGCCCCCTCGCGCTGGTCACAGGCGCCTCTCGCGGTTTTGGCTTTGCGCTGGCAGAGGCATTGGCCGACACGCATCATATTGTCGCCGTGGCGCGCACCGTGGGTGGTCTAGAGGAGCTGGACGACCGTGTTCAATCCAAAGGCGGCAGTGCAACTCTGGCGCCGATGGACATCACCAAGGCCGATGCGATGGCGCAGCTGTGCCGGTCGGTGCATGATCGCTGGGGCCAGATCGGGCTATGGGTGCATACAGCAATCCACGCCGCACCTTTGTCGCCAGTTGATCATCTTGACCAGAAAGACTGGAAGAAATCGGTGTCGATCAACCTCGACGCGATGTCACATCTCGTGCCCTATATTGCGCCATTGCTGCGCCGCGAGGGCAGTGCGGTGTTCTTTGACGATACACATACGGGCGAAAAGTTCTTTGGCCATTACGGCACCACCAAAGCGGCACAGATCAACCTTGCGCGGTCTTGGCAGGCTGAAACCGCGTCGATCGGGCCAAAGGTCAAGGTGCTATCGCCTAAGCCAATGGCAACCCACCTGCGCGCCCGGTTCTTTCCCGGCGAAGACCGCAGTGTCTTGGCCCGTCCTGCCGATGAAGCGGCGCGCCTGTTGCCGGAAATCCTTTCCGATTGATCCGGGCGGCGGATGCGTTAACGCATCCTTGATTTTGCTTCACCGCAAATTCCAGGCCCTACTCACACCGGCGGATGCTTGCCGCAGGACGGTGCTTGGCCTATGCAGGAAAAAAGCAAGGCAGAGCAGATGCGCATACTCATTACCAACGATGACGGAATCAACGCACCGGGCCTCAAGGTACTTTTGGAAATCGCCCATGACATCGCCGGACCCAACGGCGAGGTCTGGACGGTGGCCCCTGCCTTCGAACAGTCCGGTGTTGGTCACTGTATCAGCTACACTCACCCGATGATGGTAAGCCAAATGGGCGAACGCCGGTTTGCCGCCGAAGGCAGCCCAGCAGACTGCGTGCTTGCGGGTCTGCACGACGTCATGTCCGGCACTACGCCCGATCTCGTCTTGTCCGGTGTCAACCGCGGCAACAATTCCGCAGAGAACGCGCTTTATTCCGGAACGCTTGGCGGTGCGATGGAAGCTGCCCTTCAAGGCATCCCGGCGATTGCTCTGTCGCAATACTATGGCCCTGACAACGTCGAGGCCGACGACCCGTTCGAAGCCTCCCGCGTGCACGGGGCCGAGGTTGTCCGGCGAATTCTTGCCCATGATCCAAAAGACCAGGTCGGTTACCGGCTGTTCTATAACGTCAACTTCCCCCCCGTGCCCGCCAATGCAGTTCAGGGCACGCGGATCACACCTCAGGGCATCCGGCAGGACACACGCTTTTCTGTAGAGCCACACAATTCGCCGTCAGGCCGTCGGTTTCTTTGGATCAAGGGCGGCGACCAGCGCGCACCCACAGCGCCCGGCAGTGATGCATCGGAAAACCTGAAGGGTTTTATCAGCATCACACCGATGCGGGCAGATCTGACGGCAACAGACCAACTTGATGCGATGCGGGACGCCTTTCAGTGATGGAAGACGCGGAACTCAAGATGCAGTTCCTTTATGCGATCCGGTCGCGCGGCGTGACCAACGCCGCTGTGCTGACCGCGATGGAGCAAGTTGACCGCGCACCTTTTATCAAAGGCTACTTCGCCGAACGCGCCTATGAAGATATGCCGCTGCCCATCGCGTGTGGCCAGACCATAAGCCAGCCATCGGTGGTGGGATTGATGACACAGGCGCTCGAAATCAGCCCACGCGACACGGTTCTCGAAGTGGGCACTGGGTCGGGTTATCAGGCCGCCATCCTAAGCCAGCTGGCACGCCGTGTTTATACGGTCGACCGTCATCCGCGCCTTGTCCGCGAGGCACGCGAGGCGTTTGATCAGTTGGGCCTGAACAATGTGACCGCCTTTACCGCCGATGGCAGTTTTGGCCTTCCCGATCAGGCCCCGTTTGACCGTATTCTGGTAACTGCCGCCGCTGAAGACCCGCCAGGGCCACTTTTGGCGCAACTCAAAGTGGGTGGGATCATGGTCTTGCCGGTTGGTCAATCGGACGCGGTACAACACCTGATCCGGGTGCGGCGCACCGAAACCGGGCTGGATTACGATGAATTGAGGCCGGTGCGGTTTGTTCCGCTGGTCGAAGGGGTGGCCCGCGACGGGTAATGCGGGCATAATGAGTGACATGACGACCGGGACACAACCGGCGCATTTGAGGATATCGACATGGCTGTAAGCAGAGTTTCCCACGGATCCGTTTTTCGAGTTGGCACAAGCCTTTCGCTGCTGGCGCTGTTGGCCGCCTGTTCCGAGCCCTTGGATTTGGACATGCGTGGATTGATGAATGGTGGGTTCAACACCGCCGATGCAGCCCGTGCCGCAGCTGCCCCCCGGCCTGAACCAGACAATCGCGGTGTGATCTCGTACCCGAATTACCAAGTGGCCGTCGCCCAACGCGGCGACACGCTGGCCTCGCTCGCTGGTCGTGTAGGTTTGCCTGCCGACGAGCTTGCGCGCTACAATGGCGTACAAACAGGTGACGCGTTGCGCGCTGGCGAAATCATCGCCCTGCCCCGACGTGTGTCCGAGCCATCGCCGGCAACGGGTGCAGTTACCACCGGGCCAATCCGTCCGCCATCGGACGTGGATATCACAACGTTGGCCAGCGATGCCATCGACCGGTCCTCACCTACGCCTGCACCAGATCGTGCCGCGCCACAAACCGGCACAGAGCCGATCCGCCACCAGGTGAAACGCGGCGAAACGGCCTTTACCATCTCCAGACTATACAATGTTTCAGTGCGGTCCTTGGCGGAATGGAACGGGCTCGACAGCAGTTTCAGCCTGCGCGAAGGACAGTTCCTGCTGATCCCGGTGGCGTCTCAGGCACCGCCCCAGCGTGAAGACACTCCGCCGCCTCCGGGCACAGGATCACCGACGCCGCAGCCGCCATCATCGTCTCAGCCTCTGCCTGAGGTAACCCCTGCCCCAGCCGCCGCCGCAACAACGGCCGCCGCTGCCGCCAAACCGGTGGCCAATGTTGGAAATCAAACCGCGGCAAGTGCATCGAATGCGGCAATGGCATTTCCCGTGCAGGGCAACATCATTCGTGAATATTCCAAAGGCCGGAATGACGGGATCGACATCGGTGCCTCGGTTGGAACGTCGGTCAAAGCAGCAGCAAGCGGACAAGTCGCAGCGATCACGCGTAACACCGATGGGATCAACATCCTTGTCATTCGGCACCCTGACAACTTGCTGACGGTCTACACCCATGTTGACGGGATCAGTGTCGCCAAAGGCGATGCCGTCAGCCGGGGACAATCAATCGCCAAAGTTGCAGATTTCGAACCAGCCCGCGTGCATTTCGAAGTGCGCAAGGGGTTCGACAGTGTCGATCCGATGGATTACCTGCGTTGAAGGTCTGCCTTTAAAACCCGGCGCTTGGCCCCTCGTTCATCATTTCGAAACGTGTCTACGACTATTCGTATGAATACTCTTAGACCGTTGAGGTCAACGCTTTGCCCAAACGCGGCAGACGCGCCTTTTTCATCAACTTGCGCAGGTCCCATGGCCGATCTGACAGACGGCTCGCCTCGTCGTGTACCCGAGAGACAGCCTTTGTCACCATTTCCGGCGAGCTCGCATACAACCCAACCAAAAAAGCATCCGGATCCGCGCGCGACAGGCCTTCTTCAGCCAGAATGTTGCGCGGAAAATCCTTGGCATTCACCGTAAGGATCACGTCTGCATGCCCAGCGATGGCCGCCGCCAACACATGCACATCATTGGCGTCAGGCAACCAAAGCCTGTCCATCAAGGACGGCTTCAGCGCAACCTTGGCCTTGGGCCAATGCGTGCTGACCATTGCGATTTCGGCATCGGCCTGAACCTGCCCCTGTGGTCCCAGCTTAGCTGCAGCGCGGGACCATTCGCCAAGAATACGCTCGGACCAAAGCGGTTCAAACAAGTCTTGATCAGCCACCCCCAGCAACACCTCGCGCATCACCGTTGGATACAGCACACAGGTGTCGAGCAGTACCTTCACAGTCGGAAAAACAACGCTTTAAGGTAGCCTGATTCAGCCAATTGAGGCAGCAGCGGATGGTCTGGTCCGGCCTGCCCTGTATGGATCAGTTGCGCGCGGCGTCCAGCGCGCCCGATCCCGCGCAAACACGCACCTGTAAAGGCCGACAGGTCTGCGGCATGAGAACAGGAACACAGCACCAGATAACCATCCTCGGCCACCAATGGCGCAGAAAGGCGCGCAATACGTTCGTAGGCTCGCAATCCCGCTTCGCGGGCTTTGCTCGAAGGTGCGAACGCGGGTGGATCACAGACCACCAGTTCGAATTGCGCGCTTTCCTCACCAAGTGTGGTGAGCACATCAAAGGCATCGCCCTTGGTGGTTGTCAGATGACCCTCGGCTCCCATGTGGCCTGCGCCTTGGATCGCCAGTGCCAGCGCCGGGTCAGAGCCATCGACACAATGCGCGGAGACTGCGCCATTGGCCATAGCCGCCAGACCAAAGCCACCGACATGGGAAAACACATCCAGCACCCGTGCGCCCTGCGCGAGCCGAGCAGCAAAGGCATGGTTCGGTCTTTGGTCAAAGAAGAGCCCGGTTTTCTGCCCGCCCATAAGGTCAGCCATGTAAGTCGCGCCGTTCATCTCGACCGGGATCGGCGCAGTTGGCGCGTTGCCCAGCAAGACAGCATCGACATCGTCCAGCCCTTCAAGAGACCGCCCCCGGCCACCTGCATTCTTGAGGATCGTAGTCACGCCTGTCACCTCGGCCAAGGCTGCCGTGATCTGGGGCAAAAGCGCGTCCGCCCAAGCCGCATTGGGTTGGACGACAGCCGTCTCGCCGAAACGGTCAATGATCACACCGGGCAGCCCATCTGCTTCGGCGTGGATCAGGCGGTAATAGGGTGTCGGGAACAGCCGTTCGCGCAATGCCAGTGCTTTGCGCAGCCGAGTTGCGAACCACTCTTGATCCGGGTGCGCTGCGTCTGGAGCGTCCAATACACGACCGATGATCTTGGAATTCGGGTTCACCCCGACCAATGCCAAGGGGCTGCGATCCGCGTCTTCGAGCACGGCAATCGTTCCGGGCAACATCGCACGGGTGCGGCGGTCGGTGACGACCTCGTTGGCATAGACCCAAGGATAGCCGCGCCGAATGGCTTGCGGTTTGGTTTTGGGCAAAAGGCGAATAACGGGCAAAGGGGACGATGTCATACCGCCCCCTTTACGCCCCTCGCTCCAAAGGGGAAAGCCCGGTTTTTCAACTCAGATGTTGTTGATCGCTTGCAAGAGACCAAGCTCGGAGTTCACATGACCACCCGGCATAGTGAGTTCTTCCACAAAGACCTTTGACAGGTGACCAATGATCCGCGCCTTTTGCGTCTCGCCGCGCGCCTCGGCAGCCAGTGCGGTTTCACCACCCAATCCGTCCAGATCAGCATTCACGTCTTTCGCAGGTCCGATCTGCTGGCCCGTGGCCATATCCACAAGGCGATAGCGGAAATCAATGTCATGTACTCCGCCGACCGTGTAGCGTGCCTTTTCGGATAGAGAGTGGAAGCGCAGCACCTGAACGTCCAGACGCACTGCGCGCTGTCCTGCAACTGCTTGAGCGGCATTGCGCAGACCCTGTTCAAAGATTGCTTCAACCTGTGCGTGACGGTCACCACGGGGTTCTCCGCGCCAGACAATGTCGCCCAGCGGGTAATACAGGTTACGGTCATTTACCTTGAGCGACCGTGGCACGGTGACGGTGAAGCTTTCGATGCGAACGTCTGGTGCGGAAAAACCCAGCATGGTGTCATCTGGCATGGCCGATCTGCTGGCCGTTGGCATCGATCCGCAGGCTGTCAGAGAAAGGGCCAGACCGATTGCGATCACAGCTTTGAATAAATTGTACATGGTAAAGCCTCCTTTTGCGGGGCGTTTGCTCGTTGTCCTCAATCGTAGAGTGACCTTACAAATGGACCTCATCACGGCAAAAACCGTACAATTTGGGGCAAATGCCACTGGCTGAAAGCCGCTGAGGTTTGGGAAATAGGGCTTTACTGTTAGCGCTAACCTGACTAATTGAGCGATAACCCAACGGCTAATCTTGCGCGGAGGCATCATGGCACATTCCCTGAACGATACCATCAAACGGGTGACGGACCGTGTTCAGGAACGCTCTGAAGCGTCCCGCGGGCAGTATATGGACCGGATGCGGCAAGCCGCCGCCGAAGGCCCCCGTCGTGCGCATTTGAGCTGCGGCAATCAGGCCCACGCCTATGCAGCAATGGGTCAGGATCAAAGCAAACTGGCCACGGAACGCGCCCCTAATATCGGGATCGTTACAGCGTATAATGATATGCTCTCAGCCCACCAACCTTTTGAAACCTACCCCGATATCATCCGGAACGCTGCGCGTGCTGCTGGTGGGACGGCACAGGTCGCGGGCGGCGTACCGGCGATGTGTGACGGTGTTACCCAAGGCCAGGTCGGGATGGAGTTGTCGCTTTTCTCGCGGGATGTGATCGCGCTTGCGGCGGGCGTTGCTCTTAGCCACAACACATTCGATTCCGCACTTTACCTTGGTGTTTGCGACAAGATCGTGCCCGGCCTTGTGATCGCGGCGGGCACGTTTGGCTATCTGCCAGGTATCTTCCTGCCTGCGGGGCCAATGCCCTCAGGCTTGCCGAATGACGAAAAGGCCAAGGTCCGGCAGAAATTCGCCGCTGGCGAAGTTGGCCGCGATGAGCTCATGAAGGCTGAAATGGCATCGTATCATTCGCCCGGCACCTGCACGTTCTATGGCACAGCCAATAGCAACCAGATGCTTATGGAGTTCATGGGCCTGCATCTGCCCGGCGCGTCTTTTGTCAATCCGGGCACCCCATTGCGCGAGGCGCTGACCGTGGCAGGCACCGAACGCGCGCTAGAGATCACGCAGCTGGGCAATGACTATCGCCCGGTGTGCGACGTGCTGGATGAAAAAGCGTTTATAAACGGCATTGTCGGCCTCATGGCCACCGGTGGATCGACCAACCTTGTCCTGCATCTGCCAGCGATGGCACGTGCAGCCGGTGTGGAGCTGCGGCTTGAGGATTTTGAAGAGGTGTCGTCGGTCACGCCGTTGATGGCCAAGGTTTATCCGAACGGGCTGGCAGACGTGAACCATTTCCACGCGGCAGGCGGTCTGGGTTATATGATTGGCGAATTGCTCAAACATGGCTTGCTGCACGAAGACGTCAAAACCGTCGCGGGAGATGGGCTTCACATTTATGCGCAGGAACCCAAGATTACAGATGGACGGGTCGTCTATGCCCCCGGCGCGGGTGAGACGCAGAATGACAAGATCCTACGCCCTGCGAGTGATCCATTCCAATCGACAGGAGGCCTCAAGCAACTTGAGGGCAATCTGGGCAAAGGGATGATGAAAACCTCTGCCGTGGCCGTTGAGCGTCATGTAATCGAAGCCAAGGCGCGCGTGTTCCATGATCAGGAAGACGTGAAGGTGGCCTTCAAGAACGGCGAATTCACCGAAGACACCGTAGTTGTCGTCCGCTTCCAAGGTCCAAGCTCGAATGGAATGCCCGAACTACACAGTCTGACACCTACGCTGGCGGTTCTTCAGGATCGCGGCTTCAAGGTTGCTTTGGTCACCGATGGCCGTATGTCAGGCGCGTCGGGCAAGGTGCCATCGGCAATTCACGTATCGCCCGAAGCAGCACTTGGCGGGCCGTTATCGCGAGTGCGTGACGGCGATCTTGTACGCGTCGATGCGGTGACTGGGTCGATTGACTGCCTCGCCGAGGACTTCGATCAACGCGCGCCTGCGACTGCAGACCTGAGCGGCAACGGTCACGGCGTGGGCCGTGAACTATTTGCGGCATTCCGTGCGAATGTCGGCCTTGCAGAACATGGCGCTGGCGTCGTTGTTTGACGCATCACTTTAAAAACACCCCGCAATTAACAGAGAATACATATGATTACGCCCTTGCAAGCCAGTGTCGAAAGCGAAAAACTGTGCCGTCTCGCACCGATCATTCCGGTCTTGGTGGTTGACGATGCCAGCGTCGCGCGCCCATTGGCCGAGGCGTTGGTCGCTGGGGGCTTGCCAGTTCTCGAAGTGACATTGCGCACGGATGCCGCGCTGGACGTGATCCGTGAAATGGCCAGGGTCGAAGGTGGCGTCGTTGGTGCAGGCACCCTGCTGACCCCAAGCGATGTGCAAGACGCTGTTGATGCTGGGGCACGTTTTGGTGTGTCGCCGGGCGCAACTGACCGGCTGCTGGATGCATGCGAGGCGGCAGACCTGCCACTTTTGCCCGGTGCTGCGACCGCATCCGAAGCGATGGCATTACTGGAGCGCGGATACACTGTTCAGAAATTCTTCCCTGCCGAAGCCAATGGCGGTGCCCCTGCCCTTAAGGCCATCGGCGCACCGATCCCACAGGTTCGGTTTTGCCCGACTGGCGGCGTGTCGCTCAGGAATGCGCCGCAGTATCTTGGCCTGTCCAACGTGCTTTGCGCTGGTGGAAGCTGGGTGGCACCGAAAGACCTTGTGACAAAAGGTGATTGGAAGGCCATCGAAGAACTGGCCCGTGAGGCATCGCAGCTACCCAGATAACGGAACGCCGGTCGTTTCAAAAAATCGTTGAACGAAGCACCGAAACGCGCGTCAAATTGTGGCTTGGCGCGTGGATGTGAGGTGCTCCGCATCTATCCAGCGCAACTCATTGGATTTAAAAAATAATTTTTTACCATCCGTCTCATTTTTCTGCTCAAAAACGATAACATTTTTCTGAAAAGCGCCGTTCCAACATTAGCAGCTACAAAAATGGTGGGACCCATGAACAATCAAATGCGCGACGTTATTACAGCATGGCCAAAATCCAAGGCAGAACTTGGCAAACAAGTCCGGGATGTCGGGGCGCCGCATCTACGTGACGTACTGCTCACAGCTTATAAGCATGTCGATCCCACAATGACGGAATTTCCGGAAGATCTTTTTCAGATCGAAAGCCGTAAATTCGATGCGATAACAGTTGGCCGGTTTGATGCGGCGTATTTCAAAGAGCAGGAACAAATCGCCCGCAACATCGCATCCCAGGTCAATTTTGCCGTCTATCTCAAGGGATACGGCACCTATGCCGGTGAAATGGTCAAGGCAATCGTCGCCAATGCTCCGGGCGAGATGGGCGAGGATCGCGAACATATCGCAGAACTTGCGAATTCGTGGGTGCAGTCTGTGTTCGCAGATGCCACCGTCGCAATGAATGAATTTTTCGTACGTGCAGCAGCAGAGGATGAACAAGCTCAAAACGCCCTGTCACAAGCCCTTCGCGCGCTGGCGGTCCAGGATCTGAGCCATCGGATCGGCAATGATGTTCCTGAAAAGATCACTCAGGCCAAAGACGACTACAACGTCGCCGTCAGCGCGCTCTCACAAACCGTAGGCGGGATCGATTCAACTGTCCGCGATCTGAGCGGCAAAATCGACGAACTGGCATGCGGCGCAGGCCAATTGGCAGCGCGCAGCCAGGATCAGGCGACGACTTTGGATGAGGTTGGAAAGATTGTAGCTGATTTCTCTCAGGTTTTGTCCGAAACGGATCGAAGCGCTCAGACGGCAACCGAAAACGCTGGCACCGCAAACCAAATGATGGAAGCCACCAAGAAAAGCATGTCTGACACCGAAGAGGTAATGGGTAACATTTCATTCGCATTCAAGGAAATCCATTCGGCACTCGACAAGATCGACTCGATCGCAATGCAGACCAACCTGCTGTCCCTTAATGCAAGCATCGAGGCCGCGCGGGCTGGGGATGCCGGGCGTGGTTTTGCCGTTGTCGCAGGTGAAGTGCGAAACCTCGCGCAATCCGCATCGAGTCTGGCGGCGTCGATCCGAGAAGTGCTGGAGTCGGCGAAGCGGCACACCGAAGATGGCGAGCGACAGGTCACAAAAAGCAGCGAGGCGCTTACGGAAAGTGTGGACATCGTGTCAAATATCGAAAGGCAAATCGCAGAAATTGCAGACCAAATCCGTTCACAAGCGGGCTCGGTCGGCACAATCAATGATCGTATCGGTGAACTGGACGCCGCAACCCGGTCAAACGCCAACCTTAGCAGCGAAAGCTCGGCGGCGACAGAAGCCGTCAGCAAACGCGCGCAGGGCTTGCTCGACAATCTGGCGCTGTTCAAAATCACACCCGAAAACGATGGGCGCATCCTCGACATGGGCTATCGGTTTGAAAACCGCCGAGTTTCTTAACACTCGGCGCATGTATCGCTTAAAAAAATGGCACACAAAGTTTGGGGCCCACTCGGTGGCCCCAAATTGCAATCTAACCAGTGCAGCCTGCTTCAAAGATGATCCAGCTGCGCAATTAGGCCTCTAGTTCAGCATCCCAATACAGAAAATCCATCCAACTGTCGTGCAGATGATTGGGGGGGAACTTGCGGCCCATATTCAGCAATTCCTGTGCCCCAGGTTGCCGTGGTGGTTTGCGCAACGAAAGCCCTGCTTGCCGCAGACTTTTCGACCCTTTGCGCAGGTTACACGGCGCGCAGGCGGCAACGACATTTTCCCAAGACGTGATCCCCCCCGAGGCACGCGGTACCACGTGGTCAAAGGTCAATTCACCTTTCGCCCCACAATACTGGCAGTGGAATTCATCCCTCAAGAAAAGATTAAAGCGCGTGAAGGCCACGCGCTTTTGCGGTTTTACGTAATCTTTCAACACCACGACGCTCGGTATTCGGAGCGTCATCGACGGGCTGCGGACCACTTCGTCATATTCAGCAACGATATCCACCCTGTCGAGAAACGCCGCTTTGACCGCGTCCTGCCAAGGCCAAAGCGACAACGGATAATAGGACAAAGGCCTATAATCCGCGTTCAGCACCAGTGCCGGATGATGTCGCAACGCACCCGGTTCACGCACAAAAGCTGTTCTGAAATTACCATCCATCGGGGGACTCGTCTCCTGCCCTGTCTGCCTGTTTCAGCGTCAGGACGGGAGCCCCGCCCCAATCTATGTGTACTACTATATATCGCGGACGCCAGCGGGCAACCCCCGCAATATACGGTGGTGTCGCAGAGATAACCTTGGAAAATCACAGGGACGTGACACGCCAGTCAATCAGGAATCGAAAACACTTGCCCGGGGTATATCAGGTCAGGATCCCGAATACGGTCGCGGTTGGCTTCGAACAGTTTCACGTAGGACGGCCCTTCGCCGTAACGGTCCCGCGCAATAGCCCAAAGCGTGTTGCCCGGTTGAACGGTCACAACCCGGACCACGGATGGCCCTTCGCTTCGGTCGGCCGCTTGTGAAAGAACCACTGGGTCTTCACGACGGAATGGGCTTTCGACACGCGATGTGACGTCACCAGAGGCGTCCACGGCATCAACACGAAGCGTATAGGTACCTGTATCCACTTCTGGTAATTCGGCTCGCCATTGGCCGTCGACACCAATTTCAGTCGTCAGGATCGGCTCGTTATCAAGGTAGACGCGGACGAATTCGTCGGCTGTGCCGCGCCCCGAAAGGGCAACCGCGCCCAAATCTTCGTAGGTGATCGCATCAAGCGCGATCTGATCAAGGATTTCTGGCGTGTTGCTCACAGGTTGGAGCACGTTAACGCCCTCTTCTGTAGACAGGATCACAGCTGGTGCCGAGGGCGCCTCGGGCGCCACGGCCAACGTGGTCGCAACGTCTGGTGCTGTCACAGGATTTGGCTGGACTGGCAATTCTGGGACTGTGGCCTCTGAGGTCGTCGCGGTTTGGATGTCCGGCGCTTGGACCTGAACGGCAGGCGCCGGTGCGTCTAGGTCTGCCTCTTTTGTGTCCACGTTGTCCGGCTTAGTTCCGGCCATGACGTCCGCAACCTCTGTGTCCACCGTGACCAAAGGCGTTTCCGGTTCGTCCTCAGGGAGCGCAGCAATCTGCTCTGTGGCGTCCAAGTCGGGTGCAGCAACGGCTTCTGCCACAGGTTCAGGCGCCTCAGCCACACGCGCGACCGGAGCCAGGATAACCTGATCATCGCTTTCGATCTGACCCATCGGGCCATCTGCCATCAGGCTCACCACGCGCGGTGCATCGCTGGCTGGCAAATCGAGGAACGCCACGAATTTGCCCGCGCCATCCACCTCGGCACGACCGGCCTCTGTCCCATCCACAAGGATCATGACGTCCCGTGCCCCCGGTGCCCGACCGGCAACAAGCGTTTGACCGTCTGGAGCCACGCGCACCACGTCAAAAGCCGGTGCGACAGGCACTGGGGTTTCCGGGGTCTCCCCGCGTTCTTCAGAGGTGTCTTCATTCGCCTGAGGTTCGGCGACGTTTTCTTCGGAAACCGCGGGGGCGGCATCAGGTTCGTCTTGCGGCACTACTGGGACAGCCGCCTGTGATGCAGGTGGTTCAGGAACTGGTTCCGCCACCTCTGGCGTCACGGCAAGCACGTCTGCTTCTTGCTGTGCGTCGTTTACCGGAAACAATGATCCGCTGGCATAGATTGCCAAAACCACCGCACCCGCAGCAGCGGCTCCCCCGAGAACAAGCCCGGACATGCCGTTTGCAAAAGCGAATTTGCTCATTGTACCCCAAGTGTTCGAGACAGAATGACGATATGTCATCCCCGCAGTTGAGCGTGTCTATCAACGCAGGTATCACGAGGCAACTTCAGCCCCCTTGTCAAGGACGCCGCTCATGATCTCGAAATCCATCTGTGTCTATTGCGGCTCACGTCCCGGCCAAAACCCCGCGTACACCGAAGCCGCAGACGCCCTTGGGACCGCAATCGCGAGAGAAGGCTGGCGTCTGGTCTACGGTGCGGGTGATGTCGGGCTAATGGGAACGACAGCGCGGGCTGCACAAAACGCCGGCGGCGACACGTTCGGCGTGATCCCGACGCATTTGATGGATCTTGAGGTCGGCAAGACCGACCTGACCCGATTCATCATCACAGAAACCATGCACGAGCGCAAAAAGGTCATGGTGATGAACGCAGATGCCATCGTGGTCTTGCCCGGTGGGGCCGGATCACTGGACGAGTTCTTCGAGGTGTTGACATGGCGGCAGCTTGGTCTCCACGGAAAACCAATTGTCCTGCTGAGCGTTGATGACTATTGGGCGCCATTGACCGCACTTTTGAACCACGTGGTTGATCAGGGCTTTGCCGATGAGTCACTACTGGGCTTTGTCGAGACTGCAGCTTCGACCTCGGACACGATCACCGCCCTGCGTCGCGCCTTGTCCTGAGAATAGGCGCTGCTCGAATAGACGGCGAGCGCGGTCCAGATCAGTGCGAACGCAATCATGTGAACCACGCCGAATGGTTCGCTGAAGATTACCACCGCGCACAGGAATTGCAGGGTCGGATTGATGTATTGCACAATCCCGACCGTCGACATGGTCAGACGGCGCGCACCGTAGGAAAAGAGGATCAATGGCAACGCGGTCACCGGACCAGACGCAATCAACAAGGCGGATTCCACCCAGTCGCGTCCAAATGCTCCCCCCGGGCCTAGATGGATATAGGTAAGCCAGCCAAGTGCAATTGGGCACAGGATCAGAACCTCGGCTGAAACCGAGACCACCGGCCCAAGATCGAGGCGTTTTTTGATCAAACCATAAAGGCCAAAGGTCGTGGCCAGCACCAATGAGATCCACGGAACGATATGCAGTCCAATGGTAAGCGACAAAACCCCGATGGCTGCCAAAGAAATCGCAACCCATTGGGTGCGGCTCAGACGTTCGCTCAGAACAATACGTCCCAACAAGACTGCGACCAGCGGGAAAATATAGTAACCCATCGACGCTTCGGTCGCGCGACCAGCCTGAATAGACCAGATAAACAAAAACCAGTTTACCGAGATCAAGAGCGCTGCAGCGGCAATCACTTTGCGCGATACCGGATCAGTCACTGCAGCACGGAGGGTCGACAGACGCCCTTGTATCCCCAGCACGCAGCCGAAAAACACCAAAGACCACACTGTCCGGTGCGCCAGAACCTCGTGCGGAATTACTGTGCTGAGCGCTTTATAGAACAGCGGCGACAGGCCCCAGATCGTGCAGGCGGCTATCAGGGCGAATACGCCTTTTTTGGTTTCGGTCATCCGTGCTCCTTTGTCCTTGCCGTACTGGGATCGCGCGCGCGCAGCAAGGGCATGATGGCCAAAGCCATCAAAGGTAACGGTGGATTCCGACCTAGAAATGCGGCCCGGTTCAAAGGGCCTTCTTTTCAGCCATGTAACGGAGCATCTCCGGACGGTATGCCAACAACTCCTCACGTACAGCCGCATGTCGCAGCATATCACGCCGATATGTCGTCACCGCATCAGGCCAATCAAGCGCCGGGATCACCGGGCCTTCGAAAAGTGCGATCCATTCCAGCGTCACAATCGTTCCGGGGTCACCCATCCAAAGACGGTCACGGGACAGTGCAGACCGTTCCAGCATCACACCAAGCGCGTTGATGCGCAGCGCAATCATACGGTGTGCCGTATTGATCGCGCCCCGGTCACGGATGCTTGGGTCCACGTGCGGAAACGTCAGGCGCAAGGCAGGCTCCAAACGCGTGTCAGCAAAACGAGACCGTTCGCGTGATAGCGCCCGGCCAATCAGATCGTCCGGAAGCATCGGCCTTTCCGGGTGCTTTTCCTCAAGGTATTCCGCAATTGCTTCGCTATCGGTCAAAATCAGGTCGCCATCCAGCAGCGCCGGTATATTGCCGGACGGTACGAGCGACAGATACTCTGACGACCCACCCCCACCGGGCGGCGGCACGGCTTGGAAGGGCAATCCCTTGTGCCGCAACAAGATACGTAGCTTGGCGCAGTACAGCGAGTGATCCGAGGTGTAGACCCGCAACATGTGTAACCCTCCCTAAAACAAGAAAAGCCCCACCAATTGGCAGGGCTTTCCAAAATCGTATGGTAACGGATCAGGCGTTCGAAAGACGCTCGGCCACGTTTTCCCAGTTGACCAGATTGTCGAGGAAATTCGCCAAATACGCAGGACGCTTGTTGCGGAAATCGATGTAGTATGAGTGCTCCCACACGTCGCAACCCAAGAGCGCTGTTTGGTCAAAGCAGACCGGGTTCACGCCGTTCTCGGTCTTGGTAACCTTGAGCGTGCCGTCGGTGTCAACGACAAGCCATGCCCAGCCAGAACCGAACTGGCCCGCGCCTGCTGCGCTGAACTGTTCTTTGAAAGCGTCGAACGACCCGAAGGCGTCAGTGATCCGCGCCTCAAGCTCGCCCGGCATCTTGTTTTCACCAGGACCCATCATCTCCCAGAACTGGTTGTGGTTCCAAAGTTGGCTGATGTTGTTGAAGATGCCATTCTGGGCGACCGCATTCGCGTCGTATGTTCCCTTAATGATATCTTCCATCGACTTGCCGTCCCATTCGGTGCCAGCGATCAGCTTGTTGCCGTTATCAACATAAGCTTTGTGGTGCAGGTCGTGGTGGTACTCGAGTGTCTCTTTGGACATGCCTTTGCTGGCCAGCGCGTCGTGGGCGTAGGGCAGATCAGGAAGTTCAAAAGCCATGGTGGTGTCCCCTCGTTGGTGCGTCAAATTACACAGGCATACGTGATGCGGTGCACCGGCAAGGTCAAGCCCGCCCATGCACCAAACAGGGATTTATCCCGCCTGTTGGCTAGATAACGCGTCAGCGAGTAAAATGGTTCACCGCTGAGGCATCATCTGCAGATGTACATAGAAGACCGAACATATAGGCTGCAACTGAACGGAAGCAGACGATGCGCGCGGTGTTGGCATCGTCCATCCAGAACGCAGCAGCCACCTGCGCCATGCGGGTCCGGCGCACCATACCCGGCGTGAACGCGTCGGTTGCCATGTCCACCGGGGCCAGCTTGGCAATCACCTCGCGCAGCATCATGCCTTGCAATTGGAACACCGCCCGAGCGTCAGAGACATTGACCACCAGCGCATGCGCACCCTGCAGTTTTGCCGAAAGCGCGTCCGCCTTTTGCTGCGCCTTATCATAGGGACAAAGTAGCATTGCCTCATCGGGCGACATCCACAATGCGCCGTTTTCGCCGTCGAACGCGGTTTCGCGGCTGTCCGGAAGGGTCACGCCAAAAACATCATTAACCGCTTTGACGATGTCTTTTCTTGTCAGGTCTCCGCGCAAGGTGATCATACCCTGCCCGGCGAGCTCTTTGACCTGAACCAAACCGTCAAAGGATGCGCCACCCAGCGCCAGTTGCACGTCAGACATTCTGCTTCTCCCCGTCCGGATCAAAGAAGACCGCATTCACGATTTTTGCTTTTACCGTTCCCTCGGTTCCCGAGGTAAATTCGATCACCTCGCCCATGCGATCGGGGCCATTGAGCACAAGACCCATTGCAATACCCTTGCCCAAGGTCGGGCTGTGATAGGTCGAAGTCACCCGTCCTTGCGTGTTCGCTTGGCCGTTTTCATTCATACCTTCAGCAATCGCGTAAGCACCATCAGGCAACGTCGACCCACCCAAAGTTTCAAGCCCGACCAATTTCCACCGCTTGGGGTCAGTCATATGCGTCCGCTGCTGCGCACGCTTGCCAATATAATCTTCTTTCTTCTTGGATATCGCCCAGTCAAGGCCAAGGTCTTGCGGAATTACCGTGCCGTCGGTTTCATCACCGATCATGATAAAGCCCTTTTCGGCCCGCATGATGTGCAACGCCTCGGTGCCGTAGGGGGTAATGTCCCACTCCTGACCGGCATCAACCAGCTTGTCCCAGAAAGCACGGCCTAAATTGGCTGGCACAGCGATTTCATAGCTGAGTTCGCCCGAGAATGAGATGCGATAGACCCGCACCGGGAACCCTGCTAATTCACCATCGGCCCAGCCCATGAAGGACAACGCGTCCTGGCTGACATCCATGCCACCCAGCTTTTCCAATACCTTGCGGGCGTTCGGGCCGACCACGCCGACCTGGGCGAATTGTTCGGTTGCGTTAACGGTCCAGACGTTCCAGTCCCACCATTCCGTCTGTAACCATTCCTCCATATGGGCATGGATACGATCAGCGCCACCGGTGGTGGTGTGGCACAGAAACGTGTCTTCGTCTATGCGCGCAACCACGCCGTCATCGGTCAAAAAGCCGTTTTCTGTGCACATCAAGCCGTAGCGGCAGCGCCCCGGCTTTAGTGTGCTCATCATGTTGGTGTAGAGCATGTCGAGGAATTTGCCTGCGTCAGGCCCCTTGACGATGATCTTTCCCAAAGTCGACGCGTCTAAAAGGCCAAGGCTGTTGCGGGTGGCCAGCACTTCGCGGTGGACCGCGTCATTCACGCTTTCGCCCGTTTTGGGGAAGGCATAAGGACGGCGCCAGTGGCCGACCGGTTCCCAATGTGCACCGTTGGTCTCGTGCCAATCGTGCATGGGAGTTTTGCGGATCGGCTGGAAGATGTCACCACGCGCTTCGCCTGCAATCGCACCCATAGAAATCGGGGTGTATGGCGGGCGGAACGTGGTGGTGCCGACCTGTGGGATGTCTGCATTCAACGCATTCGCAAGGGTTGCGAGGCCGTTGATGTTGCTTAATTTTCCCTGGTCTGTTGCCATACCAAGCGTTGTATAACGCTTTGTGTGTTCGACAGATTCAAAACCTTCCTGTGCGGCAAGTTGCACGTCAGACACTTTTACGTCGTTCTGGTAGTCGAGCCACGCTTTCATACGAAGCTCTTTCTTTGCGCCCTGCGGCATCATCCACACAGGTACAAGCGGCGCTTCATCCGGCGCTTCGCCCCTGGACGCAACGCTGTCACGCTTTGCAGCACCAGTTCGCGCGGCAGCCGTTTCGCCAGCTTTAGCAGCGTTTTGCAGAACATCGTTCAAGTGCATCTCGCCATCAGCAGCCCCGGCGGTGATCACGAAAGGATTGCCGTCATGGCCAATCGGTGCGCGGGAATGATCCGGACGAAAGGCGGCTTGCGAGGCGTCCCAATTAAGCTTGCCACCGCAATGGGACCAAAGGTGCACCACCGGGGACCAGCCGCCAGACATGGCGACGGCATCGCAGAATATCTCTTCGAGCACTTCGCCTTCGCCCGCTTGCACGCCACGACAGACGGAATGCACACGTTTCGCCCCTTTGACCTTGACCGCTGCCGCGCCAGTTTCGACGCGAATGCCGAGCGCTTCGGCGTCTTTCATCAGCGCACCGCCACCTTCGGGACGGGCGTCGAGGATCGCGGGCACCTTGAGACCGGCCTGCACCAGCGCAATGGCGGTGCGGTAGGCGTCGTCGTTGTTGGTGACCACCACCGTCCGGTCGCCGGGGCTAACGCCATAGTTCACGAGGTAGTCGCGCACGGCGGACGCCAGCATGACGCCGGGAATGTCGTTGCCCGCAAAGGACAAGGGGCGTTCGATCGCGCCGGTGGCAGTGATGATCTGTGCCGCGCGGATGCGCCACAAGCGGTGACGTGGGCCTTTGACCTCGGGTGCGTGATCGATCAGGCGTTCGTAACCAAGGACATAGCCATGGTCATAGACGCCTGCACCCATCGTC
Source organism: Marivita sp. (assembly GCF_965656765.1). Taxonomy (GTDB): domain Bacteria; phylum Pseudomonadota; class Alphaproteobacteria; order Rhodobacterales; family Rhodobacteraceae; genus Marivita. The sequence goes on along the minus strand of NZ_CBFHLV010000038.1, from coordinate 6,675 downwards.
CGCGTACGGATTTGAACGTTTGGCAGTGCGTCGAGTTCAGCGCGGGCCTGCGCCACCCAAGCGTCGGGGTGCATCCCGTCGACGGTGCCACCGTCAACAGGGGCACGGCCACCCAAATGGGCGTTCTGTTCCAGCAGCAGAACCTTAGCCCCAGTACGCGCGGCTGTCAGCGCGGATTGCAGACCCGCAACGCCGCCGCCGATCACCAGCAAGTCTGTGAAGGCATAGAAATGCTCATAACGGTCGGCATCGCGCGCTTCTGCATCAGGGGCTTTGCCCAGACCTGCGGAATGGCGGATGAATGGCTCGTAGATATGTTTCCAGAACGGACGTGGATGAATGAACATCTTGTAGTAGAACCCGGCGCTCAGGAAGCGCGACAAGGTGTTGTTGACGATGCCCACATCATAATTCAGGGACGGCCAGTGGTTCTGGCTGCTTGCAGTCAGGCCGTGGAAAATCTCGGTCGTGGTGGCGCGTTGGTTCGGTTCGAACCGATCACCCTCGCCCAATCCCACCAGCGCATTGGGCTCTTCTGAGCCCGACGCAACAACGCCGCGCGGACGATGATATTTAAAGCTGCGCCCCATCAGCATCTGGTCATTGGCCAGAAGCGCGGAGGCGAGCGTGTCGCCCTGATAACCGTTCAGGAGCGTGCCGTTGAACTTGAAGGATACAGGCCGGTTGCGGTTGATCAGGCGGCCTTGGGTTTGAACGCGGGTGCTCATAAGTCAGACCTTGGCGCTGGCGGAGGTGTCGGAGCCTCCGGCGGGAGTTTTTTTGGCAAGATGAAGGATCACGCGATGTCCCTCCATTGGAAACCGGGGCGCTTGGCGCGGATGGTGTCGAGAAGCTCTTTCGGCGGTTCCGTCGTCTGGGCGCTGTAGGTGCCGAACACTTCAAGCGTGTTTGTGCAGCGCGCCGCATGGAACCACTTACCGCAGCCGTTCACATGCCGCCAGCGTTCGAAATGCACCCCCTTGGGGTTTTCGCGGTGGAACAGGTAGCCGGTGAAATCGTCATCGCTGGAGTCGGGGCCGAAGCGTGTCAGATGCGCCTCGCCTCCACCATGCAGTTCGGTTTCTTCAGCGGCCACGCCGCAATAGGGGCAGGTTATCAGGAGCATAGACTTGGTTCTTTTGACACGCAGCCCAACCACAGACTAGGCTGTTGGTCGTGGAGCAGAATTTCGATTTCACGCCGATTATTCAGATTGCCCCACTGGCAATTCTGATTGTGCTGGCGATTTGGATGATCCGACGTGGATCGCGACAACAGCCTCATGACAAAGGCAACATAGGTGCTGGCGGATCGCATCGGCCGGGCGATTGGTGGCACTAGGGTGTTCATCAGTGCGCCACCCCCGCAGCAACGCTCTCATCGATGAACCGACCTTCGCGGAAGCGGTTAAGGCCGAACTCGGCGGTCAGCGGTGAATACCCCTTGGCGATCAGCTCGGCCATGCCCCAGCCGGAACCGGGGATCGCCTTGAAGCCGCCGGTGCCCCAGCCGCAGTTGATGAAGCAGCCGTCGAGCGGCGTTTTCGACAGGATGGGCGAGCGGTCGCCGGTCATGTCGACGATGCCGCCCCACCAGCGCAGCATCTTGAGGCGCGAGATCATCGGGAAGGTCTCAACCAATGCGCGGACGGTTTCCTCAACATGGTGGAAGGACCCGCGTTGGGTGTAGTTGTTGTAGCCGTCAGCACCGCCGCCGATGACCATTTCACCCTTGTCGGATTGCGACATGTAGCCGTGTACGGTGTTGGCCATGACGACCACATCCATGCAGGGCTTGATCGGCTCTGACACCAGCGCCTGAAGGGCCACGGATTCGATGGGCAGACGGAAGCCCGCCATTTCGGCCAGAACGCCGGAGTGCCCGGCAACGACGATACCCAGCTTGTCGCAGTCAATCTCGCCCTTGGTGGTGGTGACGCCCTGCACCTTGCCACCCTCTTGGCGCACAGCGGTGACTTCGCATTGCTGGATGATGTCCATGCCCATGTCGGAACAAGCACGGGCATAGCCCCAAGCGACGGCGTCATGGCGCGCGGTGCCGCCACGGGCCTGCCAAAGCGCGCCAAGCACAGGGTAGCGTGGACCCTTGAGTTCGATGATCGGGCACAGCTCTTTCACGCGGGCGGGGCCGATGAATTGGGTCTCTACCCCTTGCAGTTTGTTGGCGTGCGCCGTGCGCCGGTAACCACGCACTTCGTGTTCGGTCTGGGCGAGCATCATGACGCCACGAGGCGAGAACATGATGTTGTAATTCAGATCCTGGCTCAGCGTCTCGTAGAGCGAACGCGCCTTTTCGTAGATCGCCGCCGAGGGATCCTGCAGATAGTTCGACCGGATGATGGTTGTGTTGCGGCCTGTGTTGCCGCCACCCAGCCAGCCCTTTTCGATAACCGCGACATTGGTAATGCCAAAATTCTTACCAAGATAATACGCGGTCGCAAGGCCATGCCCGCCTGCCCCAACGATAACGACATCGTATTTCTTTTTTGGCTCGGGCTTGCGCCATGCGCGTTCCCATCCGGTCTGATACCGAAGGGCTTCGCGGGCAACAGCAAAGGCGGAATAGCGTTTCATAGGGCGCGACTCGAAGCTTGGGGTGATCTGGGGGATATGTGGACCGAATGGGGCGACATGCGGATACTCACAGCGCCCTTTTACCGTGATTTTGCGACATGGCGCTTTGTCACGGGGTTTTGCCCTTTTTTCAAGCGGCTTGCGACTATACATGGCTACGAAACAACTAGTGGATTTTGCGCAAGATGACGTCTTTCTGGATCGTGACCGTTGTTCTGGCCATCGCGATGGCAGCCCTGTTGGTGTTGGCCTTGATCCGCGGTCAGCGACATACCGGGCCAGCAGAGGCGTTCGATGTTCAGGTATATCGTGATCAGTTGACCGAAGTGGATCGGGATCTGCAACGCGGCGTGATCTCGGAAGAAGATGCAGAGCGGCTTCGCACTGAAATCTCGCGCCGAATTTTGACCGCGGATGCCAAGATACAGTCAACCGGCACAGCCGGAGCGCAACCCAGGGTTCTGGGTCTTGTGACAGGGGCCTTTATCGCGGCTTTTGTTGTCGGCGGAAGCTATTGGATTTACGCGCAAATCGGCGCACCGGGCTATGGCGATCTGGGCTTGGCACAACGACTTGAGATGGCCGAGATGGCACGCGAGAACCGCCCCACTCAGGAAGAAGCAGAAGCGCAACTGCCCGCGACGGACGACACCGAAATTCAGGAAGAATACGCGGCACTTGTTCAACGTCTTCGCGGCGCTGTGGCCGAACGCCCAGGTGATCTTCAGGGACATATCCTGCTGGCGCGCTCCGAAGCAGCAATGGGCAACTATACTAAAGCTTACGCAGCCCAGCAGCAGGTTTTGTCGATCAAGGGCGATGACGCCACAGGCAAGGATTACGCCGATCTGGCCGATATGATGGTGCTGGCGGCTGGCGGCTATGTGTCGCCCGAGGCCGAGCGCGTGCTTGAAGCCGCTTTGACGCGCGATCCGCAGAATGGTGTGGGCCAGTACTACATGGGTCTGATGATGGCTCAGACAGGTCGGCCTGATGTCGCGTTCCGGCTTTGGGATCGGCTGTTGCGGCAAAGCCCAGCCGACGCCGCATGGTTACCGCCGATCATGGCACAGATCGAGGAAATGGCCTTTCGCGCGGGTGTTGCCGATTATCAGGTGCCACGTTTGGCTGGCATGCCCGGGCCAAGTGCCGGGGATGTCGATGCGGCGGGTGAGATGAGCCCCGAAGAGCGGCAAGACATGATCCGCGGTATGGTTGCGCGTTTGTCCGACCGATTGGCCACCGAAGGCGGCACCCCCGAGGAATGGGCGCGGCTGATTTCATCATTGGCGGTTTTGGGTGACGAGGCCCAAGCCATCGCAATCTGGAACAACGCGCAAGAGGTTTTTGCCGATAACCCCGACGCACTCGACGTGGTGCGCGAAGGGGCCCGTGCTGCCGGGTTGGTTTTGTAAGCCCGTGATCTACGACGACATCTCTGAATTCGCAGCCAACCTGCCCGCGGCACGCGCAATTGCAGGGCTGGACCTGGGCACCAAAACAATTGGGGTTGCAGTGTCAGACGGTTTGCGCAGCGTTGCGACACCGCTTGAGACGATAAAGCGGCGGAAATTCGGTTTGGATGCCGAGGCGCTTTTGTCGATCCTCGCCAAGCGAGACATTGCCGGTTTGGTGCTGGGATTGCCGCGCAACATGGATGGGTCCGAAGGCCCTCGCTGTCAGTCCACCCGCGCGTTTGCCCGGAATTTCGCAGCCTTGTGGGACAGACCCATCGGGTTTTGGGACGAACGCCTTTCCACGGTTGCGGCAGAAAGAGCACTGCTTGAGGCGGATACGACGCGAAAACGTCGCGCAGAGGTGATCGACCACGTTGCGGCGAGCTATATCCTACAAGGGGCGCTGGATCGTTTGCGTCACATAGAGGCCGGATCATGAAGGAGCGCGCAGCCATGAAAGACGACGTCTGGAGCCGCGACGAAATCGAAAGCCCCTGTGTAAAGATTTGCGTCGTGCATCCCGAAAGCCGTTTGTGCACCGGATGCCTGCGCACGATCGACGAAATCGGGGCATGGTCGAAACTATCTCCTGACGCCCGCCGCGAAATCATGGCAGAGCTGCCATCGCGCGCCAGTCAATTGACGAAACGCAAAGGCGGACGCGCGGCGCGTTTGCTCCGGTAAACTCCGCTCTTGAAAATTTGACCAAATGGTAAAAAACCGAAGCCGATGGCTCCGGTTTTTAAATTTCAATAATTTGGTTCGCTCAATCCAGTTCCAGCACACAAGTGCAGAACTGTTTGGCCTTCCAATGCGCCTTCTTGCTGACCTTGACGTTGTACAAGATCTGATACTTGCCGTTTGGCTTGGCGAGACAGCAGGCTGTCACCTCCATATCCTTGGGCGCTGTCGCGCAGAAGTTGCGACCGAGATAGTACATATCTGGTTGAACATCCGCGGTGAATTTTGCCCGGCGATTGCCATTCGCATCCGTAAAGCACTTGACCTTCGGGCATGACACCGGCGCAGGCTTCGGCACCGTCCTCACTTCACGAGGCTCACGCGGCTCATCCGGGGTCTCCGGCCGTTCCGGCGGAGGCGGAGGCGGATCCGGCGTCGGAGGTTCCGGCGTTGGGGGCTCGAACGTTGGTTTTTCGTATGTCGGAGCCTCTGGCGGGGCATTCCGCGCATCTACTGGTGCCGCGATCAACGCGATCATTAACAATAGGGCAAGTCTCATGTCTTTTCCCTTTAGATACCGCTTACTATGCGGCTTGGTTAACATGTTCCCGCGCCAATCAGAAATCACATTTCCGGCGCGGGCATCATTCCTTAGTGTTAGGCAGCGGTTTGTACGATGCTGGCGCTTTCCACAATGATGATTTGGTCAAGTGATATCGGAGCTGCTCCGGCAGATACCACGACCACGGTCTGGCCATTGGCTTGCACCAAGGTGTCACCGCTCAGATCATCTGTCTCAAGCGAAAGCGATGTGCCGGCAGATGTCCCTTGCGGAACTGACAGGATGATCACCTCGTCCTCTTCAAGGTCCATGATCTCAGGTGCATTGTCAGGATCAACCCATGTGCCGGTGTAGAAGATATCAGCGCCTTCTTCACCGAATGCAACGTCGCCGCTGCCCATTTGGATCTCGTCAAAGCCCTCGCCGCCAAGAAGCATGTCAGGATCGTCCAGATCACGTGCGTTGACCAGGTCGTCATCGTCGCCATCCCAAATCCCGAACAGCTGGTCGTTGCCAGCGCCGCCATCTAGCGTGTCAGCCCCTTCACCACCATTCAGGGAATCGTCACCGTCCCCATCCAGAATGCTGTCATCGCCATCGTTACCGAACACGGTGTCGTCGCCAAATCCACCAAACATGGTGTCGTCGCCAGTACCGCCGACAAGCTGGTCATCGCCTTCCTGACCGTTCATCAGGTCGTTTCCGTCGTCACCAAAGATCGAGTCATTGCCGAGATCGCCAGCAACGGTGTCATTGCCTGCGCCGCATGCGACAAGGTCGTCGCCCGAATTACCTTCGAGTGAATCGTTGCCTTCGCTGCCGAACACCTGATCGTCGCCTTCGTCGCCGAACACGGTGTCATTGCCTCCCTGCCCGTCAAGTATGTTCGCAGAGCCATTGCCAGTGATCACATCGTCACCTTCGCCGCCGACGATGGTTTCCGCACCGGCGGTGGCTGTAATGCTGTCGCCACCATCTGTGCCAAACACCACACCTTCGGATGTTACGATTCCATCCGTGTCAACGTCAGTACCGTCACCGGTGTCGTCATCGATGACGATGTCCTCGCCAGTATCGGACCCGTCGTCAGTGTCGGTCCCGTCGTCTTGTCCGCCACCGTCAGCGGTGTCGCCTGTATCTGTATCGTCGTCATCATCGCTGGAATCCACGAACAAACCTGCCGTGATTCCCAAAAGCGTGAGAGCCATTAGTGCTGCATATTCCATTTGACGTTAATCCCAAGATTACCGATTGGCGTTAAACGTACGCCTTGCGGAGCATCGCCCCATAATGAAATCGACAATTTTAAAGGAATTGTAAGACAATCAGAGACAATGCCAGAGCCGCTGTCCTGATTGTCGCAAGCGGCTATATTGAATGT
>NZ_CBFHLV010000037.1:0-31894 GCF_965656765.1 Marivita sp. | reverse complement strand
GACGCGCTCGGAGCCGTAAACCTACGGGCCGAGGAAGACGCCCGCGAAGTTCAGGAAGAACACGATACTCTGCTGGCAGAAAAGCTGGACCTGGAAGAAGCGATCAAGACACTTCGATCGGGTATCGCCAGCCTCAACCGCGAAGGCCGCGAGCGCCTTCTGACTGCATTCGAGCAGGTGAACAGCAACTTCACTTTGCTCTTTACCCACCTCTTTGGTGGCGGCGAAGCGAATCTTGTAATGGTGGAAAGCGACGATCCTCTGGAAGCCGGGCTTGAAATCATGTGCCAACCACCCGGCAAAAAGCTTTCAACGCTTTCGCTGCTTTCAGGTGGAGAACAAACCCTGACTGCATTGGCGTTGATCTTTGCGGTCTTTCTCGCGAACCCTGCCCCGATCTGCGTGCTGGACGAGGTTGACGCGCCCTTGGACGATGCCAACGTCACCCGCTTCTGCGATCTGTTGGACGAGATGTGCCGCCGGACAGAAACCCGCTTTCTGATCATCACCCACCACGCTGTGACCATGTCTCGGATGGATCGGCTTTTTGGGGTCACCATGCAAGAACAGGGGGTCAGTCAGCTTGTTTCTGTCGACCTCAAGAAAGCGGAGCGTTTGGTCGCGTAAACGTGTGTCTGCGTGCAAAGCGTTTGGTCTTACACTGTCCTCATGCTCAGATTTGTTTTCGCCTTTAGCCTGATCCCCATCTCTGTATTCGCGCAAGATTGGGCACCGCGTGGCACCGACAGTCTTTTTGATCAAACCACGCTCGATGCGCAGCTTCGGGGCTCAACCATCACTTTTTTCGATGATGGTCAGTCGCGATTTTACCAAGACGGGCGATACACCTACACCTATGCAGACGAAGGCGGCACCGGCTACGGCTATTTCACCGTTATGGCTGACAGCACGATTTGCATAGAATTTGTCACCGGATTCTCGCGTTGTGACTTGTACGTCACCGATGCGGATGGACGTTTGACCATCATCACCGCTTCGGGTGATCGGTTTCCGACACGCCCTTGAACTATAGGTTCCTTTTTGGAGCTTTTGTTGGGCTATGTACCTTCGCCTAACGACCAAAACTATTGGCCATATTCCGCCTATTTTAAGGAATTGATCATATTCCTTACGGAAATATTAACTGTTTATTATCTAATAAGCACAGACTCTAGTTAGACGGCAGTGTCCCGTGAAAGGTCCGGTTGCCCCGATGAATGTGCTGATCGTGCAAAACAACGCCGAGCTTGGCCAAATGTGGCGACGCCACTTGCATCGGCATGCACATGAGGCGGACATCGCGATTGATCAGGGCAGCGCGATTGATCATCTGGATGCGCGGTATTACCCGATCATCATTCTTGACGTGGTTCTTGAAAGCGGCAGCGCAATCGCTGTGGCGGATTACGCGAGCTATCGGCACCCTGACAGCCGTGTCATATTCGTCACCAACACGAGCTTTTTTTCAGACGGGTCAATCTTTCAGCTATGTTCAAACGCCTGCGCCTTTGTGCCCAGCGCGACCCAGCCCGAGGACTTGGCCGCGATGGTCGAGCACTACGCCAAGATTGATTAAGCCGCCCTAAGCCGATCACGCCCATGCGGTTCATCGAAATCCAGAACAGGATTGATAGGAATAATCCGATACGGATTGATGGTTTCGTGGCTGTAGTGGTAATGCCGCACAATGTGATCAAAATTCACCGTCTCGGCTACACCTGGAACTTGGTACAGCTCGCGCGTGTAGGCCCAGAGGCTTGGATAATCGACAATGCGGCGACGGTTGCACTTGAAGTGCAAATGGTAGACCGGATCGAACCGCACAAGCGTTGTGAACAATCGCCAATCCGCTTCAGTAATCTGATCCCCAACCAAATAACGGCTTTTGGAAAGGCGCGCTTCCAGCCAGTCCAGACTGTCAAACAGCGGCACGACTGCGGCGTCATAGGCCTCTTGTGTCGTGGCAAAGCCGGATTTGTAGACCCCATTATTGACCGTATCGTAGACGCGCTCATTTACCAATTCGATCTCATCTTTGAGAGGTTCAGGCCAATAGTCAGAGCTATTGCCCGTGATACCATCAAACGCCGAGTTCAGCATACGAATGATCTCAGAGCTTTCATTCGACACAATTGTCTCGCGCTTTTTGTCCCAGAGGATCGGAACGGTCACCCGACCCGATATCTGCGGATCGGCTTTGAGATAGATGTCACGCGCAAAGGGCAAGCCATAAAGTGTGTCGCCCGTAGCACCGGGAAAATCGGCGTTGAAGGTCCATCCGTCCGTCAACATATCTGGATGCACGACCGAAACGCCAATGTGATCCTCTAGCCCCTTGATCGCTCGGAAGATTAGTGTGCGATGCGCCCAAGGGCAGGCAAGGCTGACATAAAGATGGTACCGGCCAGATTCTGCGGTGAAGCCACCTTCACCCGAAGGACCGGCACTGCCATCTGCGGTGATCCAGTTGCGAAACTTCGCCGTGCTGCGCTTAAATGCGCCGCCCGTGCTTTTGGTATCGTACCACTGGTCTTTCCAAACGCCATTATCCAGATGTCCCATGCCGTGCTCCTCTACATTTCTTAATGAACGACATAGAGCCCTGCACAGTTTCACAAAACTCCCACATCCGCGCAGATTGCTCTGGCTCAGCGCACAGAAGTCCAACGCTGGTTTTTGCCAACACACGAGTTCCAGTGACCCGTTGTATGCTTTACTGCAAACGCGGCACTGCCATAATTGGCAAATTAACAGCAGTTCTCGCATAGTTTCGCGCGCGACAACTTGGCTTCTGCAACTTACCGGGGTAAGGGAGCAGCGAACATTAAGACGGGTGAGCCCGGCTGGTCATACTGGCCCACATTCTGCCAGAACACTTATCACATGATGCCACCGACAAAGACCGCGCGACTGTCACGCGGCCTATTCGCAAAGAACCATCCATGATCTCTCTTGCACAATACAAACGTCAATGGACCCATAACATCCGCGGCGACCTGCTATCTGGACTGGTGGTGGCGCTTGCGCTGATCCCCGAAGCGATTGCATTTTCGATCATCGCCGGAGTTGATCCCAAGGTTGGTCTATACGCGTCTTTTTCGATTGCCGTGATCACTGCGATCACTGGTGGCCGTCCCGGTATGATTTCGGCGGCGACCGCTGCAACGGCGGTTTTGATGGTAACATTGGTCAAGGACCACGGGCTTGAATACTTGCTCGCAGCCACAGTTCTGGCTGGGCTTTTGCAAATCGGCGCGGGTTTTCTGAAACTTGGCTACGTCATGCGCTTTGTGTCGAAATCGGTGATGACAGGGTTCGTCAACGCACTGGCCATCCTGATTTTCATGGCACAATTGCCTGAACTTGATCCCTCACGCGTTCCCATGTTGACGTATGCGCTTGTGGCATCGGGACTGCTGATCATCTATCTTTTCCCACTCTTGACCAAAGCGGTGCCATCCCCCTTGGTGACGATCATCGTTCTGACGGTCTTGGTTGTCGCGATGGGATGGGATGTGCGCACAGTGGGCGATATGGGTGATTTGCCCGATACCTTACCGATCTTCCTGATCCCCGACATCCCGCTGACATTCGAGACACTTCAAATTATCTTCCCGTACTCGGTGGCCGTAGCTGTTGTCGGATTGCTCGAAAGCCTGATGACCCAGCAGATCGTCGATGACCTCACCGACACCACATCAAACCGCAATCAGGAATGTATTGGTCAGGGCCTTGCCAACACGGCCACCGGGTTCATTGGCGGCATGGCCGGTTGTGCGATGATCGGTCAGTCCATCATCAACGTTAAATCGGGCGGCCGTGGGCGGTTGTCCAGCTTTGTTGCGGGTCTTTTCCTGCTGATCCTTGTGGTCGCGCTTGGTGACATCGTGGCGATGATACCGATGGCGGCTTTGGTGGCGATCATGATCATGGTGTCGGTTGGAACATTCTCGTGGTCGTCGATCAAGAACCTGCGGGACCACCCGAAATCATCCTCCATCGTCATGCTGGCGACTGTGTTCTTTGTCATCTACACGCATAACCTTGCAATCGGCGTTCTGGTCGGTGTTCTTCTGTCCGGCATTTTCTTTGCGTGGAAAATCTCGCAGCTCTTCCGTGTGCGGTCGACCGTCACACCGGACGGAAACCATCGGACCTACACCATCGAAGGTCAGTTGTTCTTTGCCTCGTCCGAAGACTTCATGAAGGCGTTCGACTTCCGCGAAGCCCCCGAGAAGGTCACAATCGACCTGAGCCGTGCCCATATCTGGGATATTTCCTCGGTTGCGGCGCTGGACATGGCTGTGCTCAAGTTCCGACGCGAAGGGGCCGAGGTCGAGTTGATTGGCCTGAACGAAGCGTCTGAAACCATTGTTGACCGGCTTGCCATTCATGACAAACCTGGTGCGATGGATGAATTGCTGGGCCACTAGGGAGGCACGACCATGACCACGAACACTCTTATCGCCCTTGTCGACGGGTCTGCCTATTCCGAAAGCGTCTGCCATCATGCAGCGTGGATTGCGGGCAAGAACAATTGGACTGTCAAGGTTTACCATGTGATGGGTCGTCGAGACTCTGTCGAGAAACAAGACCTATCCGGTGCGATCAAGCTGGGCGCGCGTACAGCCTTGCTTGAGCAACTGTCCGAACTGGATGCGACTCGCGCCAAACTTGCCCATGAACATGGGCGCGCCATTCTGGAGGACGCTAAGGCGATCATTCGGGGCGATGGTGATATCACTGTAGAAACCCGTTTGCGCCAAGGTGATTTGGTCGAAACGATCACCGACAAAGAAGAATCCGGCGACATGATCGTCATCGGTAAACGCGGCGAAGCAGCGGGCCTTGCGATGGAACATCTCGGCTCCAACCTCGAACGGATCGTCCGTGCCAGCCATAAGCCGGTCTTTATCGCAAACCGTGCCTTCAAAGAGATAAAATCCGTTATTGTAGCCTTCGATGGCGGCCCATCATCGCTCAAGGCGGTCGACTACATCGCGCGCAGCCCATTGTTCGCAGGTTTGAAAGTCACGCTTGTTTTTGCAGGCAAAGACACTCCTGCGATCCAGAAGTCTCTGACGGATGCCACTGCAACGCTAAAGGCGGGTGGGTTCGATGCAGCCACCGTGACTGAAAGCGGTGAGCCGGAAAAGGTATTGGCGCAAATCACATCGACCGGCGACCACGAATTGCTGGTCATGGGGGCCTATGGCCACAGCCGGGTGCGCAGCTTTATCATTGGATCAACCACCACGGAAATGCTGCGGTCTTGCAAGGTGCCCGTTCTGATCATGCGGTGATTCTGGTTAGGCTAAGAACCGCGGTCAGGATCGCATTTTCTGCACGATCCAGATCACGATCATCGCCCCAAGAATAGCACCGACGAAGCCTGCTACAGCTCCGGTTGCAGCCAGCAGCAACCGTATGACCAAACCACCAATTAACGCGCCAGCGACGCCAACCATTACGGTGGCAAGCGTGCTCATCTCAATCCGCATCACACGCGTAGCAAGAAAGCCGGCCGCAGCTCCGATGATCAGAAGAAACAGAATTTGCATCGTTTACCTCCGCCGCCGATCCCTGACCGAAGAGCGCCAGTGCGTTGGTACGATGATAAGCGCCCCAAGCGACGAGACAATGGCGTTCATTCCTGGTGATCCAAAGCCAATGCCGAACATGATCCGTACGAAATAAGCAAGGAACGCGCCACCGACGCATATGATAATGCTTTGGACAATTCCGTTATTGGTAAAGCCCGTCTTCTCTGAGATGTAGCCAACGATCCCTGCGATCACGACTGTGCCCATCAAGATCATGAACATGCTTACTCTCCCAACCGGGTCCCTTCGGGAACCGCCAAACCGCGCAAAAAGGTCTCGGTATCTTGGGCACCTTTGCCCGCTCGCTGCGCGCGAACGATGGTAACGGCTCCTTCTCCACAAGCAACCGTGAAGCCATCGTCCAGCACAGTTCCAGCGGGCCCGCTCTGTTGCGCCAACGTGCTGCCCAGCAATTTCACGCGATCTGTGCCGATCATCGTCCAAGCGCCGGGGAATGGCGACAGCCCCCGAATTTGACGATCAACCTCAATCGCTGACCGTGTCCAATCAACTCTTGCCTCAGCCTTATCGATCTTTTGGGCGTAGGTCACACCACCTTTTGGCTGCGGGTCCGGCGTCAGGTCATCCAAGGTACTGAGCGCGCGAACGATTAGCTGAGCACCCATCATACTCAAACGGTCGTGCAGTTCGCCTGTCGTCTCGGTCAGCCCAATCGGAGTTGTATCACGCAGCAAAACCGGGCCGGTATCCAGACCCGCTTCCATTTGCATGATGCAGATACCCGTCCGGGCGTCCCCTGCCATGATCGCACGGTGAATGGGCGCGGCCCCTCGCCAACGTGGTAACAGCGACGCATGGATATTCAGGCAGCCGTGCTTGGGCGCATCCAACACCGCTTGCGGCAGGATCAGACCATAAGCCACGACCACGGCAATGTCCGCGTTCAGCGCAGCGAACGCCTGTTGTGCCTCATCTGTGCGCAGACTTTTGGGATGTCGCACCTCAAGATCCAGCGCTTGGGCCCGAGCGTGAACCGGTGTCGGGCGGTCTTTTTTGCCGCGCCCTGCGGGACGGGGTGGTTGGCAATAGACGGCGGCAATCTCGTGCCCCGCGTCGACCAAAGCGTCGAGCACCGGGACCGAAAAATCGGGCGTGCCCATGAAGATGATCCGCATGTCCTAGGCTTTCAGCTTTTTCGCACGTCGCAACAGGATATCCCGCTTGGTTTTGCTCAAATGGTCGAAATACATTTTGCCGTTCAGATGGTCGATCTGGTGCTGCACTGACGTGGCCCAAAGACCAACAAAATCCTGTTCGTGAACCTCACCATCGGCACCCATGAACCGTACAGTTACTGCGCGGGGGCGTTCGATCTTGGAAAAGACGCCAGGCAGATTTGGGCTGGCCTCTTCATGGGCATGAAGCTGCACTGACGCATGCAGGACTTCCGGGTTCGCCATGCGTATGGCCTTGCCCCGTTCCTCAGATGCATCGACGACAGCAAGCCGTTTGAGAATGCCAATCTGATTGGCCGCCAGTCCAACACCGGGCATCGCTTCCATGGTGTCGATCATATCGTCCCAAATCTTGCGGATCTCGTCTGTGATTTTACACACCGGTTCGGCAGTCGTGCGCAGGCTTTTGTTTGGCCATGGCAGACATGTGCGTTTTGTCATGCCAGCGCCGCGTAGTCGGTTTCGATTTGGGCACGAACCGTTTCAGACAACCTGTCAAAGATCACGACGCCATTGAGGTGATCCAGCTCATGCTGCGCACACGTGGCAGCAAAGCCCGTCAGTTGTGTTTCGTGCCGCATGCCGCGCAGATCCTTATAAGCCAGCACGATCTCGGTCGACCGTGTCACCTCGGCTGAAACGCCAGGGATCGACAGGCAGGCCTCGGTGCCTTCGGCTTTTGCATCAGCCGCGGCAATAATCTCGGGATTGATGCAGACATACGGTGTGCGATCGCCATCTTTCCAAGTTGCGTCCATGACGAACACACGCTGCATCACACCGATCTGCGGCGCAGCTAAGCCGCGCCCTGGGGCGTCGTACATCGTGTCGAACATGTCTTGCACCAGATCGGCCAAAGTGGATGGATCTGCCACCGGAGCGCACGTCTGTGACAGTCTGGGATCAGGCCAGGTGAGGATGGGCCGTACGCTCATGCGCGGGCCATCTCGCGTTTGAGCTTAACCATCTTGCGCGTGATCATCTGGCGCTTCAACGGTTTAAGGTAGTCGATAAACAACTTCCCGTTCAGATGGTCGATCTCATGCTGAACACAGGTCGCCCAAAGCCCGTCAAACTCTTCCTCCTGCGGATTGCCGTTCTCATCTAGCCACGCCACCTTGACCGCCTCTGGGCGGGTCACATCGGCGAACTGATCGGGGATCGACAAGCACCCTTCCTCGTAGACATTGAGCTCATCCGAGGACGCGACGACTTCGGGGTTGAACATCACCAGCGGACGGGACGCTGTTTCTTCGTCATTGACGCAATCCAACACGATCAAGCGCGACAATACTCCCACCTGTGGCGCGGCAAGACCGATGCCCGGCGCGTCATACATGGTTTCAAGCATATCCTTGGCCAAGCTGCGCAAATCATCCGACAAATCGGGCACTGGCGCACAAGCCTTTTTCAGACGCGGGTCCGGATGAATGAGGATCGGCAATTTCATGTAAGTGATCTAATTAATCAATCTCGCGAGGGCAAGTGACCGGGGCTTGCGCCTGCTGTTCTTTAAGGTAGCGTCCCGCATATCCAATCAGAGCGGAGTGTGCCCATGCGCGATCTATTCAATGCCCCCAATGACCGGCGTGGGACGCATTGTTCCAAGTGGGATATTCTTGAAAGTAAGTTTGATGTGCCGCTCGTAGACGGCATAGCCATGTGGACAGCCGATAGCGACTATCCGACAGCCCCCTGCGTTCTCAGAGCCTTGCAGGACGCAGTAGATCACGGGGTATTTGGCTACTGGGCCGACAACACCGACTATCACGCAGCAATTCAATGGTGGATGAAGAACAGGCATGGGTGGGATGTGGAGGCCGACTGGATCATGACGTCCCAAGGCCTGGGTAACGCGATTGCGCTCTGTTTGGACGTTTGGTCGAACCCCGGCGACCGGATCGTGACGTTCAATCCGGTCTATCACGAGTTCGAATTCAAGATCAGGCGCGCAGGTCGCGTTCCGGTGCAATGCCCCCTCAAGCGTGAGGGCGATACATACATGCTGGACCTGGACGACGCGCAGTCGCGGCTGGATGGGTCAGAGAAGCTCTTGATCTTTTGCTCCCCACAAAACCCGTCGGGCCGCATTTGGACAGCCGACGAATTACGACAGGTGGCCGAATTCGCCGCGCGGAACGATCTGATCATCGTGGCCGATGAAATTCACCATGACTTCATCTATCCCGGCGAAACGTTTGTTCCGTTCGATGTTGCCGCACCCGAAGCGCGGGAACGAACAGTAGTACTGACCGCGTCGTCAAAGACCTTCAACATCGCAGGTCAAAAGACAGGTAATATGATCATCCCCGACGCCACACTGCGCGAAGCGATGGAGCAACGGTTACGTTCGTTGGACTATTCGCCCAACGCGTTGGGCCTGAAAATGGTGACAGCCGCCTACACGCCCGAAGGGGCCGCATGGGTGGATGAACAGATTGCGCATCTGATTGAGAACAGGAAAATTTTCGATGATGCCGTTAACGCCATCCCCGGCGTGCATTCGCTTCCTTTGAAGTCCACGTATCTTGCGTGGGTCGATTTTTCAGGCACCGGGATGGAGTTCGAAGAGATCAGTCGTCGCGTCCGCAAAGAAGCGCGGATCGCGCCCAGCCCAGGTCCGGAATTCGGCCCGGGCGGAGAGACGTTCTTGCGCTTTAACCTCGCCACACAGCGTTACCGCGTCGAAGAGGCAGCCAAACGTCTGCAAGAGGCGTTCAACGACCTACAGTAAAGTCAGTTTCGCGGTGGGCGGGATTTGTAAACTGGCAAACTCCAGCCAAATGCGATGGAACCTGCACGCAGGCCAAAGGTGATCGCGGCAGCGGCGAGAACCGTTGCTGTCGAACCAAGATCCACAATTGGGGAAAGCGCCACAACCGCAGCACCCGCAACAGCACAGGTCACATAGAGTTCGCCCTGCTTGAGGACGAGCGGCACCTCGTTCGCCACCACATCGCGCATCAGCCCGCCCAGACATCCGGTAACAGCGCCCATGACCACGACGATGGCTGCACTTTGCCCGAGACTGGCAGCGATATTCGCTCCTGCGGCAACCGCAAAAGATAAAGCTGCCGCATCAAACCAAAGGATCGCCTTATAGCGGCTTTCAAACAGGTGCGCGGTCAAAAACACCACGAAGGCCGCAACCACAGCAACACCCAGATAGGTCGGGTCGGCCATCCAGAACACCGGGTTCCGGTCCAGCAGGACATCGCGCAGAGTGCCACCGCCCACCCCGGTAAGGATCGCAAGAAAAGCAAACCCGATGATATCAAGCTGTGCGCGACTGGCGACCAATGCGCCGGTCAAAGCAAAAACCAAAACGGCAGCATGGTCGAGCAGTGCAATCAGGGTCACGCTGCGCCTTTTTTGAACGGCTTCATGCCCTCGCGCGCCAATTCATCGGCGCGTTCATTTTCGGGGTGGCCTGCGTGGCCCTTGACCCATTCCCAAGTCACGTCGTGGCGCGCCTGTGCCTCGTCTAGGCGTTGCCACAGTTCGACATTCTTGACCGGTTTCTTGTTCGCAGTCTTCCAACCGTTGCGTTTCCAGCCATGAATCCAGCCCGTGACTCCATTCTTCACATAAGCGCTGTCGGTGATAATGGTCAGCGACGATGGACGCTCTAACGTTTCCAGGGCGTGTATTGCAGCTAGCAACTCCATACGATTGTTGGTCGTGTTGGCTTCGCCGCCCGAAAGGGTGCGTTCCTTTACGATTGTATCGTCGTCCTTGGCCTGCATCAGCACGCCCCAGCCTCCGGGTCCGGGGTTTCCGGAACAGGCTCCGTCGGTATAGGCAAATAGGTCAGGCATAGGCAGTCACAGAGATCCAGTCAGCGTCTTCGCCGCTTAGCCCTTTGTCGCGCCCCCGTCGATAGGAACCAACAGTAAAACCGGCGGCTTTGAGCAATTCCGTCAACTCGGCCTCGGTATAGTAGGTGTAAAGTCGATTGATGCTGTCGCGCGCCTCTCCAGTGCCTGCTTTGACGGCAATGTGAAACAAACTACCAGGTTTCAACGCGGTGTTGATCGCGGAAAGATGGCGCGGCATATCAGTCCGCGGGGCGTGCAACAGGCTGAAATTGGCCCAAACGCCGTCATAAATCGCGGTACCGTCGATGTCGTCGAAACTGGCCTGACGTGCCGCGACACCGTCTACTTTAGAGGCCAGTTCAATCATCGCAGCCGACGCGTCCAGCGCAACGACCGAGCAACCCGCCCGCACCATATGACGGGCAGAGGTGCCAGGGCCGCAGCCCAGATCAAGCACATGCGCGCCGTTGGGCAATGCATTAAGAAACGCCGCCAGGGTTTCGCTTGGGGTTTGCGATGGCTCTAGCTTCGAATAGTCCACCGCTCGAGCGTCATAGACAGCAATGGTGTCGCGGTCGGTCACAAAAACACTCCAACGCTTAGGCAGAGGACGACCAATCCGGTCAAAAGCACGCGCAAGTGCATCCACCACTTGGGCGCCAAGCCCCAGGTCCAAAAACTATAATCCAACACAAGCAAGCCAAGAAACCCAAAGATCAGGTTTGTGCCAGCAGATACTGGGCCACCGCCCGTCATGAAAAACGCCCACAGCGCTGGAATCACCGACAGCGCGTACCCCGTGGCTGCCTGTCCGCCTTCGGCTTTGGTGGCAAAGCCCCACAAAACGCCAGACATGAAGCTGAGGATCACCATTCCGTAGGACAGCTGAACATACGGCCCGACAAACCGTGGTCCAAGCGTATCAAGCCCCCATTGTGCGGCAGGATCAGACAGCAATGTCAGCGCCCCCCACGTAAAGGGAATTACGCCAGCCAAACCAAGGATCAGGGCGGAACGGGGAATATGTGTCATTGTATGTCCGTCATCATCTACTGCCGCGCGACATAGCTCAGGCGCGCTCCAGCGCCAACCTTGCCGCCAATGCTGCAAAGAGGCCCGCAAAGGACCGATTGAGCCACGTCATGACCCTTTCGCTTCCGAGCACCCAAGTGCGCGCAGCAGCCGCAAACACGCCGTACAGGACAAAGACCCCGAACGTCATCAACATGAAGATACCGCCCATCAGCGCCATTTCTGCCGTTGCGGTTGCGGGGTTACCCGACAAGAACGGTGGTAAAAGCGCCAGAAAAAAGATCGAAAGCTTCGGGTTCAGAATGTTGATCAAAGCTCCGCGTCGGGCAATGCGCAAGCCGTTCTCGGCCTGACGTTCTTCAGATACTTTCAACGCACCATCAGACTTTAGCGCCTGCCACGCCAGCCACAGCAGGTACGCCACTCCGGCAAACTTGACCACGTTGAACAAAACAGCCGACGTGTGCAGCACCGCCGCAAGCCCAAGCGTTGCCGCCAAAAGGTGCGGCACAATCCCAAAAGTACAGCCCAACGCGGCCCAGATTGAAGGCCAACGTCCCTGCCCCAATCCAATGGCTAGCGTGTAGATAACGCCTGTCCCGGGGGCGATGACGACCACGAAGGCAGT
This sequence comes from Marivita sp., assembly GCF_965656765.1. Lineage (GTDB taxonomy): Bacteria > Pseudomonadota > Alphaproteobacteria > Rhodobacterales > Rhodobacteraceae > Marivita. The sequence goes on along the minus strand of NZ_CBFHLV010000037.1, from coordinate 19,617 downwards.
CAGTAGGAATTGCAGGGAAAGCATAGCAGATCCTCGTTGGGTGCGCGCTGATGACGCTATACATTTGCGTGCCAATGATCTAGACGCGCGGCTTGGCCTTCTGGTGGCCGCTCATACAAAGAAGACGACACTCGTGAAAAAAGCCCTGCAAGATGCCCTTGATGCCCGTGGATACGACACGCTAACCCCAGTTCAAGAGGCGGTTCTCAATCCCGGATATGTCGGTGCTGACCTATTGGTGTCAGCACAGACCGGATCAGGCAAAACGCTTGGATTTGGCCTAGCCATCGCGCCGACAATTCTCGAGGAAGAGGCGTTTGGTCCCGCAGGTGCCCCTTTGGCACTTGTCATTGCGCCAACACGCGAACTGGCGCTGCAAGTAAAACGCGAACTGGCTTGGCTTTATGCGCAAGCTGGTGTCGTGATGGCCTCGACCGTGGGCGGTATGGACATGCGCGACGAACGCCGGGCATTGGAACGCGGTGCGCACATCGTAGTCGCAACTCCGGGCCGACTGCGCGACCATATCATGCGCAACTCCATCGACCTCAGCCAATGTCGCGCCGTGATCTTGGACGAAGCCGACGAGATGCTGGATCTTGGTTTCCGTGAAGACCTTGAATTCATTCTTGGCGAAGCTCCCGAAGACCGTCAGACGCTGTTGTTCTCGGCCACTGTGCCGCCTCAGATCGCCAAGCTTGCCAAAAGCTATCAGCGTGATGCGATCCGCGTTGTCACGAAATCCGAAACCAGCCAGCACGCCGATATCGCCTATCGCGCGATGCAGGTGAACGACCGCGACACTGACAACGCCGTAATCAATACGTTGCGTTATTACGAAGCGCCGAACGCCATCGTCTTTGCCAATACGCGCGCAATGGTGAACCGGCTGACAACAAGGCTCTCGAACCGGGGTTTTCAGGTAGTGGCGCTGTCGGGTGAGTTGTCCCAGACCGAACGCACCCACGCGCTGCAAGCGATGCGCGATGGTCGGGCGCAGGTTTGTGTGGCCACTGATGTGGCAGCGCGTGGGATCGACTTGCCGAACCTCGATCTGGTGGTGCATGCTGAGTTGCCCTCAAATCATGAAACCCTGCTGCACCGCTCTGGCCGCACAGGCCGTGCCGGACGTAAGGGTGTGTCAGCTCTGATCGTGACACCGAAGGTGCGAAAGAAAGCCGAACGCATTCTGTCGATGGCCAAGCTCAAATCCGATTGGGGCACTGCGCCATCAGCAGACGAAGTGCTTGAACGCGATGAAGATCGCATGTTCGCAGACCCCGCATGGGAAACACCGGTTGGCGACTCCGAGGAATCAGTTGTGAACCGTCTGGTGGCGGAAAAGTCGCCCGAACAGATCGCGGCAGCCTATCTACGATTGTTCCGCGAACAACACACTGCGCCCGAGGAACTTTCGGACCCGAATGCCAGACCCGAGAAACGTCAGGACTTCGGCCCAAGCGTCTGGTTCGCCGTATCCGGTGGCCGTGCTGCGGATGCGGAACCGCGCCGCATCCTCCCAATGGTCTGTGGTGCTGGCGATCTGAGCAAGGACGATATTGGTGCAATCCGCATCCAACAGGACCATTCGCTGGTGCAGGTCAAAGAAGCGTCGGTCGCGCGGCTTCTGAACGCGGTTGGTCCAGAGATGGAATTGGAAAAGGGTGTAACCCTGACCAAGCTCGACAAAGCGCCTGACTTTGATCGCGGCGCAAAGCCAGGCGGCAAAGGTGGCCCACGCCCAGATCGCAAGCCCTATGGCGATGGGCCGAAACCTGCGCGCAAGACCTATGACGACAGACCCAGATCAGACGCTTCCACCCCCGCGCACGATGATGCTCCGGCCAAGCCGAAACCGGCGCCAAAATCGGCCGCACCCATCAATTGGAACGATGATCCGACGCCGCGTACGCGCAAGCCGAAACCGGCGGACCGAAAAAACCAAAAACCGTCGGGCAAGCCGTATCAAGGCAAATCAGATGGGCCCGCCCGAGAGCGCAAGCCCTATCAGGGCAAATCCGACGGGTCATCCCGTGACCGAAAGCCCTATGGTGACAAGCCCGGCGGGGACCGACCACCGCGTCGGTCCGAGAGCGGATTTCAGGCGCAACCCTTTAAGGGCAAAGGCAAACCCAAAGGCCCTCCCCCGCCCGAAGGCAAACCCGACAGTAAAAAGAATATTGCCCGTGCTGCAGCCCGCGCCAATGCCGGAGATCCTTCGCAAAGCATGCGCAAGCCGCGTACCGGGGGCGGCAAACCCGGTGGTAAGTTCGGGGGGAAGCCCGGAGGCAAGCCTTCTGGCAAGTTCGGTGGAAAACCGGGCGGAAAACGTTAAGCCGAACGACATCCTGCGAGGGGTGGCACCGGTTCGTTCCTAGGAGCCGCCCTCGCAATGTCGTTAGGCAGGTACGCGCAACACGCGAGGTACTTTGAATTCGACGTTCTCGACCGCTGTTTCGACCATCTCGACATTGACATCATAGCGCCCCCGGAACGCATCAATCACCTCGGTGATCAGCTCTTCCGGGGCGCTGGCCCCCGCGGTGATCCCAACGCTGGCAATCCCGTCAAGCGCACGCCAGTCGATATCCAGGGCCCGTTGAACCAGTTGGGAATAGCCGCAGCCTGCCTTGCTGCCCACCTCGACAAGACGTCTGGAATTCGATGAATTCGGCGCACCAACCACCAGCATCGCATCGCATTTTGGGGCCATCGCCTTGACTGCTTCCTGACGATTGGTGGTGGCGTAACAGATGTCTTCCTTGTGCGGGCCGACGATCTTGGGGAACCGTGCCTGAAGGGCCGCGACAATATCGATTGTGTCATCCACGCTTAGCGTCGTCTGCGTCACAAAAGCAAGTTTTTCGGGATCACGGACATCGACGGAGGCCACGTCGTCGACCGTTTCAACGAGAAGCACCTCCCCATCGGGCAATTGACCCATGGTCCCAACGGTCTCGGGGTGGCCTTCGTGGCCAATCATGATCATCTGCAGACCGTTGTCGTGATGGCGCGCGGCTTCGATATGGACCTTGCTGACCAAAGGACATGTCGCATCGACATAGATCATTTCGCGCTTCGCCGCCTCGGCAGGTACGGCTTTGGGCACACCATGCGCCGAGAAAATCACCGGACGATCATCCGGGCATTCGTGCAGTTCCTCGACAAACACCGCGCCTTTGTCGCGAAGGGAGTCAACAACATATTTATTGTGCACAATCTCGTGTCTCACAAAAACCGGCGCGCCCCATTTCTCGAGCGCCATCTCGACAATCTTGATCGCGCGGTCCACGCCCGCGCAGAATCCACGCGGTGCAGCAAGGTACAAGGTCAGAGGCGGATTGGTCATAAGAGATCGTCCTGTCAGCGTGAGTTTACAGGTAAGGCCAAGCGACCGGTCCGTAAAGAGGCGGTCCGCATTTGCAACTTGCAACGCCGTGATCTTGGGGGCATGGCGGGGTTATGCGCCTGACCGATTTCATCCGCGCGAACGCGCCCTTTCTGACGGCAGGTGCCATGCTCACCTTCTTGTCGTCGTTTGGACAGACCTACTTTATCTCACTCTTTGCCGGAGAGGTGCGGCTTGCGTTTGATCTAAGCCATGGCGCCTGGGGCGGCATCTACATGATCGGTACGATGGCGTCGGCGGCCGTTATGGTCTGGGCCGGGGGCCTGACCGATCTGTTCCGGGTACGCATTCTCGCACCTATCGTTCTGGTTGGTCTGGCGGCGGCTTGTCTGGCCATGGCCTTCAATCCATGGGTTTGGGCCTTACCAATCGTGATCTTTGCGCTGAGGTTTTTCGGGCAAGGAATGTGTTCGCATATCGCTGTGATCGCGATGGCTCGCTGGTTCGTTGCGACACGCGGACGCGCGTTGTCGATTGCATCACTTGGATTTGCACTTGGTGAAGCACTGGTTCCATTAATCGTCGTCGGCGCAATGACCATTATGGCATGGCAGAACCTTTGGATTGCCGGCGCGGTGATCTGCCTGTGCGCCATTCCCATTCTTTCGAAGCTGCTTGCGCAAGAAAGAACACCTGCATCACATGCAGAGTCAGATGTCTCTTTCGGCATGGGCGGGCAGCACTGGCGCCGGCTACAGGCATTAAGACATCCGCTTTTCTGGTGCATGGTTCCTGCGGTTTTGGGTCCATCTGCGTTCAACACTGCGTTTTTCTTTCATCAAGTGCATGTTGCCGACGTAAAAGGTCTTGAGCACTTGGTCTTCGTCAGCTTTTTCCCGCTATATACGGCGGTTGGGATCGGTTCGATGGTCCTGTCCGGATGGGCGCTTGACCGCTTGGGAACAGCACGGCTGACGCCTTTTTACCAATTACCCATGGTTGCAGCATTTCTGGTTTTCGGCCTGACCCACAGCCCGCTTGGTCTGGCTCTTGGATTTGTCTTTTTGGGTATGACCTCGGGCGCAAACGCCACGCTACCCAACGCGTTTTGGGCAGAATTCTACGGTACGGCACACATCGGCTCGATCAAATCAATGGCGACCGCTGTGATGGTTTTGGGATCGGCGTTTGGACCGGGACTGACAGGGCTTCTGATTGATTTGGGGATTGGGATCGAAACCCAGTTCATCGGCATCGCCGCGTTTTTTGTTGGAACCACGATGTTGATGCTATGGGGCATTCGGCGCGCCGCGCGCGACTTAACGCCGGGTGTCACCGAAGCTGATCTCAGAACGCCGCAGCCGTGATCAGGGCAACCACGATATAGCGGATTGTCTTGGCGATGCTGACCAACAGAAAAAACAGCCAAACATTTGTGCGCATGACCCCTGCGACGATGGTCAGGGAATCACCCAACGGGGCCCAGCTGAACAAGAGCGTCCAAACTCCCCACTTGAGATACCATTCGCGAGCACGATTCAATTGCGCTTCGGACACCGGAAACCAACGGCGGCCACGAAAGCGTTCCAGGACCCGGCCCAACGCATAGTTCAGGCCGGATCCTAGAATGTTGCCAACGCTGGCAAAGATCACGATCCATTCAATTGGAATATCGCCGCGCAATTGCAGCGCGACGAAGACGATTTCAGATTGGAACGGAAGGATGGTCGCCGCGCCGAACGCCACGATGAAGAGACCACCAAGAGAAAGCAGGTCGCTTAACATGGCGCATCGGGCGCGGGATCAAAGATCAGTCTTGTTCCGCTGCAACAGGTTGGCGTTCCGGCATCGGATCACGCGGAGGGCGTCCGATCACGTCACGCAGTTCATCAAGTTCGATGAAGTTGTCCGCCTGACGCCGCAGTTCGTCAGCGATCATCGGCGGCTGGCTACGGATGGTCGAAACCACCGAAACACGCACGCCTTTGCGTTGCAGGCTTTCCACCAGCGGCCGGAAGTCACCGTCGCCGGAGAACAGCACGATATGGTCAACGTGGTCCGCAAGCTCCATGGCATCGACAGTCAGTTCGATATCCATATTACCTTTGACCTTACGGCGACCCTGGCTGTCGGTATATTCTTTGGCCGGTTTCGTCCGCATGTTGAAACCATTGTAGTGCAGCCAATCCACGAGCGGGCGGATCGGTGAATACTCGTCATTTTCAAGAAGCGCTGTGTAGTAAAAGGCGCGCAACAACTTGCCGCGACGCACAAATTCCTGACGCAACAGTTTGTAGTCGATATCAAAGCCAAGAGACTTTGCTGCAGCGTATAGATTGGAACCATCAATAAACAGCGCCAAACGCTCGTCTTTGTAGAACATGAATTGAGCCTTTCAAAATATAGTCGCGCTACGGCCGACAATCGGGAGTGGTGGTTCCGACGTCGTATGGCCAAGGCGCGACGCGTGATTTAATGATTTGAACTAGTATCGCAAGGTGTCATTTCCGATCACTCTCTCATATATGAAAACTTTATGAACGACTTTTTGATAGCTTTGGGCGCTAATTTACCCTCAGGCGGACGTCCGCCGATTGAAACGCTGAAAGCGGCAATAGACGCGATTCATCATAAAAATATAGAGATTACGGCAGTCAGTACGTTTTACCAGACGCCTTGCTTCCCGCCCGGGGCGGGCCCAGACTACGTAAATGCCGCAGCCCATCTAAAGTGTGACCTGCTGCCCAAAGATATCCTGGCACAACTTCATGAAATCGAAGCCAAGTTTGGGCGCGAACGGATAGCGCGCTGGGGTATGAGGACGCTTGACCTCGACCTGATCGCCTGCGGCGATACCGTTTTGCCTGATCATGAAACACATAGAAAATGGCTACAGCTTTCGCATGAAAAACAGAGAGTTGCCTCGCCAACTGAGCTGATTTTACCGCACCCCAGATTGCAGGATCGCGCATTTGTCCTTGTACCCCTAAGGGATATTGCCGCAGACTGGCGCCATCCCGTTTTGGGCAAAACCGTCGAAGATATGTGCAATGCGCTCTCACCAGAGGCACTGGCAGACATAGCTGCACTAGAATTTTGATATCGACTTGTATTCGTCGTGTCAGAGAGATATCTAGCAATCTCTCAAAGGCTGCCCGATGAATTGGAGTTCCCATGGCCCGCGTGACGGTTGAAGATTGCGTTGATAAAGTCCCAAATCGTTTTGAGCTGGTGATGCTTGCAGCGCACCGCGCCCGCGAAGTGTCTGCCGGCGCGGCAATAACGGTAGATCGCGACAACGACAAGAATCCTGTTGTTGCACTGCGCGAGATTGCGGACGAAACTCAATCGGCCGATGAACTTCGTGAGCGTCTGATCGAATCGAACCAGACCCAGATCGAAGTTGATGAGCCGGAAGAAGACGCGATGGCGCTGCTGATGGGTGCAGAACCCGATAAGCCCGCCGAAGATGATCTGTCCGAGGAGAAACTGCTCCGTGCGTTGATGGAAGCGCAAAGTCAGGGCTAAGGCCTGCAGCGATGCGGGCCGCATGAAAATGAGGCGCCGATGATCGCGGCCGAAGACTTAGTTGCGCTTGTTCGCAACTACAATCCAAAAACCAACGAGGCGCTGATCCGCGCAGCCTACGAGTATGGCCGCGAAATGCATGAAGGGCAGTTCCGGCATTCGGGCGAGCCCTATTTTTCGCATCCCGTCGCGGTGGCTGCGATCCTGACAGAGCAGCAGCTTGATGATGCGACGATCATCACTGCATTGCTCCACGACACCATCGAAGACACCAAATCGACCTACTCCGAGGTCGCAACCCACTTTGGCAACGAAGTGGCTATGTTGGTCGATGGGGTCACAAAGCTGACCAATCTTCAGCTCTCAAGCTCTGAGACCAAACAGGCCGAGAATTTTCGCAAGCTGTTCATGGCGATGTCCAAGGACCTGCGGGTGATCCTCGTCAAATTGGCAGACCGTCTGCACAATATGCGCACGATCAAAGCGATGCGCCCCGAAAAGCAGGTCCAGAAAGCGCGTGAGACAATGGACATTTATGCGCCACTTGCAGGCCGTATGGGCATGCAGTGGATGCGAGAAGAACTGGAAGACCTAGCGTTTCGCGTTCTCAACCCCGAAGGCCGCGCCAGTATCATTCGTCGCTTCATCACTCTCCAGAAAGAAACCGGCGACGTGATCCACCGGATCACCGGTGACATGCGACATGAACTCGAAAAAGCCGGGATCGAGGCCGAGGTTTTTGGCCGCGCAAAGAAACCCTATTCGATCTGGCGCAAGATGCAGGAAAAAGAGATTGGGTTCTCTCGATTGTCCGACATCTATGGCTTTCGCATCATCACCCGGTCAAAGGCTGACTGCTATGCCACGCTTGGCGTAATCCACCAGCGCTGGCGCGCCATTCCCGGCCGGTTCAAGGATTATATCTCTGAGCCGAAATCCAATGGCTACCGGTCGATCCACACCACAGTTTCAGGCCGTGATGGCAAACGCGTCGAGGTACAGATTCGCACACGCCAGATGCATGATGTCGCGGAAACTGGCGTGGCTGCGCATTGGTCATACCGCGATGGCGTCCGTAGCGAAAACCCGTTTGCGGTCGACCCCGCCAAATGGGTCGCCTCGTTGACTGAACAGTTCGTTGGTGAAGACGACCACGAGGATTTCCTCGAGGCGGTAAAACTGGAAATGTACCCCGACAAGGTGTTCTGCTTTACGCCGAAAGGCGATGTCGTGAAACTGCCGCGCGGGGCGACGCCGCTTGATTTCGCCTATGCAATCCACACCCGAATCGGCTCGGGCTGCGTTGGAGCCAAGGTGGATGGCATCCGCGTTCCACTCTGGACCCGGCTCAAAAACGGACAATCCGTCGATATCGTCACCGCCGAGGGCCAAAGCCCACAAGCGACGTGGCTCGACATTGCGACGACCGGCAAAGCCAAATCTGCGATTCGCCGCGAACTGCGCGAGGCTGGCCGCGAACGATTTGCGCAGTTGGGGCGTGAACTGGCACGATCGGCCTTTGAGAATGTCGGCAAGAAAGCCAGCGACAAAGTGCTGGAAATGGCTGCCCGCAACCTACGGATTTCCGACGCTCAGGAATTGCTGGCACGTTTGGGCAGTGCCGAAATGTCAGCGCGCGAAGCCGTCGCAGCGGTTTATCCCGACCTTGCCCCCGAGCCGATGGAATTCATCGAGATGCAGCGCGCAGTGATCGGTCTTGATCATGGTCAGGCATTTGATCGTGCGCCGTGTTGTCAGCCCCTTCCCGGTGAACGGATTGTCGGGATCGTGCAGCGTGGCAAGGGTGTGACTGTCCATTCGATCGACTGCGGTGCCTTGGCTGCATTCGAAGAGCAACCCTCGCGTTGGCTGGATCTGCATTGGGAGTCAGGGAACCATCCCCCCGTATATGCCGTTTCCCTAGAGCTAACGATTGGGAACGATGCAGGCGTACTGGGACGGATTTGCACATTGATCGGCGAGAAAAAGGCCAATATCTCGGACTTGATTTTTGCGGATCGCAAACCCGATTTTTACAAACTTCTTCTAGACATCGACCTCAGTGATGCAAACCATCTACACGCGGTCATGTCGGCGCTTGAGGCAGAAAGTGATGTTGCGTCTGTGGTTCGGCGGCGAGATCCCGCATTGTCGATGCAAGCGGCTGCGGCCGAATAGGAAAACCGAAGGGACGCGAGTTGGTATTCAAACGGCGGGACAGGCGGTCAATTGTGACCACCCTCCGTGAGGCGCTGTGGCCGCGCGGCGGATGGACACGTGCGGCTCGGTACGTCCAACATCGCCTAAACCGATTGCCCGACCCACCGGAACGCATCGCGCGTGGTATCTTTGCTGGTGTGCTGACCACATTCACACCCTTCTACGGCATGCACTTTGTGACGGCAGCCATCATCGCTTGGGTCATGCGCGGAAACCTTTTGGCAGCCTTGCTGTCGACCTTCTTTGGCAACCCGCTGACATATGTCCCAATAAGTGTCGCATCGCTGCAAACCGGCTACTGGCTTTTGGGGTTGGGCGAGATTCGCCATTCACACGGCAGCATTGGCTACAAATTCGCAAAAGCGGGCGAAGACCTGTGGCTCAACTTTGTAGCAATGTTCACTGACGCCACCGCCAACTGGGAAAGCCTTAAGATATTCTATGACGAGGTGTTCTTTCCTTGGCTGATCGGCGGGATCCTTCCGGGGATTTTCTGTGGCCTCGTCTGCTACTATCTGTCCGTCCCACTCATCCGTGCTTATCAGAACCGTCGCAAGGGCGTGCTTAAGGCGAAATTGGCATCGCTAAAGAAAAAGAAGAAACAGGCTGACGATGGACACGCAGCGGACTAGGTTCAGCCTCAATCATGGAGGCGAGAATGACTGACAATGCGGGCCGCTTGCGGCTGGGTGTGAACATCGACCACGTGGCAACCCTGCGCAACGCGCGTGGAGGAGATTTGCCTGACCCTGTGCGAGCCGCACAAATGGCCGAAGAAGCGGGTGCTGACGGGATTACCGCACACCTTCGCGAAGACCGCCGACACATCATCGACAGCGATATCGACCGTCTGATGGACACGTTGCGCGTGCCCCTGAATTTTGAAATGGCAGCCACTGAAGAAATGCAAGAGATCGCGTTGCGGCACAAACCACACGCGGTTTGCATCGTACCGGAAAAGCGCGAGGAACGCACAACCGAGGGCGGGCTAGAGGTCGCGCGCAAGGAAAACAAACTTGCCGGTTATGTCGCCCCGTTGCTGGAGGCAGGATGCCGCGTGTCGATCTTCATCGCAGCCGATGAACGCCAGATCACCGCGGCCCACAGAATTGGCGCGCAGGTCATTGAACTGCATACAGGCGCTTATTGCGATGCCCATGCCGAGGGCCGTTTCGAAGATCGTGATCGCGAGCTTGAGATGATGCGCGAAATGTCGACTTACGCCCATTCACTGGGGCTTGAGGTCCACGCAGGTCACGGTCTCAACTATGAAACCGTTGCCCCGGTCGCAGCTTTTCCCGAGGTCATGGAATTGAATATCGGACACTTCCTGATTGGCGAATCCGTCTTTCGCGGTCTGACCCCGGCTATCGAAGAGATGCGCCGCCTGATGGACGCAGCACGGGCCTGACGCAAAGACATGGCGCGCCCTGTTCTGACCGTTTTGGCACTACTGATTGCAGTTGTTTCGATCTTTGTCCTCGAAACCGCGCGGTATGGCGTGTCCTATTCTGAAAGAGTCATAGGCCAAACACCGGTTACAACCCTCGCTCGGGCAGACTCCGATGGTCCTGAGGTGGTGATCGCGCACGGCTTTGCCGGGTCACGTGAGATGATGCAGGGATATGGCCTTATGCTTGCTCAGGCTGGATACCGGGTGCACCTTTTTGACTTTGAAGGACACGGTGCGCACCCCGTCCCAATGTCAGGCGATGTGAACAGCATTGATGGCACAACACGCAAATTGATGGCCCAGACCCAAGCCGTCATCGACGCAGTCGCCGGTAATGATCCCGTCGCTTTGCTTGGGCATTCTATGGCGACCGACGTGCTGATCCGCGTTGCGGTCGAGACGGAAACCGGACCGTTGGTTTTGCTATCCGCGTTTTCACAGGCGGTGACGGCGACCCAACCCGCAAACATGCTCCTGATCTCAGGTCAGTGGGAACCACACTTGCGTGACTTCGGCGTCAAGGCTGTTCAGATGGTAGACCCAAAAGCCGGGGAAGGCCAAACAGTGCGCACCGACACTGTGACCCGTGCCGCGATCTATGCCCCTTGGACCGAACACGTCGCTATACTTCAGTCACGAGCGGGTCGCGCGGCGGCGCTTGAATGGCTCAACGCCTACTATGACCGCACGACGACGGCATCAGTCCCACCAACAGGCTGGGCGTTTTTAGCCTTAATGGCCGCGATCACCATCCTGTCGGCAGCTTTGGCGCGGTTGGCTTTGCCGGAACAGTCTCTTCCCTCCAGCCACCAACCTGCATTTGGGCGCTTTGCACTCACGCTCGCGGTCCCAGCCATTGCCACACCGTTTCTGGCAATCCCGTTGGATTTCGGTGTCCTGCCAGTCTTGGTCGCCGATTACCTTGCGATCCATCTGGGCATCTTCGGGCTGCTCAGTCTCGGAATGCAACGGCTTTTATGGGGACGTTTGTCGCTGGGCTGGACAGGCGCCCGTGCGATGGTGGTATCGGTTATTCTCTTGCTGCTATGGGGGATTGGAGTTTTTGGATTTGCGCTCGACCGCTACGGCGCAAACTTCTTTCCGATCCAAGAACGACTTCCGATTATAGCTGCCCTGATCATTGGTGCTGTTCCATTCATGGTGGCAGATGCACAACTGGTGTGGAAAGCCTCCCTCTGGCGGCGCATCGCAGCGCGGGTTGCTTTGCTTGTCTCCTTAGGCATCGCGGTGGCGCTTGATCTTGAGGGATTGTTCTTTTTATTGATCATTGCACCGGTAATCGTTCTCTTTTTCTTCGTGCACGGTGCAATGGGCCGCGCCTTTGGCAAACGTGCCGGGCCATTGGCTGCGGGCCTGGCTCTGGGCACCATACTAGCGTGGGCCCTTGGTGTCAGCTTTCCCATGTTCGCAGCAACCGGAGGTGGCGCATGATCATCGGAATCGGAACCGATCTGGCCAATATCGACCGCATTGCAGGCACGCTAGAACGCTTTGGCGACCGCTTCCGCAACCGGGTGTTCACCGAGATCGAGCAACGCAAAGCCGAACGCAGGCGCGATGTTGCTGGCACCTACGCCAAGCGGTGGGCCGCCAAAGAAGCATGCTCCAAAGCCCTTGGCACAGGGTTGCGGATGGGGATCGCGTGGAAGGATATGTCGGTGCGCAACCTGCAGACCGGACAGCCGGTCATGGAGGTCACGGGATGGGCGAAAAAGCGGTTGGAAGACCTGACGCCACCGGGTCATGAGGCAATCATTCATGTCACCCTGACCGATGACCACCCGTGGGCGCAAGCAACCGTGTTGATCGAGGCCCGCCCCAAGTAACGCGCCGTTGGCTTGACACCCGCGCCGCCCCCGCTCATGTAGCGCGGGACAGTCGATCAAAAGGCAGGAACATGGCGTCTGAATCCAAGAAAAGCGGCGGGATCGTCGAGACGATCAAAACCATCGTCTATGCGCTTTTGATTGCAGGGGTCTTTCGGACTCTGTTTTTCCAGCCCTTCTGGATCCCGTCGGGGTCAATGAAAGACACGTTGCTGATCGGCGATTTTTTGTTCGTCAACAAGATGTCCTACGGCTACTCCTACGCGTCTTGCCCATCGCTCTACCTGCCGAATTTCGGCATTGATGTGGATGCAACCGACCTGTGTGGCTGGGCTGATGGCGACAATAGCCGCCTGTTCGGATCCGAGCCTGAGCGTGGCAATGTAGCCGTGTTCCGCCATCCTGTGACAGGGCGCGATTTCATCAAACGGGTGATTGGCCTGCCCGGTGACGAAGTGCAGATGATCCGTGGTGTTCTCCATATCAACGGCGACAGCGTGCAACTGGAACCGCAGCCCGCATTTGAGGAAACGGCATCGCCCCAAGGCCCTCAAGGTTTGCGCCCGCGCTGCGCTAACGGCCCGGTTGGCACTGGCGGCACTTGCGTTAAAGATCGGTTTCTTGAAACATTGCCCAATGGCACAACCCATTCAATCCTGAACATTGGCAACCAAGGTTCTGACAACACTCCGGTCTATACGGTTCCCGAAGGTCATTACTTTATGATGGGCGACAACCGCGACAATTCTTCCGATAGCCGTGTGCCCAGCGTTGCGGGTGGTGTCGGGTTTGTTCCATTTGAAAATCTCGTGGGTAAAGCGAACCGCGTGATGTTTTCGTCCGCAGGATCATCAATGCTCTTCTTCTGGACATGGCGCGGCGACCGATTTTTCGAGAAGATCGAGTAGTGAAACTCTCGGCTGACCTGCAGGCGCTCTCGAAGCGTTTGGGGCATCGGTTCGAGAGCCCCGAATTGCTGGTGCGCGCAGTGACGCATTCGTCACGCGCAGGCGTCAATCGAGAAGACAATCAGCGCCTTGAATTCTTGGGTGACCGCGTGCTGGGACTTGTCATGGCCGAGGCGCTCTTGGCCGGGGACAAAGCTGCATCCGAAGGTCAGCTCGCACCACGGTTCAATGCGCTGGTGCGCAAGGAAGCCTGCGCGGACGTCGCCCGCGAGATAGATTTGGGCGCAGCTTTGAAGCTTGGACGGTCAGAAATGCTGTCCGGCGGACGGCGCAAACAAGCGCTTTTGGGCGACGCTATGGAAGCGGTCATTGCAGCAGTTTATCTGGATGCGGGCTTTGACGCCGCCAAAGACTTGGTTCTGCGCCTTTGGGGCAACCGGATCGGATCGGTCGAGGATGATGCGCGCGATGCGAAAACCGCGCTTCAAGAATGGGCACAGGCCCGCGCAATGCCGCCACCGGCCTATGTCGAACTGTCCCGCGATGGCCCAGATCACGCGCCGATGTTTGTAATCGAAGTGCGATTGGAAGATGGGCAATCCGCCAAGGCAAAAGCCGGATCAAAACGACAGGCCGAGCAAGCCTCAGCCAAGGCACTTTTGGCAGTTGTTGAAATGGACCCATCTTGACCGACAACCTTCGCGGCAGCCTGTTCATGGTACTGGCCATGTTGGGCTTCGCGATCGAAGACGCGTTCTTCAAGGCAGCAACCGGAACAGGCGATGTATCCGCTGGTGTCGGGACAATGCTGTTCGGGGGCTTCGGAACATGCTTTTTCGTACTCTACGCGGTTTGGACCAGGGAACCCTTAGTCACCCGAGCCTACGTCGAAGGCCCGTTGCTGGTCCGGTCGGCGTTCGAGGTACTGGGCCGCCTATTTTTTGCACTTAGCCTCGCGTTTGCACCATTGTCGACCACGTCAGCCATCCTGCAGGCCGCGCCACTGATGGTCACTTTGGGGGCCGCGCTTGTCCTCAAAGAACAGGTCGGGATGCGCCGCTGGATTGCTATGTCCATCGGGTTCGTCGGAGTCTTGTTGATTTTGCGTCCAACCCCATCGGGCTTTGATGCGACCGCGATATTTGCTGTTCTGGGTATGATTGGCTTTGCTGGACGCGATCTGATGACCCGCGCCAGCCCACCCGAAGTGTCGGCCACGCAACTGGGCATACTGGGCTTTTTGATGGTGTTTATCGCAGGTGTTGTTATCACGATTTTTGAGAGTGCACCGCTGTCTGCACCCAGCCTAACTGCGCTGACGATGCTTATGGGAACGGGTCTTGCCGGGCTCGTAGGGTACAGTGCCCTGACCAAAGCGATGCGCACCGGAGAAGTGTCGGTTGTGGCCCCGTTCCGATATTCGCGCCTTTTGATCGCTTTGGTGTTCGCTTACCTGATTTTCGGCGAACGCCCTGATGCGCTGACATTAATCGGTGCAACCTTGATTGTGGGCAGCGGGGTCTACACTTTGGTGCGTAGCGGGCGCAAAGTCGGGGCTGGCTCTGCACCACGATCTGGCGTATGACGCCGGACTTCTGGATATGGATGTTGCTATGACCACGCGCGCCGGTTTCGTCGCTTTGATCGGAGAGCCCAATGCGGGCAAATCTACGCTGACCAATCAAATGGTCGGCGCTAAGGTGTCGATCGTCACCCACAAGGTGCAAACCACCCGCGCACGTATCCGTGGCGTCGCCATGGAAGGTAACGCGCAGATCGTTCTGGTGGATACGCCGGGCCTTTTCAAACCGCGCCGCCGCCTTGACCGTGCGATGGTTGCTGCCGCCTGGAGCGGTGCATCAGACGCAGATATCGTTGTGCTGTTGATCGAAGCGCATCGCGGTATCACTGAGGGCGTGGAGGCGATCCTTGAGAATCTTGCTGAGGTCGCAGGCAAACGCCCTGTTGCACTTGCCATCAACAAGATCGACCGGGTCGAAGCGCAGCACCTTCTGAAGCTGTCGCACGACATGAACGAGAAATTCGCATTTACCGAGACATTCATGATTTCGGCGGAAAAAGGTCATGGCGTGAAAGCTATGCGCAAGTGGCTGGCGGAAGAGCTTCCCGAAAGCCCGTGGCTCTATCCCGAAGATCAGATCGCCGATCTGCCCTTGCGCATGATCGCGTCTGAGATGACCCGCGAGAAACTGACCCTGCGTCTGCATCAGGAATTGCCGTACCAGCTGACGGTTGAGACAGAAAGCTGGGAAGAACGCGACGACGGATCAGCCCGGATTGATCAGATTATCTATGTTGTGCGCGATGGCCACAAAGGTATCGTTCTTGGAAACAAGGGCGAGACGATCAAAGCCATCAGCAAGGCCGCCCGCGAAGAGCTAGAAGAATTCTTGGGCCGCCGCATCCATCTGTTTATGCAGGTGAAAGTTCGCGAGAAGTGGCTGGACGAGGCCGAGCGCTATTCCGAGATGGGCCTGGACTTTAAGGACGGCAATGGCTGAGGCCCGACTGGCAAGCGGTTTCTGGGTGCAGGCCTATCTGCGCCGCCTATCCCTTTTCGATATCCCTGCCTTTGTAACCGCGCACGGTGACGACACAGCCGGGGCGATCCTGATCAAACTCAACACTCTGGATGGTCAGGCCAAAGCGTTTGTTCAGCAGTACGATCTATTGACCGGAGACCGCGCATGGCAGGTTCTGGCGGATGGGTCAGAAACAGACGTAGACACCAGCATTGCCAAACAACGCAGCTTTGACAGTGATCTTTGGGTGATCGAAGTCGAGGATCGCGCTGGTCGGCATCTACTGGATGAAGACGGGCTGTCGGGCTAACCTCACCCCATGGATTGGCGAGACACAGGCATCCTTCTGAGCAGCCGCCGCCATGGCGAGAGTTCGATGATCATCGACGTGTTCACTCCCGAACGGGGGCGCCACGCGGGGGTGGTGCGCGGGGGAGCATCGCGCAAAGTTGCCCCGATCCTGCAACCCGGGGCGCAGCTTGATCTGGCATGGCGCGCCCGGCTTGAGGATCATTTGGGCAGCTTCACCGCGGAGCTTCAACGCTCGCGTGCTGCCATTGCGATGCAGAACAGAACAACCTTGGCCGGGCTGAACGCGACACTCGCGCTTTTGGCATTTGTCCTTCCCGAACGCGAACCGCATCCCGTGCTTTATGCCCACACACAGAACCTTCTTGACCTGCTGGACCAAACCGATCTTTGGCCGCTGGCATATTTACGCTGGGAAACTGCGCTGCTGGACGATCTCGGTTACGGGCTCGACCTTGGGCATTGCGCCGTCACCGGGTCCACGGACGACTTGGTCTATGTCTCACCCAAGTCGGGACGCGCCGTGTCGGCAAAAGGTGCAGGCGACTGGGCGGACCGGCTATTGTCCCTGCCAGACGCATTGCGTGATGGCGGCGCAACGGAAAACACGGATATTGCAACAGCTTTGAGCCTTACGGGTTACTTCCTCGAACACAAACTGGCCGCTGAACAGGTCGGCAAACCTCTACCCGACGCACGGGCGCGTTATGTTGATATGCTCAATCGTGCGCCCCGTGCCGCAAACCCGCCAAGTTAATCAGCGGCAAAACACTCCAAGCAGGCGAAGTTATGAAAACACCAAAACGCCGCCTTTTCAGTTTCACATAGGCACGGTAGGTAAAGCATATGACGATGACGGTGCCAAATATCCTGACTGTGCTGCGCCTCTTGGCTGCGCCGGGAGTGGCGCTGATGTTCCTCTATTTCTCTCGTCCTGCCGCAGATTGGTTCGCCCTCATCCTATTCGTGTCAGCCGCTGTCACGGACTGGTTCGATGGCTATCTTGCCCGCGCCTGGAAACAGGAAAGCAAGCTTGGTGCAATGCTCGATCCGATTGCCGACAAGGCGATGGTGGTGATCGCGCTTATGGTGATTGTCGGCTATTCGTCCATGTCACCTTGGCTGGTTCTACCCGCGACATTCATCCTGTTCCGCGAAGTCTTTGTGTCGGGCCTACGTGAATTCTTGGGTGATACGGCCGGCACGCTCAAGGTAACGCCGCTGGCAAAATGGAAGACGACCCTACAGATGGTCGCAATCGCAGTTCTCTTCGCCCAAGGTGTGTTCGAACACTATCTCGGTATGTCCGCCATGGGCATGAGCTCTGAGATATTCCAAGGTGTCATGACAGGCGATATTGAAGACTTGCACGGTCTTTGGTGGAAACACGCTGGTATGGTTTGGACGGGTAACGCAGGCATCATCCTGCTGTGGATTGCCGCCTTCCTGACCCTGATCACCGGGTGGGATTACTTCCGCAAGGCCACCCCGTTTTTGAAGGATTGATCGGATGAACGTCTTGTATTTCGCGTGGGTCCGCGAACGGATTGGACTGCCCAAGGAAACCGTCACGACAGAGGCCGAAACCGTGGCGGATTTGGTGACGGAACTGCGGGCGCGCGAGGATCGGTACGATCTTGCCTTTTCAGACCTCAGTGCATTGCGCGTGGCCGTTGATCAGGAGCTCACCGATTTTGACGCGTCGATCAAGGGCGCGCGCGAAGTGGCGTTCTTCCCGCCGATGACGGGCGGCTAATGCGGATCGTCGTTCAGGACACCCCGTTCGATTTCGGGGCCGAGGCCGAAGCCTTCGCCAATGGCCGCCACGATATGGGGGCCGTCGTCACGTTTACGGGCGTGGTCCGGGATTTCGGCAATGGCGGGTTGGATGCGATGGAGATTGAACACTATCCCGGCATGACCCAGAAAGCGCTTGAGGCCATCGCCGCCGAAGCGGTCACGCGGTGGTCCTTGGGAGATGTTTTGGTGATCCACCGCCACGGGCGAATGGAACCGGGCGAGAAGATCATGATGGTCGCCACCGCAGCCCCCCACCGAAAGGACGCGTTTGAGGCAGCCGAGTATCTGATGGACTACCTCAAATCCCGCGCGCCGTTCTGGAAGAAGGAACACGCGACCACGGGTGAGACCAACTGGGTCGCCGCAAAAGACGAGGACGAAGACGCGCTGACACGGTGGTAGCTTGTTTGAGGGCCGGATCGGTCATATGATTTGACCAATCAAACCAATTGCGAGCATCATGCCCTTTCAACCCGTCACGCCGGAAAAACTGTCGACCACGGTCACACGCCAGATTGAAAAGCTGATCCTGCAAGGCATCCTGCGCCCCGGCGAACGCTTGCCTTCGGAACGAGAGCTGTCTGAGCGCTTGGCTGTGTCCCGCCCCTCATTGCGCGAAGCGATTTCTGATCTGTCCGACCGGGGCCTCCTGACCAGCCGCGCGGGTGCCGGGGTCTATGTGGCGGATGTGCTGGGGTCGGCGTTTTCGGACGCTTTGATCCAGTTGTTCGCAAACCACGACGAAGCGGTGTTCGATTACCTGTCCTTCCGCCGCGACATGGAAGGGCTTGCGGCGGAACGCGCAGCGCGCTTGGCGTCGGACACGGATTTGGCCGTGATAGGCGCGGTCTTCGCCCGCATGGAAGCGGCCCACGCCAAACGCGACCCATCCGACGAGGCGGCGCTGGACGCGGAGTTTCACCTGTCCATCATCGAGGCCAGCCACAACGTGATCATGCTGCATATGATGCGGTCAATGTACCAGTTGCTGCGAGAGGGCGTGTTCTACAACCGCCAGATCATGTTCCGCCAGAAGACCACGCGGAGTGTGCTGCTGGATCAGCACCGGGCGATCAACCTCGCCCTGCAGGCGCGCGACCCGGAGGGTGCCCGGCAGGCGGTGGTGGATCACTTGGGGTATGTCGAGGCGTGTCTGGCGGACAACCGCAAGGCCGAGGCGCATGAGGCGGTGGCCCGGCAGAGGTTGGAGCATGTTGGGGGGAAGGGGTAGCAGTCGAACATGATGGAATTTGACAAAGATGGCTTCAAATTCGACCTCGAAACCCAGAGATTCATCAAAAACCGTTGGGAAACAGATGAAGGTGCGGCAGTTCTAGAAGAGATCGTTGAAGGCATAAAATTTTCCACAGAAATCAGAGGCATACTTGATCGCTATATTCTCGATCATGCAGAGAACTACGACCCTTACGGACATCCGATTTATCCACGAAGCGAGATGAAAGAAGGAGCCTTCTGGGTGTTATCGCAAGACGACTTGCGCGGCATAGCAGTATATAATGAGAATTTTGAAGGCTCGCGTAGCCTTGAAAAGAAGGCCCTATCTTACGCACGCTTTTTCGGGTGCTGACCTGCCCCCCGAAACTTCCCTCAGTTTAATGTAGAGTTTGCTCAACCTTTGAAGGAGCAAACAAATGCGACA
>NZ_CBFHLV010000036.1:0-31956 GCF_965656765.1 Marivita sp. | reverse complement strand
CCTACCTCAAGGACTTAGCTTGACCGAAAATCCGCACCGCGTTCGCGTCGGTGGGTCACGTCCATTCGATGCCGAAGGGCTTGCAACGCAAAAACGTGATATCGTCAAAGATGGTGTATTGACAGGTTGGACACTTGATCTGGCAACTGCACGAAAGTTGGGTCTTGATCCGACAGGTAACGCGTCGCGTGGAACCACGGGTGGGCCGTCGCCGAGTGTTTCCAATGTCTCACTGACCCAAGGGATTAAAGATCGTGCAGGGCTAATCGCAGACATGGGCACCGGATTGGTTGTCACGTCTATGATTGGATCGACGATCAACCCCAACACCGGCGACTATTCTCGGGGCGCTGCGGGGTTCTGGGTGGAAAACGGCGAAGTGGCCTATCCCGTCAGCGGCGTGACCATTGCCGGTAATCTCATCGAAATGCTGAAGAAAATCACTCCGGCAAATGATGCACGCCCATGGCTGAGCCGAGTTATACCGTCGCTGTTGGTTGAAGGACTGACGCTTGCCGGAGAATGATCTTGACCTTCTGATCGACGCCGCACGCCAAGCGGGTGAGATCGCTTTGCACCACAAGGCCAAAGGCCTGAATGTAGAGCATAAGCCAGACGATGCCGGACCGGTGACGCAGGCAGATTATGCGGTGGACAACGCGCTGCGCGACATGCTGACGACGGCGCGACCCGACTTTGGTTGGCTAAGTGAAGAGACCCAAGACACGCCAGAACGGCTTGAGAAAGACCGACTGTTCATCGTCGATCCGATTGACGGAACACGAAGCTTTATAGCGGGCGAAACGACTTGGGCGCATTCGTTGTCGATTGCTGAAAATGGCGTGATCACCCAAGGCGTTGTTTACCTGCCAGAAATGGATTTGCTCTATTCCTCAAGCATCACGCATGGCGCACATTGCAATGGGGAACAGCTAAGTGTTTCTGAAATATTGGAAATTGATGATGCTCGGGTACTGGCCACCAAGCCAAACATGGACCCAATTCATTGGCGCGACACGGTTCCCGGTTTTGCGCGTTCGCATCGCCCCTCTCTCGCCTACCGGCTGTGTCTGGTGGCACAAGGGCGCTATGATGCGATGTTGACGTTTCGCCCCAGTTGGGAATGGGACATCGCAGCGGGGACACTGATTTTGTCCGAGGCCGGGGCGACCGTGACTGACCGACATGGGGCAGCGCTACGATTCAATAACCGGGTTCCGCAAACTGCGGGTGTGTTGGGTGCATCGCGCGAACTGCACACCAAGATTGCGCGGCAGCTGGTATATACCTGACCAAGACAAAGCGACACTCAACAATCCTGTATCAGGTCACAGCACCTCGATCACGTCCTTGTCGATCGCAAGCATATACCCGCGACGGGCTATGTTTTTGATCAGCAGCTCACTAACCAACTGGTTTCCCAACCCATCCCGTAAGCGTTTGATACGGGTCGCACCTGCAGCCTCATCACAATCGCTTTCGATGCGGCCGGACACGATCGCTTCGATCTGGGCACCGGACAGTAATTCGTCATCCATCCGCGCCTCGGCCAATATCGAAATGGTTTCCATCATCGCATCGGTCAGCTTGAACCCCATCGTGTTCAGATAAACGGTGTTTTCCTCTCGGCTGACAATCAGGGAATTTACCTGAATGCCTGACCGTTCGATCTGGGCCATGCGACGGTTCAGAATGACCAACATGACCAGAAACACCAAAGCGGCGATCAGCATGGCAGTGGCAAAAATTAGCAGAACAAAAATCGTGGTCCGGTAGCCCGCTAGCGTGTCGGAAAACGCGGTGCCAGCCTGGGCAAGGATTTCTAGAAGCTTAACCTCGGCCTGCGATGTCAAATCGTCGTTTTCTACGAAGATCTGTTCTACTCGCGCATTAAAAGCATTGGCATCTGGAAGCGTCAGGACAAGAAAGACCCCGGCCAACACGAGCAATGCGACAATTACGCTGATGCCGATCACCACAATCCGGGTGCCTGAACGGCGCGTGTCAGTAGCGGAGGAAGTGAGGTCCGGCACTTTCTTTCCTTTCGGCAAGCCCGTTTTCATCAAAGACCGACACCACATTGAGCAGCGTCCATCCCGCCTGCGCCAGCCGGGCCTGTAGCTCTCGATCTGCAGAGGCGGGCGTGCAATCACCCGAAATTTTCGCGACGCCATAATGTAGGCGTAGCGGGGCATCCTGTTTGGCCTTGTAATCGGCATAGCACGCGGCCTGCGCAGCGGCAGGCATACAGAGCACGGCAATCACCAGAAAGGGGAGAATGATTTTCATATCGACAACCTGCGGCGAACACGGATGAAATTCAATAACGCCTGTGCTGCTATCGGATAGCGCGACACCGATATTGCCTGTCTTTGCCTGCTCGACCGAGATCGATGTCACAGGCAGCGGCCCGATGCCCCTGCCATAACACGCCATCGCTGGCTTAGACAGGGAAAGGAACCCAACCATGTCACGCAAATTCATCGCAGTCGTTCTGGCAGTATCCACCACAATCGCCGCATTTTCCGCAGCGCCGGCACGTGCCGCATCAGAAGACGATATCGCCAAGTTGCTGGCGGGTGCGGCGACGGTTTTCATCATCGGCAAGGCGATACAGAGTTCGCGCGACAATGACCGCAAGGAAAAGTCCAAAACGATCACGCATTACAAGCCGCACCATCAATCGGGGCAAAAACCCAAATCGTCTGTGAAGGTCCACCAAAAGCCGATCCCCAAAGTTGTTCCACGCGATGTAAGACCCCGTCATCGTGACGTTTTGCCGAGCCAATGTGTGCGCCGAATCCAAGGCGGCCATGTCAATCGCGTGGTGATGAGCCGTTGCCTTTCGCGCAACAACATCAGCGCGCGGTCCTTGCCCAAAGCCTGCCGGATGAAAGTCGAGACACGACGCGGCGCGACCCATGCCTACGCCCTGCCCTGCTTGCGTCACCGGGGATACACGCTGGCGCGCCGCTAAACTGCGCCACATCTACGGGGAGCTTTGGTCCTTAGCTCCCTGCACCTTGCACGTATGGTGGCCCCACGCCATGCGTGCTTTTTTGCATTTTGGCCAGTTCTACCGGGATTGTGACGCAAACGATGCGGAACCCATTTGCACGGTGAGTCGTTCGCCTGTTAAGCTGAGGTCAGACAAAACACGAGGTTTAGGGCAAATGAGCAGTCTGAAACGCACGATGTTGTGCGCAGGGCTGATGGCTGCTCCCTGCATTGCGGCGGCACAAAACCTAGATCTCAACATTCCAGGCGGCAGTGACGAGCTGCGCAGCGAGCTTAAAGATGCGATGTCGCTTTACGCTTTGGTCGACAGCGGAGAGGCAACACCACAAGGCCTGATCGCGGCGGCGCAGACCGATTACCGAAGGATTGTTGCAGCACTTTACGACGGTGGTCGGTTTTCCCCCGTGGTATCGATCAAGGTCGACGGGCGCGAGGCCGCGGGCATTTCCCCCTTCGAGGCACCAGTTTCGATCACGACGATCGTAATCGACGTAGACCCCGGCCCGCGTTTCCGATTTGGGCGGGCTGACATCGCGCCATTGGCTGAAGGCACTGCAATTCCCGGAACATTCCAAACCGGTGCACGCGCAGGAACAGCACCAATCCGCGAGGCAGCCGATGCCGGTGTGACCGGGTGGCGCAGTGTCGGGCATGCCAAGGCGCGTCTATCGAAGCAACAGATCATCGCGGATCACCCAAATCGCGAACTGGACGTTCAGTTGGGCCTGACCCCCGGGCCGCGCCTACGGTTCGGCGATGTTGTTGTGACGGGCAACGAGAAGATCCGCCGGACACGAGTGCGCGAGATCGCAGGTATTCCGCAAGGAGACCTGTTTGACCCGGAAGAAATCACTCAGGCTGAACGGCGTTTGCGGCAAACGGGAGTCTTCAGTTCTGTGGCGATTGCAGAGGCGGAAACTCCGGGCTCGGATGGCACGCTAGACCTGAACGTGCAGCTGGCAGAACAAAAGCCGCGCCGCTTCGGCTTTGGCGCTGAGGTGTCGACACAAGAAGGCGGCAAGATCAGCGCGTTCTGGCTGCATCGCAACCTATTTCAGGGTGCAGAGCGGTTGCGTGTCGAAGGCGAAGTGTCCAGAATCGGCACCGACGCAGACGAGATGGATTATTCGCTGAACCTGACCTATGGGCGGCCGGCGACCTTTACGCCGGATACTGAGTTTTATCTGACCGCGGGAATCGAGCAACTGAACGAGCCTGGCTTTTCCAGCAATCAGGCGAATGTTTCAGCAGGCCTGTCACACCGGTTTTCCGATCAACTGAACGCGTCGTTCGGATTGGGTTACCGCTATATCGACACCAAAGACGCCTTTGGCGAGCGCGAGTTCCAGCTACTAACCGCCAATTTTGGCGCAACCTATGACACGCGGAATGTCTCGTTGAACCCGACGGGGGGGTTTTACCTTTCAGCAACTGCAACTCCGTTTCTGGGATTGGACGAAACCGAAAGCGGGCTGCGCTTTACATCAGACGCGCGGGCTTATTTCGGGTTTGGTACCGATGACCGGTTCGTGTTGGCCGGACGGGCGCAAATTGGATCGGTCTGGGGGCCTAGCCTTGAAGACACCGTTCCGGACTATCTTTTCTATTCAGGTGGCGGCGGCACGGTGCGCGGACAGCCCTATCAATCCTTGGGTGTGACCGCGGACAATGGCGAATTCACCGGTGGCCAAAGCTTTGCGGCGCTGTCGGCAGAATTGCGCGCCAGTGTACGCGAAAATATCGGTCTGGTTGGTTTTTACGACGCCGGGATGATCACCGAGGAAAGCGGATTTGCCGGCGATAGCGATTGGCACGCAGGCGCGGGTTTCGGCCTACGATACAACACCGGGATCGGCCCCATTCGCGTTGATATCGCAACGCCGGTGACCGGTGACGGTGCGGGCACGGACTACGAAATCTACATCGGTATTGGTCAGGCATTCTGATATGCGCTTCATCGCGACCCTTCTCGTCCTTCTTTGGTGGCCTGTTGTCAGCTTTGCACAAGAGACCGACGACGACCCGGGATACCTGGCCGGGCTATTGCAAGACACACTGTCTGGCGCAGGCCGCGATGTGCGCATTCGAGGCTTCCAAGGCGCTTTGTCGAGCGAAGCAACGATTGAGCTGATCGCGATCTCGGACGCCGATGGCGAATGGTTCCGAGCCGAAAACGTGGTGTTGGACTGGCGCCGGGCAGCATTACTGCGGGGAACCGTCGATGTGACTTCTTTCTCGGCTGAACGGGTTGTTGTCTCTCGCACGCCGGATGCCGGGCCGGAAGTCCCCAACCCAGAAGCAACGCAGTTCAGCATCCCTGACCTGCCAGTGTCCATCAAGATCGAAGAAATTTTGGTGCAATCGGTCCAATTGGGGGCACCGCTGCTGGGCGAAGAGGCCGAATTCCGGATCACCGGTGCGGCAGAGCTGGAAAATGGCGGAGCTAACCTTCAATTCAACCTCGACCGGATCGACGGCAATCAGGCGCAGTTCGCGCTTGCGGCAAGCTATGATCCATCATCACGGCAATTGGCCGTCGATCTTAACGCTGAAGAGGCCGAAGGTGGTTTGGCTGCGACACTACTGGGCATACCCGGCGAGCCAGCTCTGGCGCTTACCGTGCAGGGTGACGGACAGGTTGATGATTTCACCGCCAATATCGCACTGGCGACAGACAATGAGCCCCGGATCACCGGTACAGTTGAGATTCTTGCGCCCGAAGACGCAGGTAACTGGGATGTGCGGGTCGATATCAATGGCGATCCGACGCCGCTATTGACCGAAGAAACCCGTGATTTTTTCGGCACCGACATCGGTTTGCAAGCGAGGGTGATCCGCGAGGCATCCGGACGGATGGAATTGCCACAATTCGATCTCACGGCCAACACGCTGTCACTCACCGGCAGTGCGGTTGTCTCAGAGACTGGTTGGCTTGAGGCTTTGGACGCAGAAGGTCGAATCACAAACCCCAATGATGGACCTGTTGTCCTTCCGTTCGGTGGCGGCGACACGCAGGTGGCGTCGGTCACTTTCGATGCTGCCCTGAACGGCGATCTGACGTTTGACGCGCGGCTAGAGGATTTCACCAGCCCTGATGCCACTTTAGACGCGCTCACCCTGTCCGGCCGTGGGCAGATCGACCAGCAAAGTTTTGCACAGCAGGACGGGCAGTTTGAGCTCGACCTCACATGGGCGGCAGAAACATTGGCGTTGACCGATCCGGCCTTGGCTGCTGCCGTTGGGACCGACTTGTCGGGGGCTGCCCGCGTTGATTACCGCAGTGGGCAACCGATCCGGGTAAGCGGCCTTGAGGCAAATGGGCCGGATTATGGTTTGAACGGTACGGCGACATGGACAAGCGAAAACGACATGCCGCTTTCGGTCGATCTGCGGTTGCTGGCCGAAGACATTACACGGTTCTCGGACCTAGCGGGTCGCCCGTTGGAAGGCCGGGTCGACGTACAGGTCGATGGCGACCTCGCTCCGCTTTCTGGTATGGTCGATCTGGCGGTAGATGGCACCACCCTTGGCCTCGCCATTGGCCAAGACGTCGCGGACCGATTGTTGTCGGGCGTCGGTTCAGCGCGCATTGACGTGCGCCGGGACGAGACAGGAACGACAATCAGGTCAGCACGTGTGGTGACGCCCGAAATCAGTCTTGAAGCGAATGGCACGATCACCAGTCAGGACACGTCTGTGCAGTTCGATGGTGTTCTGAGCAATCTGGACCGAGTGTATCCTGGTGAAGCGGATGGCGAAGCCGTTCTAGACGGATCGGTGACACTAACTGGAACAACGCTGCGTAACCTTGACCTGGCAGCTGATCTGTCGAACCAGACGCAGCCCGTGCGCTTGCCGTTCCTTGGTGGCCTGACACTTACCAATGGTACAGTCGATGTGACCGCCACAGGTGGGCCAAGCGGCGCGTGGCAGGCCGATATTGCGGTGCGCGATCTGAATTCACCACAGGCGTCAGCAACTACTTTGGCGCTGGCTGGTAATGGCGATATCGCGCAATCAGAAAGCGGAGGATTAATCTCTGCCGGTGGAGATCTGCGTGTAGCAGGCTCAGCGCTTCGGCTGAGCGATCGACGTCTGGCGGATGCCCTTGGATCAAATCCCACAGTGACGGCGACCTTCGACTGGCTACAAGAGGCTGAGCGCTTGACCTTGCAAGCGTTCGCTGTGAACACCGGAGCGATCGACGCGACCGGATCGGCGTTGGTGACCCAAGCTCTAACTGCTCCCGATGCGCAGTTTGCCGTGTCACTGGTGGCCGAGAACCTTGCACCGCTGTCCGCTCTTGCTGGTCAAAATGTACGCGGTCGCGCGGCGATTGATGTGAACGGCACCTATCAGGACGGCGGCGATTTCGACGTATCCGCACGCGGCCAAGGGACTGAACTTGGGATCAATAACGCCACCGTCGATCAGCTATTGGGAGGCGTGACGCGGTTCGAATTCAGCGCATCCACACAGGATGGCGTGTTAGGGCAACTGTCGGCCAACATTGAAAACCCCGAGATCACTGCAAGGGTCAGCGGCCCGCTGAGCAATCTTCAGATTGACGCGCGGTTGGCGAACGTCGGACTGATTGCACCCGATTTCCAAGGTGCGTTGGTGGTTGATGGAACCGTTGGACAGCAAAGTGATGGTTATGTCGTGGATGTCGATCTGCAGGGCCCGGGCGGCACGACGCTTGCCGTTGGTGGGCGGGTGGCCAATGGCGGCACTGCCAATCTGAGCGTGAACGGTTCGGCGCCTTTGGGACTTGCAAATGTCTTCATTTCACCGCGCCGCGTGAATGGGCGTGCAAATATGGATTTGCGTGTGTCCGGACCGTTGGCTTTAAGTAGTCT
Organism: Marivita sp.; assembly: GCF_965656765.1. Classification (GTDB taxonomy): domain Bacteria; phylum Pseudomonadota; class Alphaproteobacteria; order Rhodobacterales; family Rhodobacteraceae; genus Marivita. Next base: position 24,079 of record NZ_CBFHLV010000036.1, on the reverse strand, counting down.
GTCGGGGACGATCACACCAGAGGGCGCCGAGTTCAGCGCACCAACTCTGGGCATCATTCTGGCACCTATTACAGGGCAGGTCCAGTTGACGAACGGCGCGGCGCTGCTTGGGATTGCCGCGCAAGGGAACAACGGTGGGTCCATTGATGTGAACGGTCGGCTAGGTCTGACGTCGTTGGACGCCAACATAACTGCCACGCTTAACCGTTTTGGTGTGCGCGATCCTGATCTCTACGACACCAGCGTTGACGGCAACGTTTCATTGAGCGGTCCGATTGGACGCAACTTGTTGGTAAGCGGGGATCTGCGACTCAACGAAACCGAAATACAGGTGCCGTCGTCCGGTGTTTCGGCACTGGGGGACATCCCGCCAATGGACCATCTGGGCGCAACCCGTCCGGTGATGCGGACGCTTGACCGCGCGGGACTTACAGGATCAGCGAATGCCGCCGTCGAAGAGACCCGCGGACCATCAAGCACGCGGCTGGACCTAACGCTTACCGCGCCCGGACAGGTTTTCGTGCGCGGACGCGGGTTGGATGCGGAATTGGCCGGGCAATTGCGGTTGACCGGACCGACATCGGATATCATCCCGCAAGGTGGGTTTGAGCTCGTACGTGGACGGTTGGACATCCTGAACCAGCGCTTTGTTCTGGATGAAGGACGCATTCAGATGAGCGGAAGCTTTAACCCGGTGTTGAGGTTCGTCGCTGAAACTGATGCCAACGGGATAACCGTGCTTGTCATTCTGGATGGGCCTGCATCGTCACCCGACATTACGTTTTCCTCAAGTCCCGAGCTTCCGGAAGACGAAGTGCTTGCACAGCTCTTGTTTGGGCGCGACCTGTCTAACCTCTCTGCGTTGCAGGCGCTAGAACTGGCAAATGCCGTCGCAACGTTGGCCGGGCGCGGTGGTATCGGTCTCTTGTCACGGCTGCGGGACGGATTTGGGCTGGATTATCTGGATGTGAGCCAGACCGAAGATGGCGGAACTGCAGTTCGCGCAGGTAAATATATTTCCGACAACGTCTATTCAGACGTGGTTGTCGAAAGCGGCGGGCGGACCGAAATCAATCTGAACCTTGACGTGACCGATGAGATCACCGCGCGTGGCAGTGTCGACAACAATGGGAATTCGTCGGTGGGTGTGTTTTTCGAACGGGATTACTGACGTGCCAATTGAACAGCCAGTCAGTACCGCCAGATTGTATGTACCGACGACGTCGCCTCGCCAAAGATAAGCAGTTACGAAAGTCCTTGCAGACTCAGGGACCCCTGCCTATATGCACCTCAACAGCGGCGTGTTGGCTTAGGTCGGCACCCACCGAACTTTCCAACGGGCCGCGCGCCCGTTTTTTTGTGTCTGGAGAACTGCAAGACAATGTCTGACCTGATCGCAAAAGCCGCGATGGACCGACGTCTGGCCGAGATCGTCACCCCTGTCATCGAAGACATGGGCTTCGAACTTGTGCGCATCCGTTTGATGAGCGGCAAGCTGGCCACGCTACAGATCATGGCTGAGCGTCCCGAAGGCGGGATGGAAGTGGATGAATGCGCGGCCATCAGCACAGCCGTGAGCGCGACATTGGATGTCGAAGACCCGATCCTTGATACCTATACTTTGGAGGTGTCATCGCCCGGGATCGACCGGCCTTTGACCCGGCTCAAAGACTTTGAAACGTTTGAAGGCTACGAGGCCAAAATCGAAACCTCTGAACTGATTGACGGGCGCAAACGCTTTAAGGGCGTGTTGGCCGGGGTCGAGGATGACGAGGTTCTGATCAATATCGACGAAGGTACAGTCGGCCTCAAGTTCGACTGGCTGACGGATGCCAAGCTTGTCCTTACGGATGAACTTATCAAGGAAATGCTGAAGGCGCGTAAAGCCCAAGGCTTCGACGAGACCACATTTGACGACGTGATTGAGGCCGAAGGGCCCAAAGAGGAGTAACACCGATGGCAATCACCTCCGCGAACCAGTTGGAACTGTTGCAAACCGCCGAAGCGGTGGCGCGCGAAAAGATGATCGACCCCGGGTTGGTTGTCGAAGCGATGGAAGAAAGCCTCGCGCGTGCTGCCAAGTCGCGTTACGGCAGCGAGATGGACATTCGTGTGTCCATCGACCGCAAAACCGGCCGCGCGACCTTTACCCGCGTGCGCACTGTGGTCGACGAAGAAGAGCTTGAAAACTACCAAGCGGAATTCACCATCGAAAGCGCCAAGCCCTATTTCCTGGCACCGAAGCCAACCCAGAACGCGGTTTGGTTGCGCGAAGGCCAGCCGATCACAGAATTCGGTGGTGCGGCTCAGATCGGCGACACGTTTGTCGAAGAAGTACCCCCGGTCGAAATGGGTCGGATCGCCGCCCAATCCGCTAAACAGGTTATCCTGCAGAAGGTTCGCGAAGCCGAGCGTGATCGTCAATTCGAAGAATTCCAGGATCGCGCAGGCACCATCATCAATGGTGTCGTCAAGCGTGAAGAATACGGCAACGTCATCGTCGACGTGGGCCGTGGCGAAGGCATCCTGCGCCGCAACGAGAAGATCGGCCGCGAAAGCTATCGCAATGGCGACCGTATCCGCTGCTTCATCAAAGATGTCCGCCGCGAAACACGCGGGCCACAGATTTTCCTGAGCCGTACCGCGCCTGAGTTCATGGCTGAACTGTTCAAGATGGAAGTGCCGGAAATCTATGACGGCATCATTGAGATCAAGGCGGTCGCCCGTGATCCGGGCTCGCGCGCCAAGATCGCTGTAATTTCCTATGATGGTTCAATCGACCCAGTTGGTGCATGTGTCGGTATGCGCGGCAGCCGCGTTCAAGCTGTTGTGAACGAGCTTCAGGGCGAAAAGATTGATATCATCCCTTGGAACGAGGATGTTCCGACGTTCCTCGTGAACGCGCTACAGCCCGCTGAGGTGAGCAAGGTTGTTCTTGACGAAGATGCCGAGCGGATCGAAGTGGTTGTTCCTGATGAGCAGCTGTCGCTAGCAATCGGTCGCCGTGGTCAGAACGTACGTCTTGCATCGCAGCTGACGGGCCTCGATATCGACATCATGACCGAAGAAGAAGAATCGGCCCGTCGTCAGAAAGAGTTCGAAGAGCGCACACAACTCTTCATGGACACCTTGGATCTTGATGAATTCTTTGCCCAGTTGCTGGTCGCTGAAGGCTTTACCAACCTTGAAGAGGTTGCATATGTCGAGGTAGACGAACTGCTGGTGATTGACGGTGTTGATGAAGGCACTGCCGAAGAACTGCAGACCCGTGCCCGCGAGAACCTTGAAGCACAGGCCAAGAAAGCGCTTGAGACGGCCCGCGAACTGGGTGCTGAGGACAGCTTGATCGACTTTGACGGCCTGACGCCGCAGATGGTCGAAGTGCTAGCGAAAGACGGCATCAAGACTCTTGAAGACTTTGCCACGTGCGCGGATTGGGAACTAGCCGGCGGCTGGACCACTGAAAACGGTGAACGTCACAAAGACGATGGTCTGCTTGAGCCCTTCGATATGTCGCTGGAGGAAGCACAGCATCTGGTGATGACAGCACGGGTTCTTCTGGGCTGGGTCGATCCGACCGAACTTGAGGCGGATGCCGAAGGTGAAGAAGAGCTTGAAGCAGAAGGCGAGCAGGCCTGATTCAGGCCTAACGCTCGCCTGATAGATTAAGGGACGACGACACACGTGACACGCGGTGGAAAAGACAAGGAACGGGAAAGCGGACCGGATCGCAAGTGCATTGCGACTGGAGAGGTACGCCCGAAAGCCGAGCTGATCCGCTTTGTCGTCGGACCGGACGATCAACTTGTTCCCGACCTTGCCGGTAAACTGCCGGGTCGGGGCATTTGGGTGACCGCAACGCGCGCTGCCCTTGAAACGGCCGTAAAAAAGAACATGTTTCACCGCGCAGCGAAGACGCAGTTGCGCGTCTCTGATACGCTTGTGCATGATCTTGAACAGCAACTTGCACGCCGTGTTGTCGATCTGATAAGTCTAAGCCGCAAATCCGGCGTGGCGATCTCGGGCTATGAAAAGGTCAAAGACGCCTTGTCCAAAGAAACCGCCGAGGTGCTTTTGCAGGCGGAAGACGGATCGAGTCGCGGTAAATCGAAACTCAGCACTCCGCACTATGGCCATTATATTGGTTGGATGACAGCGGACGAGCTTGGAATGGCCTTTGGGCGACAAACTGTGATACATGCCGCGCTTGGCGCTGGCGGACTCACGCAACGTGTTGTAGAGGAAGCCCAAAGATTGAAGGGCTTTCGCATCGGAACGTCTGATGCAAAGACAGCGGCAGGGGCCGCTGGGAAGGAAAAAAGAGCTAAATGAGCGATAACGACGGCAAAAAGACTTTGGGTTTGCGCGGCGGCGGTCCCCGGTCAGGGAACGTAAAGCAGAGCTTTAGCCACGGGCGTACAAAAAACGTCGTGGTGGAGACCAAGCGCAAGCGCGTTGTGGTGCCGAAACCCAACACAGTTACAAGTGGGACCGAAGGGTCTGCCAAAGCAGCAGTTGCAGCTTCGGGGAACAAACGTCCCGCCGGGATTTCCGATGCCGAAATGGAGCGCCGACTGAAAGCGCTTCAGGCAGCCAAAGCCCGCGAAGGCGAAGAGGCCGCCCAGCGCGAAGCCGAAGAAAAAGCCCGCGCTGAAGAGCGTGAGCGGATGCGCGCCGAAAAAGAGGCCAAGGAGCGCGAACAGCGCGAGGCCGAAGAGCGCGCCCGCCAAAAGGCAGAAGACGAGGAACGCAAAGCTCGCGAAGCGGCGGAAGCTGCCAAGCAGGCTGCTGCCGGACCTGTCGAGGCACCAGCTGCGCGGCAGCCATCCGGAGGTGGTCCGAAGCCTTCGCAAGCCGCACCGCGCAAGACAGACCGCGACCGCGACGATCGCGGCCGCCGCAAGACAGACGATTCCGAACGCCGTTCCGGCAAGCTCACGCTGAACCAAGCGCTGGGTGGAGAAGGTGGTCGTCAAAAATCCATGGCCGCAATGAAACGCAAGCAAGAGCGCGCGCGTCAGAAAGCTATGGGATCAAGCCAACCACGCGAAAAGGTTGTGCGAGAAGTCAAACTGCCCGAGGCAATCACGGTGGCCGAATTGGCCAACCGTATGGCCGAGCGGGTGGGCGATGTTGTGAAGTCGTTGATGAACAACGGGATCATGGCGACCCAGAACCAATCGATCGACGCAGACACTGCCGAACTCATCATTGAGGATTTCGGCCACAAGGTGACACGCGTGTCCGACGCGGATGTGGAAGACGTCATCAAAGAAGTCGAAGACAACCCCGAAGAGCTGCAGACGCGTCCTCCAGTCATTACGATTATGGGTCACGTTGACCACGGCAAGACATCGCTACTGGACGCCATCCGCGACGCCAACGTCACATCCGGTGAAGCGGGCGGGATCACCCAGCATATTGGTGCCTATCAGGTGACCACGAAAGATGGTGCTGTTCTATCCTTCCTCGACACTCCGGGCCACGCGGCGTTTACGTCGATGCGGTCTCGCGGTGCCCAGGTGACAGATATTGTCGTTCTGGTGGTTGCTGCGGATGACGCCGTGATGCCTCAGACGGTCGAAGCGATCAACCACGCGAAAGCGGCCAAAGTGCCAATGATTGTGGCGATCAACAAGATCGACAAGCCAAGCGCGAATCCGACCAAGGTTCGTACGGACCTGTTGCAACACGAAGTTGTTGTCGAACAGATGTCCGGCGAAGTGCAGGACGTCGAAGTGTCGGCAATCAGCGGTCAGGGTCTGCCTGAACTGCTGGAAGCGATTGCTTTGCAGGCCGAGATTCTGGAGCTCAAAGCGAACCCGAACCGGGCTGCGATGGGTGCTGTGATTGAAGCGCAGCTTGACGTGGGCCGTGGCCCTGTGGCGACGGTTCTGGTTCAGAACGGCACGCTGCATCAAGGCGATATTTTTGTCGTCGGCGAACAGTACGGTAAGGTCCGCGCGCTGATCAATGACAAGGGTGAGCGCGTCAAAGAAGCAGGACCATCGGTGCCTGTTGAGGTTCTTGGTCTGAACGGAACACCCGAAGCTGGCGACGTTCTTAACGTGACCGAAACCGAAGCGCAGGCGCGCGAAATCGCGGAATACCGCGCTAACGTCGCTAAGGAAAAGCGCGCAGCTCTGGGTGCTGCGACAACGCTGGAACAACTGATGCAGAAGGCCAAGGAAGACGAGAATGTCTCGGAGCTTCCGATCTTGGTCAAAGCGGACGTTCAGGGTTCGGCAGAAGCCATCGTTCAGGCGATGGAAAAGATTGGCAACGACGAAGTCCGCGTGCGGGTTTTGCACTCGGGCGTGGGTGCGATCACCGAGACCGATATTGGCCTTGCCGAAGCGTCGGGATCTCCAGTGTTCGGCTTTAACGTGCGTGCCAATGCATCAGCGCGCAACACGGCCAACCAGAAGGGCGTCGAGATTCGCTATTACAGCGTGATCTATGACCTTGTGGATGACGTGAAAGCTGCTGCCTCTGGCCTTCTGAGCGCCGAGATTAAGGAAACCTTTATTGGATATGCCGAGATCAAGGATGTCTTCAAGGTATCAAACGTCGGTAAGGTTGCTGGCTGTCTGGTCACCGAAGGTGTCGCACGTCGAAGCGCCGGTGTGCGTCTGCTGCGCGACAACGTCGTGATCCACGAAGGTACGTTGAAGACGCTGAAACGCTTCAAAGACGAAGTGGCCGAAGTTCAGTCCGGTCAGGAATGCGGTATGGCATTCGAAAACTACGAGGACATACGCCAAGGCGATGTGATCGAGATTTTCGAACGCGAAGAAGTAGAACGTGCGCTGGACTAAGGTTTAGAGAGACTCAGACACAGAAAAGGGCAGCGTCACCGCTGCCCTTTTTCTTTTTAGTCGCACCTTTGAAATCAGGTAGATGTTGCGACCGGCAAACCTGTGAAGATCCGACTTCCGACGCGGACGCAAATCCGGCCATCGGACAAGGACTTTTCCAAAATGCCCTGCACAGACATGCAGCTACCGACGATGATTGTTTTTAGCACGTCAAATCTCCCCCAAGTTCTGACACAGCTTTGTTAGATTGTTGCTGAATTTAACACCAGAAAAAAACTTCTGAATCGCACAACTTTTGCACGAAAGTCGCAGTTCCCTAAAGCCAATCCCGCAGAATCGGTATCAGAGGGATGTCAGCCGGAGGCATTGGATAGTCTTTAAGCTGGTTTACCCGCACCCATTCAAGGGCTTGTCCCTCTTTTGATTCGGGTGTGCCTTTCCACTTGCGGCACGCAAAGAGTGGCATCAGCAGGTGGAACTTTTCATAGCTGTGGGACGCGAATGTGAGTGGGGCCAAGCAGCTTTCCCAAGTGTCGATGCCCAACTCTTCTTGCAATTCACGGATCAATGCTTGTTCGGGCGTTTCGTCCGCTTCGACCTTACCACCGGGGAATTCCCATAAGCCCGCCATTGATTTACCTTCAGGACGCTGGGCCAAAAGAATACGTCCATCAGGGTCGATCAAGGCGACAGCAGAAACAAGAACAATGCTCATATCAGGACCGATAATCCGCGTTGATCGAGATGTAGCCGTGAGTCAGATCGCAGGTCCACACAGTTGAAGCTCCAGCCCCCATGCCCAGATCGACAGCCATGGAAATGTTCTGATCTTTCATGATCTCAGCACCCTGTTCTTCGCGATAGTTTGGATCAACCCAACCGTTCGATGCGACTTTGACATCGCCAAACGAAATACTGAGCGTGTCGCGGTCTGCCGGTGCACCAGATTTACCAATTGCCATAACGACGCGGCCCCAATTGGGATCTTCACCTGCGATGGCGGTCTTCACGAGTGGCGAGTTGGCAATAGACATTGCATGAGTTTTGGCATCGGCATCGTTAAGCGCGCCAGTTACGGTGATTTGCACGAACTTAGTCGCGCCTTCGCCATCGCGCACGACCTGGTGGGCAAGGTCTCGCATGACGCTGTGCAAGGCGTCACGAAACCTGGCATTATCAGCAGCCACCAACACGTTCGATGCGCCCGTCGCTGCGACCAGCAACGTGTCCGAAGTTGAGGTATCGCTATCGACCGTAATGCTATTAAAGGTCTTCTCGTTCAACTCTGACACCATCGCTTGCAAGTCGGGCTGGGCGATCTTGGCATCAGTGAAGATATAGACCAGCATTGTCGCCATATCCGGTGCGATCATGCCAGAACCTTTGGCGATACCTGCGATACTGATTGTTCCGCCGGGCAAATCCACGCTGGTAGCGGAACCTTTTGGGAACGTGTCGGTTGTCATAATCGCCTTGGCGGCGGCGGGCAAATTCGCCTCATCAAGATTGTTGGACAGTTCCTGGATCTTGGCCTGAATGCGGTCATGCGGCAGGCGTTCCCCGATCACACCTGTTGAGCTTGTGAAGACGCGGGTAGTGGGCAGGCCGGTTACACTGGCGACCTCCGCACATATGGCCTGAACAGACTCGTCCCCGGCGCGGCCGGTAAAAGCGTTCGAGTTGCCAGAATTGACAATGATCGCAGCCCCTGCCCCATCCTCAAGACGGATTTTAGATTGGCAATCCAGCACATTAGCCGACCGCGTAGCTGACTTTGTGAACGCGCCCGCAACACAGGTTCCGGGGTCGAGAATAGCCAGCATCACGTCGGTTCGCCCGGCATATTTCACGCCCGCCGCAGCGGTCGCAAACCTTGCGCCTTTGATCACCGGCAGCGTTGGAAAGCTGGCCGGAGCCAATGGCGAAACCGATGTGATGTTGGCCAAGTCTTATTCCTCCAGCAGACCAAGATTGCTCAGGACAGAGGTATCGACCTCTTCCTTAGCGGTACGACTTACATCAGCAGCCTTGGTCAGATCTTCGATCTTTTGTGTGACAACCTGCTGGCTGATCTGGTTTTCAAGCTCGGCACGTACACTGTCAAGGCTCGGCGCCTCTTGGTTGCGCTTTTCGTTCAGCGTGATGACGTGCCAGCCGAACTGTGTCTGAACCGGGTCAGAGATCGCGCCGACCTCCATGCCTTCGACGGCGGTTTGGAATTCCGGTACCATCATGCCTGCACCGAACCAGCCAAGCTGACCGCCATTGGGGCCAGATGGACCGGTGGATTTTTCTTGCGCGACCGTGGCAAAGTCTGCGCCGCCCTTCAATTCTTCAACAATCGCGGCAGCTTCTTCCTCTGTTTCGACCAGGATATGCGAGGCGTTGAATTCTTCGGTCGGTTCGCCTTGAAGGTACGTTTCTTCGTAGAGCGCTTGAATCGCATCGTCGGTCACGGCATCGTCAACCAGGCCCTCTATCACCTGAGCCGCCACCAAAGCACGGCGTTCGTTCTCAAGCGCTAGCTGGACGCGACGGCTGTCGTCGCCGGTACTTTCTTCGCTTAGCACAGCCTGCTGCACGATCTGGTCCATGATCCCGTCCCAAAGAACATCATCAGGAAGCTGCTGATACTGTTCCGGCAGGGACGCCCGTACCATGAGCATGTGGCCCAACGTGATTTCGGTGCCATTGACCGTGGCCACCACTGAGTCGGCTGTCAGCGTATCCTGCGCCTGAACCGGCAGGGCCAGCATCAGGGCGAACGCGCTTGCAGACAATTTCGTGATGAGATTCGTCATGTTTGTTCCTTCCAGAGCCGCCCGCAAACAAGGGGCGACATTGACAGTGTATTTCCCTGACCTTACATCGCCTGCAGGCGCTGCTAAGCCAGTCGTTCCCCTGTGACATATGGGCTGTGTGCGAGGCGAGCAAGCAGATGCCGCACACGAAGATGTTAAAGCTGAAAGTGAGTGCATGCTGGGATTAGGTAAAGTCGCGCGCAAGGTGTTCGGAACGCCGAACGACCGAAAAGTAAAGGCGACCCGCCCGCTGATCGAAAAGGTCAACGCACTGGAAGCAGACTTTGAAAAGCTGAGCGATGCGCAGCTGATCGAGAAAACAGCAGAATTCAAAGCGCGTATCGCCAATGGCGAGGCGTTGGATGATCTGCTGCCCGAGGCGTTTGCCAATTGTCGCGAAGCGGCCAAGCGGGCATTGGGCCTGCGGGCCTTTGACGTGCAGCTGATGGGCGGGATTTTCCTACACCAAGGCAATATCTCGGAAATGAAAACGGGTGAAGGCAAGACGCTTGTCGCGACTTTTCCAGCCTACTTGAATGCGCTTACCGGGCGCGGCGTACATATCGTGACTGTGAACGACTACCTTGCCAAACGTGACAGCGAATGGATGAGCAAGGTCTACGGTGCACTGGGTCTTACTACTGGTGTGGTCTACCCCCGCCAACCAGATGCTGAAAAGCAAGAGGCCTATGCCTGCGATATCACCTACGCGACGAACAACGAACTTGGCTTCGACTACCTGCGCGACAACATGAAATCTGAGCTGAAGCAGATGTATCAGCGCGACCATTACATGGCGATTGTCGATGAGGTGGACTCGATCCTGATCGATGAGGCGCGGACCCCGCTGATCATTTCCGGCCCGGCACAGGACCGCAGTGAGCTTTATACGGCGATCGACAAAGTGATCCCGTCTCTTACGGATGAGCATTTCACGCTGGATGAAAAGACGCGGAATGTGACCTTTACCGACGAAGGTAACGAGTTTCTGGAAGAGACCTTGCTCGAATTGGGTCAGTTGCCCGAAGGGCAGTCGCTTTACGATCCGGAAAGCACAACGCTGATCCACCACGTGAACCAAGGTCTGCGCGCACACAAACTGTATCAACGCGACAAGGACTACATCGTGCGAGACGGTGAAGTCGTGCTGATCGACGAATTCACCGGCCGCATGATGGCTGGGCGCCGTTTGTCAGAAGGGCTGCACCAAGCCATCGAGGCGAAGGAAGGCTGCAAGATCCAACCCGAGAACGTGACTCTCGCATCGGTAACCTTCCAAAACTATTTCCGCCTTTACGAAAAGCTGGCGGGTATGACCGGTACTGCCGCAACCGAAGCTTCCGAATTTGCCGAGATCTACGGACTGGGTGTCGTCGAAGTTCCGACCAACCGCGAAATTGCGCGGATTGATGACGACGACAAGGTCTACCGCACAGCGCAGGAAAAATACGATGCCATCGTAACCGAGATCAAAGAGGCGCATGAGAAGGGCCAACCGGTACTTGTCGGCACCACCTCAATCGAAAAGTCAGAGATGCTGAGCCAGTTGCTGACTAAGGCGGACCTAAAGCACAACGTTCTGAACGCGCGTCAGCACGAGCAGGAAGCGCAGATCGTCGCTGACGCCGGTAAATTGGGCGCGGTGACAATCGCCACCAACATGGCCGGTCGCGGCACCGACATCAAATTGGGCGGCAATGTCGAATTCAAGATCATGGAGGCAATCGCCGCCGATCCCGAAGGCGACCCCGAAGAGATCCGGAAACGGATCGAAGAGGGCCACACAGCAGACGAAGACGCCGTGAAAGCTGCGGGCGGTCTGTACGTCTTGGCAACTGAACGTCACGAAAGCCGCCGTATCGACAACCAGCTGCGCGGCCGGTCTGGCCGTCAGGGTGACCCTGGCCGGTCGTCGTTCTTTTTGTCGCTTGATGACGACCTGATGCGCATCTTTGGTTCCGAGCGTCTAGACAAGGTCTTGTCAACGCTCGGCATGAAGGAAGGCGAGGCCATTGTGCACCCGTGGGTGAACAAATCACTCGAACGCGCGCAGGCAAAAGTCGAGGGCCGCAACTTTGACATCCGCAAACAGTTGCTCAAGTTCGACGACGTGATGAACGATCAGCGAAAGGTGATTTTCAGTCAGCGCCGCGAGATCATGGAAGCACAAGACTTGGCCGAAGTTGCGCGCGATATGCGCCATCAGGTGATCGACGATCTGGTCGATACTTACGTTCCACCCAAAACCTATGCGGATCAGTGGAACACCGAAGGGCTTCAAACGGCGGCCAAGGAACTTGTTGGCGTGGACGCGCCTGTTATCGAATGGGGCGACGAAGAAGGCGCTGATGCCGAGGTGATCCGTGAACGGCTCGAGGATGCGTCAGACGAGATGATGTCGCAAAAGGCTGAAGCTTTTGGGCCGGATACGATGCGGCAAATCGAGAAGCAGGTTTTGCTTCAGACCATCGACAGCAAGTGGCGTGAACACCTGCTAACGCTGGAACACTTACGGTCTGTTGTCGGGTTTCGTGGTTACGCTCAGCGTGATCCGTTGAACGAATACAAATCCGAAGCTTTCCAACTATTCGAAACCATGCTGGACAGCCTGCGTGAAGACGTGAGCAAACAGCTTGGCCAGGTCCGCCCGATGACCGAGGAAGAACAACAGGCTATGTTGCAACAGCTGGCAGCACAGCAAGCCGCAATGTCAAAGGCCGCCGAAACCGCGACACCGCAGGAGGATCAAATCCTCGAAAACCCGGAAGGTGCGGCAGACGGATTTGACGAAACTGATCAGACGACCTGGGGCAATCCGGGGCGGAATGATCTGTGCCCCTGTGGCTCTGGCAAAAAGTTCAAGCATTGCCACGGGCGGCTCGCGTAAGGCATCAGCGCCACATTGCAGACGTAAAGTCACCTAGGCACCGCCCTAGGGACACCTAAATTTTCAGGCAGAACGGCCGTTGCAGTTATTGCAACCGGAGTTCTGCTATGAAAAGCAAATCGTCAGCCCGTATCGCCGCAGTCACGCTTTGTGCCGCGCTTGGCATCGGTGCGGCTATGCAATCATGGCCCTCATCCGAACCGAAAGATTTGAGCACCACGCCTGTGGTCGTGTCAGATGTTCAGGCTGTTTCGTCGACGCCCCGCGTGCCTGTACAGGTGGACTTGCCTGTTGTTGCGACGTTGCCTGAAAACATCGTATCCGCTGCGATCGAACAGTTGGACTCGCCAGACATAGTCATTCCTGACGCACCCGCGGATACCGGTTTCGCTTGCGACGTCGAAATGACCGCAACGCCCATCGCAGGTGCCATGATGTCAGTCGACCTGAACGCGCCCTGCCACGGAAGCGAACGTGTAACGCTGCACCACAGCGGCTTGATGTTCACGTCACTGATGCAGCCAGACGGCACGCTTTCTATCGATGTCCCGGCGCTCACCGAAAATGCTCTGGTGATCGCATCGTTCCTTGATGACGCAGGCGCGGTGGCAATGACCAAGGTAACATCTGTTCCATTCTACGATCGCGTTGTGCTGCAATGGCGCGGCGATGCCGGACTGCAATTGCATGCCCGCGAATTCGATGCCGAATACTTCACCGATGGTCATGTCTGGCATGGCGCCGAGTCCGACCCCACCCGGGCAGCTACAGGCGATGGCGGCTTTATGACCACATTGGGAACAGCCGACGCACCCGATGCCCTTTTGGCCGAAGTTTACACATTTCCAACCGGCATGACCGAAACCTCCGGCACTGTCGCGCTGACGGTTGAAGCCGAAATCCTTTCTTCAAACTGCGACCGCAGCGTTGAAGCGCAAACACTTGAATTTCGCAATGGCCGCGACCTTATCTCAAAGGAATTGACCATCGATGTGCCAGGTTGCGACACGGTGGGTGATTTCTTACTGTTGAAAAATCTTGTCGAAGACCTGACAATCGCCGCAAAATAAGCGAGCAGGTCAAAGGCGCGATCCATGAAACATGTCTGTGCGGTGCTTTGGGCCGCACTTTTTCTATTTCTGACCGGAGCAACCGCATCGGCGGATGATGTGACTTTGCGGTCGCGTGATGGTGCCATTGAACTGTCCGGCACCTTGCTGGGCTTTGACGGAGAGTTTTACCGCGTCGATACGCAATATGGCGAGTTGACTGTCGATGGATCGGGCGTGTCCTGCGAAGGGCCAGGCTGCCCATCACTGATTGATTTTGTGGCAGAATTGTCGATTTCCGGATCATCCACAATCGGCGATGTGCTGATGCCCGCCTTAGTCGAAGGATTTGCCCTGCAAAACAGTTTGAAGACCGAGCGGAAAAGGACCGACGACACCCATTTCGAATATGTGATGTCAACAAGCGACACCGCCAAAGTCGTGGGCCGTTTTCAGTTTCGTGTTTCTAGCACAGACGAAGGGTTCGCAGATCTGCTCGCTGATGAAGCCGATCTAGTGATGGCCTTGCGCGAAATACGCCCAGGAGAGTTGGCCTTGGCCGCCGAGGTTGGTCTGGGTGAATTGGACGACGTGAACCGCAGCCGGGTGTTGGCGCTGGATGCGATGACGGTAATCGTGTCGCCAACCAACCCGGTCTCGGCACTATCCGTGTCAGACTTAGCACGCATACTATCAGGCGATATCGACAATTGGCGCACCTTGGGTGGGGTGGACGCCCCGATTTCGATCCATATGCGTGATGCCCAGTCGGGGATAGCTCAAGCAGTTGAGGATCGTGTTTTACGGCAGGCCCGTTTGTCTTTGGTGGAGGACGTGGCGCGCCATTCGACCAATACGGCGCTTGCACAAGCTGTTGCGCAGGATCAGTTGGCAATCGGAGTGGCCAGCTACTCAGAGATCGGCAACAGCAAGCCTTTGGCTCTCACGGGACCCTGCGGATTTCAACTGAGGGCAAATCGACTCACCATCAAGACCGAGGACTACCCGCTAACCGCGCCGATGTTTCTATATATCCCAGCGCGGCGTCTGCCAAAACTGGCACGGGATTTTCTGGCATATACGCGGACTGGCCCGGCCCAAATCATCACGCGACGGGCTGGGTTTGTCGACCAAGCGCCCGAAGAAATAGCCCTCAACGCGCAGGGTGACCGGTTTGCCAACGCCATTCAAGTGGCCGAGACCGAGGTGGATCTGATCGCACTGAAGCGAATGGTCGACACTCTTGCCCCCTTGCGGCGCCTGTCCACATCATTTCGCTTTGAAGCGGGTGCGGCACGGCTGGACGCGCAATCGCGGTCGAACGTGCAACAATTGGCCCGTGCGATCGAGGCTGGTGTGTACGACGGGCGGCAATTGGTATTCGTCGGCTTTTCCGATGGCGAAGGCCCTGCCGCAGGCAATCTGCGGATTGCCCAGCAACGGGCTCAAGCTGTGAAGCAAGCGATCGAAGCAACCGTAGAGTCGTCGAACTTGTCGCAAGTTCAACTGTCCACGGATGCCTTTGGCGAGGCGATGCCGATGGCATGCGACGACACGAGCTGGGGTCGGCAGGTCAACCGACGAGTCGAAGTGTGGGTGCGCTAATCCACCTTAGAGATACCCCTCAGATTTAAAGCTCACCTCCTTGGATTTGCCGATGATCAGGTGATCGTGCACAAGGATACCCACCGCATCGCAGGCGCGCACGATGTCTTCGGTCATGTCAATATCTGCAGTCGAGGGCGTGGGATCGCCCGAGGGATGGTTGTGCACTAGGATCAGAGCCGTCGCATTCAAATCAAGCGCGCGTTTGATCACCTCGCGCGGGTAGACCGGCACATGATCAACTGTGCCTTTGCCCTGAACTTCGTCAGCGATCAGCACGTTCTTACGGTCAAGAAACAGGATGCGGAACAGTTCGGTTTCGCGATGAGACATCGTCACCCGGCAATAGTCGAGAAGTGCATTCCAGCTTGAGATGACAGGCCTTTTCAGAACCTTGCCCTGCGACATGCGATGGGTCGCCGCCTCGATCAGTTTGAGGTCGAAAGCGGTTTTGGGGCCAATACCTGACACCTCGGTCAGGCGTTCTATTGGGGCGGACAGGACACGATTGAAATCGCCAAATTTTTGAATCATTTCGTTCGCGATAGGTTTCACGTCACCGTTTGAAAGAGACCGAAACAGTAGAAGTTCAAGCAATTCATAGTCAGGAAGCGGTTCTGCCCCACCGACAAGAAATCGGCTGCGCAGGCGTTTGCGGTGCCCGTCAATATATGACGGGTTTTTCTGTTTCCCAAGCACCGCTTTGTGCGGAGGCTTGGGTGCCATCGCAGGGGTTTCGAATAGAGATGGTTGAGTGGATTGAGAGAGCGCCATCATAAGAACATGACGCAAGATCTGTTAAGGAAACGCTAATGACCCCGCACAAAGCGGGGCCATCAAATCACCCTTTCATCGAATCCCAAAAGCCTTTTACAGATTTAAAAAAACTCTTTGATTCCGGATTGTTGTCTTCGCTCAGCTCTTCAAACTCGCGCAACAGGTCTTTCTGTTTCGATGTCAGGTTGACCGGTGTCTCCACTGCAAGCTCGATGAACATGTCGCCTTGCCCGGCACCACGCAACGCAGGCATTCCTTTGCTGCGCAAACGCATCTGGCGACCAGATTGGCTGCCACCGGGAATTGCGACGCGGCTGCGGCCTCCGTCAATTGTCGGCACTTCGATATTGCCGCCAAGAGCTGCCACCGTCATCGAAACTGGCACGCGACAGTGCAGGTGTACGCCCTCACGTTCGAACAGTTCGTGCTGCGCAACCTCGATGAAGATATAGAGGTCGCCCGGGGGGCCACCGCGAAGACCTGCCTCGCCTTCGCCCGCAAGACGAATACGAGTGCCAGTTTCAACGCCCTTGGGAATGTTCACTGACAAAGCGCGTTCTTTTTGAACACGGCCTGCACCCGAACATTCCTTGCACGGATTTTTGATCGTTTGACCAAGACCCGAACAGGTCGGACAGGTGCGTTCGACGGTAAAGAACCCTTGGGTTGCGCGAACTTTGCCCATACCAGAACAGGTTGGACAAGTGGTCGGCTCTGCGCCACCTTCGGCGCCCGACCCGGAACACGATCCACATTGTACAGAAGTTGGAACCTGGATCGTTTTCTGCATACCGGCATAGGCATCTTCGAGTGTCACACGCAGGTTGTAGCGCAGGTCAGCGCCACGCGAGGCGCGTTGACGTCCACCGCCACGTTGACCACCCATGAAATCGCCAAACAGATCATCGAACACGTCAGAGAACGCGCTGGCAAAGTCACCTTGCCCCTGTCCACCACCAAAGCCGCCGGGTCGTCCACCACCGCCCATGCCGCCCTCAAATGCCGCATGGCCATAGCGATCATAGGCCGCTTTCTTGTCAGCGTCCTTGAGAACCTCGTAGGCCTCGTTCGCCTCTTTGAACTGGTCCTCGGCCTTGGGATTGTCAGCGTTGCGATCCGGGTGCAGCTCTTTCGCCTTGGAGCGATAGGCTTTTTTGATCTCGTCAGCAGCAGCGCCTTTTTGTAGACCGAGCACTTCGTAGTAGTCACGTTTGGACATCATGCCCTCCTTCTACGGAACGAGTGAGGCCGGCCCGGTGTCCGGACCGGCCCCAATTCAGTTCCGCCCAACCAGCGTCAGGCGCGCTTGTTGTCGTCGAGATCTTCGAAGTCGGCATCGACGATGGTGTCATCATCTTCGCCACCCTGATCAGCACCAGCAGGCTCGGCATCGCCGCCATCGTCTTGCTGGGCCTTATAGATCGCTTCGCCGAGTTTCATCGCCGCTTCGGTTACGTTCTGGATGCCGGACTTGATCTTGTCTGCGGTAGACTTTTCATCCTCCAGATCATCCTTGAGCGCCGCAATGGCCAGTTCGATGGCTTCGACCGTGGTCGGATCAACTTTGTCGCCATGCTCTTCCACTGATTTTTCGGTCGAGTGGATCAGGCTTTCGGCCTGGTTGCGGGCCTCGACCATCTCGCGGCGTTCTTTGTCGGATTCGGCGTTGGCTTCGGCATCCTGGACCATCTTTTCGATGTCCTCGTCCGACAGACCACCCGACGCTTGGATCGTAATGTTCTGTTCCTTGCCAGTGCCTTTGTCCTTGGCGGACACCGACACGATACCGTTGGCGTCAATGTCGAATGTCACCTCGATCTGCGGCATGCCGCGTGGCGCAGGCGGGATGTCTTCGAGGTTGAACTGACCGAGCATCTTGTTGTCGGACGCCATCTCGCGTTCACCTTGGAACACCCGGATCGTCACCGCGTTCTGGTTGTCCTCAGCAGTCGAGAAAATCTGCGACTTTTTGGTCGGGATGGTCGTGTTGCGGTCTATCAGACGGGTGAACACGCCACCCAGTGTTTCGATGCCAAGCGACAGCGGTGTCACGTCGAGAAGAACAACGTCTTTCACGTCTCCCTGCAGCACGCCAGCCTGAATGGCCGCGCCAAGAGCTACAACCTCGTCTGGGTTTACACCCTTGTGGGGCTCTTTGCCGAAGAATTTGGTCACCTCTTCCACAACGCGCGGCATACGGGTCATACCACCAACCAATACGACTTCGTCGATGTCAGAGGTGGACAGACCGGCGTCTTTCAAGGCGGCACCACATGGTTTCATTGATGCCTTGATCAGGTCACCAACAAGGCTTTCCAGCTTGGCGCGGGTCAATTTCATCACAAGGTGAAGCGGTTGACCGGATTTACCGTCCATCGAAATAAACGGCTGGTTGATCTCTGTCTGGCTGGAGCTGGACAGTTCGATCTTTGCTTTTTCCGCCGCTTCCTTGAGACGCTGAAGCGCCATCTTGTCTTGCGTCAGGTCAACGCCGTTTTCTTTTTTGAACTCCTCGGCAAGGTAGTTCACGATTCGCATGTCGAAATCTTCACCACCTAGGAACGTGTCGCCATTGGTGGATTTCACTTCGAAAAGGCCATCGTCAATCTCGAGGATGGTCACGTCAAAGGTACCGCCGCCAAGGTCATAGACCGCGATTGTGCGCGCTTCTTTCTTGTCGAGACCGTAGGCCAAAGCGGCTGCTGTTGGTTCGTTGATAATGCGAAGCACTTCGAGACCGGCAATTTTGCCAGCATCTTTGGTCGCCTGACGCTGAGCGTCGTTAAAGTACGCCGGCACGGTGATCACCGCTTGGGTCACTTCTTCACCGAGGTAGGATTCAGCAGTTTCTTTCATCTTTTGAAGGATGAAAGCAGAAATCTGGGAGGGGCTATATTTGTCGCCCTTGGCGCGCACCCATGCGTCGCCATTACCGCCGTCGATCACTTCGAACGGCATGTTTTTGCGGTCCTTGGCGAGATCGGGATCATCATTGCGACGACCAATCAGGCGCTTCACGCCGAAAACGGTGTTTTCCGGGTTGGTAACAGCCTGGCGTTTTGCAGGCTGGCCAACGAGGCGTTCATCATCTGTGAATGCCACGATGGACGGGGTTGTGCGTGCGCCTTCGGCGTTTTCGGTCACGCGAGGTTGCGATCCATCCATGATCGCGACGCAGCTGTTGGTTGTACCGAGGTCAATACCAATCACTTTGGCCATGTTTTCGATCCCTTCATGTCTTAAGGCGATGTCACGAGACGATGACCCATTCCGGCATCCCGCCCCGCATTTCAATCCACTGACGTTACCGTTCAGCAGGTCCGATGGGTATATAAGGAGGCAACAAGACGCCTGCAAGCGCATCTGCTAGGGTGAATTTCTGAAAATTCGGTATGTGTTTCGCGTTTGAACGAATTATTCTCATCGCATGGCCCCTTTGAGCGTGCGCGACTTTGAGATTCACAGCGAAAATTTTTCGCCCAAACACCAACGCCGACTGGTCGAGGCGTTGCGTCATTGTCTTAAGCAAGCACCTTTATTTCAGCCAGTCACACCACGAGGCACGCCGATGTCCGTGCGGATGAGTGCCGCAGGGACCTATGGCTGGATCAGTGACCGCACAGGATATCGCTATGAACCTGTGCACCCATCAGGGCAGGCTTGGCCTGCAATCCCAGAGGTGTTGCTGGATATGTGGCGATCTTTGGTGCCTCAGGCACGTTTGCCTGAATGCTGTCTGATTAATTGGTATGACGAGACCGCCAAGATGGGCATGCACCAAGACCGCGACGAAGCTGACATGACGCAACCGGTTGTGTCGGTGTCCCTTGGCGACGAAGCCTTATTCCGCATGGGCAACCAGACACGTGGCGGTAAGACCGAGTCGATCTGGCTCAGGTCCGGCGATGTTGTGGTCATGACAGGATCGGCACGCACCGCCTATCACGGCATCGATCGTATACGCCCTAACAGTTCGGCCCTGTTGCCGAATGGCGGGCGGATCAATCTGACATTGCGGGTTGTGACCTGATCAGCGGCGGGCAGACCACGAAGCAGAGACGTGTTTCCGGGTATAAAACTCGCCCATCAGCCCAATCATCACCAAGGTCAACGACAGGTACATCACGTATTCCCAATTGGTGTTGCGCGGCACGTAATTGATAAAGGCAAATCCACGCGCCTGATCAATCGTATGAAACAGCGGGTTCCAATCGAACATCGCGATCATGAAGGACGGCAGGGAATTGGCGACGAACATCTTACCCGACGCGATCATGTTCGCCCGCTTGTACAGCGTAGACAGCGTTCCAGTCAGTCCCGGGAACCAAGGCTTCATCGCCAAAAACACAAGCCCAACGGCCCCGCCCGAGAACCACGACAAAAGCAGCATACCCATCACCGGCGCGGGATCGACGATCTCGGTGAGGACGTACGGGTTTACCGCAACGTCATAGACAAACAGGATGAAAAACACCGCAAGCATCTGGATATAAAGCGTAGACAGCATTCCCGCGACGATCGACACAAAGGTGTTCATCGGGGCGTGCTGCATCATCGGACTGGCTGGTCCTTCGCTGCCCAACACGGCGCTGACAGCCTTGTTGTGCGTCATGAACATGAAGATGCCCGTCAGCAAGAAAATCACGAAGTCGCCACGCAGCGTCATGCCCTTAAGCCCCATGATCGTGAACATGACGTAGAAAAACAGCACGAACATAAGCGATTGAAACACGCTCATCGCGATCGACATGAAGGCGTTGCCATGGGTTTTCCGGATTGACCGGACAGTATTGTGATAGATGAGTTCAGCAATATTGACTGCAGACGCAGACCGATTCATCGGAGCCGTTTTTTGAAACATCTGTTGTTTGCCTCTGCCGCAGCCCGCGTTTTTCCGTCAATTCGCATGACTGTTGTTGCGGACATTTGTTAACCGAATGATAAGAGAAGCGCGCCTTGAAATCAATTGACGTAAGGATCGGCCCCTATGGATTATGACGCACTGATGCACGAGATGCGGCGACTCGCGCTCGAGGCTGGTGACAAAATCATGGAGATCTACCAAGCGGATGATTTCGATGTGCGATCAAAATCCGATGACAGCCCGGTCACCGCAGCGGATGAAGCCGCAGACGCGCTAATCTCAGCCGGGTTGCGCGCCGCGTTTCCTGAAGTTGCTTTGGTCACTGAAGAGCAGTCGGACACACATGACCTGGATGTGCAGGATTTCCTGATTGTCGATCCATTAGACGGCACCAAGGAATTCATCCACCGGCGTGGCGATTTCACCGTCAATATTGCGTTGGTCAAAAACGGTGTCCCAACCCGAGGTGTGGTCTACGCACCTGCCAAGGACCGGCTGTTTTACACTACTGCATCTGGCCAAAGCGTTGAAGAGACCGGGGATTTCGCCAAGGATCAACTCGGCCATCAGACCCCGATCCATGTTTCGACACCGGATACGAGTGCGCTGATGGTGGTCGCGTCGAAATCGCACCGCGATCAGGCCACCGATGACTACATCAATCGGTATGACGTTCAAGACAGCAAGAGCGCGGGATCATCACTCAAGTTCTGCCTTGTTGCGACCGGCGAGGCCGATTTTTATCCCCGGCTTGGGCGCACGATGGAATGGGACACAGCCGCAGGTCATGCCGTTCTAAACGGGGCCGGAGGGGCAGTGTTGCGCTTAGACGATTTGCAAACTCTGACGTACGGAAAGCCCACCTTTGCAAATCCCTTCTTTGTCGCGACAGCACCGGGCATCGATATTACATCGGTCTGATCCAGCAATGGCGGCTCTTGCGATCAGTGTCGTCGTAGTCAGCCGCAACCGACCCGATTGGCTGCGCCGCTGTTTGCGCGCCATTGGTCAACTGGATTACTCCCGGTTTCAGACCATCGTCGTGGCATGCCCTGCCGGTGCAGCGGTTGCAAGAGAACTGGCTGCCCATCACATCCACGAGTTTGACGAGGACAACATCTCAATCGCGCGAAATATCGGGGTCGACGCGGCCGCAGGTGATATTGTGGCGTTTATTGATGACGACGCAGTGCCAGAACCCACTTGGTTAGCGCATCTTGGCGCAGTCTTCACTGACCCCGCTGTCCTGCAAGCAGGCGGGATCACACTTGGTCGCAACGGGATTTCGGTGCAACATACAGCCTCGCGCGTTGATGCGTCTGGACGATCTTATCCCGTCGAATACAGCGGGCAAACGCCGATCTCGATATCGCGATCGGGCGATCAATGGCCGCGTTTGCACGGAACCAACATGGCGCTGCGAAAGGACGCGATTGTTAAACGCGGCGGCTTTGACGACCACTTTGCGTTTTACCTCGACGAAACCGATCTGACCTATCGCATTGCGCACGATGGCGGAAAAACCATGTTTGTGCCCAACGCCGTCGTCCATCATGCTTCGGGTCCAAGCCGATACCGCGACGCTGCGCGCACTCCGCGCAGCGTGTCCGAGATTGCAGCATCAACCGCCGTTTTCCATCACAAACACTGTGACACCGCGCACCTCGACGAAGCGCGCTTGATGTTCATTTCAGAACGGCGCAGCTGGATCCTAAGGCACATGCAAACCGGCGCACTGGCGCCGGACGCCGCACTGAAGCTGATCCGAGAGCTAGGGCACGGGTATGCGCAGGGGCGCAGTAAGCCTGCATCTCCGGTTCGGACATGGCGTCAGCAGAACGAAAACGACATTGCGGTCAAAACATCAGATGCCAAAGACATCTACCTTGTTCAATCACCACTCAATAGATCCGAAATACGCGCCAAGGCCAAAGCATTGGTTGCCCAAGGGCACCGGGTGACACTCTTTGATTACACGCCAAATGCCCGCTTCCACCGCGTTAATTATACTGACGGATACTGGACCCACACAGGTGGGATTTTTGGACGTGAACTACGATCCGAGCCGGTGCTTCGGAAGAGCAACCGGCGCGACCGTGTTGAACAGACGTTGAAACGGATCGCGGGAATTCGATCAAAATATCATCTTATTCCAGTCGATTAGCCACAAATTCGACAAACATACTTATTAATCACTAAGGAAAGTCGTACAATTAAGTACGAAAAGTGTGATGTAACCATCGACGCGCAGTAAGACGCGACCAAGAAGGAGCAGAGCGATGCGTAGAAAAGTGACCAAGGCGGTTTTCCCGGTGGCGGGGCTCGGAACACGCTTTCTGCCTGCCACGAAATCGGTCCCGAAAGAGATCATGACGTTGGTTGATCGCCCATTGGTGCAGTACGCCATCGACGAGGCCCGCGCAGCTGGCATCAAGGAATTCATCTTCATCACCTCGCGCGGGAAAAGTGCGCTTGAGGATTATTTCGACGAGTCGCCCATCCTTGAACGCGAGCTGCGCAAGAAGGGCAAGCTGGACATTCTGGAGGATCTGAAGTCCACCAACATGGAAAGCGGCGCAATTGCCTATATGCGGCAGCACAAAGCGCTTGGCCTTGGACACGCAGTCTGGTGCGCCCGACGCTTGATTGGCGATGAACCCTTTGCCGTCATGCTACCAGACGATGTAATTTCGGCAGAAAAGCCCTGCCTGCAGCAGATGGTCGAAGCTTACGAAGAGACCGGCGGTAACATGGTTGCTGCAATGGAAGTTCCCCGCAACCGGACGTCGAGCTATGGTATTCTTGACGTGAAAGAAGACATGGGCGCGATGGTGTCGGTCAAGAACATGGTCGAAAAGCCCAGCGTTGATGAAGCGCCATCAAACCTTGCGGTGATTGGACGGTATATCCTTGACCCCAAAGTTCTCAAGAACCTCAATAAACTCAAATCTGGCGCTAGAGGAGAAATCCAACTGACTGACGCGATTGCGCAAGAGATAGAAGGCACAGGTGTCTACGGATACCGGTTTCGCGGCCAACGGTTTGATTGCGGATCCAAGGCAGGTTTTCTTCAAGCAACCGTAGCCTTTGGCCTCGCGCGTGACGATCTCAAAGATGATCTGCGCGGCTTTCTTAACTCTGTCATGCAGATCGAAAACGCGGCTGAATGAACCATGGGCTGGACTAACAGATGCCTTGGAATATCAAAGTTCGGGGGCGGATCGGCCTTCTTTGACGCCGATCTAGCTCTTGGCCCATTGAGGTCGGCGCGCGTTGCA
>NZ_CBFHLV010000035.1:0-33126 GCF_965656765.1 Marivita sp. | reverse complement strand
CGGTAGCGTCGAGCATGATTTTTGCGTATCACGTCGATATGACGAATGAAATCCCCGAGATCTGAAAAGAACACGCGGAATTCGCCGCCATCCTAAGTCGAAACTCCCTATTGTGCCCCTCAATCGAAACGCAGACGAGGGAAAAACCATGCGCGTTTATTACGATCGCGATTGCGATATCAACCTGATCAAAGACATGAAAGTGGCCATTCTGGGCTACGGAAGCCAAGGCCATGCACACGCGCTGAACCTGCGCGATTCCGGTGCCAAGAACGTGGTCGTCGCCCTGCGCGAAGGCTCTCCTTCGGCCAAGAAAGCCAAAGGCGAAGGCCTTAAGGTTATGGGTATCGCCGAAGCGGCAGCTTGGTGTGACCTGATCATGTTCACAATGCCCGATGAACTTCAGGCGGAAACATACAAGAAATACGTCCATGACAACCTCAAAGACGGCGCAGCGATTGCATTTGCTCACGGTCTGAACGTGCATTTTGGCCTGATCGAGCCCAAAGCGGGCACCGACGTAATCATGATGGCGCCCAAAGGCCCAGGCCACACGGTGCGCGGCGAATACACAAAAGGTGGCGGCGTGCCTTGCCTTGTGGCGGTGGACAACGATGCCTCTGGCCGTGCGCTGGAAATCGGTCTGTCCTATTGCTCGGCCATCGGTGGCGGTCGTTCCGGTATTATCGAAACCAACTTCCGCGAAGAGTGCGAAACCGACCTCTTTGGCGAACAGGCAGTTCTGTGTGGTGGCTTGGTCGAACTGATCCGCATGGGTTTCGAGACATTGGTCGAAGCAGGCTATGAGCCAGAAATGGCGTATTTCGAATGTCTGCACGAAGTGAAGCTGATCGTGGACCTCATCTACGAAGGCGGCATCGCGAACATGAACTACTCGATCTCGAACACAGCAGAGTACGGCGAGTACGTGTCCGGCCCGCGCATCCTGCCTTACGACGAAACCAAGAAGCGCATGAAAGAGGTTTTGACCGACATTCAGACCGGCAAATTCGTGCGTGACTTCATGCTTGAAAATGCTGTTGGTCAGCCGTCGTTCAAAGCGACCCGCAAGATCAACGATGAGCACCAGATCGAAGCCACAGGCGAGACACTGCGCGGCATGATGCCGTGGATTTCCGCAGGCAAGATGGTCGACAAAGCGAAGAACTGATCCAATCGGTCAGTTGTGATTCAAGGGCGGCCCGTTGGGCTGCCCTTTTTAGTGTGGTTTTTGGGGTAGCGGTTCGATGCGTTGACACAAAGCGTGCCCGGACGCGGCCCTACATGTCGTCTTTAAGCTGCAACACACACCACGCCAGCAGCGCAATAAGTATGACGATAGGTAGAATGAAAAACGCGTCCATATAATCCTCCTGACAGACTTTTTTGATCCCGAATTGGGTGTTGCTGCGGATGCCACAGCTCCCTAAAGAGCTAATCAAACCCACACCAGTTGCAATCTTTCGCAGCAGATTCCTCTGCCGCCGGATGCAGGATGCCCAATTTTCATGCAGACACCTCCTGAGATCACTCCAGCCAACTGGGGCATGGTGGCCGCCCTAGGCTTTGTCTGGGGTGCGACCTTTCTGTTCATCGAACTGGCACTCACCGGGATCACACCGTTCTGGCTCGCGGCAGGGCGGATCGGATTTGCCTGCCTTCTGACATGCGCTGTTTGGCAATGGCGCGGTGGACGGGTGTTTCTGACGGACGAAACCGCATGGGGTGCGATGATTGTGTCGGGGGTGTTGAACTCGGCCATCCCGTTCATGCTGCTCAGCTGGGGCCAACAGACCGTCACATCAGGTTTTGCAGGCGTTTCAATGGCGTCAGTGACGCTGATCGTGTTGCCGTTGTCGCATCTCTTTGTTGCGGGCGAACGGATCACGCTGCGCCGGTTGATCGGATTGATGATCGGATTTTTCGGTGTGACGGTCCTGTTGGGCGGTCAGGCGTTTGAATCCAGCGGCGATCCTCTGGAACCTCTCGGGCGGCTGGCCTGCGTGGGTGCTGCGGCCTGTTACGCCAGCAGTTCGGTTCTGGTCCGGCGGTTGCCTCCGATTGATCCGTTTGGCCTTGGGGCCTTGGCGCTGGTTTTTGGGTCAATGCTGGTGCTGCCGATGGCTTTGATCGTCGAGGGCCCGCCGCCGATGCCCGAAACTGATATTCTGCTGCTTGTAGCTGCTCTTGGGCTGATCCCCACAGCGGGTGCCAATATTCTGCGCATCCTAGTGATCCGCAGCGCGGGGCCGGTCTTTATGTCACTGGTGAATTACCAGGTCCCGATGTGGTCGGTCATCCTCGGGATCGTCATGTTGGGAGAGCCGTTCAAGCCCATCCTGTTGCTTGCTATGGGATTGATCCTGAGCGGTATGTTCGTCAGCCAATGGGGCGCGTTGATGCGGCTGTTTGGGCGCAAGCCTACTCCCAGCAACTGACCAGCACGGTCATCGCGGTTGCCTTTTGAGTGAGGTCCACCGGATCCAGACGCGCAAGACCGGCTGTGACTTGAGGCGACACACCCGCTTGCGACAGAACCGCCTGAACAGCGTTACTGTTGGTGGCGAAGTTCACGTGATCCGGCAATTGCCGACCGCCTGCATCATGAGGCACCAGCATACCAATGATCGCGCCGCCATCATCCAGAACCGGGCCACCCGCGTCTCCATCCAATGTGCTGATGTCCAGACGAGTCAGGTTGTCTTCGCCATTAAGGCCCTGCAGATCGGACAAGCGGCCGAATGTCATCGTAGCCGATGGCAGCACGCCACCAAAAGAATAGCCCGCCACTGCAATCTCGGACTGCAAACGCGGCGCACCATCACGAAACTGAGCCACGGCATTCGGAGCCAGCGGTTGTGTTGCACGCAGAACGGCGATGCCCGATGCGGCGTCAGAGGCCATGACTTCGGCGTCGTAATCGCCATTCAAAGTGATGCGCCCGCAATTCGCAACAGCAGCAGTAGTGGTAACCACCTTGCCCTGACGGTCCACGAAAAAGCCCGAGGCAGTCAGCTTGGGTTTGCGAATGGCGAGCCCTGCGACAAGGTCAACGCTTTGGGTGTCTTCGGCAATGACAGCCAGATCCAGAACGCCGTCGATGGGCGCAAAGCTATTTTGCATAGCGGCAAGAATACGGCTGCGCCGCTCTTCGTCACCGGTGGGCCACACCAAAGTGAAGCCTTTGATCGTGTCGCCATCAAGCCGCGCTTCGGTGTGGGATACAATGCGACTGTCCTCACCGGTCAGAGTAAAGCTGTCGCGGTTGCGGTCCCTCGGGCCCTCAAGCGGCACGATGTCCAGCGTCTGCATAATCTCGTAAAGACCAGCAAGGCGGTCACGGTCGCCCGGTTGGCTGATCAACAAAACCCGCGCGCCGTTTACAGTACCGGTGGGGTCGAAATGCGCAAAGGGGCTGTCGTAGCGATCAAAGGCCACAGCGCCCAGCGGCAGATCAATCGAAATGCCCGCACGTGTGTCGCGCACGTTTTGCAACTCCATCCCTTCGAGGACCGCATTGTACTGGCGGAACAACTCGGCACGTTGCGCAGTGGTCAAGATGCCGGTGTCTTCAAAACCGTTGGATTGCTGCCAACCACGCATCGCCGCCCGGGTGCCACGGCCAAAAGCGCCATCGATGGAGGAATTGTAGAAACCCGCCCATTGCAGCGCAATTTGCAGCTGCTGGCGTTCTTCACGAGTCAACAATGCCTCGGACGCCCGAGCCTCACGTGGGGTTTCGTCGATAATTTGTGGCTCAGGTTCGGGTGCCACAGTAACCTCAGGCGCGGGCTGCGGCACGATCGTTGCCGGACCGGCGCCAATGGGCCAGATACGCTGGCCATAGCGATCAGGGCCCTCGAGATAGCTGTCGCTGGGGATCAGACGCTGCGCGCGAAGGCTGCGCAACACGCGGTTTGCCTCATCGCGGGGATATGGGCCAAGGGCGATACCATACCAGCCGCGCCCCAGATCAAACCCATTCACATCCGGCAGAATAGACGCGTAGTCCCGAAGGCGATCTTCGGCGACGGACAGGCTTGGTTGGGCTTCGATCTGGACGTACACGCTTTCCTGCGCCGCCGCCGCGTGAACCCAAAATACCAGCGTTGCTAGTACCGAAAACAAAACCTTGCGCATCATGTGAGTGTCACCTGCGAGAAAAAACCTGTTTCAACGACCTGCTCTAGCAAGATTGTGCCGACACTGGAACGCGAAAATTAGAGCCTCGCACGCAATTGACCCCCGGACCCCATGCGCCTAATCAGGCACCAGCACAAACCGGGGTGACATCGCCATGGACCAGACCATCACAAAGCCGCGCAGTTTTCAGGAAATCATCCTGCGCCTGCAGTCCTACTGGGCCCAAAAAGGCTGTGCCGTGATGCAGCCCTACGACATGGAAGTGGGTGCGGGTACGTTTCACCCAGCGACAACACTGCGGTCATTGGGGTCCAAGCCTTGGGCTGCTGCCTATGTTCAGCCATCGCGGCGCCCGACCGATGGGCGCTATGGCGAGAACCCGAACCGCTTGCAGCATTATTATCAGTACCAAGTGCTGATCAAACCATCGCCGCCGGATCTGCAAGAGCTGTATCTTGGATCGCTACGGGCCATCGGGATCGACATGACCCTGCACGACATCCGCTTTGTAGAGGACGACTGGGAAAGCCCCACGCTTGGCGCTTGGGGGCTTGGATGGGAAGTGTGGTGCGACGGTATGGAAGTGTCACAATTCACGTATTTTCAACAAGTTGGCGGGCATGATTGCCATCCGGTTTCGGGCGAATTGACGTACGGGTTGGAACGTCTGGCGATGTATGTGCTTGGCGTCGATCACGTGATGGACATGCCCTATAACGATCCGGACGCTCCTATTGCTTTGAAATACGGCGATGTGTTCCGCCAGACAGAACAGGAATATTCGCGTTGGAACTTCGACGTGGCGGACACCGATGTTTTGCTGCGCCATTTCGAAGAGGCCGAGGCGGAATGTGCCCGCATTCTGGATCAGGACGCGGACGACCCCAAAACCGGCAAGCGCATCATCATGGCGCATCCCGCCTATGACCAATGCATCAAAGCGAGCCATATTTTTAACTTGCTCGACGCGCGCGGCGTGATCTCTGTCACGGAACGGCAGAGCTATATTGGGCGGGTGCGGGCACTGGCAAAGCGTTGTGCCGATGCGTTTGTGCAAACCGATGCCGGGGGCTATGCCGCCTGATGGCACAAGCCAATCGAAATACGCCACTGCGGCGGGCCAAGTACGGCCTGATGCAGCATCTGCCGGGAGAGCTTGGGCTGAAATATCGCCGCAAGCTGCGCAAGCTCTATGCGCCCGCGGCAGAGGCAGCGTTTCGAAAGGCATTGGCAAACTCAAAAGGCAAAGTGTGCATCGACCTTGGAGCCAATCTGGGTCAGCACACGCAGACGATGGCGGCACATGCCGCCAAGGTTTATGCCTTCGAGCCAGACCCGTGGACAGCAGCCGAACTGCGGACACGGCTGGCCACTGTGCCAAATGTCGAAATTGTCGAGGCGGCAGCGGGCATCGAAGACGGTACCTTTCCGCTATACCGCACGTCGTCTTTCGATGCGGATCCGGTTGAGCAATCGCAGTCATCTTCGTTGATATCGGAAAAGCGGAATATCGACACCGAAAGCGCCGTAGACGTGCGCGTGATCGACTTTCCAGCGTTCCTCGAGGGGTTGAATGCCGACATTGCGGTCATCAAGATGGACATTGAAGGAGCCGAGGTGCCGCTGCTTGAGGCGCTTTTTGACCATCCGGTAAAATCCCGGATCGGGCATCTGTTCGTCGAAACCCACGAAAGCCGCATCCCAGACCTTTTGGCGCGCACCGATGCGCTGCGGGATCGCGCAGCACAGATGACGCAACCGCATGTAAATATGGATTGGAAATAGACGATGACCGGCAAAATCCTCACCATCGTCATTGTCGTCAGCGCGCTACTTGCGGGCGTGTCGATGTACTATCTTCAGGTCTATGCCTATTACGAAACGGTCACACCCACCGGCACGGATGACGTGCAACTGGCGACGCTGGATGGCGCTCGCGAAACAATCCTTTATGAGGATTTTCAAGCGATTGACAGCGAAAGTTCACCCATCAGATATAGAGCATGCTTTACCACGCAGACGCCGCTATCGACGCTCACGTCAACTTATGAACAGTATGTCGGCGCATCGCCGCGCAACGCACCGGGATGGTTCGATTGTTTTGATGCCGAAGCCATCGGCGAGGACATTGCACTGGGCCGCGCGCAGGTATTCACCAGCGAACGCAACCGCGAGTTTGGGATCGACCGCGTGGTCGCCATCAGTGAGGACGGACGCGGCTACATCTGGCACGAAATTAACGATTGCGGCGACAAAGCCTATGATGGCAGCCCGCTGGGCGACGATTGCCCTGAACGCGATAACGGAGGCAGCTAAATGCCCGACCTTTTGATCGAGCTTTTTTCCGAAGAAATCCCTGCACGGATGCAGTCCAAAGCGGCCGCCGACCTCCAATCCCGCGTGACCAACGGTTTGGTCGACGCTGGTCTGACCTACGCGGGCGCCGCCACCTATTCGACACCGCGCCGTTTGGCCTTGCGAGTGGATGGCCTGACCGACCGGTCGCCAGACGTAAAGGAAGAGCGCAAAGGCCCCCGCGTCAATGCGCCGGAAAAGGCGATTGAGGGATTCCTGCGCGGTGCCAGTGTGGCCCGAGAGGACCTGATCGAACGGGACGAAAAGAAAGGCCGCGTGTTTTATGCGGTGATCGAAAAGCCGGGCCGTTCAGCTGAAGAGATCGTGGCTGGGGTTCTGGAAGACACCATTCGCAACTTCCCATGGCCCAAGTCGATGCGCTGGGGCGCTGGCAGCTTGCGCTGGGTGCGTCCCCTGCACCGCATTCTGTGCGTGCTGTCGCGCGAAGATGGGTCTGATGTTGTGCCGTTGGATGTGGACGGTATCGTGTCGGGCCGCAGTACCGAAGGCCATCGGTTCATGGCACCGGGGGCGTTCGACGTCTCCAGCTTTGACGACTATGAAGCCAAGCTCAAGCGGGCGCATGTGGTGCTGGATGCAAGCGAACGCGCTGATGCAATATGGCAGGACGCCACCAATCAGGCTTTTGCCAGCGGGCTTGAGGTTGTCGAAGACAAGGGGCTTTTGTCCGAGGTCGCCGGGCTGGTTGAATGGCCCGTCGTGCTCATGGGCGAAATCGGGGAAGAGTTTCTGGAACTGCCTCCAGAGGTGTTGCAGACCTCGATGAAAGAGCATCAGAAATTCTTTTCTGTCCGCAATCCCAAGACGGGCCGGATCGAACGGTTCATCACCGTGGCGAACCGCGAAACAGCAGATCACGGGGCGACGATTCTGGCGGGCAACCAAAAGGTGCTGTCGGCGCGTCTGGCGGATGCCAAGTTCTTTTGGGAGAACGATCTGCGCATGGCCAAAGATCACGGCTTGACCGCATGGAGCGACAGCCTGTCGAACGTGACCTTCCACAACAAGCTGGGATCACAGCGCGACCGGATCGAGCGGATTGCAGCGCTGGCTCGCGAGATTGCGCCAGTCGTGGGCGCGGATGCCGATCTGGCCGAACAAGCCGCGCGTGTTGCCAAGGCCGATCTGGCGTCGGAAATGGTTTATGAATTCCCGGAACTTCAGGGGCTTATGGGCCGCTATTACAGCGATGCGGCAGGTTTGCCGCCCGAGGTGGGCGCAGCCTGCCAGGAGCATTACTCGCCATTGGGACCGTCGGATGATGTGCCTTCTGCCCCCGTGTCAGTGACCGTGGCGCTGGCCGACAAGATCGACACGTTGACCGGGTTCTGGGCGATTGACGAGAAGCCTACGGGGTCGAAGGACCCATTCGCGCTACGACGTGCTGCGCTGGGGGTGATCCGGTTGGTGCTGGAGAATGGTCTGGCGTTGTCGCTGGACCGGTTCGTGGACGAACAATTGGTACGGCATAAAGGACACTTGATCGACGGAGTGAGCGACGACGATGTCTCCGACCTGATCCGCGAAATTGCACAGCATGGCGTATTTGGTGCTGCATACCGCACGCTCAAGGCGCAACGCGATGGGTCCGAAACCGACGGGCTCGACGCGATGCAAAACGAAGTACCAGACAAATCAGTCGATCTTCTTTCCTTCTTCCACGACCGCCTCAAAGTGTACCTTCGCGACCAAGGCATCCGTCACGACGTGATCGATGCCTGCATCTCGATGCCCGGCAACGATGACCTCGCGCTGCTCGTCAAACGCGCAACGGCGTTGCAAGACGTGTTGGCGACCGAGGATGGTGAGAACCTTGTTCAAGGCTTCAAGCGCGCGAACAATATTCTCAGTCAGGCTGAGGAAAAGGATGGGGTCGAATACTCGTTCGGGGCCGATCCCAAATTTGCGGAAGACCCAGCTGAAAAAGCCCTGTTCGACGCACTGACCAAGGCAGAAGCCACGATTGCCCCAGCCATGAAAGATCAAGATTTTGGCACCGCAATGGCGGCGATGGCCAGTCTGCGCGGCCCGGTGGATGCGTTCTTTGAAGCGGTGCAGGTCAATTCCGAAAAAGAGATTCTTCGGCGCAACCGTTTGAACCTGCTTAGCACGATCCGAACGACCTGTTTGCAAGTGGCGGATCTGACGCGGATCGAGGGCTAGACTGCGCCATCAACGCCTCTTGTCAGGTCGCGCGACCATCGTATGCTGCGTCCAAATCCAAGAGGTGCTGCGGTGCAGAAACCAAACCATGACAACCCGGATGTGACGCTGATTGCATCGACTTCGCCCATGTCGACACCGACCCATGGCGGGCGGGCGAAATGCCTGCAACGGTTGGTCCGGCTAGACCTGCCAGTGCCGTTAACGGTGGCCCTGTCATTCAATGCGGTGCACCAGATCGCGTCGGGGTATCGGCCGGATGTCTCTGGCATTCTTGCGGAATTCGACCCCAATTCGCTTTTGTGTGTGCGTCCGTCATCAGAGGACCCCGATTGGGGTGGTCCCGGTGCCGTACTCAATATCGGCATGAACGACGCTCGCTATGTCGATCTGTGCGATCAGATCGGAACTCCGGCCGCGACCGAGATCTACCTGCGCTTTGTCATGAATTACGCCATCGACGTTGCCCGTCTCGATGCCGAGGTCTTTGACGAGATCGACGGCGAAGGCCATGACGCGTTGAGCGAGGCATTACAGCTATATGAGGAAGAGGCCGAAGAGCCGTTTCCCCAAGACCCCGCAGTGCAACTGGCCGAAATTCTGCGATCCATGGCGCGCGCGTGGGAGGGGACAACAGCGCGGCTTTTGCGCCAGGCCAAAGGCGCGCCAGTTGACGCTGGGTTGGGCCTTGTGGTGCAGGAAATGGCGTTGGGGCTGGGCAGCGGTGAATGCGGATCTGGCGTGTTGCAGCTTGTCAATTCCTCAACCGGGTTGCCCCAGATCACAGGCCGGTATCTGAGTCAAAGTCAGGGCCGCGAGGCGTTGGACGGTGGCGCAGCGTCAATTTTCCTTGAAAAGGACCCGCGCGGCCCATCGCTTGAGGAATTGGCCCCCGAGGCGTTTACAGCGTTGAAAGATCACGCGGCACTGATGCGCACCAAGCTACGCGAGGAAATGCAGATCGAGTTCACCATCGAAAATGGCAATCTGCACATTCTGGATGGCGTGCGCGTCGAACGCAGCGCGCGGGCAGCGTTGCGGATCGTGGTGCGGCTGGCCGAAGACGGGATCATCACCAAGCAAGAAGCCGTGATGCGGATCGAACCGCGCGCCCTGTCAGAGTTGCTGCACCGTCAGGTCGCGGCCAATAGCCCACGTGACGTGCTGGGGGCAGGCATCGCCGCCAGCCCCGGTGCTGCGACGGGACGGGTCGTGTTTTCGTCAGAGGCTGCTCAGGCCAGTGCCGCTCGTGGCGAAGCCTGCGTACTGGTACGGCGCGAAACCAGCCCCGAGGACATTCGCGGCATGCATGTTGCCGCAGCCGTGTTGACCGAACGGGGCGGAATGACGAGCCATGCGGCGGTGATTGGTCGCGGGCTTGGCCTGCCTTGTGTCGTTGGCGCAGCCAACATCCGGTTCCAGCTGAAGCGCAGGTCTTTGGTGGCCGCTGATGGGCGATTGATCAAGGAAGGTGACGAGATCACCATCGATGGCACCAGTGGCCAAATTCTTGCCGGGTCAGTCGACATGATCGAAGCGACGCTGGACGGCACGTTCCGAACCTTCATGAGTTGGGCTGACGCCGAGCGCGATATCGGGGTCCGAGCAAATGCCGACACCCCTGCCGATGCCAAAACCGCCTTGCATTTTCGCGCGCAAGGCATCGGATTGTGTCGGACTGAACACATGTTCTTTGAGGCTGAACGCCTGACCCCGATGCGAGAGATGATCTTTGCGCAGAACCCGCAAGACCGACAGGCGGCGTTAGAGCTTGTCCTGCCGATGCAGCGCGCAGATTTCCTTGAGCTGTTCCAGATCATGCAAGGTCAACCGGTTTGTATTCGCCTGTTTGACCCACCCTTACATGAATTCTTGCCCACCTCCCGCGCCGGGCAACGGGAACTGGCCGAGGCGCTGGATATCCCGGTCAGCGATGTGACCCGGCGGATCGACAGCCTTGCCGAATACAACCCGATGTTGGGCATGCGCGGTGTGCGTCTGGGTATTACGGTGCCCGAGATTTACGATATGCAGGCCCGTGCGATCTTTGAGGCGACCGTTGAGGCGGCTGAGTTTGGCATCACCGTGGTGCCCGAAATCATGGTGCCGCTGGTGTCAGCCAAGCGCGAGGTTGAGTTGGTACGCGGCCGGGTCGAGGCCGTCGCCGCCGCGGTCCGAACCGAAAAAGGCGCCGACTTCACCTACCGTCTGGGTGTGATGGTCGAGACCCCCCGCGCCTGCCTGCGCGCTGGCGATATTGCCGAGCATACGCAATTCCTAAGTTTCGGCACCAACGACCTGACGCAGATGACTTACGGCCTGTCGCGCGACGATGCTGGGCGGTTCATGTCAGAGTATGTCCGCCAAGGCGTGTTCAGCGAAGACCCCTTCCATATTCTGGACACCGAAGGGGTCGGAGAATTGTTGCGTTTGGGTGTCGTTCGCGGTCGCGCCGCCCGTCCAAATGTGGTTTTGTCGATTTGCGGAGAACATGCGGCCCATACCGAATCGATTGCCTTCTGTCGGGCAGCTGGATTCGACTACGTGAGCTGCTCTCCTTTTCGCGTTCCAGTGGCGCGTTTGGCCGCAGCACAACTTGCGTTGGCCGACAAGATAGGGTAGGTTCTGGCAACAATCGGCCTAAATCTTGCCGAATTGTAAAGACGGGCAGCAGCCTTGCACGGCGTGCATAGGCTGTTGGCTTGTGAAAAACCGAATATTTCTGTAACAGCCCGTCGAACGCGCGGCGCTGCCATTTTTTTGTGCAACTCGCCGCCACCCACAACGCTGCGAGATAAACACTCGGAATGACGAGATTGTTTGCATTGATCCTGACGATGGCTGCTATGGCGACGCCAACCTTGGCCGAGCGCACGAATGAAGCCGCGCAAGCGCTTCTGAAACAAGAACAAACCGTTCTCACGTCTGCAGGCAAATCACACATGACGTCGCTTGTGACCCCAGTGTCCCGCAATACGGCGATCTACAACACCTCTTGGCTGAGCGCCCAGGACAAAGCGTCTGGCGGTGCACAATGGGAATGCCTCGCCGAGGCGCTGTATTTCGAAGCGCGCGGCGAAACGATAAAAGGCCAATTCGCGGTTGCCGAAGTGATCATGAACCGTGTTGAAAGTGGTCGCTTCCCCGATAGCGTCTGCGGTGTCATCAATCAGGGCACCGGCAAGAAATACCAGTGTCAGTTCACCTATACCTGTGATGGCATCCCCGAGCGCATCCGCGAACCGCGTGCTTGGGACCGAGTCGGCAAAGTAGCCCGCGCCATTTTGGATGGCCGCGCACCGATGAATTTGACCGATGGTGCCACGCACTATCACACCACCGCCGTACGCCCACGTTGGGCCCGCACCTACACCAAAACGGCGTCGATTGGTGTGCATCTGTTCTACCGCCACACCTGGCGTGTCAGCAGCAACGGCTAAGGCCACCAGCCTTGGCCCCGAATTGTTTTATGTCGCGAGTGGTGTTCAAAACGCCCCTTCGCGGCATTTTCGTTTTGGCCAACCTCTGCTAGCAGCACGGGGACCAATGCGGGGGATGCGCCATGAGCTCTGAAATTCGACTTGCCTTTGCGCACCCGTCCGAACGGGCGATTGCCACCGCAGATGACGGACCCGTGGATCGCATTTCCCTACGCGACCACATTGTCGATGTTGAAATCGGTGCCTTTCAGGCCGAACGCGGCACCCGCCAGCGCATCTGCTTTAACGTCGTTGTCGAAGTGCAACCAATCGTCGGACATATCGACGATGATGTAGACCGCATATTGTCGTACGACCGTGTTACCGAAGCCATCGCAACTGAACTGGCCGCAGAAAGGCTGAACCTGCTGGAAACGCTGGCCGAACGCATTGCCGAGCGGATCTTGTTAGAACCACAGGCTATGCGCGCTTTTGTGCGGATTGAGAAACTGGATCGCGGCCCCGGCGCACTTGGCGTCGAAATCGTACGCTCCCGCACCGATCTTGAGGATGCCGGGCAGGACAGCAGCCAAGAGCGCCCTCACCCGCGCATCGTTTACTTGTCAAATGACGCGATTTCATCCGACAGCCTGGGTACGTGGCTAGACCAGCTTAGAGCGAAACCCGCACCCTTGATCCTTTGCGTTGGTCTGCCCGACGGGCCGCGCCCAACAGTCAGAGAAGCGATGGCCCAAAGACGGATCGACCTTTTGGCCATTGAGCAGAACGGATGGGGCCTTGCAGCGCGCGACGCCCGTTGCAAAGTTGTCGCCACGCGGACGGAATTGGACTGGGCAATGAAGAACGGTCAAGTCTGCATCTGGGCTCCCTCCAAAATCGTGCTGGATGCAGTGGACACCCCCAAGATGGCCGTCACGGATACAGTCGCCCTAACAGGATGGTTCGCGCAGGAAATAGAAGCCAGCGAGCTGCTGGTGATTGGCGCAGATAGCCCGACGGTTGAGAATGTTACAGTTCGCAACAGCCCGGTCGGCGAAGGCGCGCTTTAGACGCTTGTCAAAGCAGGGTTTGCGTTTCATTCACACCGCATGAAGACCTATTACCGCCCCCTACCCCGATCCGGTCACCTGCGCTCAAAGGATGCGATGCTCTTGGCCGGTGGCCCGCTGTGGTTTTCCGATGCTGTGATGCTGCGCCGCGACGCCAAACCAGAGGTCATCCCAGCCAAAGCCATTCCCGATGACGTGCTTGACCATTTGACTTCGCCGCGCGCATCAATTGCAGAATGTGACATGGGCGGCGCAACCTTGATGGGCATTCTCAACGTCACACCAGACAGCTTTTCCGACGGTGGTCGCTATCTAGACCCCGACGCGGCGGTGGCCCAGGCCCGGCACATGGCAGCCGAGGGTGCAGGAATTATCGATGTGGGCGGCGAAAGCACGCGACCTGGGGCCGAAACGGTGCCAGTTGACGAGGAAATCCGCAGAGTCGCTGGCCCAATTGCGGCGATTGCCGCCGAACTCAATATGCCCGTGTCGATTGACACCCGCAAAGCGCGGGTTGCCGAGGCAGCGTTGGATGCCGGTGCAGCAGTTGTGAACGATGTATCAGGCTTTACATTCGACGCCGGTCTGGCCCCGCTTTGTGCCACGCGCAAAGCTCCGGTCTGTGTGATGCACGCCCAGGGCGACCCCCAGACGATGCAGGATGCACCGCGCTATGACGACGTGCGACTCGATGTTTATGACTTTTTGTTTGACCGGGTTGAGGCGCTTGTCGCAACCGGTATCCCGCGCAATCAGATCATGGTCGATCCCGGCATCGGCTTTGGCAAGACACTGGATCACAATCTGACGCTTTTGCGCGATATTTCCCTCTTTCACGGATTGGGTTGTCCGATACTTCTGGGTGCGTCGCGCAAGAAATTCATCGGAACGATTTCCAACACTGGCACCGCAGACACACGGGTTTCAGGTTCGGTTTCGGTGGCCTTGCATGGGGCGTCCCAAGGCGTGCAAGTAATACGTGTGCATGATGTGACGGAAACCCGTCAGGCACTGGCGCTGTGGCGCGCAATTGAGTGGGGGTTTGGCGATGGTGCGTAAGCTTTTTGGAACGGATGGTGTGCGGGGGACCGCAAATACGTTTCCGATGACCGCCGATATGGCACTGCGGATCGGTGCCGCGGTCGGGCGCCACTTTCGTCAGGATTCCAAAGGTGTGCACCGCGTTGTGATCGGCAAAGATACACGCCAATCGGGTTATATGTTCGAAAACGCGCTGACAGCCGGTTTGACCTCGACAGGCATGAACGTGCTGCTGCTGGGCCCTGTGCCGACACCTGCGGTTGGGCTTTTGACGCCGTCGATGCGGGCTGATCTGGGGATCATGATCTCGGCGAGTCATAACCCGGCACAGGACAACGGGATCAAGTTTTTCGGCCCTGATGGGTTCAAACTGTCGGATGCCGACGAGGCCGAGATCGAAGCATTGATCGAAACTGGCGTGGCCCCAACGCAAGCAAAAAATATTGGTCGTGCCAAACGGATCGACGATGGGCGCTTCCGCTACCAAGAGAGGGTCAAATCGACCTTTCCCTCCGGTATGAGGCTGGACGGTTTGAAGGTGGTGCTCGACTGCGCCAACGGAGCTGCCTACAAGGCCGCGCCCGAAGTTCTTTGGGAACTGGGCGCAGACGTGATCCCGTTGGGCGTGACACCAGATGGAACAAATATCAACGAAGGCTGCGGATCGACCCATCCGCAATTGGCCGCATCCGCCGTAGTCGCACACGGCGCGGATGTCGGCATCTGTCTGGATGGCGATGCGGATCGGGTGATCCTGATTGACGAGACGGGGCAAGTTGCCGATGGCGACCAGATCATGGCGCTGATGGCAGCCCGCTGGGCCGAGGAAGAGCGTCTTATGGGCGGTGTTCTGGTGGCGACAGTCATGTCCAACCTCGGGTTGGAGCGGTTTCTCGACGGGCGCGGTTTGCGTCTTGAACGCACCGGCGTTGGCGACCGCTATGTGGTTGAAGCGATGCGGCGTGGGGGCTGGAATCTTGGCGGTGAGCAGTCGGGCCATATCGTGATGACGGACTATGCCACGACCGGTGACGGTCTGATGGCGGGGCTTCAGTTTCTGGGCGAGATGTGCCGCACCGGGCAGCCTGCAAGCGCCCTCGCGCGCAGTTTCGATCCTGTGCCGCAGTTGCTTAAGAACGTGCGGTATGATCCATCAGTTGCCCCGCTTGACGCGGCGAGCGTCCAATCCGCAATCGCTGATGCCGAAGCGCGTTTGATCGGCAAGGGGCGGTTGTTGATCCGCAAATCTGGCACGGAACCGTTGATCCGTGTGATGGCGGAATGCGAGGACGAAGGGCTGTTGGTCGACGTGGTGGACGGGATCGTGGCCGAAGTCGCCGCGTCGGTTTAAGAGCCGGTTGGATGCGTCAAGGCGAACGGCGCGTTGCCTCACAGGTCGGGAAAAACGGCTTTCACTATAGCCGCATCAAGCTCGACCATATCAGGCCAATCCACACAGCGGTCATAGGCTACGACCACGCGCCAGGCATTATGGAACGCGACAGCAAAGCTACCGGCGTTCAGACCACCCGGAAAGCAAAGCGCTCCGAAATGCCAGTAATTCGAACCGCCTTGCATGGTCCGTGACAACATGCCCAAACCATACACCGCCCCGCCGCCAATCGCTGCCTTTGGCCCCTGAAAGTCTGCTTGCGCGGTGTCGAACCAATGATCATGGAACCACAAATAGTCGCCCACGCGCATCGACCAGCCACCCCATGCCAAAAACGCACCGCTCTGGCCTGAGGGAACGGCGGTCACTCCGGCAGGTGCCAGCGCCCGGGTTTGGCAGGTGTCTTGATAAGATTGCTGTGCAGCGGCTTCGATCACCAGCGCAAGCAGCGCATAATTGTCATTTGAATAAGCGTAGTTGCCCTGTGGCCCGGTAGGCGCACCGCGTTTGCGCATCTCTGCCACAACATCCGGCGCGCGGTGCTGTGGATCGCCCAACCAAGCGCTCATATAGGTTTGTGTGGCGTCTTGAGCCACGCCACTTTGATGTGTGACGAGGTCCGCGATTGTGATGCCCTTGAAGCCATCGACATAATCCGACACCGGGTCCACCCAAGCCAGCAACCCCTCATCGACCAAGGTTGCTGTACAGATCGCTGTAATCGCCTTGGACAGGCTTGCCAATTCCACGGCTTGATCTGCCGGCAGGCCGAGGTCGACAACTTCTAAAGCAGCATCGGGTGATTTTATTGCGATCACACCGTGTGCGGAATGGTCCGTAAGCCAGTTCTGCACAGCTTGCGCAACGTCGTCAGATGTTTGCGCCGACGCGCCCTGTGCCATGCAAAACAGGACAGCCGCCGCGCGCAAGATCACACTGTGGCCTTGCCGTATATCCCAGCCACCTTGGCGATGGCCTGTTCAGGTGGCAGTTCCTCGCTTTCACCGGTACGGCGCGAGGTGAGTTCCACGACCCCATTCTTGAGTCCGCGCGGACCAACGGTGATGCGCCATGGCAGCCCGATCAGGTCCATCGTCGCAAACTTGCCGCCCGCCCGTTCGTTGCGGTCGTCATAAAGCGGATCGAGCCCCAGAGCTGTCAGGCTGCTGTAAAGTGCCTCACAAGCGGCATCAGCTTCGTCATCACCTTGCTTGAGATTTACGATCCCGCAATGGAACGGCGTCACGCCTTCGGGCCAGATGATGCCATTGTCATCATGGCTGGCTTCGATGATTGCCCCCAACAGGCGGCTGACGCCGATCCCGTGCGACCCCATATGGACAGGCACGCGATTGCCGTCCGCATCGGCAACAGTTGCCCCCATCGCCTCGGAATACTTGGTCCCGAAGTAGAAGATCTGGCCCACTTCGATGCCGCGCGCAGTGCGACGGCGGTCTTCGGGGACTTCGTTGAAAAGTGCCTCGTCATGGGTTTCGTCCGTGCGGGCGTAGCGTGAGGTGAATTCCTCCAGCACGGCCTGGCATTGCGCGTGGTCGTCGTAATCGATTGCGCGATCGCCGAATTTCAGATCGGTGATCTGGCTGTCATAGAACACTTCGGACTCGCCAGTTTCGGCCAGCACAAGGAATTCGTGCGTGTTGTCGCCACCCATCGCGCCGGAATCCGCGCGCATTGGAATCGCCTGCAGGCCCATACGTTCGTAAGTGCGCAAGTAGCTGACCAGATGGCGGTTGTAAGCGTGCAGCGCGTCTTCCTTGTTCAGGTCGAAATTATAACCGTCCTTCATATAGAATTCACGGCCCCGCATGACGCCAAAGCGCGGACGGACCTCATCGCGGAACTTCCACTGGATCTGGTACATGGTCAGCGGCAAATCCTTGTAGCTGCTGACATGAGAGCGGAAGATATCGGTGATCAGTTCCTCTGCGGTGGGCGTGAACAGCATGTCGCGGTCATGGCGGTCTTTGATGCGCAGCATTTCATCGCCAAATGCATCATAGCGACCGGATTCGCGCCACAGGTCAGCCGATTGGATGGTGGGCATCAGCATTGGGATATGGCCTGCGCGGGCCTGTTCCTCGTGCACGATGTTTTCGATGTTCTTGAGAACCTTGTAGCCCAATGGCAGCCACGAGTAGATCCCGGCACTGGCCTGCTTGATCATACCGGCGCGCAGCATCAGACGGTGGCTGACGATTTGCGCCTCGGCAGGCGTTTCTTTGAGAACGGGCAGGAAATAGCGAGACAGGCGCATCTGAGACCTCTGATGGGTGGTTTGGCCTGTCCTAGCGGGTTGCATCGACCCGGACAAGAGCAGCGCGGAGTTCTGTGCTCATCGCTGGTGTCCCGGCTGTTCAACCCTGGACAAGACGTCGTTTGCAGCACTCCGACCGATACGCTCATTTCTGAGTCACGGGAAGCAAAACACCCCAATCATATCCCGTGCCCTTTCGCCCAAAGAGTGGACTCTGTTCTTAAAATCATACAACCTTAAAGATGTATGGTTTTTGGGGTGCGACAGAAGAATGAACACTGAGATGCAGCTGTCTGAACGTCCCGAGTCAATCACAGAAATCCTTGCCCTTGGCTTCGAAGCCGTACCCTTCGCTGCGCTTTTCTATTTGCCCGATGACAAACTGACAGTGTTGTGGCGCAATTCGGCACATGCCGTGATGTCGTCCTCGGTTGGGGCCGACATCGCTGGTATGGGCATGTTCGAAGCCTTTCCGCCCAGCGATGACGCAGAAGGATCGGACGCCGTCAATTTTATCC
This sequence comes from Marivita sp., assembly GCF_965656765.1. Taxonomy (GTDB): domain Bacteria; phylum Pseudomonadota; class Alphaproteobacteria; order Rhodobacterales; family Rhodobacteraceae; genus Marivita. The sequence goes on along the minus strand of NZ_CBFHLV010000035.1, from coordinate 14,728 downwards.
GCACCGCCACAGACGACGTCATGCGCACCGGCAAACCGCAAGAGGTTGGCCCGGCGCGGTTCGATCTGTTGTCCGACGAAGGCCATTATGTCGAACATCACTGGCAAATGCATTTCGCGCCGATCCAAAAGGACGGAAATGTTATCGCGATCCTGCAGACCGCGCGCGATGTGACCGAAGCCACATTGACTGCACGACTGGCACAAAGTCACCGACGCGCGGCCACATCGACAGCGTCGGTTGCGTATTTCAGCTATGATCCGGAAACTGACCTCTTCCTGCGCCACGACGCAATCGACGCAATGTTCGGCTTTGCCCCGCAAGAGGCGGGACCTTATGCGGCACCGTTCTTTGAGCGCGTGCATGAGGACGATATCGGTGCGGTCCATGCCGAAGTAGCCCGCGTTTTGGATGCACCGCATGGCGAGATCGCATCATTTGACTACCGGGTGCCGCTCCCTTCCGGCGAAGAACGGTTTGTGCGCATCCGCGGCGAGATCGCAACTGATCCGGTGGACCGCCGCCCCAAACTGGTGGGCACCTTCGTTGACCTGACCGACATGGAAAACGCCCGCCGCGATTTGGAAAAGGCGGTTCATCTTCGCGAGGCGCTGGTGGTCGAGGCCAATCACAGGATCAAGAACAGCCTGCAAATCGCGCTATCGCTTCTGCGGTTGCAGTCCAGCAGACTGATTGTGGCTGGGGGGCCAGCGGCGGAAAAAGCGCGGGAGTCATTGCGCGCCGTAGAATCCCGTGTGCGCGCGGTGGCGGATGTTCATGCCGCAATCCAGATCGACGACGATGCCGCCAAGATCGACCTGATGACACTGTTCAACCGGCTTGTCATGTCGACCCGCAAAAGCGCCGAACTGCCAGACGCCGCGATGGTGTTCACCCATCCGTCCGAAGTCATCCAATTGAAAAGCGACACCGCCATCGCACTGAGCCTGATGTTGAACGAACTTTTGACCAATGCGATCAAATACGGCTCTCCACACGAGCAAAGTCCAGTGACCTTGGTGGTCGATGTGACACCGGAACGGGTGCTGCACGTTACGGTAGACAACGCGCATCAGGTTGCAGAAGCAACGCTGGATATCGATTCAGGCGGCACTGGCGAACGCCTGATCCAACAATTTGCGGCGCAAATCGGGGCCGAAGTGAACCGCGTAAAAGAAGACGACCGTGTGACTGCCCGTATCACAATGCCTTTGGCTCCTGTGGAACTGTGACCTGAACCAAGTCTCAGGCGATTGAGGTTTTCCATTTCCCAGCCGCGCCACAAGTCACCCCAAGTCATTCACAAGAGGCGCTGCATGCACAATCCACATTCATCTCATTCCAAATCCGACATGTTGCTCGGCGCTTTGGTCGCCGACGCCGCCTGCCTTGGGTTGCACTGGCTCTATGATGCCGACCGTATTGCCAAGATCGCAGAACACCGTGGTGCGGCGGCGTTCACCCCCGTGGACGCCAAGCATTTTGACGGGGCCAAGGGATACTTCGCTCATTCGGCACGCCAAAACGGGATGCTGACGCAATATGGCGAAGCGCTTTGGGTGGCGATCCGAACAATGAACACGCAGAACGGCACGTTCGACGTGGCCGCGCAACAAGCGGCCTTTGCGGCCCATTTCGGCCCTGGCGGCGGGTTTACCGGCTATATCGACCGCCCGACACGCGGCGCGCTAGAGCGGATCGCGGATAACCAAACGCCTTCGGGCATCGACGACGATCAGAACCCTGCCCTGTCGCGATTGCCTGCGGTAATCGCCGCCTATCACAGAACGTCTGAACTGGCCGATATGGCGCGGGCTGCGATGCAGATCACCAATGTCAACGACGTGGCAGACGACTATAACACTGTGTTTATCGATCTTTTGGGCCGGGTGCTTGATGGTGAGCCATTGGACAGTGCGCTTGTGGCGGCCGCCGATAATGCTCAAGGCGACATACAAGCAGCTTTGAGGCACGCGCTAACGACGCAAGAAACTGACTCAACCGTCTTTACGGGTGAGGTTGGGCGCGCATGTCATTTACCAACCTCTGGCCCGGCGATGTTTCACATTCTCAAGCACAGCAGCAGCTATGCTGAGGCGGTCGAACGCAACGTGTTGGCAGGCGGAGACAGCGCTGGGCGGGCGATCCCGATCGGGGCCGCGATGGGTGCTGCGCAAGGCGTCGCGACACCATCGGGCATCCCCCTGGCATGGGTGCTGAAGCTGACAAACGGCGCCACGATTTGGGACGGGTGCACAAGGCTTGGGTCTGCTTAAGCTTCTCTCCTTTTCGGAGCCAATCCAAGCGCCAAGCGCGACAGGTTTTGCATTCACCCATAGCCTCGATGCGTTGACGTATCGAACCAAGGCGTCTGCCTCTTGAAACCCTCCCCGGGACAGGCGATGTAAGAACAAGTTAACTGAGGCGCATCGCATGGCACTTCCCGCGCGGGAACAGCTGAAATACTGGGGCATCGCAGCGGTCGTCATTTCGGTGGTGCTGTGGTTCCTTGGCGACGTGTTATTACCCTTTGTTCTGGGCGGCGCGATTGCCTATTTTCTTGATCCGGTAGCAGACCGTCTTGAACGGATGGGTTCTAGCCGGGTGATGGCCACTGCGATCATCACCGTGGTTGGGGTCGTCGCATTTGTGTTGCTGCTCTTGTGGGTGATTCCGTCGCTCGTCAATCAGGCACTCGACCTCTTTGATGTGGCGCCCACCCTGTTCGCCAATCTTCGTGATTTCCTGATTGAACGCTTCCCTGACATCATGGACACCGAAAGCCCGTTGCGGCAATCGCTGGTGTCGATTGGCGAGACGATCAAATCGCGCGGTGGAGAACTGCTCAATACGCTTCTCAGCTCGGCGGCGGGCATCATCAATATCGTGATGCTTTTTGTGATCGTGCCGGTTGTGGCCGTCTATCTGCTACTGGACTGGGACAACATGGTCGCCCGCATCGACGAGCTTTTGCCGCGTGATCATGCGCCCACCATTCGCAAGCTGGCCGCCGATATTGACCGCACTTTGGCCAGTTTCATCCGCGGCATGGGCACGGTCTGCATCATCCTTGGAACATACTACGCCGTGGCCCTGATGGCGCTGGGGCTGCAATTCGGGCTTGTCGTCGGGTTTGTCGCGGGCCTGGTAACGTTTATTCCGTATCTCGGCGCGCTGATTGGCGGCGCACTGGCCATCGGTCTGGCGCTGTTCCAGTTCTGGGGGGATTGGGTTTCCATCGGTCTGGTTGCGGGCGTGTTCGTATTGGGCCAAGTGATCGAAGGCAATGTGCTGACCCCCAAACTCGTGGGCTCCTCAGTGGGCTTGCACCCGGTCTGGCTGATCCTTGCATTGTCTATCTTTGGCACGCTCTTTGGCTTTGTCGGCATGCTGGTCGCGGTGCCAGTGGCGGCGTCGATCGGTGTGGTCGCCCGCTTTGCCGCCAATCAGTACCTTCAAAGCCGCCTTTATCGCGGGTTGAGTGATCAGGACCCCGAATAAATGTCTCTTCAATTGAAATTCGACATTCCCGCGCGGCCAGCGCTGGGACGCGGGGACTTTTACGTCACCCAAAGCAACGCCGTGGCGCTGGGGCTGGTGGACACCTGGCCGAACTGGCCCAATGCCAAGCTGGTGCTGGTCGGCCCGCCTCAATCGGGCAAGACCCATCTGAGCCGCGTATGGTGTACCGAAAGCGGCGGTCAAATGATCGCAGCGCAGGATGTCCACAGAGAAAATGTCCCGGTATTGGCCGAGGCGCCCGTCTGCGTCGAAGACGTGGAAACCATTGCTGGCAACCGCGAGGCCGAAGAGGCGTTGTTTCACCTGCACAATCTGGTGCTGGCCAATGGCCATTCGATGCTTGTTACAGCCACGCGCCCACCCTCTTCGTGGAACATTCATCTACCCGACTTGGCCAGCCGCATGGCAGGCACCACTGTCGCCAAAATGGCTGCACCTGATGACATTTTGCTCTCGGCGGTTCTCGCCAAACTGTTTGCGGACAGGCAAATCGTCCCGATGGCCGACGTGATCCCTTATCTGGTGCGTTGGATGCCCCGCTCGTTCGAGGCAGCAGGTGCCGTGGTGGCCCATTTGGACACCGAAGCCCTGGGCACTCCGAAAGGAGTGACACGGACACTTGCGCGCAAAGCCTTGGCCGACCTTGAATTCCGTGAAGAAAGCGCGTCAGACTAGGAGCCTGTGGCACTGCTCATTTGGACAGCGTCACAGACCTGTCACGCGCCATCTTTAAGGGACCCCAATGAACAGCGCCGACTTCCTGAACGCCCCCCGTCCCGACCCAAGGGAACTGCCCGATGTAGACCTGTCCGGACCGGGCCGGTTCTTCAATCGCGAGATGTCGTGGCTGGGCTTCAACTGGCGTGTGTTGGAAGAGGCTGAAAACCCACGTGTGCCGCTGCTTGAACGGCTGCGGTTTCTGTCGATCTCGGCCACAAATCTGGATGAATTCTATACCGTTCGTGTCGCGGGTCTGCGGGAACTCGCACAAGCTGGCAATGTCACACCGGCCGATGACGGGCTGACCCCAGCCGAACAGCTTGTTCTGATCAACGAAGACGCGCGCAAATTGATGGCGTCCCAACAGCGCGTACTGGCTGAGCTGCGGCAACAGATGGAAGCCGAAGGTATTTCGATCCTGTCGCGCGATGATCTCCCCGACGCTGATTTGGCCTTTCTGGAAGACGTATTCCTGAATCAGGTGTTCCCGGTTCTGTCGCCGCTGGCAATCGATCCTGCGCACCCGTTCCCGTTCATCGCCAACAACGGCTATTGCCTCGCGCTGCAATTGGAACGGCGAAAAGACAAGACCGGCTTGCAAGCTCTTTTGCCGATCCCGGCCCAGGTGGATCGGTTCATCGCCCTACCTTCAGAGCATGGAAAAGATCGGTTTCTGTTTCTTGAAGACCTTCTGCTTTTGCATTTTGACCGTCTGTTTCCGGGCTACAAACTTCGTGACCATTTCGGATTCCGGGTGCTGCGTGACAGCGATATCGAGGTCGAGGACGAGGCGGAAGACCTCGTACGCGAATTCGAAGTTGCGCTGAAACGGCGGCGGCGGGGCGAAGTCGTGCGACTTACCATCTCAGCCGGATCGACGAAAGGGTTGCGCGAAACCGTGATGCGCGAGTTGCGCGTACGCGACGACGATGTGATCGAACTGACCGGCATGATCGGCGCGGCTGATCTTAAGGAACTGGTCCTGGACAGCCGCCCTGATCTGCTGTGGCCCAGCTTTACTCCGCGCGTGCCGGAACGCGTGCAGGATTTCGATGGCGATATGTTCGCCGCGATCAGGCAGAAAGACATGCTGCTGCACCACCCCTACGAGACCTTCGATATGGTTGTGCGCTTTCTGGCACAGGCCGCGCGCGACCCGGATGTGGTGGCGATCAAACAAACGCTGTACCGCACCTCGCGCCAATCCCCCATTGTTGCAGCGCTGTGCGAGGCAGCCGAGGACGGCAAATCGGTCACCGCTTTGGTCGAACTCAAGGCCCGGTTTGACGAGGCAGCCAACATCCGTCAGTCACGCCGTCTGGAACGGTCAGGCGCGCATGTGGTGTATGGCTTTCTTGATTGGAAAACCCACGCCAAGATCTCAATCGTGGTGCGCCGCGAGGGCGACAAGCTGGTCACCTACACCCATTACGGGACCGGCAATTACCACCCGATCACGGCCACAATTTACACTGACCTGAGCTTTTTCACGTGCGACGCAGCTTTGGGCCGCGATGCAACCAAGGTGTTCAACTATCTGTCCGGCTATGCCTTGCCCGACGGGCTGGAAAACCTGAGCATCTCGCCACATTCGCTCAAACCCAAAATGCTCGAGATGATCGCCGCCGAGGCCGAACATGCCCGCGCAGGCAAACCGGCGCAAATCTGGCTCAAGATGAATTCGCTGATCGAACCCGACATGATCGACGCGCTTTATGCCGCCAGCCAGGACGGGGTAAAGATCGACTGCGTGATCCGTGGGATCAGCGGGCTTAGACCCGGTGTAAAAGGCCTGAGCGAGAACATCCGGGTCAAATCCATCGTCGGGCGGTTCCTTGAGCATTCGCGTATCATCTGTTTCGGCAACGGCTATGGCTTGCCACACAAGAAATCCCGCGTGTTCATGTCCTCTGCCGATTGGATGGGCCGCAATCTGACCCGTCGTGTCGAAACGCTGGTCGAGATCGACAATGCCACGGTAAAGGCGCAAATCGTCAGCCAGATCATGGCAGCCAACCTGGCCGATGTGGCACAAAGCTGGATCATGCAACCGGACGGCGCATTTGTGCGCGCCACATGGGACGAAGGCGCCTTTGCGTTCAACTGCCACCGGTTCTTTATGGAGAACCCATCGCTGTCGGGACGTGGATCAGCGGGTGCCTCTGACGTTCCCAAACTGACCCATACCGAGGAATAAAGCGGTTCAGCGCCCGTGTTTATGGGGCAAAAGGATCGCGTAAAGAGCGCTGTTGACCGGCGCATCGATCCCCGCTCTGGCGGCCAGACGCGCCACAGCCCCTGAGACCCAGTCGATCTCAAGCGGGCGCCCATGTTCCAGATCAATCGCCGTCGAGGCGCGGCCGTGATGTGGGAAGTCCTGCATGCTGGCCCAAATCTGATCCTCAATATCGGCGTCTAGCGCAACACCCAAAGCCCGCCCGATATTTGCCGTCTCTGAAACCGCGCGTTTGAACAGGGCCGTCAATTCTGGCGTATCGCGCACTTCCCCAATGGTACACCGACCTGCAGCAGTGATCCCCGAGAGGCCGGAGAACAGCACAAATTTCGACCAAAGCTCTCGGACGACATCATCCGTTTCAGGCGCTGAAGAACCGGCAGCATTGATCGCATCCCGCAATGCTGTGATACGATCAGACCGGCGGCTGTCGCGTTCGGCGAAGATGAACGAGTTGAATTCCCCGGTCTGCTTAATCACTCCGGGCGCCGAGATCGTGGTCGACACTCGCGCCACGCCGTTTGCGACGTTGTGCTCTGGTAGGATGGCCGTTAAACGGTCCGACGCTTCGACGCCATTTAGAAACGGCACCACCACGGTATCTGGTCCCAGCATTGGCAGGCACGCTTTTGCCGCAGCTTCCAAACCGTCGCCTTTGACCCCAAAGATGATGGCATCGACTGGCCCCACCTCTTCGGGTGTATCGGTGGCAATCTCTGGGGTTGCGTGTTCCACCCCCGACACGGACTCGAGCGACAAACCGTTGGCACGGATCGCGTCCAAATGCGCGCCTCGTGCAATGGTCGCCACGCTGTGCCCGGCATTGGCCAGCTTGACTGCGAGAAACCCACCGATCCCACCGGTGGCCATGGTTGCAATGCGCATCTGTCCGTCCTTTTGATACTTGCGTGAAACTCAGGCAGGATGACCGAAAAACAGTTCGTTCGAAAGGCTTTCACTGCCCCGAGGTCAAGATATGTTTTGCGCACCGACGCCCAAAGCGCGCACCAACAATTCTTGACCTTCCGGTTCCGCTTTGACACGGTGCCCGCGACCTTGACCGAGAGGCCCCATGGACGGAACCGCCGACTCCGAACACGACCCGATGGGCCCGTTTGGCCATCCCCTGTTCAATGATCCAAAGGCGCGAGCCTTGTCGCGCGTTGCGGTCATCGACATTGGTTCAAACTCTGTCCGATTGGTGGTGTTTGACGGCGCGGCGCGCTCGCCCGCCTATTTTTACAACGAAAAACTGATGTGCGCTCTTGGAGCCGGCATGTCGGAAACAGGCCGGCTGAACCCCGAAGGACGCGAACGGGCATTACAGGCGCTCAAACGGTTTCAGGCGCTGGCCGAAGGCATGAACCTTCCGCCGCTGAGCGTCGTGGCCACCGCCGCTGTGCGCGAGGCCGAGGACGGGCCTGATTTCCGTGAAGATGTGCTGCGCGAAACCGGCTTGCGGATCTGGGTGATCGGCGGCGAGGAAGAGGCACGGTTATCGGCGCAGGGCGTGCTATTGGGGTGGCCGGGCAGCTACGGTCTTGTGTGCGACATTGGTGGCTCGTCGATGGAATTGGCCGAAGTGTCGGACGGCCGTGTCGGACGGCGGATCAGTTCCAATCTCGGCCCCCTGAAACTGCGCGATCTGAAAGGCGGCCAGAAGGGCCGCGATGCGCATATCAAATCGGTGATGGCCAAACTGGGCGACCATATGGGGCCACAGCGTGACCGTCTGTTCCTTGTCGGCGGCTCATGGCGCGCGATTGCCCGCATAGACATGTACCGACGGGGGTATCCGCTGCATGTTTTGCACGAATACCGGATGGACAAGAAATCGGTGAACCAGACCGTCAAATTCATCAAATCCAGCAACCTCGAGGAACTGCGCCAAGCTTGTGGCGTATCCAACGCGCGCATGGAATTGGTGCCCTACGCCGTTGATGTGCTCAAGCGGCTGGTGCAGACGTTCAAACCCAAGGATATCGCAATCTCAAGCTATGGCATCCGCGAAGGGCTGCTTTACGAACAGATGCCCCAAGAGCTGCGTGACCGCGACCCATTGATTGAAGCCTGCCGCTTTGCCGAGGCCAAAGACGCGCGCCTTCCGGGATTCGGCAAGAAACTGTTCCGCTTTGTGACCCCGCTGTTTTCCGGCTCGGACGCCGCACGCATGCGGCTGATCAAGGCGGCGTGCCTGCTGCACGATGTCAGTTGGCGCGCCCATCCCGATTATCGCGCCGAGACCTGTTTCGACAACGCCACCCGTGCCAATCTGGGCGGGCTCAAACACTCGGAACGGGTGTTTTTGGGGCTGGCCTTGCTGCACCGCTACAAGAACAAGCGCGAGGGCACACGGTTTGAGGATCTTGAGGGGTTGCTGTCCGAAAAACAGACGCTTGAGGCAGAGGTGCTGGGCAAAGCGCTGCGGTTTGGATCAATGCTCTGGATGTCAGATGCCAGCGCAGACGGCACCGCATTGGAATGGAAGCCGCGCAAAAAGCTGTTGCGGCTCAAGCTGACCAAGGGGTCTGTGCCGCTTTATGGCGAGGTGGCGGAGGCGCGTCTTGCGTCACTGGCGTCATCGCTCGGAGCGCAGACGGAGGTGGTGATCAAGCGCTAGCAGACTCGCTTGATGGTTTCCCCCAGTTCAAAGATCAGGACCACCCTGCTCTACCACGCGGCGGATGCGGCGAATGGCGAACCAGACCAGCAAGACAACCGGAATTGTGGCCGCTGCGGTCACAGCGCCTTTGGTAATCCCCAGCAATTCAGCCAATGGGTACAAAAGGTATCCGGCCAGCGACACGGCGTAGTAGCTGATCGCAACGACCGACAAACCTTCGACCGTTTTTTGCAGCCGCAGTTGCATGTCGGCCCGTTGGTTCATGCTTTCGAGCAATTGCTGGTTCTGCGCAGACCGCGCAACCTCTACCCGTGTGCGTAGCAAGTCACCAGCACGCACCGCCCGTGCCGCCATCGCGGATAGACGGGCCTCGGCTGACTTCACCGTGCGCATGGCCGGGTCATAGCGGCGGGTCATGAATTCTGCAAAGGTCTGACGCCCGTCAAACCGTTCTTCTCGCAACACCGTGACGCGCTGTTCAACAATCGCCTCATAAGCCCCTGTGGCCCCAAATCGGAACGAGGTCTGCGCCGACAGGCTTTCAAGTTCCGCCGACACCGCGAGCAAGGCTTTCAGGCGGTCTTCTTCCTGGCCGTCGCCTTGAGTCATCGCAGCCATCAAGCGGTTGAGTTCATTGTCGATCTCACCCATCCGCGGGCCCATTTCGCGCACGCGGGTGAAGCCGAGCATCGACATGGTTTTGTACGTCTCGATTTCGCACAAGCGTTGTACGATCCGGCCTACGCGGCGGCGACCAATACCGGGGCTGACGAAACAGCCAAAGCGCAGATGGCCCGCCGGATCGATGCGGAAGTCGCCCGCGACAATGGCGTCGTCATCAAGCACGCGACTGACGGCCAAACTTTCAGGGACGAACCAATCGGCCAGGTCTTGCGAAATCTTGGCCTCATCAGGCCGCTCTTCAACCCGGATCAAAACCGATGTGATCCGCACGCCGGGGGCCGCTGCCAACCAGCTATCGGGGAACACATCCATATCTGCCGGGTCAAAAGGTCTGTCGGACATCCCGTTAAGAAACACCGTATATGTCACGAATTCGGTGTGTTGTTCCCATTTGAGCGTGTGCTGACCGATCTGGCCGGAAAAATGCGTGGCCCCCGGTTGAGGATGCGTTGTGCCATAGCGGTCCAACAGCGCTTTGAGGTGATCAAGATCAGCGGTCTTGTCGCGTGCGGCGGCGGCCTTAGGCTTTTTCAGCGCAAGATACACAGCGCGACACGGCGCTTCGAGCGACGGAAACGGACGGGCATGCAGCTCGTTCGAGAGGGCGTAGCGCAGGGGATGGTCTTCGATCGGAGGCATGGGTCGGTCTTTCAGATTTCGCCAAGACTTAGGCCTGTCATTTTGGCAAGTAAAGGAAATTTCCTGACATTTCAGTATTTTACCAGTATCCAACAGTATGCATTGCGGTCTACGCCAATGCTCTGTGCGGGTCGCTCACTGAAAGGGCAATTGCGAAAATCCTGCCAGTTCAATGATCTGAAACGGTTTTTGCGGTGGGTCAACGCACGAACCTGCCCCATCGGCTATGATGAAGCAGGTTCGGCAGGGCTGGCCTGCTGTGACACTTCGGCAGCAAAGGAATGGATCATGAAATTGTTCATTGGCTATGCAACGTCAGAGGGGCAAACCCGCAAGATCGCCCGCCATATCGCGGACAGGCTTGTCGATCACGGGCAAAGCGTTGAAGTGACCGCACTGGCCGATGCAGGGACCATTGATCTGTCCCGGTTCGATGCAGCGGTTCTGGCCGGATCGGTACATGTAGGACATTATCAGAAAGAACTGTCGGAGTTCGCATTTGACGCAGCGGATGCATTAAACGCGATACCATCTCTGTTGGTTTCAGTCTCCTTGGCCGCAGCCGGGCATGACGCAGAGGACTGGCGCGGGCTCGAAACCATCTTGTCGGACTTCACTGAAGCAACGGAATGGACACCTGGACAGGTCGCGCAAGTGGCCGGAGCTTATGTGCCGTCGCAATACGATGTGTTTCGCCGCTTTGTCATGCGTCGGATCGTTGCGGCAAAAGACCCTGACGCCGATCTGGATTGGGATAAGGAATACACCGACTGGAGTGATCTGGAGGCGCAGGTGGACGGTTGGATCGCCCGACTGGCGGCATAAAAAAGCCCCGCATCAGGGATGCGGGGCTTTCAATTTGACTATGTCTTGATCGCTTAGCTGATCTTGTTCAGCAGCGTGTCTAGGCTGGCCTTCGCATCGCCATAGAACATCCGCGTGTTGTCTTTGAAGAACAGCGGGTTCTCGATACCGGAATAGCCGGTGCCCTGCCCACGCTTGGACACAAAGACCTGCTTGGCCTTCCAGCATTCCAAAACCGGCATACCGGCGATGGGGCTGTTCGGATCGTCCTGTGCAGCGGGGTTCACGATGTCGTTCGAGCCGATGACGATGGCGACATCCGTATCCGAGAAGTCGTCGTTGATCTCGTCCATCTCAAGCACGATATCGTAAGGCACTTTGGCTTCGGCCAGAAGCACGTTCATGTGGCCAGGCAGACGACCAGCAACCGGGTGGATCGCAAAGCGCACTTCCTTGCCCTTAGCGCGCAGACGCTTGGTCAGCTCGGCCACACCCTGCTGGGCCTGTGCCACGGCCATCCCGTAGCCCGGGATGATCACGATGCTGTCCGCCTCTTCCAGCGCGTTTGCCACGCCATCGGCGTCGATTGCGACCTGTTCACCTTCAACAGCCATCTGTTCGCCAGCCTTCGCGCCGCCCCAGCCGCCGAGAATGACGGACACAAAGCTGCGGTTCATGGCTTTACACATGATGTAGGACAGGATCGCACCAGAGGAGCCAACCAGCGCACCAACCACAATCAGAAGGTCGTTGCCGAGGCTGAAACCAATCGCTGCCGCCGCCCAACCAGAATAGCTGTTGAGCATGGAAACGACGACCGGCATGTCCGCGCCGCCAATGCCCATGATCAGGTGGTAGCCAATGAACAGCGCCAGCAGTGTCAGAAGGATCAGCGTCCAGCTGCCTGCACCACTCAGATACATGATGGCAAAGATGATCGACAAACCAGCTGCGGCTGCGTTCAGCATATGCCCGCCGGGCAGTTGCTTGGCCGATGTATCGATTTCAACCGGAAGCTTGCTATCGCCGCCTGCCAGCTTGGCATAGGCGATGACAGAGCCAGTGAAGGTGACCGCACCGATCCAGATGCCCAGCACCAGTTCAACGCGCAGGATACCAATCTCAACCGAGGATTTCTTGGCGATCAGCTGACCAAATGTGGACAGGCTGTCATATGCCTCTTTCGGCAGGCCAATTGCGGTGACACCATCATCGCCAACAACGCCCATGACAAGTCCTTGCGCGTCGTAGATGTTGCCGATGTAATTGATCATGATGTCGGCGTTAAAGCCCACGAACACAGCGGCCAGACCCACGAGCGAGTGCATGATGGCCACAAGCTCGGGCATTTGCGTCATCTCGACCTTGGTGGCGAGCTGATAGCCAACAGCAGCACCCAAAGCGATCAGGATGATCGAGACGATGCCAAGGCCGGCACCTGGGCCAATCAGCGTGGCGACAACCGCAATTGCCATACCTGCAATACCGTACCAGACGGCGCGTTTGGCGCTTTCTTGACCGGACAGACCGCCCAGCGACAGGATGAAGAGGATGCCAGCGACCACATAGGCCGCGATGGTGAATGCGTTTTCCATTTACCCTGCCCCTTAAGATTTCTGGAACATGGCGAGCATGCGCCGTGTCACGAGGAAGCCGCCGAAGATGTTGACGGAGGCCATGAAGATGCCAAGCGCGGCAAGCAGCGTAATTAGCAGACTCGACGATCCGATCTGGATCAAAGCGCCCAGAATAATGATCGAAGAGATCGCGTTGGTGACGGCCATCAGCGGCGTGTGCAGCGAATGTGCCACGTTCCAGATGACCTGGAAGCCGATAAAGACGGACAAAACAAACACGATAAAGTGCTGCATAAAGCTTGCCGGCATGCCCGGGATAAGACCAACGCCCAGAACCAACGCTGCACCCACACCCACCAGTGTAACCTGCTGTTTGGTCTGCGCCTTGAACGCGGCCACTTCTTGTTCGCGTTTTTCTTCGGCTGTCAGTTCCTTGACCTTTTCCTTTGGTTTGGCCGCGATCGCCTGAACCTTTGGCGGGGGCGGCGGGAAGGTCACGGCCTTTTCATGCGCGATGGTTGCGCCACGGATCACGTCGTCTTCCATGTTTTGTACGACCTGCCCGTCTTTCTCGGGGGTGAGGTCGGTCATCATGTGACGGATGTTGGTCGCGTAAAGGTTCGACGACTGGGTGGCCATACGCGACGGGAAGTCTGTGTAGCCGATGATCGTGACACCGTTTTCGGTGACGATCTTTTCATCCATCACAGTCATTTTGCAGTTGCCGCCCTTTTCAGCGGCAAGATCCACAATAACCGAACCCGGCTTCATGCTTTCGACCATGTCTTTGGTCCAAAGCTCTGGCGCTTCGCGGTTTGGGATCAACGCGGTGGTGATCACGATGTCGATGTCGGGTGCCAATTCGCGAAACTTGGCAAGCTGCGCTGCCGCGAATTCCGGCGACGAAACAGAAGCATAACCACCGGTCGAAGCGCCATCCTGCTGTTCTTCCTCAAAGTCGAGGAAGACGAACTCTGCGCCCATCGATTCAACCTGCTCCGCCACTTCGGGGCGCACGTCGAACGCGTAGGTGATCGCGCCCAGCGATGTCGATGTACCGATGGCGGCAAGACCCGCCACACCGGCACCGACAACCAGCACCTTGGCCGGGGGCACCTTGCCCGCGGCGGTGATCTGACCGGTGAAGAAACGGCCAAAATTGTTACCTGCTTCGATGACCGCGCGGTAGCCCGCGATATTCGCCATCGACGACAGCGCGTCCATCTTCTGGGCGCGTGAAATACGCGGCACCATATCCATGGCAATGACAGAAGTGCCCTGATCGGCAGCCTGCTGCATCAGCTTTTCGTTCTGAGCCGGATAGAAGAACGAGATCAGCAACTGACCGTCGCGCGACTTTTTCAGTTCAGCGTCGGTCGGGGGGCGCACCTTGGCAACCACATCTGCCGCTTTCCAAAGCGCGGCGGCGGTTTTAACAACCTCAACGCCAGCCTCTTTATAGGTATCGTCATTGTAGCCTGCGGCGTCACCTGCCCCACTCTCGATGATGCAGTCATACCCCAGCTTTTGCAGCTGGCGGGCGGAATCCGGGGTCATGGCAACGCGTGCCTCACCCTTCATCACTTCTTTTGGCGTCCCGATTTTCACCTGAGCCGTCCCCCTTTGCTTCGTTCCGAAGTGCCGTTGCGGCATGTTTTCCGGCGATGGGTCTACAATGCTGACCTAAAGCGCACAATGCTGCCCACCCGCGAAACGCTCATCTAGAACAGATGCGCCCTGTCGGCTAGAGCCAACGTCGCGTTTGTTTCTCGTATCGTGCAAAATCCGCACGAAAATTTCGCCGCAGACGTTTTTCTTCGGCCAGAACGAAGTGTTTCTCGATCCACCAGACAAAGACCGGGATCAATGGGAGCGATAACACCCCATCCCAATAGAGGATCATTCCAGTGAGGATCAGCGAAT
>NZ_CBFHLV010000034.1:0-33217 GCF_965656765.1 Marivita sp. | reverse complement strand
CAGGTTGGAACGATGACTACTTACGTAGCATTCTCAACGGCTTGGCCACTCCGTAAGTCAAACGCGATTGCCCTGCCATGATGCCGGACTCTTCCAGATAGCCCCAAGGCATCCATCCGACATAGATTGACCATGCGACCCGAATTTCGGATTTTTTTGTGCTGGGACTGGTGTGCTCAGGCTCATCGAAAGCGCTGCCGCGCCGATGGCAATATGGCGAAGTGCAGACATGGGATTTCCCTTTCTCGCGGCGTTCCGCCAAATAAGCGATGCACGGGCAAACGAGATGGAACTTGAGAGACCGGACAACCCATTCTGCAGTGCTCTCCCTGGATTTTGCCCCGCCGTGTACCGAACGGAATTTGCTGTTGCGGTCAGCATCTCGAAGTCGGGGCGAAGGTCACAACAAACGGACCAGTGCCGCTGGGGAACCTTGATTGGTTTCCTATCATTTTGGGCTGTCGTGTGTGGCTTTGATGAATTGTGGGGTTCTGGATCGTTGATTTTGACTGCGACCCTTGAGCCAGCTATTGCGGTGCTTGGTGAGGGAAACGAGCGGAATAGGCTAACGAGTGTTCAGGAGGAGCTTCATCTTATGCGAAAGCGCTTCGATATCTCCGCTAGTCCTTAGCGTTCCGCATTTCAGTGAGCTCGGGGTGCAAATAGGCTGCGGGATAAGGCATTGGCTTGAGCGGGCCCAAGGGCACAACGTTGTTCCACGATCGGCCAAAGTATCCCTGCCGACAATGCAAAAGAGATCCTGCATCGGCAATGCCTTCCTGCTGATAGAAGCGACACAGCCAACGCCATAAATTCGGGTAGTCAAGGATCTTCGCACCATTTAGTTTCATACGGATATAATAAATCGGGTCATGGCGGTAGAGCGTTGGAAACAGCCGCAGGTCAACCTCTGTCAGCGTATCTCCTGTCAGAAAGGGACGACCGTCAGAGAGCAAATCCTCTAACATTGAGAGCGTTTCGAAATACGCCTCAAACGCGGCGGCATAAACCGACTGATCGGATGAAAAGCCTGCTTTATACGCCCCGTTGTTGATCGTCGTGTAAATCCTTTCGTTCAATACATCGGCTTCCTCTTTGGCCCGATCATAATGTGGCACCAGCTTTGGCCTTGCCGATTCGGGCAATGCGCTTCCAAGCGCAGCGGCGTGTTGGTCGAGAATTCGGATAATCTCTGCGCTTTCGTTGTTGACGATCCGGCCTGTAACCTTGTCATACAAAACTGGGACGGATTGTTCATCCGATCCTTCGCGCTCGTAGATTTCTTTGACCAAACGCAATCCATCGCCGGTCGCAGTTTCCAAAGTGCACTCAGGTAGAATTTCGCCGGTCAGGGACGCAGTGCGATTTGGTGCGAATTGCCAAAGGTTGGGCCCAACCGGATCAGACTCCTCTGTGCGGTTTGGAAAAGCGATATCCATCGTGATAATGTTTTCCAAGCCAAGAATGGCGCGGGCTAGCGTGGCTCGATGACACCATGGGCAATTCAGTGCGACGAACAGGTGATACCGATTTGGCTCTGGCGGGAAGTCTGGGTCGCCAATCGAGTGGCGAAACTGGCTGACGCCGCGCACGAATTCGCCGCTTGCGCGTCGTTTGGCGGCATCGGTCTGGTCTTCCTGAATCGAACTGCCTTTGGTCACAATCGCCGCTGCATCCTTTGGAATGACGTTGTTCTATGAGTGACACGGCACTGACCGTTTTACCACCGAATGTGCGCTGAATTTCTGTGCACGTGCTGCGCCAAGCCTTCGCTTTAAGCGTTCAGCCTTGACATGTGGCCCGCTCCACGCATCCTGTACCATTCATAAATTGGTTTGCATTGGTGCGAATCTCTATGGGAGAGATGGAACGGGTGACCGCTGAGAGTTACATCATTTCTGACATTGACCGGACACATCCCGGTCCGTTGCTGTCGCTGACAGATCTCGTGCTGCGCTTTCGTGGTCAGACCAATGACGTAGTTGACGGTGTGTCGCTGACCGTTGCCAAAGGCGAAGTCTTGTGTGTCGTCGGTGAGTCCGGATGCGGAAAGAGCGTGACCGCAATGGGACTCATGGGGTTGCTGCCAAGAGATTCGACTGAGATTTCCTCAGGAAATTTGAAAATTGGCACAGACAGTTTTGATTTGTCGAAAGATGTGCTTCCCGCTGAAATGCGCGGCAAAACGGTTGCTATGATCTTCCAAGAACCAATGTCCTCGCTGAACCCTGCGTTCCGAATCGGTGATCAAATCAGTGAAGCCGTCCTGCGGCATCGTGGAGGGAGCCGGCTCAACGCACTCGCCCGTGCAGAGGAAATGCTGACCCGTGTTGGCATCGCCAATCCGTCACAGCGTCTCAATGAATACCCGCACCAATTGTCTGGAGGTATGCGTCAACGGGTGATGATTGCGATGGCATTGGCCAACGATCCACAAATCCTGATCGCCGATGAACCGACCACGGCCTTGGATGTGACGATCCAGGCGCAAATCCTTGACCTTATACGTGACCTTCGGGACGACACTGGAATGGGCACCATCATGATCACCCACGATTTGGGCGTGGTTGCTGAAATCGCGGATAGCGTCGCGGTCATGTATGGTGGGCAGGTTGTCGAACGGGGTCCCGTGTCTGAGGTGTTCAAAAACCCACATCACCCCTACACGATCGGATTGATGAGCGCGATGCCGCGGCTGGATAAACCCGGTGGTCGTTTGGCCATTGTACCCGGCACAGTGCCTACGATTGCTAACATGCCCGAAGGGTGTCGGTTCCGCACCCGCTGTGCGTTCGCCACTCAGACCTGCGCAACCAGACCGACATTGACCGAGGTTGCAGTACAGCACGATGTTGCGTGCCACTTTGCTCCGCTCGAAGACAACGTGGCTGTGTCAGCATGAAACGCGACGTCATTTTAGAAGCCGTTGATGTGGTCAAACACTTTGGGGATGGCGGTAGTTGGCTGTCCAAATCCCCGATCGTTCAAGCGGTGGATGGCGTATCGCTCCAGATCAATCGCGGTGAGACATTTGCCATTGTCGGCGAAAGCGGGTGTGGAAAGTCTACGCTTGCAAGGTTATTGATGCGGCTACTGACGCCGACCGCTGGCACCGTACTATTCGATGGTCGCGAAATCAGTGCTGCCCAAGGCGATGCTCTTAAGGCATTGCGCGGTGAGATGCAGTTCATCTTTCAAGACCCGTTCTCGTCGCTCAATCCGCGCATGACGGTGGGCAAGCTTGTCGGTGAACCGCTTGAGGTTCACGCACCTGAGTTAAGCGCACGAGGCCGGCGTGATGCTGTGGCTGATCTTTTGCGTAAAGTTGGCCTACGGGCGGAGCATGCAGAGCGCTATCCACACGAATTTAGCGGCGGTCAGCGTCAACGCATCGGAATTGCACGGGCGCTCGCATCTGGCCCCAAGCTGATCATCGGTGACGAACCTGTATCAGCTTTGGATGTGTCCGTGCAGGCGCAAGTCATAAACCTGCTGGGTGATTTATCCCGCGATCTGGGTTTGACCCTTGTCATCATTGCGCATGATTTGGGTGTGATCCGTCATATGAGCGACCGTGTTGCGGTTATGTATCTGGGGCGCATTGTCGAAAGTGGAACAACCAAACAGGTCTATTCGCATCCGCGCCACCCTTACACTCAGGCTTTGCTATCCTCGATTCCATCGATGGGCGGCAAGCCTGCGGATCACCGCGCGACGGTTCTTGGTGAAATGCCCAGCCCGTCTGCGCCTCCGTCCGGATGTCGGTTCCACACGCGCTGCCCGTTTGTGCAGGAAAAGTGCAGGATCGAGAGCCCAACGATGGAAAATGCCGAAACAGTCGAGCATCACGTAGCTTGCCATTTCTGGCGGGACATCAAAGCGGACGTTCCCCAAATCGATACAGAGCATCGGACCGACGCAGCGCAAGCTCGCTTTGATCTGTACCGCGCTGCAACAGAAGGCGGCGCCGTTACCCACAAGACCAAAGAAAAAACCAAACCGACAGAGAGGACCTGACATATGTCACATCTAAAGACTGCCATGATCACTGCGCTTTTAAGCGCGACAGCGCTGACGGCCAGCCCGGTCGTTGCCAAAGATCTGCGCATCGCCCTGCAATCGGATGCAGATGTTCTTGACCCGGATCAGTCGCGGACATTCGTGGGTCGGATTGTATATGCGTCGCTGTGCGACAAGCTGGTCGACATCACGCCCGACCTCGAAATCATCCCGCAGCTTGCGACGTCCTGGACCACTTCTGACGATGGCACTGCCGTGACGATGCAGCTGCGCGAAGGCGTGGTTTTCCACGATGGCACACCGTTCAACGCCGAAGCGGTTGCCGCCAATATTGAACGATCTCAGACACTGGATGAGTCGCGCCGCAAATCTGAATTGAAGTCTATCACATCGACCGAGGTGACGGGCGAATATGAAATCGTTATGAACCTTGCTGGTCCTGACGCGACCTTGCTAGCGCAACTGGCAGATCGTGCGGGTATGATGGTGTCCCCGACCGCCGCTGCCGAGGCCGGTGCAGATTTCGGTCTGAACCCCGTGTGTTCTGGACCGTTCAGTTTTACTGAGCGTGTCGCGCAGGACAAAATCGTTCTGTCCAAATTTGACGACTACTGGAATGCTGATGCGATCAACTTTGACAGTGTAACGTTCCTGCCGATCCCGGACACCACAGTGCGTCTGGCGAACCTGCAGTCGGGCGATATCGACATGCTCGAACGTCTGGCCGCAACCGATCTGGCACAGGCCGAATCTGATGCTGACATTGTTGTCGATAGCGCTGTATCGCTTGGGTATCAGGGCATCACCTTTAACCTGAATAATGGGGAAAAGGGTGACAACCCGTGGGGCAACGACAAGCGTTTGCGCCAGGCATTAAGCCTTGCGATTGACCGCAATGCCATCAACCAGGTTGTCTTCGAGGGCGCGTTTGCCCCTGGCAACCAATCCTTCCCTCCTACATCCCCGTGGTACAACGGCGATTTCCCAGTGCCTGAGCGCGATGTGGAGGCCGCGAAGGCGCTTTTGGCCGAAGCCGGCTATGCCGATGGGATCGACCTTGAAGTTCAGGTGCCGAATACCACTGTGCCGCTCCAGCTAATGCAGGTCGTTCAGGCAATGGCTGGTGAGGCGGGGATCAACATCACGCTTACATCCAAGGAATTCGCGACCCTTCTCGCGGATCAGTCCGCCGGTGATTATATGGCAAGCCAGATCGGCTGGTCCGGTCGCGTGGACCCGGATGGCAATAACCACCAGTTCGCGACCACCGATGGCGGCATTAACGACTCCAAGTTCTCGGACCCGAAGGTAGACGAACTGATGAACGCTGCCCGTGTTGCGCCAACCACTGACGAGCGTAAGGCGCTTTACGATGAAGCGATGGTAATCATGCTGGACGAGCTTCCACGTTTGTTCTTGTACCACCAGACGTGGATCTGGGCCTACAACGACAGCATGAAAGGCTTCACGCCATACCCGGATGGGATGATCCGTTTGGAAGGCGTTACTTGGGAGGAGTAACCCTTCCTTGCTCGCGCCATCAATCCGGATGGCGCGGGCTTTTGATCCAAGGGGCCTGATATGCTGGCGTTTTTGCTACGACGTATCATCATTGCGATACCGACCATCATCCTGATCTCGATCTTTGTTTTCCTGCTGCAAAAGCTGCTGCCCGGCGACCCGCTGCTTGTTCTTGCAGGCGAAGAACGTGATCCGGAAGTGTTGGAATTCCTGCGCGAGAAATACCGCCTGAACGATCCAATCTGGCGGCAGTATTTGGCGTGGATCGGGAGCGCGTTGCAGGGTGACCTTGGGATTTCATTGCGCACAAACCAACCCGTGACTGAGCTGATGGCGCAAAAGCTACCTGTGACGATCCAGCTTGCCGTCATGTCGATGATCTTTGCGCTTGTGATTGGCATCCCTGCGGGCATCTTGTCTGCTGTGAAAAAGGGCACTGCGACAGATTATGTGGCCAATGTCGTGGCGTTGTCCGGTCTATCTATTCCGAACTTTTGGCTCGGGATCATGTTGATTTTGTTGGTGTCTGTGAAATGGCAATTGCTACCAGCGTCAGGTTATGTGCCGTTGTCCGAAGATTTCTGGCAATCCATCAAAACCATGCTGATGCCATCCTTTGTCTTGGGCACCGCGCTTGCGGCAACGCTTATGAGGCACACGCGGTCTTCAATGCTGGGCGTGCTAAGCGCAGACTACGTGCGTACCGCGAGAGCCAAGGGGCTGGTAGAGCGGGTTGTGATCCTGAAACACGCGCTCCGCAATGCGCTCACGCCTATTGTCACGCTGACCGCGCTTTTGTTCGGAGAATTGGTCGCTGGAGCTGTTTTGACCGAACAGATTTTCACGATCCCAGGATTTGGCAAGCTGGTTGTCGACGCGGTTTTCAACCGGGACTATGCCGTTGTTCAGGGCATTGTTTTGGTGACTGCGGTCGGCTTTATCTTCATGAACCTTCTCGCTGATGCAATGTACTACGTTCTGAACCCAAGACTGCGTGGTCAATGACATGACAAACACGGCAACCAATGCGCCCCTCGTCTCAGATCCGGTTTTGACGGCCAAGCCTGAAAACCGTGTCTGGAAAAAATTTCGGACCCACAAAAGTGCGTTGTTTGGCGGTTTTCTAGTCGTGTTCTTTATTCTGATCGCCATCGCGGCGCCGATCCTCCCAATTCCTGATCCGGCAGCGACCGATTGGGGCGCTGTTCGCAAGGCGCCAACTTGGGATCACTGGATGGGCACGGATGAAATAGGGCGCGATGTGATGTCCCGAATGATCTGGGGCGCGCAGGCGTCCCTGCTTGCCGGGGTGGTCTCGGTCGCGATTGCCGTGATGCTGGGAGTGCCTTTGGGTATTGTCGCGGGTTATTTCGGCGGCTTGACTGACGCGATCATTTCGCGCTGTACCGAAGCCCTTCTTGCCGCGCCGTTCCTGATCCTTGCCATTGCGCTGGCGGCTTTCCTCGGGCCGTCGCTGACCAACGCAATGATCGCCATTGGTATCTCGGCCACACCGATCTTTATTCGTCTAACTCGCGGACAGGTGATCAATGTTAAGTCTGAGGATTATGTAGACAGCGCCCGTGCAATTGGTTTGCCTACCCCCAAAATCCTCAGCCGATATATCCTGCCCAACGTGCTGCCGCCAATCCTTGTGCAAGCCACGCTGACGATTGCAACCGCGATCATTGCAGAGGCGTCTTTGTCTTTTCTTGGACTTGGCCAGCAACCACCGGCGCCCAGCTGGGGATCAATGCTGAATACAGCCAAGAACTTTCTCAACCAAGCACCCTGGATGGCGCTTTGGCCCGGAATTTCGATCTTCTTTGTTGTGCTGGGCTTCAACCTCTTGGGAGACGGGCTGCGCGATGCGCTCGATCCTCGCGAAAACTGATCTGGAGTGACTATGTCCGATTTTACAACACGCCCCGAAATTCGTGGTACATTTGGTGTCGCAACCTCGACCCATTGGATCGCGTCTAGCGTGGGGATGAGCATCTTGGAAAAGGGCGGAAACGCGTTCGATGCCGCGGTTGCGACGGCCTTGACGCTTCAGGTTGTCGAGCCGCATTTGAATGGCCCTGCGGGCGACATGCCTGCGATCTTTTACTCGGCCGAGACCGGACAGGTTGAGGTTCTTTGTGCGCAAGGCGTATCCCCAGCAGCAGCCACGATCGAACACTACACCGAACAGGGTCTGACCTTGATCCCCGGCTCCGGTTTGCTGGCAACCGTTGTTCCCGGCGCGTTTGACGGCTGGATGCTGATGCTGCGCGATCACGGCACCATGTCCCTGCGCGAGGTGATGCAGCCAGCCATCGATTATGCCCGCGACGGCCATCCGGTCTTGCCTCGCGTCGCCAATACCATCGCGGGATTGGTCGATTATTTTGCCCAGGAATGGCCCAGCTCAGCAGCGGTTTGGACGCCGGGCGGCAAAGCGCCGGAACCCAATACGCTATTCAAGAACCCCGATTTAGCAGACACTTATGACCGGCTTGCCTCTGCCACGGGCGACACCCGCGAAGCACAGATCGACGCCGCCCGCAAGGAATGGCGCGAAGGTTTTGTTGCTGATGCGATCTTTGACTACCTCAAAGATGCGCATGTGATGGATGTGTCCGAAGCAAAACACTCCGCGGTGCTTGCCCCGTCCGATATGGCTGATTGGGCAGCGACCTATGAAGAGCCGCTGTCTTACAATTACCACGGCTGGACGATTCACAAAACACAAGCGTGGTCTCAGGGGCCAGTGCTTTTGCAGGCGCTTGCGATCCTAAAAGGCGTCGACCTGTCGTCTATGGACCCGAACGGTGCAGAGTTTGTCCATCATGTGATCGAAGCGATGAAGCTCGCCTATGCTGACCGCGAGGCCTATTATGGCGATCCCGACTTTAGTGAAATCCCGATGGAGCATTTGCTGAGTGACGACTACAACGCCGAACGCCGCGAGCTGATTGTCGCCAAAGCATCGCTGGAGCAGCGCCCAGGTCGCGTTCCGGGATTCGAACATCTTGCCGACGCCTATATCGAACGTTTTCAACGCGACTTTAAAGTCGGCGCGGTCGCGGCGCAGGAACCGACAATGTCTCATCTCACCGAGAAGCGTGGTGATACGGTTCATCTCGATATTATCGATCGTTGGGGCAATATGGTGGCGTCCACACCTTCTGGCGGCTGGCTACAAAGCAACCCGGTCATTCCCGGCCTTGGTTTCCCGCTCAATTCCCGGGCACAGATGTTCTGGTTGGAAGACGGTCTTCCGTCCTCGCTGGCACCCAAGCGCCGACCCCGAACAACCCTGACGCCTAGTCTGGCGGAAAAAGACGGACGGCAGATTGTCTTTGGAACGCCCGGTGGTGACCAGCAGGATCAGTGGCAGCTCATCTGGTTCCTGCGCTTTGTGCACTTTGGGTTGGGTCTACAGGAATGCATGGATCAACCGTTGTTCCATTCGATGCATTTCCAAGGGTCGTTCTTCCCGCGCGAGGTCAAGCCGGGAGAGATGATGATCGAACCCAATGTCGGTGAAGATGTGATTGCCGATCTGAAAGCTCGTGGTCACAAAGTGACAGTCGCCGAGCCTTGGACTGTGGGTCGCCTCACAGCTGCATTGCGTGAACCAGATGGGATGTTGCGCGCGGCGGCGACGCCCAGATTGATGCAAGCTTATGCGGTGGGCCGATGACCTTTTCCCTGATTGCAAAAGACGCGGATGGTAGCATCGGTCTAATAGTCGCCAGTAAGTTCTTCGCCTGTGGTGCAGTTGTGCCGTTTGTTTCAGGAAATGTCGCCGTGGCCAGTCAGGCCTTTTGTAACCCTATCTGGGGAACAGAAGGCCGTGCGCGAATGGAAGCCGGTGAACCCGCTGAAGCTGTGATCGCTGATCTGGCATCCCGGGATGAAGGACGCGCCATTCGCCAAGCGCATATGATGGACCTAGGAGGCCGATTTGCGGCGCATACTGGGACGGACTGCATAGACTGGGCAGGGCATCTGATCCGCAACGATCATTCGGTGGCGGGGAATATGCTTGCCGGGCAAAAGGTGATTGAGGCGACCTCGGATGCCTATGCTGAGCATTCAGAGAAACCCTTTGCGGAACGCCTCATCCTAGCCATGAAAGCCGGTGAAGCCGCAGGCGGCGATAAGCGTGGCCGTCAGGCGGCAGGGTTGGTCATTCACAAAGGTCAATCACATGCGTGGTTGGATTTGCGTGCCGATGATCATGCTGACCCGCTTGGCGAATTGGCACGACTTTGGGATGTGGCGCAGGAACGCTATGTGCATTTTGCCAAGGGCATGCCTTCAGCTGATAGGTTTTCCGGCTATCCCACCCGGGATGGTATCGACGCAGACATTGCTGCTGCCGAAGCGCAGCGTATAGCGGAAGGACGTCCAAGCCGGTCTCATGCGGTGGAGATTGAGTGATGGTTGCATTGCCTCGTAGATTGCCCTGCGACGCAATCGATCCTTGGGGAAGCACATGAATATGCAGCCGCGCAATAGCTCCACTGCACAGGTGCGCGATCGTTTGCTTGATCTGATAAAGTCCGGCGATTTGGGGGCCGACGGTAAACTGCCCACCGAGCGCGCGCTCTCGGATCGTTTTGGTGTTGGTCGTCGCTTTGTGCGGCAAGCTTTGGATGTGCTTGAAGCGGAAGGCCTGGTCTGGCGCAGGCAGGGCAAAGGGACGTTTGCTGGTCAGCCTTTGGACCCGATGGGGGACCTCGCGGCCAAAATCACCGGCGAAACTAACGCCCTTGAGGTGATGGAGGCGCGCCTGTGTATTGAGCCTGAATTGGCCGCGTTATGCGCCCAGCGGATGCTGCCAGATGAGGTGGCGCGCCTGCGTATGTTGGCGCAGAGGCAATGGGAGGCGTCTGACGCACAGGCGATTGAGTTGTGGGATGGATCGCTACACCGATTGATTGCCCAATGTGCCCGCAATCGCCCACTTCTGACCGCATTTTCGCTGTTGGACAAAATCCGCTCGAACCCTGATTGGGTCGCAATTCGCGCCAAAGGCCGTGACATGGCCTCGTTGCAGGTCACACATAACGAACACTTGGCGCTGATCGACGCGATCGAGGCACGCCACCCTCAGGCCGCCCGTACAGCGATGCGGGACCACCTAGAGACACGCTTTCTTGCGTTGAAAGACGAACTCGCGAAAGCCGCGACCGAACAAGGTGAAGCATTTTTTGCGGCATTCGACGGCTGACGTTTCTGGATAGACGGCGATACGCGCGACCGCTTCATTCAATAAAAGTACGCCTAGCATCCACCGTCACAGCCATAAAACGTTTGATCGTTTTCCCACGACAGGTGCATTGCGGTTCCGCGCTGATCATAATACACGAAACCTGCATCGATTGGCCCGATGCATTCCCGTCCCGACCCTTGAAAGGCTCGACGCGTATGCAGACGCCCTATTACCTGATCGACAAAACCCGTCTTCTTCCGAATATGGAGAAAATTGCCCGGTTGCGTGAATTGTCCGGGGCAAAGTCGTTGCTTGCGCTCAAGTGTTTTGCAACATGGTCGGTCTTTGATTTCATGTCGGAATACATGGACGGCACTACATCGTCGTCGCTGTTCGAAGTAAAACTTGGACGCGAAAAATTTCCCGGTGAAACACACGCCTATTCCGTGGCCTGGGCGCCCGAGGAAATCGACGAAGTGTTGGCCTCGTCCGACAAAATCATCTTCAACACCGCTCAGCAGCTGCTACGGTATGAAGAGGTCAGCCGTGGCCATGTACGCGGATTGCGGGTCAATCCCGGCGTCTCAACCTCTGGATTTGATCTGGCTGATCCAGCGCGACCTTTTTCCCGGCTTGGAGAGCACAGCCCTGAGGTCATTGAGCCAGTGGCTGATCTGGTCAGTGGGTTCATGTTCCACAACAATTGCGAGAACGACAGCTTCGACCGATTTGACGAGATGTTAGGCCAGATCGAAGCGCGCTTTGGTTCCCTAATTCGCCGGATGAATTGGATTTCTCTTGGCGGAGGCATACATTTTACAGGTAATGACTACCCGCTTGAACAATTCGCCGAGCGCTTGAAACGCTTTGCCGGAGAGAATGAGGTTCAGGTTTATCTTGAGCCGGGTGAAGCGGCGATCACGCAATCCACAACGCTCGAGCTGACTGTTCTTGACACGTTGTACAACGGTAAGAACCTCGCCATCGTCGACAGTTCGATAGAAGCGCATATGTTGGATCTGTTGATCTACCGCGAAAGTGCAAAGGTGGCGGAAAGTGGCGATCAGGAATGGATGATTTGCGGCAAGTCTTGTCTCGCAGGCGATATCTTTGGCGAGTTTCATTTTCCTGAGGCTATCAAACCGGGCGACCGACTGTCCATTCAGGATGCGGCTGGTTACACTATGGTGAAGAAAAACTGGTTCAACGGTGTGCAGATGCCAGCCATTGTCGTGCGCGAGCTTGATGGCTCTGAACGTCTTGTGCGCGGCTTCACTTATGACGATTTCGCGGCGGCCCTGTCGTGATCTGACCGCGCCCCCAAGGGCGCATCATCATCTCAAGGGAGTTCTGTCTTGAAGAAGAACGTACTTATCATTGGCGCCGGAGGCGTGGCTCAAGTGGTTGCACATAAATGCGCCCAAAATAACGATGTCTTGGGCGATCTGCATATTGGCAGCCGGACAAAAACGAAATGTGATGCGATCATCGCCAGCGTCGAAGACAAAGGCGCGATGAAAGTACCTGGTGCGTTCACCTCTCATGCTGTCGACGCAACGGATTCCGATGCGGTTGCCGCCCTGATCCGCGAGACGGGCGCACAGATTGTGATCAACGTAGGCACGGCGTTTGTGAACATGCACGTGCTTGATGCCTGCATTGCCACTGGGGTCGCCTATATTGACACGGCGATCCACGAAGAGCCTGACAAAATCTGCGAAACACCGCCGTGGTATGCAAACTACGAATGGAAAAAGCGCGACCTGTGCGGTGAAAAAGGTGTGACTGCGATCCTTGGTGCGGGCTTCGATCCCGGTGTGGTGAATGCCTATGCGCGCTTTGCCATCGATCAGATGGACGAGGCCAAAAGTATCGATATCGTCGACATCAACGCAGGTTCGCACGGCAAGTATTTCGCGACGAATTTCGATCCCGAGATCAACTTCCGCGAATTCACTGGCACCGTCTACTACTGGGAAGACCAGACATGGAAAGAGCTGGCGATGTTCGAGTCGGGTCGCACATGGGATCTGCCCGTCGTTGGTCCGTCCAAAGCGTATCAATCCGGCCATGACGAAGTGCATTCTCTGGCCACCAACTATCCGCAGGCAGATGTGCGGTTCTGGATGGGCTTTGGCGATCACTACATCAATGTCTTCACCGTTTTGAAAAACATCGGCCTGCTGTCCGAACAACCGGTTAAAACCGCCGAAGGGCAAGAGGTGGTACCGCTTAAGGTGGTCAAAGCATGTCTGCCCGACCCGGCGAGCCTTGCGCCAAATTATACCGGAAATACATGTATCGGTGACCTGGTCACGGGCACCAAGGACGGTGAGGATATTGAGCTTTTCGTCTACAACGTCGCTGACCACAAGGACGCCTACGAAGAAGTCGGCAGCCAAGGCATTTCCTATACAGCGGGTGTTCCCCCGGTCGCGGCTGCCATGCTGGTGGCGACAGGTGAATGGGATGCCGGAACAATGAAGAATGTTGAGGAACTGGACCCCAAACCTTTCTTCGCATTGCTCGATCGGATCGGCCTTCCAACCCGCGTTCTCAAAGGCGGGCTTGGTGGCGAGGATATGCCCTGGACAGAATACGCGGGCTGAGGAGCACTTTTTCGAGGGCCGGGTGGTGTGCTTGAACTCGGTCCTCCAATGCTCAAACGCCGTTTTTGAGAGACCGCATGTTGGGCGGTCCCTCAATCTTGTAGGCGCATGGACGCCAATGTCTCGAAAACTCAATCCGGCGTTACCGACTAGAGGATAACTTGCGAGCTATCAGGCATGGCAATAATGATGGCACATGCAAGTCCTCGACTTTTCACACGATCCGCTGCTTGTTCTCGCCTCTCTTCTGGTGGCGATGATGGCTGGGTTTACGGGGCTTTCCCTGTCGCGAGGGCTGTCCACTCGCAGTGTCACCTACCAGAAGATCTTGATCGTTCTGTCCTCCATTTCGTTGGGTGGTGGCATCTGGTCGATGCATTTCGTGGCCATGCTCGGCCTGCAATTGCCGATCCTGTTCTACTACGATGCGGTTATAACACTGGCCTCGGCGCTGGTGGCCATACTGGTGGTCGGAGTTGCATTGCTCATCTTACATTTCTGGCAACGAACACGTCAGACTCTGGTCCTTGCGGGTATGATCGTCGGGCTGGGTGTTCTGGCCATGCATTACCTCGGCATGTCCGCGATGCAATTGTGCCAAGCTGTATACACGCCAATTGGCATCGCGTTGGCGGCAGTGGCATCTTGTGTGCTGTGCGTCGGAGCATTTGCTGTGGCTTATGGTCGGCGCACACAAAGAAACATCGTTATTGGGACATTAATCTTTGGGTTCGCCGTGTTCTCGGTTCATTTTGCGGCCATCGCCGGGACAAGTTTCGTCGCGGTCGAGACGCAAAACGAAGTGGGTCCTCTGATCAGTAACGAGACCATGGCAATCGGTGTTGTGCTAACCAGCTTTGTTCTGTGTGGCGCGTTCCTTTTGAGCGGTGTCACGTTTCTTGCCCCTCCAAAACCTGATTTCGCCGAAGTAGCGAGTGATGAGGTCGAAGCGGACCTCATCGCGCCCAACACGTCATCCAAGCGGCAAATCCCGTTCCAGAAGGAGGGTCAGACACGGTTTGTGGATTCCGCATCTGTGGCCGTGATCCGGGCTGAAGGTCACTATACCTATCTTTATACCAAGGATGAGCAGCTCTTTTGTGCATGGTCGATCACCGACGCCGAAAAGCGGCTTGCGCCGGGTCCATTCATCAAGACCCATCGCAGTTACCTGATCAATCCCGAGCATGTATCCGGGTTCGAACGGATGAAGGACAATGGGGTTTGCTATTTTGACGTCGCAAGCCTGTCCAAGGTTCCAGTTAGTAGGTCTAGGTTAAAGCTCGTGCGTGAAACACTTGGTGTCTGACCTTTTCGCATTTTGTGAATTTCATTCGCATTTCGTGCGCAAAGCTTCTCTTTCCAAGGGTTTTTAGGTGCGACTGCGCACGGCTGCATACGAACGTACTCGGACATAATCAGGGCTCGGTAGGGGAGGACCAGCAATGATACCAGCGGCGTTCGAGTATTATCGTCCGACGAACATGGACGACGTAATCGCAATTCTAACCGAACAAGGAGACGATGCACGCGTCATGGCTGGCGGGCACAGCCTGATCCC
This sequence comes from Marivita sp., assembly GCF_965656765.1. Classification (GTDB taxonomy): domain Bacteria; phylum Pseudomonadota; class Alphaproteobacteria; order Rhodobacterales; family Rhodobacteraceae; genus Marivita. Next base: position 18,300 of record NZ_CBFHLV010000034.1, on the reverse strand, counting down.
GATGATGAAGCTGCGAATGGCAGATGTGCCTCATCTCATCGACCTTCAAGGTATCGGTGGATTGCAGGATATCACCATCAACGGACAAAGCGTCACGCTTGGCGCTATGGTCACTCAACATGAACTCATCAACCACGCGGGATTGGCGGATGTTGCGCCGATCCTGCAGGAAACGGGGCTGCAGATTGCTGATCCGCAAGTGCGCTATATGGGTACTGTTGGCGGTAATGTCGCGAATGGTGATCCCGGCAACGACATGCCTGGGCTGATGCAGTGCCTTGATGCACAAATCAATCTTGTGGGGCCAAATGGCAAACGGTCGGTTTCCGCGCGGGACTATTATGAAGCTGCGTATATGACCGCGCGTGAAGATGACGAAGTTCTGGTTTCTGTGAGCTTCGTCGCGCCTAAGGGTGGTTATGCTTATGAAAAGCAAAAGCGAAAGATTGGCGACTATGCGACAGCAGCCGCAGCCGTCACGATCACCAAAGACGCCGGTTCGGTTGCATCAGCATCAATTGCCATGACCAACCTCAGCGACGTGCCTGTTTGGTCCGAAGGTGCTTGTGACGCTTTAGTTGGCACGCGCTGCGAGGTTGATCCGCTCAAGTCCGCTGTTGAGGCGATGCTGGGCGATATTGATCCAACCGAAGATAACCGTGGGCCGGTGGCCTTTAAACGCCATGTGGCTGGCGTAATCCTCAAACGCGCGATCACCCGCGCCTGGGACCGCGCGTAAGGAGCAGACGACATGACACAGAAAATGCACATCAAACTGACCGTCAACGGCGAGGAGAAAGAGTTTCTTGCCGAACCGCGCGAGTTGCTGATTTACGCGCTACGCGAAAATCTGAACATCACCGGGCCGCATGTCGGCTGCGAAACGTCGCATTGTGGAGCTTGCACCGTAACGCTGAATGGCAAGTCGGTGAAATCCTGCACTATGTTTGTTGCACAGGCCAATGGTGCCGAGATCACGACCATCGAAGGCATAGGCTCGCCGGATTCCCTGCACGTTTTGCAAGATGCGTTCAAAGAGCACCACGGCCTTCAATGCGGGTTTTGCACTCCCGGTATGATCACGCGTGCGAAGAAGTTACTCGAAGAAAACCCTAACCCGAGCGAGGAAGAGGTGCGCTTTGGTATGGCAGGTAACATCTGCCGCTGCACCGGCTACCAGAATATCGTGAAATCCATCCTCGCCGCGGCGAGTGAGATGAACGCTTCAAAGGAGGCTGCGCAATGAACGATATGACCCCAGATCGCGAAGCCCGGTCAGCCAACCTCAAAGGCTTGGGCTGTTCGCGCAAACGTGTCGAAGACGCGCGATTCACTCAAGGCAAGGGCAACTATGTCGATGACATCAAATTGCCCGGCATGCTGCATGGCGATTTCGTGCGCTCGCCCTATGCCCATGCCCGCGTGGTTTCGATCGACAAAGAGGCAGCTTTGGCGCTACCCGGTGTGGTCGCTGTTCTTACGGCGGAAGATCTTGCGCCTCTGAACCTTCATTGGATGCCGACGCTTGCGGGTGACAAGCAGATGGTGCTGGCCGACGGCAAGGTGCTATTTCAAGGTCAGGAAGTGGCCTTTGTTGTTGCCAAAGACCGATATATCGCCGCGGATGCCGTTGAACTGGTCGAGGTCGAATACGAAGAACTGCCCGTGATCACCGACCCGTTTGAAGCGCTCAAGTCTGACGTTGTTTTGCGCGAAGACTTGGCGGGCCAGACTGATGGGGCACACGGCCCACGCAAACACCACAACCATATCTTTACATGGGAACAGGGTGACGAAGCGACGACCAATCAAGTGCTCGACAATGCAGAAGTCGTGGCCGAAGAGACTATGTACTACCACCGAACGCACCCTTGCCCGCTTGAAACCTGCGGTTCTGTCGCGTCGATGGATAAGGTCAACGGCAAGCTTACTGTTTACGGAACATTCCAGGCGCCGCATGTGGTGCGCACTGTCGCGTCGCTTTTATCTGGCATCGAAGAGCATAACATCCGTATTGTGTCGCCTGATATCGGCGGCGGCTTCGGCAACAAGGTTGGCGTCTATCCCGGCTACATCTGTTCTATTGTCGCGTCGATTGTTACTGGCGTGCCGGTGAAGTGGGTCGAGGATCGGATGGAAAATCTTATGTCCACCGCCTTTGCCCGTGATTACTGGATGACCGGCAAGATCGCGGCGACCAAGGATGGCAGAATCACGGGGTTGCATTGCCACGTGACTGCCGATCACGGTGGCTTTGACGCCTGCGCCGACCCAACCAAGTTTCCTGCGGGTTTCATGAACATCTGCACCGGGTCTTATGATATCCCGACCGCCTACCTTGCTGTGGATGGCGTCTACACCAACAAAGCCCCTGGCGGCGTCAGCTATCGCTGCTCGTTCCGCGTGACCGAAGCGGTGTACTTCATCGAACGCATGATAGAAGTGCTGGCGATTGAATTGAACATGGATGCGGCAGAGCTGCGCCGGATCAACTTTATTAAGAAAGAGCAGTTTCCGTATACAGCCGCTCTGGGCTGGGAATACGACAGCGGCGACTATCACACCGCTTGGGACAAAGCACTTAAGACGGTCGATTACGAAAGCCTGCGCAAGGAACAGGCCGAACGTGTCGAAGCGTTCAAGCGCGGTGAAACCCGCTCGCTGATGGGCATCGGTCTTTCCTTCTTTACTGAGATTGTTGGCGCTGGCCCGGTCAAGAACTGCGATATCCTTGGCATGGGCATGTTCGACAGCTGCGAGATCCGCATCCACCCGACGGGCTCCGCGATAGCGCGTCTGGGCACCATCAGTCAGGGGCAGGGTCATGCCACCACCTTTGCGCAGATCCTTGCCAGCGAGATTGGGCTTTCGGCGGACAGCATCACAATCGAAGAAGGTGACACCGATACCGCGCCGTACGGATTAGGCACCTACGGGTCACGCTCAACCCCGGTTGCGGGTGCGGCAACGGCGATGGCTGGACGCAAAATCCGCGCCAAGGCGCAGATGATCTCGGCGTATCTTCTTGAAGTTCATGACGATGACGTCGAATGGGACATAGACCGTTTTGTCGTCAAAGGCGCGCCCGAACGCTTCAAGACGATGAAAGAGATCGCCTACGCCGCTTACAATCAAGCCATTCCGGGGATCGAGCCGGGGCTTGAAGCGGTCAGCTATTACGATCCGCCCAACATGACCTATCCGTTTGGTGCTTATGTCTGTGTAATGGATATCGACGTTGACACTGGTGTACCGGAAATCCGCCGCTTTTATGCGTTGGATGATTGCGGCACGCGGATCAACCCGATGATCATCGAAGGGCAGGTGCACGGCGGTCTGACCGAAGCGCTGGCCGTCGCATTGGGTCAGGAAATTGCCTATGACGATCTGGGCAACGTCAAGACCGGAACGCTTATGGATTTCTTCCTGCCGACTGCGTGGGAAGTCCCGAACTACGAAACTGACTACACCGTCACCCCCAGCCCGCATCACCCGATTGGCGCCAAGGGTGTCGGCGAAAGCCCCCATGTCGGTGGCGTGCCGTGTTTCTCGAACGCGGTACAAGATGCCTTCCGCGCCTTCGGCCTGCGTCACACCAACATGCCGCATGACCATTGGCGGATTTGGCAGACAGCCAACCGTCTGGGGCTTCACGACTGATCGGAACCGGGGTGGTTGGTCGTGGCCACCCCTTTTGATGCCGGGTAGAGACATGCAGTGGACCACGCTTCAGACCGCTATGGCGGACACGGGCTATATTGCCGATGATGATCTTGCTATGGCCATTCACTTGGCCTTGTCGCTTGGTCGGCCTTTGCTGCTCGAAGGGGCGGCGGGGGTTGGGAAGACCGAAGTTGCGCGCGTACTGGCGCAGATTAAGAACACCCAGCTGATCCGGCTGCAATGCTACGAAGGACTGGATGCCGCGCAGGCGATCTATGAGTGGAATTACCAGCGTCAGCTGCTGTCGATCCGGGCGGCTGCCGAAGATGGTGAGACCGGGCGAAGTGTCGAGCAGCGCATCTTCTCCGAAGAGTTCCTGCTCGAACGTCCTTTGCTGAAAGCAATTCGGCAGGACACACCGCCCGTGCTGCTGATAGACGAGATCGACCGTGCGGACGAGGAGTTTGAGGCGTATCTGCTCGAAATTCTATCAGAATTTCAGATCACTATTCCTGAGCTTGGAACAGTATCAGCAACAAGCCAACCCATTGTCATTTTGACCGCCAACGGGACGCGCGACCTGAGCGATGCGTTACGAAGGAGGTGTCTTTATGCGCATGTCGCCTATCCCGACCGGACGACAGAACTGGCCATCCTAAAAGCGCGCTGCACTGGTATCGAAGCCACATTGGCTGGCCAGATCGTGGGTTTCGTGCAGTCTCTGCGCAAAGAAGACCTCGAAAAGAAACCAGGCATTGCCGAGATGCTTGATTTTGCCGCAGCACTGATGGGATTAGGGATTGCGGACCTGACGCAAGACCCAGTGGTGTTGCAGGCGACACTAGCCACGCTGTTGAAAACCCAGGCCGACCGCGACAACATCACGACCGAGATCGCGCAACGCTTGGCAGGCAAAGCGGCATGACACGCATCACCCGCTTTGCCGCGCGCGACCCCGGGCCAACGGCGCGCATGGCTGGGTTCATGTCTCATCTGCGCAATAATGGATTGCGTCTTGGGGTTGGCGAAGCCGATCTCGGCCTTGCAGCCTTGACCCACATAAATGCGGCCGACCCCACCGAAACACGTCATGCGCTCAAAGCTGTGTTCTCGGGCTGCGCCGAAGACGCAGAGCGGTTCGACAGCCTTTTCAATGCCTTTTGGTTGAATGGCGGGCGGGTAATCGAAAAATCGATACCTACACAGGCGTCGGCGTCTGACAATGTGCACAGTTCGCGCAATGCACAAGGACAACAAGTCAGTGGTGGGGCGGGTGCCCCGACGGCTCCGGATGGGGGGGATGGCGAGGCAGACGCGGATGGTGAAGGCAAGCTGGTAGCCAGCATGGTACAGGCCAGGATGACCAAGGATTTGCGCAATCTGGTTCAGCCCGAGGACATCGCAGAGGCCCAACGCGTAGCTGAACGGCTTGGTGCAGCTTTGCGCGACCGTAGATCGCGGCGGCGGCGGCAAGCGCGCAAGGGCGACCAGCTTCATTTCCGCAAACTGATCCGGCAAAGCCTTTCTTCGGGAGGTGAGCCACTCAAGTTGCCTAAGAAAACGCGGCCAGACCGGCCCGTGAAGATCGTGACGATCTGTGATGTGTCGGGCTCCATGACCATCTACGCGCAGGTGTTTTTGGCCTTCATCGCCGGAATGATGCGTGCTGATGACACAGCCGATGCCTATCTGTTTCACACCCGCCTCGTGCGCATCGCAGAGGCCCTGCGTGACCGAGATGCCCTGCGCGCGCTAGGGCGGCTGTCAGTTCTGGCGGACGGATTTGGCGGTGGATCGAAGATTGGCGCCTCGTTGATGCACTTCTGTCGAACTTATGCGCGCCGCTTTGTCGATGGCCGCACGGTCGTTCTGATCTTGTCGGATGGTTACGACACTGACACGCCTGACTTGATCGGCGAGGCGCTTGGCAGGTTGAAGAAACGTGGATGCAAGATCATCTGGCTCAACCCGCTGAAAGGCTGGGATGGCTACGAGCCTGTCGCGCGCGGCATGGCCTCGGCGCTTCCGCATCTGGATTTGTTTTATCCCGCAAACCGATTGGCCGATCTGGCTGCTCTCGAAAAGGAGCTGATCCGGCTATGACCCCTGGAGAGCTGACTGATCACGAGTTTTCCGACGTCGCCCGTGATATGCGCGCGCGTGGTGAGCCCTTTGCTATCGCAACTGTCATTCGCACGCTTGGCGCAACAGCGGCTAAACCTGGTGCCAAAGCGCTTTTGGATGCAGAGGGCACGATCCTGCAGGGTTGGATCGGGGGCGGTTGCGTGCGTGGGGCGCTGGCCAAGGCCACCAAGCGCGCCATGGCCGAAGGTGCGCCTCAGTTCATTTCGCTGCACCCGCAAGACCTTTTGGACGAAAAAGGGATCGCGCCCGGCGCTGAGGTGGATGGTGTCAGCTTTGCCCGTAACGGCTGTCCGTCCAAAGGGTCGATGGACATTTTTGTTGAGCTGATCCTGCCATTGCCCGAGTTGCTGGTTTTTGGCGACGCACCTGTTGCGAAATCGTTATCGCGGCTGGCCGCGCAGTTCCAGTGGTCCATTGCCGAGGGCGATGGGGACACATCGGTGCGGGCGCTTTCTGACGGCGAAACCCGGATGATCGTCGTCGCAACCCAAGGCAAGAATGACCTTGCATGCCTCAAGGTAGCGCTGAACGCAGAGTCCAGCTTTGTTGCCTTTGTGGGCAGCCGTAGGAAGTTTGCGACGCTGTCCGAAAAACTCATAGGGCAGGGTGTGTCGCAATCCGCGCTGTCGCGGGTTCAGGCCCCCGCAGGTCTGTCCATCGGCGCCGTAACGCCAGATGAGATCGCTTTGTCGATCCTAGCACAACTCACCGAGGTTCGCCGGCGCAAGCAGCGTACCGAAGCCGATGGGGCTTAAGATGATCAAGTTCTTAGCCGGGCTCAGAGGTCGCTTGAAACCAGCAGCCCTGACCAAAGAGTATGCCGACATACTGGCGTCGATTAAATTCCCGTGTTGTTGAAAAGGAACTTAAAATGGAACTGAAAGACGAGATCAGGATCAACGCGCCTAAGGACTTGGTTTATGCCGCGCTGAATGATCCGGACATTCTGCGCCAGTGCATCCCCGGGTGTGAAGAACCGATTAAACATTCCGATACCGATTTCGAAGCGAAAGTCGTGCTTAAGGTTGGGCCAGTGAAAGCAAAATTCAGCGGGGCAGTCGTTCTGGATACCGCCGGGGCGCCTGATGCGTTTTCCTTGACTGGGCAGGGTAATGGCGGTGCAGCGGGCCATGCCAAAGGCGGGGCCGATGTCACGCTGGAAGAGTCAGATTTGGGCACCATCCTGCGCTATGACGCAAAGGCCGAAATTGGTGGCAAGCTTGCTCAATTGGGGTCGCGGTTGATCCAGAGCACGGCCAAGAAACTGGCAGCCAGCTTTTTCAAGAAGTTCGCGGAGGTTGTTGAAACCGTTGACGCCTGAGCTGACGTGAAGGAGGTATTGAGCGATGGCCTAAAACAGCCAACGTCATGCGGCATCGATTTTCATAGATGCCAAAAGGTGATGGAACTTCTCACCTTGGACAGCAACATGGGCTCGCAGCGCTTCGGCGGCACTATGACCGTTGCCTGCCTCAAGCGCCGCAACGATTGCCTCGTGCTCTGTCATTGATTGGTGCAGACGGCCGCGAAGACGTAACTGCATTCGTCGGAAAGGGTGCAGTCGCTTGTGGAGCCTTTGGCATTCATTTTCGAGGAAACTGTTGCCGGATTGATGGTAAAGGATCGCGTGAAAGCGTTCATTCTCGCGGAAATAGACGTCAGCCTCGCGTGCTGAAACCGCTTGATTGCAGCGTTCGTTTGTTGCGTGCAATTCGGCAAGGGCCTCGTCCGTGATCCGACTGGCCGCAAGGCGGGCGCACGCCGCCTCAAGCTCGGCCATGACCTCGAACATCTCCATTAGCTCAACTGGTCCGGGCTGACGGACAAACACACCGCGGCGTGGAATTTGTTCGACAAGACCAGACATTGCAAGGCGCTGAAATGCTTCACGCAATGGGGTGCGCGACACGTCAAATCGTTGCGCAAGCTGTTGTTCATCAAGGCGATCTCCGTTCGCAAACGTACCGTCCAAAATGAGCGATTCCAGCGTATCTGCGATGAGATCTGAGCGTTTCCGTTCCATAGTTTTTGTATACACAAGAATGCTGTAATGAACAATAAATAAGTTCTTGTATACAAGAAGGTTGACCGAGCCCCAACTTGCTGCGACACTCTGTACACCAAACGGCGCTGTTGGTGCCGTGAAAGGGAGGAAAAAACATGAAATTTACTGCACTCGCTGCGGCAGCAGCGCTGTCCGTTTTTGCATTCGGCGCCCAGGCGCAACAGGAATTGCGCGTATCACATCAATGGTCCGAAGGTGACGTGCGTCACAAGGTGGCTCAGATCGTTGCTGATGAGGTCGCGGCAGCAAACGTTGGTCTGGACATCACGATTTTCCCAAGCCAGTCGCTTTTCAAGGCGCGCGAGCAGTACAAACCGCTTGCCCGTGGTCAGGTCGACATGATCGTGTTGCCGCTGTCATACGCGGGTGGTTTGCGCAACGCGTATAACCTGACGCTGATGCCAGGTCTGGTTAAGAACCATGATCACGCGGCGCGCCTAAACGAGAGCCCATTCATGGAAGAGATCGAGGCCATCATGGCCGAAGACGACATCATGGTCCTCGTCCATGGGTATCTGGCTGGTGGTTTTGTCGGTAAGGAAAAATGCATCACTGCTCCCGACGATGTGCAAGGTCTGCAAACACGCGCGGCTGGTAAAGCATTTGAACAGATGCTTGCGGGCGCAGGTGCTTCGATCGCATCAATGTCATCTGCCGAGATCTACAACGCGATGCAAACAGGCGTTCTGGATGCTGCGAACACATCGTCGTCTTCCTTTGTCAGCTACCGCATCTACGAGCAGGTTGCCTGCTTCACCCCGGCTGGCGACTATGCACTTTGGTTTATGTATCAGCCGATGCTGATGAATAAATCCGTCTTTGACGCTCTGAGCGAAGAACAGCAGACGGCCCTCATGGCCGCAGCCGCCAAGGCTGAAGCGTTCTATCTTGAAGAAGCAAAGAAAGAAGACGGAGCAGCACGTGAAACCTTTGCCAAGAACGGTGTCGAAATCGCCGAGATGACAGCCGAAGAATTCGACGCTTGGCGTGCTATCGCCCAAGAAACAGCTTACAAAGCTTTCCTTGAGGGCTCGCCTGAAGGCCAAAAGCTGCTCGATCTTGCGCTCGCTGTCGAGTGATCAACAAAGGCCGGATGCCATTGTGGTGTCCGGCTATCTCAAACCATTCCAATACAAAGAGGCCGTCATGTCCGGCGCGTCACATTCTCATGTCACCGCTCCACACGGTGGCAACCTGCTTTTGCGTGTTATCGGTATGCTGAGTCAGCTTTCCGGTATCATAGCCGCCCTGCTGATCGTCGTGTCTGTCATGGTCACTTGTCAGATGATCTTTATTCGGTTTGTCCTGAACGGATCGACTGTCTGGCAAACCGAAGGTGTCACATACATGATGGTGGCAGCGACAATGCTGGGTTTGCCGTATGTTCAGTATCTGCGCGGTCACGTGAACGTTGATCTTCTGCCGCTGATGCTCCCAATGGGTGCGCGTAAGATTTTGGCCTTTTTGGTGTTGGCTTTGACGCTGGTTGTTGCAGGCGGAATGCTTTGGCACGGATACCTGTTTTGGCACGAAGCTTGGGATTGGGGCGAAACCTCGAACACGCCTTGGAACCCGAAACTCTGGGTGCCGTATATCGCACTGCCTTTGGGGTTTGGGCTGTATGCGCTGCAACTCGCCGCTGATTTCTTGGCAATGGTTCTCAAGATCGAAGAGCCGTTTGGTCTGGGCGCAGATGCGACCCTGGCTGATATCGCAGAAAGGGCAGACTGATGGATCCGCTTACACTTGGCTCTATTGTCGCAATCGTCACGATTGGGGTGCTGTTTTCTGGTATTTCGGTTGCCGCCGGTCTTCTGGTGGTTTCCGCCGGTTTTTTGATTGTCTTTGATGGCATGTCCGCGCTGAGCCTGATGCCCGAGATCTTCTTTGGCAAACTCAACAACTTTGCGCTTTTGTCGATTCCTATGTTCATCATCATGGGTGCTGCCATCGCCTCAACGCGCGCGGGCGCTGACTTGTACGAAGCGTTGGAACGCTGGCTTACCCGGGTTCCTGGCGGTTTGGTCGTGTCGAACCTAGGAGCCTGCGCGCTTTTCTCGGCCATGTCCGGATCAAGCCCTGCGACCTGTGCTGCTATCGGAAAGATGGGCATTCCTGAGATGCGCAAGCGCGGCTATCCGGACTCAGTTGCCGCCGGGTCCATCGCCGCGGGTGGCACGCTTGGTATTTTGATCCCGCCATCGGTCACCATGATTGTGTACGGCATCGCCACGGAAACCTCGATTGGTCGTCTGTTTCTGGCCGGTGTGATCCCAGGTCTCTTATTAGTTGCGTTGTTCATGCTGTGGTCGCTGTATTCGACTTGGAAATCGGGCGACGCAAATGTTCTGCGTGCAACCGAATATACGTGGCGTGAGCGGTTCGAGATTTTGCCACGTGTCCTTCCGTTTATCGCGATCATTCTTGGCGTGCTCTACTCCATGTATGGCGGTATCGCGACGCCCTCTGAGACCGCAGCTGTAGGTGCCCTTCTGTGCATGGTCATTGCGATGGTGATCTACAAGCTTTGGAGCCCATTCAAGATTTGGGAAGTGCTCCGGGACAGCACCAAAGAGTCGGTAATGATCTTGTTTATCATCGGCGCGGCTGGCGTGTTCAGCTATATGCTGTCCTCGCTCTTTATAACCCAGTCGATTGCCGAATGGATTGGGTCGCTGGACGTGAACCGCTGGGTTCTCATGGGAATGATAAACCTTTTCCTGTTGGTCGCCGGATTCTTCTTGCCTCCGGTCGCAGTCATCCTGATGGCCGCTCCCATCCTGCTGCCGATCATCACCGTCGCCGGGTTTGACCCGATCTGGTTTGCCGTTGTCCTGACGATCAACATGGAGATTGGTCTGATTTCACCGCCGGTGGGACTCAATCTCTATGTCATCAACGGTATCGCGCCCGATATCAAACTCAAGACGATCCTTGTCGGGTCTCTACCTTATGTCGGCTGCATGGTGGTCGCGATCATCCTGCTGTGCCTGTTTCCGGGTTTGGCGCTGTGGTTGCCCGACTTAGTTATGGGACCGGAGTTATGACCATTCTGGCGGACCTGCTGTCAACGGTGTTCGAGCGGCGGTATGATCGTCTGGGTCGCCGCAAGATTACCGACGACCGCCCGTTTGAGGCGATGACCATGGATCTGATGGGTGCTACCGGCGAAGTGTCGGGAGTGACCGTCGCACAGAACATCCTAGATCGTTTCGCCGCTGCAAGTGACGAGGAAAAGCTTGGGTTCTTCCGGCACCTGGCCGAGGACATGACAATCAAACCGTCTGCGGTGCGCAGCGCCTTGGACGCGTATGAACAAGGCCAGACAAAGACCAGCTATCGAAGTTTCATGGTAGCTGCAGAACCACCACGCCAAGAACTGATCCGACGCCTGAACCAAGTTCCCGGTGCGACCAAGTCATTGGTTGCTATGCGCGCCGACCTTCTAAGGCTAGGTCGGGGCACGGCGTCTCTCGAAGCGCTCGATATTGATTTCAGGCATCTCTTTGCCAGTTGGTTCAACCGTGGTTTTCTTGTCCTGCGCCCGATCAATTGGGAAAGCCCGGCGCATATCCTGGAAAAGATCATCGCCTACGAAGCGGTACACGCCATCGACAGCTGGGATGATCTACGTCGTCGCCTTCAACCCGCTGACAGACGGTGCTTTGCGTTTTTTCACCCCGCCATGCCGGATGAACCGTTGATCTTCGTTGAAGTCGCATTGACGAACGGCGTGCCAACTTCGGTGCAGACGCTCTTGCTTGAAGGTCGTGATGCGCTTGCGGCGGACGATGCAGACACGGCGACGTTCTATTCAATCTCGAACTGCCAGGCGGGACTAGCCAGCATCTCGTTCGGCAATTCATTGATCAAACAGGTCGCAGCCGATCTGTCGGCAGAGCTAGGTGGGTTGAAAACCTTTGTCACATTGTCCCCGATCCCGGGATTTTCCAAATGGCTCGACGGCGTAACTGAAGCCAGCGACGTATCTGATCCAGACCGTCTCAAGGCATTTGCGGTCAGCTATTTGACCAAAGCCAAACGCCCAGACGGGCTTCCGCTTGATCCGGTCGCCCGGTTTCATCTTGGCAACGGTGCCGAGGTCTACCGTTTACACACCGATGCAGACGTCTCGGATAAGGGAATGCGACAGTCGCATGGCGTTATGGTGAACTACCTGTACGATCTTGAACGCGTGTCCAGAAACCACGAACGGTTTGCAGCGTCCTACGAGGTTGCTATGTCGTCTGAAATTCGCACGCTCAGCAGCGCCGCAGAAAAGTTCAGCGCTTAGGAGGCATCCATGGCAAACCCACTCTACGACACTTTGTTCGGGACCCACGATGGCAATGAGGCGACGTTCCTGCACATGCAAGACGGAACCAGCTGGAGCTATGACGCCTTTCTGCGCAAAGTTGCCCAATTTGCGCATGCGATTACAGCGGAAGGTCTTGTGCCGGGTGATCGCTTGGCGGCGCAGATCGAAAAATCTCCAGAAGCGTTGGCGCTTTACGGCGCTTGTGCGCAGGCCGGCGTCGTCTTTCTTCCTTTGAACACAGGCTACACGGTCGATGAACTGACTTATTTCATCGAAAACAGTGGGGCCAAGCTTGTTCTCTGCGACGTCGCCAAAAAGAAGGAGCTGACATCTGTTGCAGAAAGCTATGGCGCGCGGATTGCCACCTTGAACAGCGACGGAAGCGGCACTCTGAGTGATAATGCTCAGACTATGCCCGACCGGTTCGAGACGGTGTCCTGCGATCAGGATGATCTTGCTGCGTTTCTATATACCTCAGGCACGACAGGGCGGTCCAAGGGGGCAATGCTAAGTCAGGGCAACCTGCTGTCGAATGCGCAGACACTGTTGGAGTACTGGCAGTTTACGTCGAAGGACGTATTGCTGCATGCCTTGCCAATTTTCCACACACACGGGCTTTTCGTGGCCACAAATGTGATCCTTGCGGCCGGTGGGTCGATGGTCTTTCTGCCCAAGTTCGATCTGGATGTCATGATCGACCGTTTGCCATCAGCGACGACTTTGATGGGAGTGCCCACCTTTTACACGCGGTTGCTCAGTGATGATCGATTTACCAAAGAACTGACTTCGCACATGCGTCTTTTCGTGTCAGGCAGCGCCCCTTTGCTGGCAGAAACGCACACCGCATTCGAAGCGCGAACGGGGCACCGAATTCTTGAACGCTACGGCATGACCGAGACCAACATGAACACGTCCAATCCCTATGATGGCGAACGTCGTGCCGGAACGGTTGGCTTCCCTTTGCCCGGCGTCGAGTTGAAAATCACCGATCCCGCCACCGGCAACGCCTTGCCACAGGGGGATATCGGCCAGATCGAAGTGCGCGGCCCGAACGTGTTCAAGGGTTACTGGCAGATGCCGGAAAAAACTGCTGAAGAATTGCGGTCGGATGGATTCTTTATTACCGGGGATCTGGGCCAAATTGACCCTGATGGCTATGTCCAGGTCGTTGGGCGTGACAAGGACCTGATCATTTCAGGTGGGTACAATATTTACCCCAAAGAAATCGAACTTGTGCTTGATGATCAACCGGGTGTCTTGGAAAGCGCCGTCATTGGGGTGCCTCATCCTGATTTTGGCGAAACTGTTTTGGCTCTGATTGTACCTGAGAAAAACGCGGCACCCGATCTTGATGCTATCGCTGCCCGAGCCGCCAAATCGTTGGCGCGGTTTAAGCATCCAAGGAAACTACTGATCATCGATAGCCTGCCAAGAAACACTATGGGCAAGGTGCAGAAAAACGTCTTGCGCCAGACTTACAAGGACATGTTCGAACCTGCGTCTGGCTAAGTCTACAGTCTCAGCATTTGGGGAACAGATTTATAATGAAGCGGTCTGGTTCTGAAGTCCGGGTTTTCAGACGCTTATCTAGGTCGCGCATCGCCGCTGGTTTCAAAAAAGTCGAATGGGGCGCTGTTCTTCGATGGCCTCCATTGAGAAATAGGACGTGACCGTTTCAAGTTCGACCCCTTCAATCAGACGTTTATACACGCGGTCATAGCCAGCCATGTCCTTGGTCGCGATCTTGAGCAAATAGTCGTATTCACCGCCGACGCGGAAGAAGTCGATGACTTCGGGGATAGCAGACACGTGGCTCCGAAAATGCTTGAGCCAATCTGCCGAATGGTGTCGCGTTTTGACCATCACGAATACAATCAGGCCAACGCCAAGCTGGGCGCGGTCTAGCACAACTGTGCGGTTGCGGATCACGCCGCTGGCCTCCAGTGCCTTGAGGCGCCGCCAACATGCATTTTGCGACAATCCCACCCTTTCGCTGAGCGCGCGTTGCGACTGAGCCGAGTCGCGCTGCAACTCAGCAAGAATTTTGTAATCAATGTGATCCAGTTTTATGGTCATTATTCGATCATATGATCGAATAATCTGAGGTAAAGTGCATAAATTTGGTGAAATTTCTTTTGAATAGCGTGTCAGTGTTGACAGTGCAGGCGAGCTTTGGAGGCAACATGCAACCCCTTGAGGATTTTAGGCATTCCTTGCGCCGCGATGATGTTGCCGCTTGGGTCCGGTCCGGATTGATCGGCGACGGGATCAAGATTGACGGGCCGTTCGGACCGAAACCTTTGGTGTATGCGGATTACGTTGCCTCTGGTCGTGCGCTTGACCAGGTCGAGGATTTCATCCGCTACAAGGTGCTGCCGTACTATGCCAACAGTCACACGCAAGCCTCGTATTGCGGATCGTATGTAACCCGACTGCGAGAGGCGGCACGCAGCGAAGTCGCGCGGATGACGGGTGTCGGGGCTGGTGAAAGCGTGGTGTTTACAGGGTCGGGATCGACGGCGGCCATAAACAGGATCGTCGCCTTGCTGGATATTGCCCGGCTTGTCGCACAGGGTCGTCGGATCAGTGTTCTGGTTGGTCCGTACGAGCATCACTCCAATCTGCTGCCATGGCGTGAAAGCGGCGGGACTGTGATTGAGATACCAGAGGGCGCTTCTGGCGGTCCTTGCATCGACGCATTGTCGCGCGCTTTGGATGAAGCAGCGGGTGCGGATTTGGTTGTTGGTACGTTTTCGGCGGCGTCGAACGTGACCGGTATCGTGACGGATATTGACGCCATAACGCGCCTGTTGAAGTCACGCGGTGCATTGGCCGTATGGGACTACGGATGCGGCGCGCCTTACATGGCCATGGATATGAAATCAGGAACGGACGCTGCCAAAGACGCAATCGTGTTTTCACCGCACAAGTTTCCGGGTGGCCCCGGTGCGAGTGGTGTCATGATTGTGCGGAACGCGGTTGTTTCTCGATGTACGCCGTCGCTGCCGGGCGGTGGCACGGTCAGTTTTGTATCGCCGTGGGGTCATACCTATTCCGACCGGATCGAGGCACGCGAAGAGGCTGGGACACCAAACGTCATCGGGGATATTCGCGTAGCATTGGCGATGCTGGTCAAGGAAGCGTTGGGGCAAGATTGGCTGGATGCGCGGCAAAATCATTTGCGGCAGCGTGCAGAGGCGGTATGGTCACGCAATCCAAGGCTGCAAATGCTCGGCTTGGCACAGCCAAACGCTCTACCGATCTTTTCCTTCCGCGTGCGTGACGGGGAGGGTGGCTATGTCCACCAGCAGTTCTTCACCCGGCTTCTTAGCGACGCAGCAGGTGTTCAAGCGCGCGGAGGGTGCGCGTGCGCGGGGTCTTACGCGCATCGTTTGCTTCATCTTGACCAAACACAGTCGGAGAGCCTTAAACGTGCCATTTCCGAAGGCTGCGAACTTGAAAAACCCGGTTGGGTGAGGCTCAATTTGTCAGCGTTGATGACGAACGAAAAGGCGGATTACGTGATTCAATCGGTCGATGCGCTTGCGTTCTCTGCATCGGACTATCAGTCTGGTTATCGTGCGGACCCCGCTACAGCGCGGTTCTTTCCAGTGGATCTGACGCAGGAGACACTTGCTTCGTGAACAGCCCGTTGGCCAATCCGAACTTCCGGTGGCTCTTCAGCGCGCAAATCTGCTCGCTTGTAGGGATCGGCCTTTTGACAGTTGCCCTTTCTCTGGCCGCGTTTCGGATCGGAGGGGCTGAGTCTGCGGGTCAAGTGCTTGGCCTTTTGCTTGCATTGAAGATGGTCGCTTATGTTGGCCTCGCGCCATTGGCCGAAAGCCTGTTGGCCGGGATTTCGCGCAAGGTGGCCTTAGTGTCGTTAGACGTCGGTCGGATGCTGCTTTTGCTACCAATGGCGTTCGCCAACAACATCTGGCAGATCGCTGGTTTGTCGTTTATGTTCTTCGCCTTATCCGCTGGTTTCACACCGCTTTATCAATCCGTCATCCCTGATGTGGTTCCCGAGGAAGACACTTATGCCCGCGCATTGTCATGGTCGCGGATCGCTTACACATTGGAAGCAGTGCTGAGTCCGGTGATCGCGGGCGCGCTACTGACAGTCCTTGCCGGAGACTCACTATTTCTTGTGGCGGCGTTGGCGTTTACCGGATCAATTGGCGCGATCCTGTTTGCGCAGATACCATCGCAGAGCGTCGAAACGAAGAAAAAGCCGTTTTGGCAGCGCGTGTCGAAGGGGGTGTCAATATATATCCGGACGCCCCGGCTCAGAGGGCTGTTCCTTCTCAACTTTGCTTTGTCACTTGCGATGGCTTGGGTGCTTGTGAACAGCGTCGTTTACGCCGGTGCGCGGCTTGGGTCGTCCGAGACGTATCTCCCAGTGCTTATGGGCTTTTATGGATTGGGCGCGGCCATCGGTGCAGTCGTCGTGCCGCGATTGGTCAAGTGGGTGCAAGAGCGCCGTGTCATGAGCAGTGGCACCTTTCTGTTTGCCATTGTCGGCGCAGTTTTTGCAGGGCTGCCCAACCCACCGCTTCCAATGCTCGCATCAGTGTGGGTCGGGTTTGGTCTTGCCTCATCACTAGTGCTGACGCCGGGCGGCTTGGTCATCACACGGTCCGCCCAGAAACAGGACCGCGCAGCTGTGTTTGCCGCCCAGTTCTCGTTAAGTCATGCAGGATGGCTTGTGGCCTATCCGCTTGCTGGCTGGATGGCGACTTGGGTGTCGCTTGAGATGGCGATGCTCATCCTGTCTCTGGCCTGTGCAACCGTGACGTTGTTCGCGCTTCGAGTCTGGCCAGCGAATGATCCGCTTGAACGCGCGCACACGCATCCCGAATTATCTGAAGATCATCCGCATCTGCGTGAAACAAACACGACAGGGCCGAACCACCGGCATGTTCACCCTTATCGTATTGATGATCTGCATCCGCACTGGTCCAATGGGGCTGTCTGATGCTGAATCGAAACTCGAGACTACGGGATAGACCTGATGCCTTTGCATGAAATTCCGCAATTTGACGAGCTCGGTCTTCCGGGCCTTGAAGCGCAAGTAAAGGCGGACCTCGACTGCCTGCTTTATCCCGGCAAAAGCTGGGTGCCGCCGCGTGATGGGGTGACGGACGTTGTCATAATCGGCGGTGGCATGTGCGGCACGTTGGCATGGTTTTCCCTCAGGACCGGAGGCATGCACAATGTCCGAGTGCTCGACCGCGCACCAGAAGGTCGGGAAGGCCCGTGGCTGACCTATGCCCGAATGGAGACACTGCGCTCGCCCAAGACATTGACCGGTCCGGCCTTCGGCCATGGAGCGCTGACGTTTCAGGCTTGGTATCGCGCGCAGTTCGGAGCGGAACAATGGGATGCGCTCGACAAAATCCCGCGTCCGATGTGGATGGAGTATCTGCAATGGTATCGCGATACGCTGGGCGTGCCTGTGGAAAACAACGTGTCCGTGGATCATGTCGAACCCGAGGGCGACCTGTTGCGGCTCACCGTGACGGGTGCCGAGACGGACACCATCCTTTGCCGCAAGCTGGTCTTTGCGACAGGGCGCGATGGGACGGGTGGGCCCAATATCCCATGCTTCGTCAAGGGACTACCGTGTTCTCTTTGGGCGCACAGCGCAGACGATATCGACTTTTCCGCACTCAAGGACAAGCGCGTGGCGGTGATCGGTGTCGGCGCGTCAGCGGTCGACAATGCAGCCGAGGCGCTGGAGCACGGCGCGCGTGAGGTCCGGCACCTTGTGCGGCGCGCGGAAATGCCGACGATCAACAAAATGATGGGCATCGGAAGCTTTGGCTTCACCGCAGGCTATGCGTCGCTTCCTGATGACTGGCGCTGGCGGTTCATGCAGTATTCCTTTTCCACACAAACACCGCCCCCGCACGGGTCAACACTACGGGTCAGCCGCCATGAGAACGCACATTTCCACTTTGGCAAGGAAACCGTTCGTATCGAACAAAGAGGCCCAGGTGCAGATATATTCTTTGCAGACGGGACGTCTTACTACGCCGATTTTGTGATCCTTGGCACGGGATTTGTCATCGACCCGATGGCCCGAACAGAATTCGGCGACACAGCG
>NZ_CBFHLV010000033.1:0-33224 GCF_965656765.1 Marivita sp. | reverse complement strand
TTCTTTGTTCGACTTCTTCCGCAACCGCAACGATGCGGGTCAGGTTGGTGCGGTTAACAAATACATCTGGAATGCCGCGCTTGAGACGCTCGATTTCTTGCCAGTCCAGTCGGTTGATCCGTTCACTGGTGTGATCACAACGGGCTTCGGCACACCGCCGGGTGGCGGTCGGGCCTATCGTGCGACGATTCTCGTAAATGATCCGGCCCTTGATGCGCGGTCCCTGAACGTTGCTTTGATGACGCGTTCGGGCCCTGCCAGCGGGGCGACGGTTCGTGCAGTCGAAGATGCAATCCTGACACGCGCCCGCCAGTTGCGGCAGCAGGACAGTCGTTTCTGATTTAACGTGTTAGTTGGGGGCGTGTGATCCTCAACGTTTTTTCCAGATTGTCCCAAGTGACATCTTCAAAGCGCGCGGGCCAGTCAACGTTACAGGCCTTGGCGATTTTGCGGGCACGTGGAAGGTACGCCTTGGCATAGGCCACATGTCCATCAATCATCGCCTGTTTTTCCGGAATCGGTGGCGGAAGAGCCTCAAGCTCAGCTTTCTGTTCGGGGGTGATCAGGCGGTTCAGATGAAGCAACCCGCCGCGATGTGGGGCTGCCGTTTCCTGAATCATCAAATCCACCAACGCATTGCGTAAATGAAAAATTCCGAGGACGCCGTTCAGATACTCCTCGCGGCCTACAGCCAACGGAAGGAGCCCCAGAATGCGGATGAATTCTTCGATCTGATACTGTAGGTGCTTTGGATTTGGAGGTTGCGGCGCACGGCTTGCTGTTAGGGTTTCATATAGCCTGTCATGGTCAAAGAGCGGTTTGAGCTGATCCCGCGTGTGGAAACCAAGTTGGTCTGGCTTGAGGATGACAACGTCTGTACGGGTCCAATCTGAAGTGATTGCGTTGATCAGCATGGGCCGCGTTGTGCGATCCCACCACAGAACGATCTCACCGGTTTCTTTGATGGCTTGCCGCCAATGCGCTGCAATCTGGTCCGTTGCTCCGTCTTCGGTGACCAGAATAAAATCAATGTCACTGTAGGCGTCATCAAAGCCAGTGCCGTGGCTCCCACTCAGGAACAAAGCCCGGATTTCGGGAACCTCGCGCAAGCTGGTTGCAATGGTCTCGATGATCCGGGTTTGGGTCATGCTCTAATCCCTGGGGTGACGTACAGGATGGACAGCGGCCAGATCATCCACCCATTTCAATTGCCGCGGCAGACAAACCCTTTTGAGATCATACCGTTCCCGCGCGAATCGCCGCGCGTTTGATCCAAGGAAATCACGCCGCTCAGGGGAATCGAGAAGGGCGCAGGTTTCGTCGACCAGATTTTGCTGATCAAAGAAATCGACCAACACCCCGGTCTGTCCACCAATGATTGCCTCGCGCACCGGTGCAGTGTCAGAGGCGACAATTGCGCATTTGGCGCTCATCGCTTCGATTAGGGACCAAGACAATACAAAGGGATAGGTCAGATAGACATGCACAGTGCTGACCTGAATCATGGACATAAACGTAGGATAGGGCACTCGACCCATGAAATGTACGCGCGCCCAGTCTTCGTCGGGGATTTGCGACCGCACCTCGTCGATGAAGATCTGTTTCCAGGTTTTGCCTGCTGGCGGCTTGGCGCCATAGCTTGTCTCATCCCCGCCCAACATCACCACGTCTGCATTGGGACGGCGGCGCAGTAATTCGGGCAGAGCGCGCATGAAGCGATGGTAGCCGCGATAGGGTTCAAGATTGCGATTGATGAAAGTGATCACTTCGTCCTTGCAGGTGACGGTCTTGACGTTCGGCAAGGTCAGCGCGGCCTCTGGATTGGCAATGACCGCATCGGTGTCGACACCGTCGTGACAAGTGGTGATGCGCGATTGGTAAGCATCTGGGTAGGTGCTTGCCTGAAAATGCGTCGGGCTGATCCCGGCATCCATGACCTCTTCATGCAGACGATTGTTGATATTCTTTAACCGAAGCCGCAATGGGTCACGATCCGGGGTGGGGCTGGGAAACTCGGGGTCGAAGCCTGTCTCGTGTTCACCCGAGCGGTGGTACAATTCGCAATAAAGGCCAAGCCGCGCATTGGGCCAGACATCTTTGAGAAAAAGGCTCTCGCCCCATCCGTGATGTGCCAGGATCACGTCAGGCTCAAAGCGCCGCTCCTTTAACGCGAGTGCCGCGTCAAAGCAGCTTGTCCCACGCAAAACCTTGGTCTCGAAATCGGCGAGCCAAGGATGAATGCCTTGGGTCGTTGATCCCTTAACAACATATGGCAGGATCGTGATGCCTTTCCATTTGGTCGCTTCTTTGACCTTTGGGGTCAAAACGACCACCTGATCGCCACGTTCCGCAAGGGCCGGACCCAAATGCTTGAACTGGGCGGGGAAGTTCTGGTGGATCAAGAGTATTTTCATCTGCCCGAACGTTTTAACTGTGATTACTCTGGGTATGACCGCAAAATTCCGGCATCACAATGGCGCAGGCGGGGGCAGGACTGGACGATCCTGTGGCATCAGCCTATCACGCTGCCCAACAAAAGATGCACACCCAAAGGACACATCCATGTCGCGTTACGAGCCCTCTGTCATCGAACCCAAATGGCAGGCCGTCTGGGAAGAAAGTGAAACGTTCCGCGCCGTGCGGTCGGACGACAAGCCGAAATACTACGTGTTGGAAATGTTCCCGTATCCTTCGGGGCGCATCCATATCGGCCATGTGCGCAACTACACGATGGGCGATGTGATCGCGCGGTACAAGTTGTCCACTGGGCATAACGTGTTGCACCCAATGGGTTTTGACGCCTTTGGCATGCCTGCGGAAAACGCAGCAATGGCGTCGGGCGGGCATCCGAAGGATTGGACCTATTCCAACATCGACACGATGGTCAGTCAGATGAAACCGTTGGGATTTGGTCTGGACTGGAGCCGAATGTTCGCGACCTGCGATCCCGAATATTATGGTCAGCAGCAGGCACTGTTCCTCGACTTTCTTGAGACCGGGTTGGTTTATCGCAAGAACGCGGTGGTGAACTGGGACCCGGTCGATATGACCGTTCTGGCCAACGAACAGGTGATCGACGGCAAGGGCTGGCGATCGGGCGCCGAAGTCGAACGGCGCGAGCTGACACAGTGGTTCTTCAAGATCAGCGATATGTCTGAAGAGCTGCTGGACGCGCTTGACGGGCTGGACGACTGGCCCGCCAAGGTGAAGCTGATGCAGGCGAACTGGATCGGCAAATCGCGCGGGTTGCAGTTTGCGTTCTCGACCATTGACGCGCCGGATGGGCATGACCGGATCGAGGTGTATACGACCCGGCCCGATACGCTCATGGGCGCGTCTTTTGTCGGTATTTCGCCGGATCATCCGCTGGCCAAACATCTGGAAAAGGACAACGCCGAACTGGCTGCGTTCAACGCCGAGTGCCGCAAGGGCGGGACCACGGAAGAGGCGTTGGAAAAGGCTGAGAAGAAGGGTTTTGATACCGGTCTGCGCGTGCGCCATCCGTTTGATACCGCGTGGGAATTGCCGGTTTATGTCGCAAACTTCATCCTGATGGATTACGGCACCGGCGCGATCTTTGGCTGCCCGGCGCACGACCAGCGCGACCTTGATTTCGCACGCAAGTACGAGCTGTCCGTGCAAAGCACGTTTGTGCCCGCCATGGGCGAAGATGCGTTCATTCTGCCCGAAGATGGTGGTCCGGCTTATGTGCCGCCCAAGCCAGAGACTGTGCGTTATGTGCGCGGTTTCGCGGGTGAGGAGGCTCAGACCGGAAATGAAGCCATAGAGGCCGCCGTCGACTTTTGCGAAAAGAACGGCGTTGGCCATGGCGTGACCAAGTTCCGCCTGCGCGATTGGGGGCTCAGCCGCCAGCGCTATTGGGGTTGTCCGATCCCAGTCGTGCATTGCGACGCCTGCGGGGTGGTGCCCGAGAAGAAAGAGAACCTGCCGATTGCGCTGCCCTACGATGAAGACGGCACGACGATTGATTTCTCGATTCCCGGCAACCCGCTGGACCGGCACCCGTCATGGCGCAATTGCCCGTGCCCGTCCTGTGGTCAGCCCGCCAAGCGCGAGACCGACACAATGGACACGTTTGTCGATTCGTCATGGTACTTTGCCCGCTTCACCGCGCCGCGTGCGGACACGCCGACGGATATGACCGAGGCGGATTACTGGATGAATGTGGACCAGTATATCGGCGGCATCGAACACGCGATCCTGCACCTGCTGTATTCGCGCTTCTTTGCCCGCGCGATGCACATCACCGGGCATCTGCCGAAAAGCGCGAAAGAGCCGTTCGATGCGCTGTTCACGCAAGGGATGGTAACGCACGCGATTTACCAGACCAAAGGCAGCGACGGGCGTCCGGTCTATCACTATCCCGAAGACGTGGAATTGCGCGATGGCAAGGGCTTCCTCAAAGATGGGAGTGAGGTCGAGATCATCCCTTCGGCCAAAATGTCGAAATCCAAGAACAACGTCGTTGATCCGGTTGCGATCATTCAGCAATACGGCGCCGACACGGCACGCTGGTTCGTTCTGTCCGATTCACCTCCCGAACGGGATGTGGAATGGACTGCCTCCGGCGCCGAGGCAGCGTCGAAGCATCTGGGTCGGGTGTACCGGATCGCGGCAGAGGTTGCCGACGCGAATACTGCATCAAATGCTGACGACGACGCGCTTCTGCGGGAAATGCACAAGGCCATCCATGATGTCACTTTGGGTGTCGAAAGCTTTGGTTTTAACGCTGCCATTGCAAGGCTTTATGCATTTACCAACGCGCTGTCGAAATCCAAGGCGGGCTCTGATGCCAAACGTCAGGCGGCCAAAACCCTTGCGCAGTTGATGTCGCCCATGACGCCGCATTTGGCGGAAGAGGTCTGGGCACTTTTGGGCGGCGAGGGCCTGGTCGCCAACGCACCGTGGCCTGTGGCTGACGAAGCAATGTTGGTCGAGGACAGCGTAACGCTGCCCATTCAGGTGAATGGTAAACGCCGCGACGAGATCACTGTGCCGAAGGACATGGACAAAGCCGAGGTTGAAAAGCTCGCGCTGGCGACCGATGGTGTGAAACGTGCGCTGGATGGCGCAAGCCCCAAGAAGGTGATCGTTGTGCCGGGTCGGATCGTGAATGTGGTTGCATAGACGCCAGACACTCATCGCGCTTGCGGCGCTTTTCGCGGGATCTGCCTGTGGGTTCACGCCCGCCTATGGCCCCCAAAGCGGTGCCTCTGCGTTGCAGGACAATTTACGCGTCACGGCGCCCGAGCGGCGGGACGGTTTTCTGATCTCGCAGCGGTTGGAAGATCGCTTTGGTCGGAATGACAATGGGCGGTACGTCTTGAACGTGACGCCGACGATCCGGCGGCAGGGGCTTGCCACATCGGTCGAAGGTACGACGAACCGTTTTCAGCTTACCGGCCGCGTCGACTATGCGCTTCGAGACCGGGAAAGTGACACCGTCGTGCGACAGGGGCGTGTGACAGATTTTACAGGCTTTTCCGCAACGGGATCAACGGTCGCAACGCTGGCCGCCGAGCGCGATGCGACCGCGCGGCTCATGGTGATTCTTGCGGATCAGATTGTGGATCGCCTTGTTTTGACGGCCGACGGTCTGCCTGCATGAAGCTGCCATCACGCGAAGCGTCAGGCTATTTCGCCCGACCTGACCCGGACAAGACGGGCATCTTGATATATGGCGAAGACGCGATGCGTGTCGCGTTGAAACGCCAAGAGTTAATCTCTGCGCTGATCGGGCCAGAGGGTGAAAGCGAGATGCGCCTGACGCGTATCCCTGCAGCAGAGTTGCGCAAAGAGCCCGCGCTCTTGGGCGATGCGATCAAAGCGGTCGGGTTTTTCCCCGGTCCGCGCGTGGCGTTTGTCGAGGACGCAAATGATACCGTCGCCAAGCACATCACAGCAGCGGTCGAAGATTGGCAGCCCGGCGATGCACAGATCGTCGTCACCGGCGGTCAGTTGCCTGCGAAATCGGCGCTGCGCAAGCTGTTCGAGGAACACTCTAACGCATATGCGGCGGCGCTTTACAACGATCCGCCTTCGCGCGCAGAGATTGAGGCCGAACTGACGCGGGCCGGATTGGCGCGGCCAGATGGTTCTGCGATGGAGATGCTAACGGCGCTTTCGAAAGAACTTGATCCCGGGGATTTCCGCCAGACGCTTGAGAAGATCGCATTATTCAAGCTAGGCGATGAATCGCCTCTTCTGCCTGACGAGGTGACACTTTGTGCACCGGGATCGACCGAGGCGGACTTGGACGATGTGCTCAACATTGTCGCCGAAGGACGCACCGGTGAAATCGGGCCAGTTATGGCACGGTTGGAAGCGCAAGGCACAGCAGCTGTGACGCTACTGATCATGGCAACACGGCATTTCCGCGCTTTGCATACGGCTGCATCAGACCCTGGTGGTGTCGGGCAAGGCATGGGGCGTTTGCGCCCTCCGGTCTTTGGCCCGCGCCGGGATCGGATGTCGCGGCAGGCGTCAGGCTGGGGAATGTACAAGCTGGAACAGGCGGTGCACATGCTTCTGGAAACCGATCTTTCACTGCGGTCGGCTGGGCAACACGGGCCTGCGCTTGCCATCGTGGAACGCGCTTTTATCCGGCTTGCGATGCTGGGCCGCAGATAAGATTTGCCGGGCTTTTGCCCGGTCTTTGGGAGGACAGGCATGTACAAATTGGTGGGCAATCGGGCGACGCGGGCGTTTCGTCCGTTGTGGATGCTGGAAGAATTGGGCGTGCCATACGAGCATATTCCTGCGGCGCCCAGATCAGATGAAGTGCGCGCGCACAGCCCTTTGGGCAAGGTTCCCGTTTTGGTGGATGGGGATCACGTGATTGGCGATTCGATGGCCATCCTGACCTACCTTGCGGACAAACATGGCGTGTTTACGTACCCGGCGGGCACAGTAGAGCGGGCCAAACAGGATGCTTGGACGTTTCGGGTTTTGGACGAGGTTGATGCGATTTTGTGGACAGCCGCCAAGCACAGTTTTGTGCTTCCCGAGGACGAACGGGTGCCCGATGTGAAAGACAGCCTGAAAGCAGAACTGGCGCGCAATCTTGATCGGATTGGCGGCGAATTGACGTCCGAATGTCTGATGGGTGACGATCCTACAGTGCCAGACTTTCTTTTGGCACATTGCTTGGGCTGGGCGCGTAATGCCAAGTTTCCCGATGCCCCGGATGTGCTTGTTGACTATGTGCGTCGATTGAAATCACGGCCCGCCTTTGAACGCGCGGCGGCGCTTTAGAAGCAGTTTTCGAAACCGTGTCTCGCGTTTCGGGAGAGAATTGTTCGCATCGGAAACCGGTCAGCCGCAAATCTGCGCCAAGGTGTCGGGATTGTTGATCCACGGCAGACCCGAATTGCGGTTAGAGTACCTGCGATAAGGGAGACCGCGATGACTGACACGATCCGCTTTACTCTGGACGGCACTGAGGTCGAGGCCCGGCCGGGTGAGACCATTTGGGAGGTCGCCAACGGTCGCGGTCTGGTGATCCCGCATCTGTGTCACAAACCCGCGCCGGGCTATCGCCCCGATGGCAATTGCCGCGCCTGTATGGTGGAGGTCGAGGGCGAGCGCACATTGGTGGCGTCCTGTATCCGTGAACCGATGCCGGGCATGGTCGTCACGACCGACTCGGGGCGCGCGCAGTCCGCCCGCAAGATGGTCGTGGAAATGCTGCTGGCGGATCAGCCAGAGCGCGACGCGGCGCATGACAAGTCTTCGCATCTTTGGGACATAGCCGAGGCGAATGGCGTGACGGAAAGCCGCCTGCCAACGCTGGAGGCCGAGCGTATCCCCTTGCTTGATGACAGCCACGTTGCGATGCGCGTCAACCTTGATGCCTGCATCCAGTGCGGTCTTTGCGTGCGCGCTTGCCGGGATGTTCAGGTGAATGACGTGATCGGCATGGCAGGGCGCGGGCACGATGCTTATCCGGTGTTCGACTTTGACGATCCCATGGGCGAGAGCACCTGCGTCGCGTGCGGTGAATGTGTGCAGGCCTGCCCGACTGGGGCGCTGATGCCTGCAACTGTTCTGGACGACCAGCAACAGGGCGACAGCAAGGATTTCGACAATGAGGTCGAAAGCGTTTGCCCGTTCTGCGGTGTCGGCTGTCAGGTCTCGCTTAAGGTCAAGGACAACAAGGTTGTCTATGTCGAGGGTATCAATGGCCCGGCAAACGAAGGACGGTTGTGCGTCAAGGGGCGCTTTGGGTTCGATTATATCCACCACAAGCACCGTCTGACCAAACCGCTGATCCGGCGTGACGATGGGCCGGCGAAAGGCCTGAACGTTGATCCGAACAACTGGCAAGAGGTGTTCCGAGAGGCGACGTGGGACGAGGCGTTGGACCTTGCCGCCAATAGCCTGAAAGGCCGTGGCCGAGAGGTTGCTGGCTTTGGATCGGCCAAGTGCACCAATGAAGAAGCATATCTCTTCCAGAAGTTCATCCGTCAGGGCTTTGGCCACAACAATGTCGATCACTGCACCCGCCTGTGCCATGCGTCCTCGGTTGCTGCATTGTTGGAAAACGTCGGCTCTGGAGCTGTGACCGCGACGTTCAACGAGATTGAAAATGCGGATGTGGCCATCGTCATTGGGGCGAACCCCATCGAGAACCATCCGGTGGCCGCAACGTATTTCAAGCAGTTCACCAAACGCGGTGGCAAGCTGATCGTGATGGATCCGCGTGGGCAAGCGCTAAAGCGGCACGCGACGCATATGCTGCAATTCCGTCCCGGAGCGGATGTGTCCATGCTCAACGCGATCATGCATGTGATCGTCGAGGAAGAGCTATATGACCGCCAATACATCGAGGCCTACACCGAGAATTGGGAGGCCGAGAAGGCGCATCTGGCGGATTTCACGCCCGAGAAGATGGCCGATATCTGCGGCATTGACGCAGACACCTTACGCGCCGTGGCCCGCGATTTTGCGACGGCCAAGGCAGGAATGATCTTTTGGGGAATGGGAATTTCCCAACACATTCACGGCACGGACAATTCGCGCTGCCTGATTTCGCTTGCGTTGATGACCGGCCATGTGGGCCGCCCCGGTGCCGGCTTGCACCCGTTGCGCGGACAGAACAACGTGCAAGGTGCGTCCGACGCTGGGCTCATCCCGATGTTTCTGCCGGACTACCAGTCGGTGATGGATGACGGAGTGCGTTCAGCCTTTACCGATGTGTGGCAATCAGACGATTTCTCGAACGAGAAGGGCCTGACTGTGACCGAGATCATGGATGCGGTGCATGATGGGCACATCAAGGCAATGTATATTCTGGGTGAAAATCCGGCGATGTCGGACCCAGATGTGGAACACGCCCGCGATGCGCTGGCCAAGCTCGATACCCTTGTGGTGCAGGATATCTTCCTGACTGAAACAGCCAACTTTGCCGATGTGATCCTGCCCGCCAGTGCTTTTGCCGAAAAGTCCGGCACGGTGACCAACACCAACCGTCAGGTGCAGATGGGCCGCCCTGCGGTGACACCCCCCGGCGAGGCGCGTGAGGACTGGGCGATCACCACAGAATTGGCGCGCCGCTGTGGGATGGATTGGAGTTATGAAAGCCCCGCCGATGTGTTCGCCGAGATGAAGCTGAACATGCGGTCGCTTGAGAACATCACGTGGGATCGGTTGGCGCGCGAGAACGCGGTAACCTATCCGTCGCTGTCCCCCGAAGATCCCGGCCAGCCTATTGTTTTCGGAGACGGATTCCCGCGTCCGCAGGGCCGTGCGCGGTTTACGCCCGCATCGGTGATAGCGCCCGATGATGTGCCGGATGCAGACTATCCGATGATCTTGACCACGGGGCGACAGCTAGAACACTGGCACACAGGGTCGATGACGCGGCGGTCGGCGGTATTGGACGCGGTGGAGCCGGAGGCGAACTGTTCGTTGCATCCTGGCACGTTGCGCCAGCTTGGTGTCGCACCGGGAGGCCATGTGCGCCTCACCACCAAACGCGGATCAGTGGTCGTCATGGCACGGGCGGATCGCGCTGTGGCACCTGACATGGTCTTTCTGCCTTTCGCCTATGTCGAGGCTGCAGCGAATATCCTGACCAACTCGGCGCTGGACCCGTTTGGAAAGATCCCCGAGTTCAAATTTTCAGCGGTGCGGGTTGAAGCTGCTGACAACAAATCTGTCGCGGCAGAGTAGGGCCAGGAACTGATCGGCGGGTTCGCTGGTTTTCCGAATGAACAATTCGGGAGACTGACTATGACACGATGGATCACATGCGCTGCTCTGCTCTACGCAGGGCCAATACTTGCACAAGATGCGGAAGATGGCGCGGCAGGGCCGGTGGAGACCCGCGATGACACCTATCTCCAATCTGTGGAGGGTATGGATGTGCGTACCGCTGAGGGAGAAAAAGTTGGTGAGGTCGAAGAAATCTTGATCGACGCCAAAGGTAAATCTGCCGGTTTCTTACTTGAGATCGGAGGGTTCTTTGACTTTGGAGATTCTGACGTCAGCGTTCCATTGGAAACGCTTGTTTGGGACGGTTCTTACTACGTTAGTAAGATGACTGCTGTGCAGCTTGAGGCACTTCAACCCTTTGACGAATGATACGTTTTTAATTGGCGCGCCCCATCCGGGCGCGTCTTTTTTTTCTCGGCGCCGGGCTTGCGCCCTTTGGCCGAGACGCGTTTGCTGAGGCGATGCGCAAGATGATGGTGTCCGATTGGCCCATGTTGCGTATGCATATTTGAAAAAAGAAGAAGGACCGAACCTATGCTCCCGATCCAGCCTGACCGCTTTCTGGCAGACCTGCACGCGCTGCGAAAATTCGGTGCAGCCGGTGTGGGAAAGGGCGTGGTGCGTCCCGCCTTTTCTGAGCCCGATATCGCAGCGCGTGCATGGTTGGCCGAACGGATGCGCGAGGCGGGTTTGTCTGTCCAAATCGATCCGGTGGGGTCAGTCTTTGGGCTTTCCGAAGGTCAATCACTGCTGATGGGGTCGCATTCCGACAGCCAGCCCGAAGGCGGCTGGTTGGACGGTGCGCTGGGCGTGATTGCTGCGTTGGAAGTGGCGCGCGCTTCAGTAGAGGCAGGGGGCCCGCCGGTTTCGGTTGTGTCGTTTCAAGACGAGGAGGGCCGGTTCGGCGTGACGACCGGATCTGCGATCTGGTCCGGAAACCTGACGTTGGACAAAGCGGATGGGCTGACCGACCGTGATGGCGTGCGGTTTGCGGACGCCCGGGCCCTTATGCCAGACCGATCCGACAGCTTTGTCGATCCAAGCCAGTTCACCGGATTCCTTGAGATGCATATTGAACAGGGGCCCGTCTTGGATCGCGAAGGTGATGCCATTGGCGTGGTTGATGCGATTGTCGGTATCCGCGACATGAAGATCACTCTGGAAGGCGAACAGAACCACGCCGGTACCACCCCGATGCAAGGACGGCGCGATGCGTTTCAGGCTTTGTCCCGGTTCAATATGTTGATTGCCGAGAGGTTCGCCAATGTCGTCACACCGCGCACGGTGTGGACGATTGGTCACGTTACCCTGCATCCAAATGCATCGTCGATTGTGCCCGGTCGTGTGACGTTTTCGATGCAATGGCGGGATGGCGACTCAGACCGTCTTGGTCGGATGGAGCAGATCATCCGCGACACAGCCGAAGACGTGGCGCAGTCTGGTGGGTTCAACCTGACTTTCGGGCCGATGCTTGGGCTGGAACCGGTTGATATGGATGCCCGTCTGCGTGATGCGCTGGAACAGGCTGCAGAGGCGGATGTGCCGGGACGCTGGCGGACAATGCCCTCTGGTGCGCTGCATGATGCGACAAACGTGTCCGAGATGATGCCGGTGGGGATGCTGTTCGTACCATCGATTGGCGGAATCAGCCATGCGTTCGGCGAAGACACGGCCGAGGCCGATCTTGTGACCGGGCTACGTGTGCTTGCCGAAGCGGTAGACGCTTTGAACTGAGGGGACTCAGTCAGGCGTCTTTTACTGCATTTTGCAACTGTGAGGCTGTTTGGAACACGTCTTCAAGGTCTTGCTGAATCTTGAATTGGCTTTGATCGATGTCCGCAATGAGACTTTCGAGCCCTTTGGCCTTTGCCCCCAACCGGTATGTTTCGACACGAAGCGAGACCCGGACAGCAGACAGCGCGAGCAGCATTTGGCGCAACGTACCCATGCGTCCTAGGATCTGACGGCATTCTTTCACCATCGCGGAAACGGCGTCTGTGGATTGGGTGACATAAGCTTGCTTCAAGCCACCAAGATAGCCGGACTCCCTGTCTTTTTCGGCGGAAGTTATCTGGTCGTCAGTCTCTGCAAAGCTGTTGACGACTTCGGACATGATGCTGGCGGCACAAAGCAGGATTTGACTTTCCTTGGATTTCCGAAAGTTGGTCTCTGCGGCATCCGACATGAGTGTCTGCAGGCGTGTGATTCCGTTTTTGATGTCGGCGAGGATCAGGTCATAATTGTTGGCAATTGCGTCAATGGCGGCGCGATCGCGGCCAAGCTTGGTGGCCTGCAGCTTCATATTCAGCGTGTAGATCGCCCCTTGCGCAAGTTCGGTCAGGATCGAGTCGATCCTGTCGCAGATCATACGCTGCGTCTCGGCCACCTGAAGTGCGTTTGTCAGGGCGGGAAAGGGAGCGCGCTTCAGGTGGCGTTCGCGGGCCTGAAACTCTGCGACAATGGCATGTGCCTGAAAACCTGCGTAATCGTCGAAACCCAGCGCGCGAAGTTCTAGCAACAGAAATTCGGCGCTTTGTTCAGGCGACAGCTTGCTGTCGCGCTCTTGTTGCAGGATCGTTTTGTAAAGCGTCTGAACCGTGCCGAGTGTTGGGCTGGTGGGTTTCATCCGGACAGACAGGTAACCCCCGGACACTGGCAGTATAAGCGCATAGACCCAATAGAATTTCCCCGATTTTGCTCGGTTCTTGACGTAGCCTGATATTGGCTTTCCCGATTTCAGCGTGTCCCAGATCAACCAGAACACCGCTTTCGGCATGTCGGGATGACGGATCAGCTTGTGAGGTGCACCGCGTAAAGCGTCGTCCGGATATTCCGCGATGCGCGCGAACACATCGTTGAACGCCTGAATGACACCACGTTCGTCGGTCCGCGAGAAAAAGAGCTCGTCTATGTTGAACGGGCTTTCCTGATCTGTCTCAAGCCTTGTCGTAGTGCCTTGGTTGGTGTGTGCGTCAATTTTAAATGTCATTGATCAAACGCTTTCCCAAGGAGATGACACCTCAATCTGATTTCTGCCTTGCAAACGGAGTGCCAATCAGAGCGCCATCGGCGGCACCGCGCGATCATGTGTCTTGTTCATTTTGGGCGAGGGTAGGTTTTGGATGATGGGACCAACCGGTACTCTGTGCTAGCCTGGGTCGGCAGAGAGTGAGGAACGCGGCATGGATGTTACGGCGATGGGTTTTTATGCGCTGGTGTGCGGTTGCTTGGGTCTTCTGGCGCCACGGCTTGAACGGATCTGGTTGCGCTTTGGTGTGGCGGCATTGGTTGGCATCGTCGCGGCGGCCACATTGCCAGTGGTGCGCGCGACCTTTGGGATTTGACCTAGACCGGCTTGCGAAAGGTGATCGACGTTGGTCGGTCATAGCCGGAATGGCATGTGCGTGCGACCTCGTTGAACCCCAGGGCTTTGAAGGCCGCGTGGTTTTCCGTCAACTCGATGCGTGTTTGTAATTGAATTTCGGTATGGCCAAGTGCCTTGGCGCGGGTTTCGGCCAATTTTATCAGGCGACGCGCCAAGCCCTGATTTCGGGCATTTGTTGTGACGGCGAGTTTACCAAGATAAAGGCAGGTTGGTTTTGCGGTCAGAAACACGCACGCCTGCGGCGGGGTTCCGATCGACCATATTTCACCTGTTGCCGCCTGTTCAGTGACGCGTTCGAGGCTGAGCCGATGCATTGAAGAAGGCGGGGCGATGCGCCCGTCCATGCCAGAGAATTCCTTTTGGATCAGGGTCAACACGTCTGCCAAAGCAGGGTCATCGGGCCACAACCGTCTTGGCGTCAGCTCCACGTCACTTCGCCCAGAAAGATATATCCCGCACCATAAATTGTTTTGATCAGGCGGGGGTTTTTCGGATCTTCGCGCAGCTTTGTGCGCAGCCGCGAGATTCGCACATCCATCGCGCGATCAAAGCTGTCACCCGCCGCACCGCCCAGTGTGTCCTGCATGTAGTCCCGTGTGATCAGACGGTTAGGGCTTTCAAGGAATAGACGCAGCACTTCACCTTCAGCATGAGAAAATGGCG
Organism: Marivita sp.; assembly: GCF_965656765.1. Classification (GTDB taxonomy): domain Bacteria; phylum Pseudomonadota; class Alphaproteobacteria; order Rhodobacterales; family Rhodobacteraceae; genus Marivita. The sequence goes on along the minus strand of NZ_CBFHLV010000033.1, from coordinate 18,940 downwards.
TTTCGGTGCCGGTGTCATCTTGTAGCGAATAGCGGTCGAAATGTGCAGTCCAGCCATTGAAACGTGCGGTCTGGCCGGTTGGTGTAGGGGCCGCCCGTGTGCGCAAACGCGCACGAACGCGGGCAACCACCTCGGCAGGATCGAACGGTTTGATGATGTAGTCATCGGCGCCCAGTTCCAGCCCTGTGATCTTGTCCTGTACTTGCGCACGGCCCGAGATGATGATGACTGTCGCTCCTTGCTCCAGCGCCAAACGATGCACAAGACTGAGCCCGTCACGATCCGGCAGACCAAGATCGACAAGGCAAACATCCGGTGTTGTCCGGCGCAGGGCCGTTTCGAATTCGGCTGCGCGGGCAAAGCACTGAGTGTCGTAGCCCGCGTCTTCGAGAGCTTCGGACAACATTGTGCGGATTGCAGGTTCGTCGTCGAGGATGGTGATCAGCGATTTGGTCATGTCAGGGTATCCTCATGACCCAGAAACGCGGCCAGATCGGATTTGGTGAAGGGTTTGGGCAGAACGGACGTCTTTGCAGCCGCCTCTTGGCGGCGAGGATCGGAAGTGGGAAGCGATGTCATCAAATAGACGGGTTTCTTGACCAAGGCTGTGACCAGTTCAGTGCCCAAAGCCGAGCCTTCAAGAGATATATCGGACAGGACAAATGCAATGTCCGGCACACCATGGGCCAGTGCCAGTGCTTCATCGACGGACGTCGCCTCGATCACGCTATGCCCAAGGCTGGTCAACATTTCGCGGATGTTTGCGCGCAGATCAGGGCTATCTTCGACAAGCAGGACCAACTCGGTTCCCAGATGTTTGGTGGGATGTCGTAGCGGCAGACGTAATGTTACGCGCGCGCCGTAGTCTGTGTTGCCGACCTGCAGCTGACCGCCCGCCAGTTTTGCCATGTCATAAACCATCGACAGACCAAGCCCGGATCCCCCGTCACCCTTGGTGGTATAGAACGGATCCAGCGCGTGTTTCAGGGCATCGTTGGAAAACCCCGCGCCGGTGTCTTCAACAGTAAAATCGATCCATGTGTCGCGTATATCGGTTGCGGTGAGCCGAATGATGCCTTGATTGCCGCAGGCATCGCGCGCGTTCAGGATCAGGTTCAGGAGGCTGTCTTGAAGTTGACCGGAGTCGAGCAAGGCGAGTTTCGTAATGGACGTCTTAACCTTCAGGCTGATGCTGTCGGGCAACGACGGTGCTGCGAGCGTGTGCAGGTCGGCCAGGAAACTGGCCACGTCAAGTGGCTCAGGCCGCCATGCGCGGTGGGCTGTGATGTCGGCGATCCGGTTGAGCAGGTCACCACCCCGACGCGCGGCTTGTAGCGTTGCGGTGATGAGCGGATCGGCATCTGATGGAAGATTGATCCGGGCCAGTTTCGACTGCATGCCAAGGATAATCGTCAGCAAATTGGAAAAATCATGTGCGAGGCCAGAAGTCAGTTGCGCGGCCATCTCGCGGCGTCGGGTTTGTTGCAGCGCGGCACGTGCCTGCGTTTCCTCGGTCACGTCCATAGACAGGATATAAACGCCGTTTTCGGTTTCGTCGGGGGTAAAGGCCACGCGGATGCGGCGGGAGCTGTGCACGTCGGTGAATTCAAAGGTAGACGGTTCTCCCGCCAGCGCCATTTGCAAATGAGGTAGCACGCGGGCATAGGCATCGTCGCCCAGCGCCTCGGAAATATGCAGCCCAACGATTTTTGACGGACGCCCTGGCATCACGTTCGACAAGCGACGGTTCGAAAAGGTGTACCGCCCAGCGCTGTCCACATGGGCGATATGAGCGGGCATCATTTCGGTCGTTAGACGGGTACGCGCCTCCATTTCGGTCAGTTCGCGCTGCGCTTCCTCAAGGGCAGACACGGTGGCCCCCAGTTTGCGGTTTGCGGCTGCCAGTTCTTCAGAGCGGGCAAGCACCTCTTCCGACAGCAGTTCAGAACGGGTGCGCAGAAGCTGTTCCTGTGATTTGACTGCAGTGATATCAGTATAGACCGTCACCCATCCACCTTGCGGCAACGGCGCACCTTCGACGCTGATCGTGCGGCCATTGGCGCGCGTGCGCTCCATATAATGCGGCTGGAACGCGCTGGCCTGTTCGACTCGGATTTTAATAAATGTCTCAATGTCGTCGATCTCACCGTATTCGCCACATTCGGCAAGGTGCCGAATGGTGGTCTCAAAATCCGCACCTGGTTGGGTCAGAGTGCGCGGCAGGGCGAACATTTCAGCAAAGCGCGCATTGCACGCGGCAAGTTTGAGATCGCTGTCATAAATCGACAGGGCCTGTCCTATCAGGTTCAACCCGGCCTGTATGAGTGCGTCGGTTTGCATGAAACATGGTCCAGAAATGGGTCGTCGTGTCTGGCTAGCACCGGATCGACGCGGCGCAAAGGCCATGACGCATCCTGTTACAATTCGAAAGGATTGAGAAAACTTCAGGAAAAAGTTGACCCTCAACCTTCCTTCTGTCCAATCTTGAGACAGAGTCGCGAAAAGCGGACCGTTCGGGAAAAGCCCGGGCAATGGGAGGAAAAGCATTGGCACATATGACCATGGGCGCAGAGGGTCTGCGCTCGGTTCCGGCGCTGTTGGCGCGTAACGCTTCGCAGTATGGCAATTCGCCTGCATACCGCGAAAAGGAATATGGCATTTGGCAAAGCTGGACCTGGGCTGAGGCGTCCAAAGAAATCGAGGCGCTGGCGCTTGGTCTTTTGAACCTTGGTGTGAACGAAGGTGATTTTATTGCCATCATTGGGCGCAACCGACCGTACTTGTATTGGTCAATGGTTGCTGCACAATCGGTAGGTGCGATCCCGGTGCCGCTGTATCAGGACGCAGTCGCTGAAGAGATGGAGTATGTGCTGGATCATTGCGGCGCGCGATTTGCCATCGTGAGTGATCAGGAGCAGGTCGACAAGGTCATCGAAATTCAGGACCGTCTGCACCAGTTCGAGCACATGATTTACCTCGATCCACGTGGCCTGCGGAAATATGATCACGCGCGGCTACATGAGTTCAGCCATGTGCAGAACCAAGGTCGCGCCGCGTACGACGAATACATCAAGGAATCACAGGCGCGGACCGCAAAGCTCGACTATGACAGTACGTGTGTGATGCTCTACACCTCCGGAACGACGGGCAAGCCCAAAGGCGTGGTCCTGTCGAACCGCAATATCATCGAAACAGCAAAATCTTCGTCCGAGTTTGATCATCTCAAGGTCGATGACGAGGTATTGGCTTATCTTCCAATGGCATGGGTTGGAGATTTCATCTTTTCGATCGGACAGGCCTATTGGTCTGGGTTCTGTGTGAACTGTCCGGAAAGCCCGGAAACGATGATGACAGATCTGCGCGAGATTGCGCCGTCCTACTATTTCGCCCCACCGCGTGTGTTCGAAACACAGCTCACCCAGATCATGATCCGCATGGAAGACAGCGGCGCGTTCAAGAAGAAGACATTTAATTATTTCATGGCGCACGCCCGAAATGTCGGGCCGGCGATCTTGGATGGGCACGAGGTCAGTACGTTTGACCGGCTGAAATACAAGTTGGGCGAATTGATGGTCTATGGCCCGCTCAAGAACGCGCTAGGCTTTTCGAATGTGCGTGTGGGCTATACCGCCGGTGAGGCGATTGGCCCAGAAATCTTTGATTTCTATCGCTCTTTGGGGATTAACCTGAAGCAGCTTTACGGCCAGACCGAAGCGTCTGTTTTCATCACACAGCAACCGGATGGCGAAGTGCGGTCTGACACTGTTGGCGTGCCTTCGCCAGGAGTGGAGATCCGGATCGCGGAAAATGGCGAGGTGTTTTATCGCTCGCCGGGGGTGTTCGTCGAATACTACAAGAACGCCGATTCGACAGCCGATACCAAGGATGCCGAGGGTTGGGTGGCCACTGGCGATGCTGGCTTTATCGAAGAGGCGACTGGTCATCTGCGGATTATCGACCGCGCCAAAGATGTGGGTGCGATGGCGGACGGTGCGATGTTCGCGCCAAAATACGTTGAGAACAAACTCAAGTTCTATCCCAACATTCTGGAAACTGTGGTGTTCGGCGCGGGGCGCGACCGTTGTTGCGCCTTTATCAACATTGACCTTGCCGCCGTGGGCAACTGGGCCGAGCGCAATAACATCGCCTATGCGTCCTATCAGGAATTGGCCGGTCATAAGCAGGTTCTGGACACGATCCAGGCCCATATCGAAGAGGTCAACCAGAGCGTGGCGCAAGACCCGATGCTGTCTGGATGTCAGGTGCATCGGTTTTTGGTGTTGCACAAGGAACTGGATGCGGATGACGGTGAACTGACCCGTACCCGCAAAGTGCGTCGCAAGATCATCGGCGAGAAGTTCGAGGATTTGGTGAACGCGCTCTACGATGGGTCTGAGTCGATTTATACCGAGACCGAGGTGACTTACGAAGACGGGCGCAAGGGAAAGATCAAAGCGACGCTTGAAATTCGTGACGCACAGGTGGTGCCGGTGACACCTCAGAAAATGGCAGCGGAATGATGCATATTATTATGTCTTCATCTTCTGACCACGCCTCCAGAATTTTATGGGCTGGGCCAAGAATCTTCGTACGAAGATTCTCTAAAACCCTTAATAAATCATGGAGCCCGCTGGCGCTGACCAAGGGAGCAGGGCAATGAAGGACACCGAAGGATACGTCACCGCAGACGGGCGCCAAATCGGCGGCATGCTGATGGAAATGCGCAATATCACCCTGCGTTTCGGTGGTGTGGTGGCCATTCAGGATATCTCGTTCGACATTCACGAAGGCGAGGTCCGGGCGATCATTGGACCCAACGGTGCGGGCAAGTCGTCCATGCTTAACGTTATTTCAGGGTTCTATACGCCTTCTGAAGGTGAGGTTTGGTATCAAGGTGCCAAGCGTCCTCCGATGAAGCCATTTGAAGTGGCCCGCCAAGGCGTCGCGCGAACCTTTCAGAACATTGCGTTGTTCGAAGGCATGACGGTTCTCGACAACGTCATGACCGGACGATTGACCCATATGAACGCAGGGGTCGCCTCTCAGGCGCTCTGGTGGGGCAAAGCGCGGGACGAAGAAATGGAGAACCGCGAAAAGGTCGAGCGGGTGATCGATTTTCTTGAAATCCAGAACATCCGCAAGACACCCGTGGGGCGTTTGCCATATGGCCTCAAGAAACGGGTCGAACTGGCGCGGGCATTGGCGGCAGAACCGTCACTCTTGCTGCTTGATGAACCGATGGCGGGCATGAACGTCGAAGAGAAAGAGGATATGAGCCGCTTTATTCTCGATGTGAACGACGAATTTGGCACCACGATCTGCTTGATCGAACACGATATGGGTGTCGTGATGGACCTGTCTGACCGCGTGGTCGTCATGGATTACGGCAAGAAAATTGGCGACGGTACCCCAGACGAAGTGCGCGACAATCAAGATGTGATCGACGCCTATCTGGGCGTGCCGCATTGAGGGAGCATACATGCTGAACGACATCTTTATTGCGCCATTTGTGGACATGGTCGAGGCACCGGACTTTCTGATGCAGGTTCTCTGGGAGGGGCTCGTATCGGGCATCCTTTATGCGCTGATCGCGTTGGGGTTTGTGCTGATCTTCCGCTCCAGTCGGATCTTCAACTTTGCGCAAGGCATCATGGTGGTATTCGCCGCTTTGACCCTTGTGGGCCTGTTCGCCATGGGCGTGCCGGCATGGATCAGCGTTGGTTTAACGCTGGGTGTTATGTTTGTTCTTGCCGTGGTCATCGAACGGGTCGTGCTGCGGCCTTTGGTGGGACAGCCGGACATCATACTGTTCATGGCGACCATCGGCATTACGCTATTCCTCATCGGCTTTGGTGAGACCATCTTTGGTGGCGAAAACAAAGTGATGATCACCGAAGAACTGGGCATCCCAACCGGGGACACAGTACTGGAACCCTTTGGTGGTCTTCTGATCCTGCAGCACCTCGACATCACCGTCGTGATCGTGGCGACCTTGCTGGTTCTTGGGCTGCTGGCCTTTCTCAATTACACTCAGATGGGCCGTGCGATCCGCGCACTTGGTGACGACCACCAAGCGGCACTGTCCGTTGGCATCAGCCTGCAGACGATCTGGGTGCTGGTGTGGTTCATCGCCGGTATCATCGCGCTGGTCACTGGTATCGCGTGGGGCGCTCGTGCCGGGGTCAGCTTTGCGCTTGAAGTGATCGCCTACAAAGCGCTGCCGGTTCTGATGCTGGGCGGGCTTGAATCCATCACTGGCGCCATCGTCGGTGGCCTGATGATCGGCATTCTGGAAAAACTGTTCGAGATTTATTGGGGCCAGCCTTTGTTGGGTGGCAACACCGAGACTTGGTTCGCCTTTGTGCTGGCGCTGGTTGTTCTGCTCTTCCGCCCGCAAGGTTTGTTCGGAGAAAGGATCATCGAACGAGTCTAGCGCAGCGCGGGGCGCGCTGCACACGACAAGCGATCCTTGGGTCACACACCCGTCCAATGAAAGAAATGACATGGCAAAATTGATAGCAATTCTGAACGTCGTCGCCTGGTCTGGATTCTGGGCCTTTGGCTACCTCGCCTTGTCTAGCGGCTCTGAGGCGGGATCACAGACCGTGGTTGCCATCCTTTTAGCGGCGGTTGGCGGTGCTCTGGGTCTTTGGGCTTATTTTTGGCTGATCCGCCATAGCGAGATCACTGGGTATGCCAAACCGCGCAACCGCGTGGTGATCAGCGAAGAGGAGTCCGCCTAATGCTCTACCGTACGGCTGGCCAGTTCAAGACGAGCTACAACGCCGATCAGGCGCTTTTCCCAGTCAAGCAGGATGCCATTCTACTGACGATCATCCTGATCTTTGGTTGGATCATCTTCCCGATGTCCGCATCGGAATTCACATTCCAGACATTGCTTATCCCGATCCTGATCTATGCGCTGGCCGCGATGGGGCTGAACATTCTGACCGGGTTTGCCGGGCAGCTTAGTCTTGGCACAGGGGCCTTCATGGGGGTGGGGGCCTATGCCTGCTACAAAATGGTCACCCTATTCCCATGGATGAACCCGATCATCGCGATCCTTTTGTCGGGTGTGTTCAGCGCGGGGATCGGTGTGGCATTCGGCATTCCCAGCCTGCGGATCAAGGGCTTTTATCTGGCCATTGCAACGCTGGCGGCACAGTTCTTTCTGGTCTGGTTGTTTGAAAAATGGTCGTGGCTCTACAACGACAACGCCTCTGGCGCGATCCAGGTGCCCAACCTTGAGATGTTTGGCGTCTTCATTTCTGGTCCCCAAGCCGCGTCCGTCACCGAATACTATATCGTTTTGTTTGTCGTGACGCTGCTGACGCTCCTTTGTATCAACCTCACCCGTGGCAATCTGGGGCGCACGTGGAAAGCGACTCGGGATATGGACATCGCGGCGGAACTGATCGGGATCAACCTGATGAAGTCCAAGCTGACTGCCTTTGCCGTGTCGTCCTATGTCGTCGGTGTGGCGGGTGCGCTCTACGTCTTCATGTGGAAGGGTGCGGCTGAACCAAACGTGTTCGACATTCCACTGTCATTCCAAGTGCTGTTCATTGCCATCATTGGTGGCCTTGGCTCGATCATGGGAAACTACTTGGGGGCCATTCTGATCGTGGGTCTGCCGGTTGTGCTGAACGTGGTCGCAGGGACGCAAGTGTTCGAAATCTCGGCCCCCGCAGCCATTCTGATGGTCGCGTTGGTCGCAGCTGCGACGTTCCTCTTTTGGGTGGCGCGCAATTTGTGGGGAGTTGGTGCAGCGTTGGGCTTTGGGGTAGTGACGCTGATCTACGGTTATGCGCAGCTCTCGGGCTTCCGCATCGACTCGGCCCTGATCGAACATATCAATGTGATGATCGTCGGCGCATTGATCATTTTCTTCCTGATTATCGAACCACACGGATTGAATCAGCTTTGGCGTTTGATCCGCGAGAAACTGATTATCTGGCCATTCCCGCACTGATGTGGGTGGGCCCAAGACCAAGAACCAAAAATACATGACAGATCCAATGGGAGGACAACCATGAAACACTTTACCAAACTGGCCACAGCGGCAGCGCTTGGCACCGTAGTTGGCACGGCGGCCATCGCGCAAGAGCTGTATACTCCGAACCTCGCATACCGAACCGGGCCTTTTGCGGCGACAGGTATTCCGCTGATGAACGGTCAGGCCGATTACATGACGCTGCTCAACGAGCGCGATGGCGGCATCGGCGGCGCGATGATTGACTTTGAAGAATGCGAAACCGGTTATTCCACTGAAAAAGGTGTGGAATGCTACGAAAAGACCAAAGGCTCAGCCATTGTGACTCAGCCGTGGTCCACCGGGATCACGCTACAGGTTCTGCCCAAGACCAACGTTGACGAAATTCCGATCCTTGCTCCCGGTTACGGCTTTTCGCCGATGGCAGACGGCAAAGTGTTCCAGTGGGCGTTCAACATGCCTGCAGGCTACTGGGATGCCGCGGATATGATCGTTCAGTACCTTGAAGGCGAAGGATCGCTTGACGGTAAGAAGGTTGCCTTCCTGCATCTGGATCACCCGTTCGGGAAAGAACCTCTTCCCGTTCTGGAAATGCACGCTGCCAATAAAGGCTTTGAACTGCTGCCGATCCCGGTTGGTCTCAAGGAAATGCAGAACCAGTCGGCACAGTGGCTGCAAATCCGTCGTGAGCGTCCGGACTATGTCGTGATGTGGGGCTGGGGCGCGATGAACGCCGGTGCCATCACCGAAGCCGTGAAAACCAAGTTCCCGATGGAAAACTTCATCGGCGTCTGGTGGGCAGGTCATGATGCGGACCTCAAGCTCGTTGGTGACGATGGCAAAGGGTACAAGTCGATTTCCTGGTCGTTCCCGAATATGGACGCACCGATCATGAAAGAGATCAAAGAACAGGTCATCGACGCCGGTCTAAGCCAGACCAACGAAGAAGAGATGCAGGGCGTTTTCTATGGCCGTGGCCTTGTGATGTCGGCGATCCTCGCCGAGGCGATCACAAACGCACAGGAAAACTTTGGAACTGCCGAAATCGACGCGACACAGCTGCGTTGGGGCCTTGAGAACATCAACCTCACCGAAGAGCGGATTGCAGAGTTGGGCATGGAAGGAATGGTGCCGCCATTCGCAACCTCCTGTGCAAATCACACCGGTCACTCGGGGGGCTGGATGCTGGAATGGGACGGCGCAAAGTTCGTCAAGGCGTCTGATCTGCTCAAGCCAAACGTAGATGGCTATGCAAACCTGATCGCAGAAGCATCTGCTGAATATGCAACATCGAACGCACCGTGGGCGATGAATGAAGAGTGCTCGGCCACCAACTAAGGCCAGTCTGTCCCGGCGGCGTATGTCGCCGGGGCCCTTTTAGGACATTTTCAAAAACAAAGGCCCGCCATGCTGGACGCCGGACGCACAAACGAGACCTTGCTTGAGGTCAACAATATCGAGGTGATCTACAATCACGTGATCCTCGTTTTGAAAGGTGTGAGCCTGACCGTAAAGAAAGGTGGCATCACCGCGCTTTTGGGTGGCAATGGCGCGGGTAAGACGACCACGTTGAAAGCGATTTCTAACCTGCTGCATTCTGAGCGGGGCGAAGTCACCAAAGGCTCGATCATTTATCAAGGCGAGCGGGTGCAGGACCTCGATCCTGCAGCTTTGGTTAAGCGTGGCGTTATTCAAGTGATGGAGGGCCGCCATTGTTTCGGACACCTCACCGTCGAGGAAAACCTGCTGACCGGTGCGTACACGCGCAAGGACGGCAAGGGCGCAATCGAGGCCGATCTGCAGTTGGTTTATGACTATTTTCCACGCCTCAAGGAGCGCCGCAAAAGCCAAGCTGGCTACACATCGGGTGGCGAACAGCAGATGACGGCGATTGGCCGCGCATTGATGTCACGGCCCGAAACCATCCTTCTGGATGAACCGTCGATGGGCCTTGCCCCGCAGTTGGTGGAACAGATCTTTGAAATCGTGAAATCGGTGAACGAAAACGAAGGCGTGTCGTTCCTTCTTGCTGAACAGAACACCAATGTCGCGCTGCGCTATGCGCATGAGGGCTACATTCTCGAAAACGGGCGCGTCGTGATGGACGGCCCCGCGTCAGAGCTGCGCGAAAACGCGGACGTTAAGGAATTCTATCTTGGTGTCTCGGATGACGGCCGCAAGTCTTTCCGCGATGTACGCAGCTACCGGCGCCGTAAGCGTTGGCTTGCTTGAATTTTGCCCGTGCAATGAACTGAACAGACAAGGCTTTTGATGCCATGAGCACCCATTTCGACGACTTGGAAACCCGAAGCCCGGACCAACGCGCAGCCGATCAGCTTGCCGCGTTGAACGGGCTGTTGCCATCTCACGGCTTTGACCCGCTTGCCGATCTGTCCGAGCTGGCTACCCTGCCAGTGCTGCGCAAGTCGGATCTGAGCCAGCGTCAAAAGGACAAACCGCCCTTTGGCGGGCTGCCCGTTTCGAACCTTGCGCATATCTTCCAATCGCCCGGTCCGATCTACGAACCTGGTGGCGTCAGCCGCGACTGGTGGCGTATGGGGCGGTTTCTGCATGCTGCGGGTATCGGTACAACCGACATCGTTCAGAACTGTTTCGGCTATCACCTTACCCCGGCTGGTATGATCTTTGAGAACGGCGCACGCACCGTCGGCGCAGTGGTCTTGCCCGCCGGGACGGGCCAAACTGAACTTCAGGTGCAAGCAGCCCATGACGTCGGTGTCACCGCCTATGCAGGCACGCCCGATTACCTCAAAGTGATTCTCGAAAAAGCCGACGAAATGGGCGTATCGCTTGGTATCGCCAAAGCCGCTGTCTCAGGTGGCGCGCTCTTTCCGTCCCTGCGCGAGTGGTACAAGGATCGTGGGATTTCCTGCCTGCAATGCTATGCGACAGCAGATGTTGGTCATATTGCCTACGAGACCCCGGCGATGGAAGGTATGATCATTGATGAAGGTGTGATCGTTGAAATAGTCACCCCGGGGACGGGCGATCCGGTGGCCATAGGCGAGGTTGGCGAAGTGCTGGTCACTTCCCTAAACCCCGATTACCCGCTTGTCCGCTTTGCCACCGGCGACCTAAGCGCGATGATGCCGGGTCACAGCCCATGTGGTCGAACAAACGCCCGCATCAAGGGTTGGATGGGCCGTGCCGATCAGACCACCAAGATCAAAGGTATGTTCGTCCGCCCCGAACAGGTGGCCGCTTTAGTCGCAAAACATACCGAGATCGACCGCGCCCGCGTCGTGGCAAGCCGTGAAGGCGAGAGTGACGTTATGACGGTCCGCATCGAAACAGCGGCGGGGGACGCGGCGGCGTTCGAACCCAGCATCGCGGAAACTCTCAAGCTCAAGGGTCGCATCGAACTCGTAGCGCCTGGTGCACTCCCACGTGACGGATTGGTGATCGAAGACATCCGCAGCTACGACTGATCCGGCAGGTCAGAGATCGGCCCCAGGCAAAAACGCAGTCCGTTATTGGATAACTCTTGGCTTTCGTGCGTTAGTCTTGTGACATGGACGGAGGACCACCCATGAAAAGACTCGCGTTTTCGATTTCGGCAACTCTAGCCCTGACCACATCGGTTTGGGCAGATGGAAGCGATCTGTTGATCATCGGCAACAACGACCCGGGGATGCTGCAACGCCTGACGGGAACAACAGATCTAGAAAGTGCCGAAACAGCGTTCAAAGAGCGCGGTGCAGAGGTAAGCCTCTCCACAAGCGCCGATGCAGACGCCATGCGCAACGCCTTTCGAGGCTTTGCCACGGGTCTTGATACCACAACCGTCGATATCGGCGTACTGCTGACGGGTCGTTTCCTGTCCACCATTGCGGGCACTTATCTTTTGCCTGACGGCATGGAAACGCCCACACTTGCCGATGTTCTCACCGATGGGTTCCCTCTTGATACCGTCTATGCCGTCGCTGCGGAATATCCGGGTCAGGCGCTAATCATTCTTGGCGAAGTGGATGGTCGGAGTGATCTTGCCGATGGACTGTCGGTGACAGTGCCACTGAACGACATCCCCCAAGGCGTGACCGTAGCGATTGGTCCTGCAGGCGATGCTGTCCGTTTTGTCAGCCGTTTATCCATAGCCACCGGAGAGGATGTGTTGCCTTTGGCCCGTGCCGAGGGGCTTAGCCTTATGGGGTTTGTGCCCCGCGCCCTGCCGATGTTCGCGGGCACCGACGTAACGCTGCCGCAGATCACACCGGATTCCCCTGAAGATCGCAGCGCGGAGGATGCAGCCGCGTGGAACCGCGCGGTCTCTGCGGACACAGAGGCGGGCTACGACACTTACCTTGCGGCGTTTCCCGAAGGCCGTTTTGCTGGCGAAGCCCGCCAGCGGCTGGCCACCATCCGGTCAGAGCCATTCTATCGCGAAAAGCAGACCGAAACCGACCTCGAGTTGTCCCGCGACGCACGGCGCGAGATTCAGCGTGACCTATCGCTCTTGGGTTACAACACGCGAGGCATCGATGGCATTTTCGGACGCGGCACCCGTGGTGCAGTGACCGCCTGGCAAAACACAAATGGCCTGCGTGCATCTGGTTATCTGGATTCGGATCAGATTGCGCGACTGGATGCTCAGGCTGAACGTCGGGCGGCAGAACTCGAAGAAGAGGCGCGCCAACGTCAGGCGCAATTGGAACGGCAGGACCGGACATTTTGGTCCGAAACCGGCGCGCAAGGCGATGAGCCGGGTTTCCGCGCGTATCTCAAACGGTTCCCGGATGGAATCTACGCCGAAGAGGCCCAAGGTCGGCTGGATGTCATAGAAGATCAACGCCGCGCCCAAGCCGAGGGTGAAGACCGTCGTCGCTGGCAAATCGCGCGCGAAACCGATACGGCAGACAGCTACCGCGCCTATCTGGCGGAACGGCCCAATGGTGCTTTTGTGGAAGAAGCGCGCGCGCGGATCGACTATTTCATCAACAATTCTGAACAGATTGCCCTGAAAGAGCGAGCGCAGGCGGATGAAGCGGCGTTGGGGTTGAACGCTGCGGCCCGCCGGCTGGCGGAGGCGCGTCTGGCCGATCTCGGATTAAAGCCGGGGGCTGTAGACGGTACGTTTGACAAAGATGCGCGCCGCGCCATCCGACGCTATCAGGATGCCCGCAAGCTGCGTGTGTCGGGGTATCTGGATCAGGCCACCGTCGTGCGGCTTATGGCCGATACGATACTGCGCTGATCGGTCAGTCTAGGTCCGTCCATGGCCAAGGTTTCACATTGCTGGCCGCTGTCTGATACCGCGCGGCCTTGGCGATCCAGATGCCAAGGTCGGTGCCAAACTCGGACAGGCGTTCGTTGTGTTGCTTGTTGCTGACTAGCATAATGACAAACTGGACCACTGTCATGACGCCCAGAATTGTCTGTGCAACCGATATCATGATGGCGATTAGGATCATGTAAATCAGCCGTTCTAGCAGACTGTCGGTCTTGTCTGGTTTCGGCTGTTCGCCGTGCAGACGGCCTGCAACCTTGTCTTCGTCAGCCTGTGCCATGTCGATTTCCTTGCAGCGCACCATCGTTTGCGAAAGGTTACTGGATTCGCGGCGGATAGGCCAATCCTGACCGTTAGCCTGCTCAAAAACAAAAAAGCCGTCCCAAAGGACGGCTTTCTCGTAAAATCTGCGGGGTCCGCTTAGCCCTGACGGGCTTTGAACCGGCGCTGCGTCTTGTTGATCACATAGACGCGGCCCTTGCGGCGCACAACGCGGCAGTCGCGATGGCGGTTCTTCAGCGAACGAAGCGAGTTCTTGACCTTCATTTGGTCTCTCCTCTTATCGCGGCGCGCGAGCGCCTTGGTGGTTGCGGGTGCCCCGGGCCTAAACCCGAGACGGCGAATTCAATGGTGGGCGATACAAGGTTCGAACTTGTGACCCCTTCGATGTCAACGAAGTGCTCTACCACTGAGCTAATCGCCCTTAATCCCATTGCGATTTATGAGCCCCAAAAAAAAGGGGCGCGTAAACCCGCGCCGGTGGAGCGGTCTATAAAAGGAGTCGGAACCGGGATCAAGGGCTTTGGTCACAGAAAAAATCGGTCTATGTATAAGACATAGGGAGAGCACATGCCCAAAGTCGCATACCACCTCGTTCAGCCAGAAGCCCATACCTCGCGGGTGGTATTTGCGTCGCCGCATTCTGGCCGTGACTACAGTTGGAATTTCATGCGCCATACCTCATTGGACGAGGTGACAATCCGGTCATCCGAGGACGCATTTGTGGACCGTTTGTTCGACTGTGCACCGCAATTCGGCGCACCGTTTATCAAGGCCGGAGCGCCGCGCGCGTACATAGACATGAATCGCTCGGCTGAAGAATTGGATCCCGCGCTAATCGAAGGTGTCCGCCGGCAAACGCATAATCCGCGCGTGGCGTCTGGCCTCGGCGTGGTCCCTCGCGTCGTGGCCAATGGCCGCGCTATCTATCGTGGCAAGCTGCCTTATGCCGAAGCTGAACGCCGTATCGCGCAGTTCTGGCATCCCTACCACGATCAGTTGCGCAAATTGATCGCCCAAGCGCATGGCCAGTTCGGCGAAGCAATTTTGATTGATTGCCACTCCATGCCGCATGAAGCGTTGGATGGTGTTGCAAAGGCCTCGGCTCGCCGGCCGCAGATTGTCCTTGGGGACCGGTTTGGAGCGTCTGCCAGCCAGACGGTTGTCGACCAGATTGAGGCTGCCTTTACTGACGCCGGATTTGTCGTGGCCCGCAACACACCTTTTGCCGGGGCCTATATCACTCAGGCCTACGGCCGCCCGTCGCGCAATCAACATGCTGTCCAGATCGAGATCGATCGCTCGATCTATATGGACGAATGCGCCGTCCGCCCGAACGCGAATTTCCACAATTTTCGTAAGATTTTGCGCAGCGTGATCGCCGAGATCGCAGCGACAGGTCAGGCGAATGACATGCCGCTCGCCGCAGAATAACCTTCAGTCGAAAAGACTGAGCAGCGCCATCTTGAGCGGCGCATCGTCCGGGATGGTTAACCGAACAGGCACAGTCAGCACCTTCATCCGGTAGCTTTGGGGCAAACGAACCGCGTCTTTCTCGGTTGTGACCAACTGCGCCCGTGCCGCCAGCGCGTCTTTTTCCAACCGTGCCAGCAGCGCTGGTGTGAGCGGCTGATGGTCGTCCAACGCGCGTGTCTCGACCAACTCGGCCCCCAGACTCTTGAGCGTCAGAAAGAACTTTTCAGGATGCCCGATCCCGGCAAAGGCCAAACAGCGCAGCCCCTCCCAATCCATCCCGGTCTGCAAAGGGGCTAGGTGCCCAGTCAGATGGGGCAGTGGGATATGCGAGGACCATTGGTCGAAAAACTGTGCCTGCGCCTCATCCGACCCGATAGACAGCACAAAATCGGCCCGTATCATTGCCGCTGCCACAGGTTCGCGCAAGGGACCAGCTGGGATGCAACGCCCGTTGCCGAACCCTCGGGTGGCGTCCACAACGATCAGCGACAGGTCCTTCCCGAGGCTTGGATTCTGCAATCCGTCATCCATAAGGATGACCTGCGCCCCCGCCCTCACGGCGGCTTTTGCGCCATTCGCCCGATCCTGTGCAACCCAGACAGGGCCAAACGCCGCCAGAAGCAACGGTTCGTCACCGACCTCGTCAGCGCTGTGACGACGGGGATCGACTTGAACAGGGCCTTCCAACGATCCACCATATCCGCGCGACACAACATGGACGGTTTTGCCCATGTCCGACAGCATCTGCATCAGCGCAATCACAGTTGGTGTCTTACCGGTCCCACCTGCGTTAACATTGCCGACACAGATCACCGGAACGTCCGCTTTGAATGGCTTACCTTGCCGCAATCTTCGCGCTGTCAAAGCGGCATATATTGCGCCAAGTGGGGCCAGCAGACGTGCGCTCAGGCCTGGTGACTGAGGCGACGCGTCCCAGAAAGAGGGCGGTCTCATCGCGTGCCTTCCATCTCATCCAGCCATTCGTTTATCTGCGTCAGCACCAGATCGGCCGTCTCGGCCCCGGCAGACACCACGTTCCATCCGGCGTGGGCCATGGCTGCAGCACGATCGGGTGCAATCAGATGCGAGACGGCTGCACTGAGCGAATCCATGTCTTTGACAATGCGAGCGGCACCGGCAGCGACCAGCCTAGAATAGGATTCAAGATGACGTCCTACATTTGGCCCATAAAGGATCGCCGATCCCAATGCAGCGGCCATCATAGGTGAGGCCCCACCTGTTTTCCCGGCTAGGGATCCACCCAAGAAACAAAGCGGCGCCATCCGGTACCAAAGACCCAACTCACTGTCATCTCCGGCCAGCAGAACCTGCGTGTTCTCATCCGGCATATCGCCATTATCCCACCGCGCCAGTCGCAAACCCACTTCATGGCATTGCTCTGTGATGACCGGCTCGTCTTCGGGTTCGGCTGGTACGATTACCAACAACAATCGGTGCGCCAGACGCGCCGCCCTTCGGTGCGCGCGCAAGATCGCGTCGGCTTCATCCAGTTGGATATGCGCACCCAGCCAGACAGGCCGTCCCGCCAATGCGGTTGTCAGCTCCTCGTGTAATCCATCATGGCTGGACAAAGGAAACACCTCGGGTTCCAGCGGCGAGGCCACCTCAACCCGGTCTTCCGGAACTCCAAGCTTGCGCAAACGGATCGCGGATGTCTTGTCCTGTGCAAGAATGCTGTGAAACAGGCTTAGAGCGCCCGCGGATGCGTCCGGTAGAAACCGTTTCGAAGGCTGCCGCCACGGGGCGTCCGCTGCATCGACCAACAAAAGATGTGTTCCCGATTGGGCAGCCTCATGGATCAATGCAGGCCGCAACCCGTTGCCGGCCCAAACAAGGATATCGGGCCGCCAATGGTCCAGAAACCGATGCACATCGCTCAGGGTTTCAGAAGGTGGCGTGCTGATCGACTGGCCATCAATCTCAAACCCTTCTCCGGACGTCGAATCGCAGGTGAGCAATAGCGCAAAGTCTTCGCGTTGATGCCGCAGGCGTTTGATCAGCGTCAGAAGCGTTTCCAACCGGGTGCGCGTGTCACTGTGCAACCAAAGCACCGGGCCCGCTGGCCGGTCGGCCCAATGCGCGGCCTCCTCGATCAAGCGGTCTTGTCCCCGGGCCAGCGCCAGATAGGCGGTCAAACTGAACGGCCTGCGCGCCAAATGGTCAGTCCTGCGCCTCGGGGGCGGATGTGCTGGCGTCCATCAGTTTCTGAAGATCGCCAAGGAAATAGCGCATATGCGCATTGTCTACGGTGCGCTGCGCCTCGGTTTTCCAAGCGTCATAGGCGGTTTTGCGGTCCGCAAAAATACCGACGACATGGATGTTTTCGGGATCTTTGAACACGTTTTCAGACGGCGTCACCAGTTCTCCGCCAAAGACGATATGCAGGTGCTGGGCCATAAGGCGCTCCTTCTTTCTTTGCTGCGGTGCAGCCAACGTACGTGCCTGCGGTGGCGGGTCAAGGTGATTAGTGCAGCCTTTGTGCGATCAGCCCTTTGATAGCACGGGCATGATCAGGCGTCGCGGCGCAGACATCTTGCGCTAGCTCTCTTGCACGATCCAACAACGATTCTGGTTCCGTGACCTCGTCAATCAGACCCCAGGTCAGCGCATCGTCGGTGGTGATCTTCTGTCCTGCCATCAGGATCATCTTGGCCCGCGACGGGCCAACAAGCGCCGACAAACGAGCGGGATCAGATGGTTGCGGAAGAAACCCAAGTTTCATCACGGGATAGAACACTTTTGTACCGGGCACGGCGATGCGCAGATCACACGCCAGAAACATCCCCATCGCGCCACCGGCCACGGTGCCGTTGAGCGCAGCAATGGTCAGCCCAGGATGACGCGAAATCGCGCCCGACAACCGCTCCCACAATGCGCTGGTGGCAAGACCTGCCTTTGCCGCCTCAAGATCGGCACCAGCGGAAAACACCTTGCCCATGCCGGTCAGGATGATGGCCCGCGCCCCGCGTGCCTCTTCGACACCGACGCACAACGCCTCCAACATGTCAGCCTTCAGAGAATTCGCTTTATCGGGACGATTGATGGTCAGTACACATAGCGTGCCGTCGTTCTGAACGTCGATCATATTAGGCCAACCTTCTTGCGAATGCCTTCATCCCTAAGCGAGATTTCCTCGCCGAGATACGCATCCGAGTCCGCGCCACACATCCACAGCAATGCCTTGGCCGGCCAGTCAGCGGGAATGTGATCGGACCAGTCCAATTGGCTCACCGGGTTGATGCCGCTCGCTTTGATTTCGCGCTGCATCTGGGTCGCTACGGTGCCAGGCGATAATCCCATCGCTCGAATGCCTTTGTCGGCCATTTCTTTGTGCAGGCACATTGTCAGCATTGCGGCCCCTGCCTTGGAGGCACAGTAATGCGACCATGCCTCGACCGGGCCATGCGCGGCCCCAGAGCTAACCGTCAACACTGTGCCGCCCCCAGCGGCTTCCATTACTGGAAGTGCTGCACGCATGCCATGGAACACGCCTTTGAGGTTGATGTCGATGGCCTGACCCCAGCCATCCGGATCGGCCTCGTCCATGCGCGCAATGGGCTCGATCACGCCAGCATTGTTGATCAGGATATCCAACCCGCCAAATGCGGTGACACAGTTCTCGACCGCTTGTGCAACTTCCCAGTAGCGGCTGATGTCACAGGGAATGGCGACGGCTGTTTTGCCGATCTCACCTGCCAGATCCGCGATGCTGTCTGCGCCGCGTGCAACCAAGGCGACATTTGCCCCGGCTTCGGCGAAAACCCGCGCAGCTTCGGCCCCGATGCCGCGACTGGCACCTGTAATAAGCACGGTACGTCCTGTTAAATCAGTCATGCGACGGCCTCCCTTATTCGTTCACTGCAGTGCTACTGCGGACAGAAGGCGGGGTCCACCCACTTGACCCTGTCCGGCAGGAGGTCGAAGTT
>NZ_CBFHLV010000032.1:0-33265 GCF_965656765.1 Marivita sp. | reverse complement strand
CCTATCTCGATCTATTAACGAAGTGGTCACCAAAAATTAACCTCGTGTCGTCATCGTCGCTTAAAGATGCTGGGAAGCGTCATTTTGATGATTCGTTACAGGTTGCATCCTTGTGTCCGGATTCAGCGACAACATGGTGCGATCTTGGTTCCGGGGGCGGTTTTCCTGGTGCAGTGGTTGCTATTGCGCTTGCCGATAGAGGATTGGACGTGACTTTAGTAGAGAGTGACCAACGGAAAGCGGCGTTTATGCGAACTGTTTCACGTGAAACAAATGTGCCGTTCACAGTGATCGCAAAACGCATTGAGGAGGTGAAGGGTCTAAAGGCAGACGTGATCAGCGCCCGCGCACTCGCGCCTTTGGTCGATCTTTTGGACTTTTCAGACCATCACATGGACCAAGGTGGCACGTCTTTGTTTATGAAAGGCGGAACTTGGCGACATGAAATTGTCGACGCGCAAAAGAAGTGGCGATTCACATACGAAGCCCATAAAAGTGTGACACAACCCGATGCCGCTATTCTTGAAATTGGAGGCCTCTCTCGTGTATGACCCAACGCGCCCGGCTGGTCCGAAGATCATAGCGATTGCAAATCAAAAAGGCGGGGTTGGCAAGACAACGACTGCCATAAATTTTGCCTCCGCGCTTGCCGAAATTGGCCAAAAGGTTCTTGTGGTGGACCTCGATCCACAAGGCAATGCATCTACTGGGCTTGGAGTTATGCCAGAAGATCGGCACGCTACGACGTATGATCTTTTGCTAGATGATTTTCCGCTGAGCGATATCGTTTGTCGAACAGGTCAGGACAATCTGTTCCTTGTCCCTTCAACAACTGATTTGAGCTCAGCCGATATTGAGCTGATCGCGAATGAAAAACGGAGCTTCTTGCTTCACGACGCCTTGCGGCAAACCGATATGGATCAGTTTGCATTTGATTTTATATTGATAGATTGCCCGCCGTCGCTGAATCTTTTGACTGTAAACGCAATGGTGGCAGCGCACTCCGTTCTGGTTCCTCTGCAAAGTGAGTTCTTTGCTCTTGAAGGCCTAAGTCAGCTGATGCTGACCATCCGTGAGGTCCGGCAGTCGGCAAATCCTAAGCTCCGTATCGAAGGTGTTGTTCTTACGATGTACGACTCCAGGAACAATCTGTCCCAGCAGGTTGAAACGGATGCGCGTGATAATTTGGGTGACTTGGTGTTTAAAACGGTTATTCCGCGGAATGTTCGTGTTAGCGAGGCGCCATCATACGCATTGCCGGTTCTTGAATATGACACCAATTCCAAAGGCGCAATTGCTTACCGCGCTTTGGCGCGAGAATTCCTGGGTAAGCACGAAACAATGACAGCAGCATAAGGGTACACCATGGCTGAGAAAAAAGAGCAGCGTCGCGGCTTGGGGCGTGGTTTGTCTGCCTTGATGGCTGATATTGAACCCGAAGCGGATGTGGAAACGCAATCATCACGCAGGCCAGTTCGGACATTGCCAATTGATCAATTGTTTCCGAACCCGGATCAGCCCCGCCGCAGTTTTGATGCGGACGCGCTACAAGACCTCACAAATTCAATTCGTAGTAAAGGTGTGATTCAACCGCTTATCGTTCGGCAACGTGATGGGGTTGAAAGCCAGTACGAGATTGTTGCTGGTGAACGGCGCTGGCGCGCAGCACAGGCGGCAAATGTCCATGAAGTGCCGGTTGTTGTTCGTGAACTCTCAGACGAAGATGTTCTTGAAATTGCGATTATTGAAAACATTCAGAGGGCTGATCTTAACCCGATCGAAGAAGCGGCTGGGTACGAACAGCTGATGAGCCGCTTTGGTCATACCCAAGAAAAGCTGGCGACCGCGCTCGGGAAAAGCCGCAGTCATATCGCAAATCTCTTGCGACTGTTAAACTTGCCTGATGTGGTGAAACAGGCTGTGACTGATGGAAAACTGTCAGCAGGCCATGCACGAGCGCTAGTGACAGCACCGGACCCGGTGCTGTTGGCGGGTCAAATTGTTCGTAAAGGATTGTCGGTTCGGGAAACGGAGCGAATGGTTCGTGAGGCGCTGAACCCTGATGCTGTGCCTAAGTCGAAATCTTCGTCCAAATCGACCGATAGCGCTTCCAAAGACGCGGATACCAAAGCGCTAGAGGGAGATTTGTCTGCGGCTTTGGGAATGAAGGTGTCGATCAATCACAGTGCGGGGAAAGAAGCTGGATCGGTTACGATCGGGTACGACAGTCTCGAAGATCTTGATGCGCTGTGTATGATTCTTAGCGCTGGTCGTTGATTAGCTTTTTGCTAATTGAGATATCAAATAGTTCAACAAGGGGCGGCCTTGATCTGTTGCCCCAATGCGGGATCCATTTTTCCAGATCATGCTGCCGTCAAGAAGCGTGTTGAATCTCGGCCAGTCGATCAAAGACGAAACGTCGTCTATATCTAGTCCCTCTTTTAGCCTAAGCCCCATTATCAACCGTTCATCTGCTACATCTAGGCATGAAAGAGAAGTTGTCTCTTTAATTCCGGATCCATTTGAAGCGGCGTTCAACCAGGCCTCAGGTTGCTTCCAGCATTCCGTAGCTTGTCTTTGTCCGTTGAGGGTGAGGCGGCCATGCGCACCGGGCCCAATCCCGGCATAGTCACCGCCACGCCAGTAAAGCAGGTTGTGTTTGGATTTAGCTCCCTCGCGCGCATGATTTGACACCTCGTAGGCGGTGTAGCCCGCGTTCTCACAAAGCTCCTGGGTCAAATCGTATAAATCGGCACCCAAATCGTCTGTTGGTAGCCCCTTCAAAGACCCACGCTGCGCCCGATCCCAAAACGCGGTACCTTCTTCAATCGTCAGTTGATAGAGCGAGAGGTGGTCCACGGCCATGTCTAATGCAGTGCTGAGTTCTGTGTGCCAATCATCAAGCGATTGGTTTTGACGTGCGTAAATCAGGTCAAAGCTCACGCGATCAAAGATCTCTCGAGCGATAGAAAACGCTATTTGAGCATCTTCCACGTCATGAAGGCGGCCCAGATTACGAAGGTCAGCATTGTTTAGAGCCTGTACCCCCAACGACACGCGATTAACGCCATGTTTGGCATAGCCTTCGAACCTGTGCGCCTCGACCGAGGTTGGGTTGGCTTCAAGTGTGATTTCGATGTCATTGGCAAAGGGCCAGACATCTCGTGCTGCGGACAATACCGTTTCAACGGTGGATGGCTCCATCAGGCTTGGTGTGCCACCGCCAAAAAATATGGAAGACAAAACGCGGGGACCCGTTTCCACGCCAGTGCGCCGAATTTCGGACGCTAGTGCATCAGCCCATTTGGCCTGATCAACGGAAGCCCGGACGTGGCTGTTGAAGTCGCAGTAGGGGCATTTCGCGGCGCAAAACGGCCAATGGACATAAAGCCCAAAGCCCCGATCTTGCCAGAGCTCAGTCAAAGCACCCCGTCACAAATTTTTGGAACGCATCAGCGCGGTGGCTGATCTTGTTTTTTTCCCAGCGATCCATCTCACCAAAGGTGACGTCATGGCCATCAGGCTGGAACACTGGATCGTAGCCATGCCCTTGTTCACCACGCATGGGCCAAACGAGCTGACCGCTCATGGTGCCGGGAAAAACCTCATCATGGCCATCAGGCCAAGCAAGGACCAGAGTGCAACAAAAGCGGCCGGTCCATGGTGGCGTGATCCCGGTTTCCAAGATTGCCTTGTGGGCCTTTTCCATCGCCATGATAAAGTCGCGACCAGTCTCTGTTTCTGCCCAATCCGCAGTATACACGCCCGGTGCACCGTTCAGTGCGTCGATCTCTAAACCGCTGTCATCGGACAATGCTGGTAAGCCGGTTGCCTTGGCTGCGGCGTGTGCCTTGATCCGGGCGTTTTCGACAAATGTTGTGCCGTCTTCGATAGGTTCCGGCAGGTTCATCTCGGCCGCGCCAACGACCGAGACTCCGTAGTCTGTAAGAAGATCAGCGATCTCTTCTAACTTGCCCGCGTTGTGCGTTGCTACAAGAAGCCGATCTCCCTCGAATTTGCGTGTCATTCGACCGCCTTGAGCTGAAGCGCTACCAATTCCTGTACGCCCGCATCCGCAAGATCCAGCAATTGGGTCATCTGATCACGTGAAAATGTAGAGCCTTCGGCGGACATTTGAATTTCGATCAACTGACCATCGCCGCGCATGATGAAGTTACCATCAACGCCTGCTTCGGAATCTTCGGGGTAATCCAAATCGACCACGGGCTGGCCTGCATAAATCCCACAGCTGACAGCTGCGACTGGTGAAATCAGTGGATCGCTTGTCACGTCGCCAGCCTTCATCAGCTTGTTGACGGCAAGCCGCAGAGCGACCCAACCACCAGTGATTGAGGCACAACGCGTTCCGCCATCGGCCTGGATTACGTCGCAGTCGATGCTGATCTGTCGTTCACCCAAGGCAACTCGATCAACCCCGGCACGCAAGCTACGCCCGATTAGTCTCTGAATCTCGACCGTGCGGCCCTGTTGTTTGCCAGCCGAGCTTTCACGCCGCATTCGGCTTGTCGTGGACCGTGGCAGCATTCCGTATTCCGCAGTGACCCAACCAAGGCCGGAACCTTTGATAAAAGGCGGCACGCGGTCTTCGATCGTGGCTGTGCAGAGCACATGGGTGTCGCCCATGCGGATCATGCAGGACCCCTCGGCATGTTTGTTAATCCCGGTTTCGATTGAAACCGCGCGCATTTCGCTTAATTTCCGTCCTGACGGTCGCATGGTATGTCCCTTTGATTGCCGTGTACGGATACAGGCAGGCTTTCTGGTTTCGCAACCCCATAGTCTGTCATACCTATGACTGTCATCAGCAATGCGAGGTGCGTGATTGAGCGACGGATCAAAAATTCTGGATGAACTGAACGACCGGTCACGGGACGTGTTCCGCAAGGTCGTCGAAGGATATCTGACAAACGGTGAACCAGTTGGCTCTCGAACGCTGACCCGGACACTTGATGAAAAGGTATCGGCCGCGACAATCCGGAACGTGATGCAAGACCTCGAATTCCTGGGATTGTTGGATAGCCCGCATATCAGCGCGGGACGCGTGCCGACGCAGCTTGGCTTGCGGATGTTCGTTGATGGGTTGCTTGAGGTGCGTGACCTCGACAAAGACGATCAGCAGAAGATCGACGCAACCGTCACGAGCAACAGTCAAGATGTTGGATCAATCCTTGATCGCGTTGGGTCTGCTTTGTCGGGCGTGACCCAAGGGGCGTCGCTCGTTCTGACTCCGAAACATGAAGCGGCGATCAAGCACATTGAATTTGTGCCAGTCGGTGGTGATCAGGCGTTGGTTGTTCTGGTGTTTACCGACGGGCATGTCGAAAATCGACTTTTCACACCACCACCGGGGCAAACACCAAGCTCTATGAGAGAGGCGGCAAATTTCCTGAATGCTCTGGTCGAGGGGAAAACCCTGTCTGATTTGCGCCGGACGATTAAAGACGACATGTCGCGCAAACGAAGAGAGCTTGATGCGCTCGCGGCCATACTGGTTGAGCAGGGTTTGGCCATATGGGATGAAGATGCCGACACTTCGGGCCGTTTGATTGTGCGGGGACGTTCGAATCTTTTGGCTGAAGACACGCATGCAGAAGAACTTGAACGCGTTCGTGAACTGTTCGATGATCTTGAGCGCAAGCGAGATATTGCTGAATTTCTGGAACTCACCGAAGAAGGTGACGGTGTGCGCATTTTTATCGGTTCTGAGAACAAACTTTTCTCACTTTCGGGTTCCTCTTTGGTTGTGTCTCCATATATGAACGCTGATCGTAAAATTATCGGTGCGGTTGGGGTCATAGGCCCGACGCGACTTAATTACGGTAGAATCGTACCGATTGTAGACTACACAGCGCAGCTCGTCGGGAAACTGCTCGGCGACCGCAACCAAGGGTAACCAGATGGCCGAAACGGATCACACAAAAGATTTTCTCGATAGCTTGGCAGATGCTGAGGCAGAGGAAAACGAAGCGCTTGAAGAAGAGATCAGTGATGAAGACGCTGATATGGATTCTCTGCGTGCCGAGCGGGATGATCTGAAAGATAAATTCATGCGGGCGTTGGCCGAGGCCGAAAACGCGCGCAAGCGGTCTGAAAAGGATCGCCGCGAGGCACAGCAATATGGTGGATCACGCTTGGCTCGTGACCTTTTGCCAGTGTACGACAACCTTCAGCGTGCGCTTGATGCGATCCCAGAGGATCAGCGCGAAGCGTCCAAAGCCTTTATCGAAGGCGTAGAGTTGACCATGCGCGAGTTGTTGAACGTATTCAGCAAACATGGTGTCACCGCGATCAAGCCCGAAGTGGGCGACAAGTTTGATCCACAACACCATGAAGCGATGTTCGAAGCGCCAGTGCCGGGCACAACCGCTGGTGAGATCATTCAAGTCTCAACCGAAGGATTCATGCTGTATGACCGTCTGCTGCGTCCCGCGCAGGTCGGCGTAAGCTCTATGCCAAAATCTTAATCATCGGTTTGTAGAAGCGATTTCAGGTTATACAGAGCCTGTAGTGCTTCTATCGGCGTCATTTCATCGGGGTGCAGGTCTTTGATCTGCGCCTCGATTTTGCTTTCCCCGGTGGGTTTTGTTGGCTGTGGCGCTTGGGCCACCGCTGAGAACAGAGGTAGGTCGTCAATCAATGCCTTGGGCGACGTGTTTTCCCGCTCGCCTTTTTCCAACGCGTCTAGAACAGATCGGGCTCGAGTGATTACGGCGGGCGGCAACCCGGCTAATTGCGCGACCTGAACGCCATAGGACCGATCAGCCGCGCCATCGCGAACTTCGTGAAGGAAAACCACGTCACCTTCCCATTCCCGTACTGCGACAGTGGAGTTCTTTACCCCATCCAGCTGCGTCGCGAGAGCTGTCAGTTCGTGATAATGTGTCGCGAAAAGCGCGCGGACCTTGTTCACCGACTGCAGGTGTTCCAGAGTTGCCCATGCGATCGAGAGACCGTCATAGGTTGCGGTGCCGCGTCCTATCTCGTCCAAGATCACCAGCGTGCGGTCGTCCGCCTGATTGAGAATCGCTGCTGTCTCCACCATTTCGACCATGAATGTGGATCGCCCACGTGCGAGATCGTCTGACGCACCGACGCGGCTGAAGATCTGGCTGACCAACCCGATATGCGCCGATTTTGCTGGGACATAGGACCCGATCTGCGCAAGTAGTGCGATAAGCGCGTTCTGGCGCAAGTAGGTTGATTTACCAGCCATGTTTGGGCCTGTCAGCAGCGCGATCGACGCATGGTTTGTGTCAGCGCTTAGGCCGCAGTCGTTGGCGACAAACCCGTTTTCACCCTGCGCCCTCAGAGATCGTTCAACCACTGGGTGACGGCCTAATTGAATATCGAAGGATCGGCTTTCGTCGACTATAGGTCGGCACCAGTCTAAATCAGAAGCGAGGTCGGCCAAGGCGGTTGCAAGGTCTAATTCGGCCAGACCCGTGGCAAGGGCGTTCAGTACAGGCTGTTGCTCCAGAATGGCCTGACTTAGGGTTGAATAGAGACGCTTTTCAATTTCAATCGCTTCGGAACCTGCATTCATGATCCGGCGTTCTAGTTCGGAAAGTTCAACCGTAGTAAAGCGGATTTGGTTTGCAGTCGTTTGCCGGTGAATAAAGGTCTCGTTCAGTGGCGGCGCCATCATCTTTTCGGCATGTGTCGATGTGGTCTCGATAAAGTAACCAAGGACATTGTTGTGCTTGATCTTAAGAGACGACACGCCCGCCATTTCGGAATACTGCGCCTGAAGGCCAGCAATCACACCGCGTCCCTCGTCGCGTAACTTGCGCGCCTCGTCGAGGGCTTCGTCATACCCCGGTGCAATAAATCCACCATCCCGCGCCAGGAGAGGCGGTTCGGCAACCAGCGCCTCATCCAAAAGACCCATCAGATCGTCGTGACCTTTACAGGCGTTTACTGCATTTTGAAGGATGCTGGGCAGAGATTGTGTCTCTAACACACCTGAAATCGCTTCCGCCTGTTCCAGGGCGTTTCGGATTGCGGCCATGTCGCGTGGACCTCCACGCTCAAGGCCCAGACGCGAAAGAGCGCGGTCTAGATCAGGGACACGTTTCAGCGCATCGCGGACCTGAATGGCGATTGTCGGATCAGAAATTGCCCAGCTGATCGCCTCTTGTCGGTTGCCAATTACAGATAGGTTTCGCGACGGAGTAGATAACCGGCGCTCCAACAAACGCGCACCGCTGGCTGTGGCTGTTCGATCAATGACCGATAGCAAGGACCCGGCACGCCCGCCTTGGAGTGAATGCGTCAGCTCAAGGTTTCTGCGTGTGGCCGCATCAATGTGCATCGAATGGCCCAGCTTTTCCTGCTGCGGTGGTCGCAACAGGGGCAGGCGGCCCTTTTGCGTCAGATCGAGATATTCAAGCAGAGCGCCCATCGCGGAGAGCTCTGGGCGGGAAAACTGCCCAAACGCATCAAGCGAAGATACGCCGAATTGTTGCGTCAGACGCGTGTGCGCGCCTGTTGAGTCAAAGCTCGATTTTCCAAGCCATGTCGGCTCGAGCCCAAGATCGTCCAACACCGACGACACTGCGTTTTCGGTCCCTTCGGCCATCAGGATTTCCGCGGGTGCGAGTTGCGCGAGTTCCGGGCCGACTCGGGCCAAAGACAATGGCAGCACATGTAGCGCGCCGGTCGAAATGTCTGTCCATGCAAGCGCCCAATCGTCTCTGACGCAGGCCAAAGCGGTTAGAAAATTGTGACGACGCGCCTCGAGTAGGGTTTCTTCGGTCAATGTGCCGGGAGTCACCAAACGCACCACATCGCGTTTGACGACAGATTTGGACCCGCGTTTTTTCGCTTCAGCCGGGCTTTCCATCTGTTCGCAAACAGCGACACGAAAGCCTTTGCGGATGAGGGTTAACAAATACCCTTCGGCCGCATGAACCGGAACGCCGCACATCGGTATGTCATCGCCGTCATGTTTGCCGCGTTTGGTAAGCGCGATGTCCAAAGCCTCTGCTGCGGCTGCAGCATCGTCAAAGAACAATTCGTAAAAGTCGCCCATGCGGTAGAATAATAAAGCATCTGCATACTGGGATTTTATTTCCAGATATTGCGCCATCATGGGTGTGACGGGTGATTTATTCGCGTTCACAAGCTTCCCCTCGGTGCTTTGGCATGACATTAAGGCGACCGACCCGGGTGGAAAACCCGATTTTGACGTATGAGGCCTCTACCGCATGTCCAATCCCAAGTTCACCCGCGAAGAAGCGCTAGCCTTTCACCTCGAACCGACCCCCGGCAAGTGGGAGGTGCAGGCCACCGTTCCGATGACCACGCAGCGCGATCTTTCGTTGGCCTATTCCCCCGGTGTGGCTGTGCCGTGCGAGGACATCGCGAAAGACCCAGGTTTGGCCTATGACTACACCAACAAGGGCAACCTCGTCGCGGTGATTTCTAACGGAACGGCGGTCCTGGGTCTTGGTAATCTTGGTGCGCTTGGATCAAAGCCGGTGATGGAGGGTAAGTCGGTTCTGTTCAAGCGTTTTGCGGATGTGAATTCCATCGACATCGAGTTGGATACGGAAGACCCCGACGAGTTCTGCAAAGCTGTCCGCCTGATGGGCCCAACCTTTGGCGGAATCAACCTCGAAGACATCAAAGCGCCTGAATGCTTCATCATTGAACAGCGCCTCAAGGAAGAGATGGACATCCCGGTCTTCCATGATGATCAGCACGGGACGGCGGTGATCTGTGCGGCGGGGCTGCTGAATGCGCTGCATATCTCGGGCAAGAAGATCGAGGACGTGAAGATCGTTCTCAACGGTGCGGGTGCCGCGGGGATTGCGTGTATCGAATTGCTCAAACGGATGGGTGCGCGACACGAGAATTGCATCGTCGCGGACACCAAGGGCGTGATCTACCAAGGGCGCACCGAAGGCATGAACCAGTGGAAATCGGCGCATGCCGTCAAAACCGACGCGCGTTCATTGGAAGAAGCGATGGTCGGCGCAGACGTATTTCTTGGGGTGAGCGTCAAAGGTGCGGTCACGCAGGATATGGTGCGTTCTATGGCGGACAATCCGGTGATTTTTGCCATGGCTAACCCGGATCCTGAGATCACACCCGAAGAGGCGCATGAGGTGCGCATGGATGCGATCGTGGCCACGGGCCGCAGCGATTATCCAAACCAGGTGAATAACGTTCTTGGGTTCCCATATCTGTTTCGGGGTGCGCTGGACATTCACGCACGCGCTATCAACGATGAGATGAAGATCGCTTGTGCCGTGGCGTTGGCCGAGCTCGCGCGAGAGGATGTACCGGACGAGGTCGCGTTGGCCTATGGCAAAAACCTGACCTTTGGTCGTGACTACATCATCCCGACACCTTTTGATCCGAGGCTGATTCATCGCATTCCGCCAGCCGTTGCCAAGGCTGGTATGGATACCGGCGCGGCGCGGCGGCCCATCATCGATCTTGGTGCCTATGAGGAATCGCTCAAGTCGCGGATGGATCCGACGGCGAGTATTCTTCGTGGTATCAATGCGCGTGCGCGGACGGCGCAGGCGAGGATGATCTTTGCCGAAGGGGACGATCCCCGAGTATTGCGCGCTGCGGTCATGTATCAGCGGTCGGGTTTCGGCAAAGCACTTGTTGTCGGCCGAGAGGCTGACGTTAAAGCCAAGCTGGAAGAGGCTGGTTTGGGCGATGCTGTGCGTGAGGTCGAGGTGGTCAACGCAGCCAATACCCAGCACCTCGAGCGGTATAAACAGTTCCTTTATGAGCGCTTGCAGCGCAAAGGCCATGACCGTCAAGATATTCACCGCCTTTCGGCGCGCGACAGACATGTTTTTGCGGCTTTGATGCTTCAGCAGGGGCATGGTGATGCGCTTGTCACGGGGGCGACCAGAAAGTCGGCCCATGTGATGGAATTGATCAATCACGTCTTTGACGCTGATGCGTCGCATGGCGCGGCGGGCGTGACGGCGCTTTTGGTCAAAGGTCGCATTGTTTTGATCGCTGACACGCTTGTTCACGAATGGCCAGATGAAGAAGACCTTGCAAATATTGCCGAACGTGCGGCCGAAGTTGCACGGCTCATCGGCCTAGAGCCACGGGTCGCGTTTGTGTCGTTCTCGACCTTTGGCTACCCCGTTTCGGAACGGGCTGAAAAGATGCATATCGCGCCGCGCGTGTTGGATCGTCGCGGTGTGAATTTCGAATATGAAGGCGAAATGACCGTCGATGTGGCTCTGAACCGGGGCACTCAGAAGAACTATCCTTTCCAGCGACTGACGGGCCCCGCCAACATTCTGGTTGTGCCGGCCCGCCATTCGGCCTCTATCTCGGTCAAGTTGATGCAGGAAATGGCAGGGGCGACCGTCATTGGCCCTATCCTTGCGGGCGTGGATAAATCGATCCAGATTTGCTCAACCTCCAGCACGGCGAGCGATATTCTGAACATGGCGGTGCTTGCGGCGTGTAAAGGGCGCTAACGATGGCGGTTTTTAACCTTGGTTCAATCAATGCGGATCTGTTTTATCAGGTGCCACATTTGTTGGCGCCAGGTGAAACGCTTGCCTCGACTGATCACAGCCGTGGCCTAGGCGGCAAAGGCGCAAACATGTCTGTCGCCATTGCGCGTGCCGCAGCGCGAGTTGCGCATATTGGCGCGATCGGACGCGATGGGCGCTGGGCGGTCGAACGGCTTTTGGAATACGGTGTCGATACGCGGAACATCGTGGAATCTGATGTGGCCACCGGGCATGCAGTGATCATGGTTGATGATCAGGGTGAAAACGCCATTCTGCTGTTTCCAGGGGCCAATCGGGCAATAACAGAGACACATATTTCAACCGCACTGGAAGCGGCGACCGAGGCTGACACCTTTCTTTTTCAGAATGAAACATCTGTGCAGATCGAAGGCGCAACTCAGGCCTCAGCCAAAGGTATGCGCGTGGTTTACGCGGCGGCCCCCTTCGATGCTGACGCCGTGAAGGCCGTTCTTCCCTTGCTCGATATCCTCGTGATGAATGCCGTTGAGGCGCAACAATTGACGAATGCAACCGGGATCGGTCTAACGGGTCTGCCCGTAAGGGACGTGGTCGTGACTTTGGGTGGTGATGGCTGCCGTTGGATCAACACGGACGCGGGCACTGATCAGACCTTTCCAGCCATTCCCGTAACCCCGGTAGATACGACGGGAGCGGGCGACACGTTCACCGGGTACCTTGTTGCAGGATTGGATCGAGGTCTGCCGATCGAACAGGCGATATCCCTAGGCCAGCAGGCTGGCGCGATCATGGTGACGCGTCAGGGAACAGCTGACGTGATTCCGGACCTAAAAGATGTGCAGGACGCGCGCTTGGGTTAGTTGCCAACGAACGGCGCGTCATTTCCCCAAAGCTGCTTGATGCGCTCATCACGCCCACAGCCTTTGCGATACCGCTTGTAGGCGTCCTTTTGTTGAACTGCGCCAAAGCGGGTCAGCACGCGGTTTGTGCCTTTGTAGTAATCCTGATGGTAATCCTCGGCGTCGTAAAACGCTTTGGCATCCAGAATAGGTGTCACGATCTGACGACCTAGCGCCGCTTGCGCCTGTGCCTTTGCTTTTTCGGCTGCGGCGCGTTCGGCAGCGTTAGAGACGAATATTGCTGTTGCATAGCTTTGACCCCGGTCACAAAACTGACCTCCCGCGTCAGTGGGATCAATTGATCGGAAAAACAGGTTATACAACCGATCCCGGTCGATAACGCCGCTATCGTAGGTGATCTTGACCGCTTCGTAATGGCCAGTGCCGCCACGAGTTACTTGTTTGTAAGTCGGATTTTGCGTCGTGCCACCGGTATAGCCGGACACCGCTTCCTTTACGCCGCGCACTTTTTCAAAATCTGCTTCGACACACCAGAAACAACCACCGGCAACCACGATGTCACGGGTTTCTCCGGCATGGGCCTTGGTTGCGTGCAGGAACATACCTGCAACAATGGATAGGGCTAGCAGGACGGGATGTGAACGGCGAAGCGGGCGCATGGGGAACTCCTTGATTGTTTCGGTATCCTGCGCCGAAAGCGGGTCACTTCGCAAATTCTGCGCGGTGTCCTCACTTGAAGGTGAGATTGAGTTACCGCTTGCACGACATCTTTCAAACAGTACCGTCGCGCGCAGTTTGTCTGATTAGGAGTGTCTGACGATGCGATTGGCAATGTGGTCTGGGCCGCGCAATCTGTCGACGGCGATGATGTATTCTTTTGCTCAACGCGCCGATTTTTCAGTACTGGACGAACCGTTTTACGGACCTTATTTGCGTCTGACTGGCTTGGATCATCCGATGCGTCAGGTCATTTTGGATGATCGAACAGAAGACACTTTTGAGGTGGAACAGTCTCTAATTGGCCAACCTTTAGACGGCAAACCGCATGTTTATTACAAGCACATGTGTCAGCATATGATCGACAGAATACCGCGTGATTTCATGCGGGATTGTGTGAACGTCTTTCTGATCCGTCACCCGGCGCGCGTGGTGGCAAGTTTTGCCAAAGGGTATTCAGATCTGACCGCTGACGATATCGGTTTTGCAAAACAGGCCGAATTGTTCGATTATGTGCGGTCGTTGGGTCAAACCCCAATTGTGATCGACAGCGCCGATATCCGAGCCGATCCGCGCAAAATGTTACACAGGCTGTGTGATTCCATTGGCCTTGAATTTGATCCGGCAATGCTGACGTGGCCTGCTGGGCCAAAGCCCTATGACGGGGTTTGGGCGCCGCATTGGTACAAATCTCTGCATGCGACAACCGGGTTTGCTGGGCCGGAAGGGCCTTTGCCAAGTCTAAGCAATCGGCTTGCTGAGCTGGTGGACCGAACGCTGCCAGCATATCGCAAACTGGAGACACAAAAAATCGCCGGATAAAATTCTGTTTTCTGAAACTATCGCGACTTGCTGTTCGTGGCTGTTGGTGTCCGTGGGGCGCTTGCCTTGCGCAAAACAGGAGACAGACAATGAAATACGCACTCTCAACCACGATTTTTGCCTTGTCCGCATCTATTGCCATGGCGGCTGGCCATTCGATGGCACCCTCTGTTGATGCGATGGACCAAGACGTATCCGGTGGAACAGTGACTGCTTCCAGCGTTGTTGCCCCGGCAAATGGTTGGCTCGTTGTGCACCGCACCGGTGCTGACATGAAGCCTGGTCCCGTTGTTGGATACGCGCCTTTGAAAGAGGGTGAGAATTCTGACGTCGCAGCAATCCTTCAGGAGGACGTCACATCTGGTGAGATGCTGATGCTTATGGTGCACGGCGAAGATGGTGGGATGTCTACCGGTGTGTTCGAATACACGCTGGGTGCCAAAGAAGATGGCCCGATCCGCGTTGATGATGCCCTGGTGATGAAGGTTGTCACAGCGAACTGATACACAAAAAAGGCCCGCCGATTGGCGGGCCTTTTTCTAGGTTAGAGACTATTTTATTTTAAACGACGGTTCCGCGCGGCGAGCAGTTTCAGACGCAGCGCATTCAATTGAATGAACCCCTGTGCGTCTTTCTGATCGTAAGCACCGGCGTCTTCTTCAAACGTCACATGCGCTTCGGAATAGAGCGAATGATCCGACCAGCGGGCAACGGTGGTAACTGATCCCTTGTATAGCTTCACGCGGACAGTGCCGGTGACGTGTTCCTGACTCTTGTCGATCAGGGCCTGCATCATTTCCCGCTCGGGCGAATACCAGAAACCGTTATAGATCAACTCTGCATAGCGCGGCATGATCGAATCCTTGAGGTGGCCTGCACCGGAATCGAGTGTGATCTGTTCGATCCCACGATGCGCTTCAAGCAGAACTGTGCCGCCGGGTGTTTCATAGATGCCGCGCGACTTCATCCCAACAAAGCGGTTCTCCACAAGATCCAAACGACCGACGCCATGTTTGCCGCCCAGTTCATTCAGCTTGGTGAGGATCGTGGCTGGGCTCATTGCTTCGCCGTTTATCGCAACCGCATCGCCTTTTTCAAAAGTGATCTCGACCATTTCTGGTGTGTTAGGTGCGTCTTCGGGATGTACGGTGCGCTGGTACACGTAATCAGGCGCTTCCTGCGCCGGGTCTTCCAGTACCTTACCCTCGGAGGAGGTGTGCAGAAGGTTCGCATCGACCGAGAACGGCGCTTCACCGCGCTTGTCTTTGGCGATCGGGATTTGGTTCTTTTCGGCAAAATCCAGAAGCTTGGTCCGCGAGGACAGATCCCACTCGCGCCAAGGTGCGATCACCTTGATGTCAGGGTTGAGCGCGTAGGCGGCCAATTCGAAACGGACCTGATCATTGCCCTTGCCTGTTGCACCGTGGCTGACGGCATCGGCACCGGTTTCAGCGGCAATTTCGACCAAACGCTTGGAAATCAGTGGTCGCGCGATGGAAGTGCCGAGCAGGTAGAGGCCTTCATAAAGTGCGTTGGCGCGGAACATTGGGAAGACAAAGCCGCGCACGAATTCTTCGCGGACATCTTCGATATAAATGTTCTCGGGCTTGATCCCCAGCATTACCGCTTTTTCGCGGGCGGGTTCCAACTCTTCACCCTGGCCCAGATCGGCGGTGAAGGTCACAACCTCACACCCGTATTCGGTTTGCAACCATTTCAGAATGATCGAGGTATCGAGGCCACCGGAATAGGCCAGCACA
This sequence comes from Marivita sp., assembly GCF_965656765.1. GTDB lineage: Bacteria > Pseudomonadota > Alphaproteobacteria > Rhodobacterales > Rhodobacteraceae > Marivita. Next base: position 17,605 of record NZ_CBFHLV010000032.1, on the reverse strand, counting down.
ACTTTTTTCGGCGCAGACATGGGTTTTCCTTTAACGGGTTTGCCGGGGCGATTACTTGTTTTTCAGGGCAGGGGCAAGAAGTGGCCGCTGAACAGGGCGATGGAAACAAGAAGGAGTATGTGATGAAGGGTTGGCAGATTTTCCGACATTCGTTCAATCTGGTGATGGCCAATCTGGATCAGGCGCTCCGCTTGTCCTTGGTCCTTTACCTCGTTCAAAGTTGCTACACGGTCTACAGTTTCCTCAATCCGCCGCAGACGATGGAGTTTGAGGGCACTGAGATTCCCATAATGGCGCCTGAAACGATCTTGCCGACTATTATTCTGGGTCTTTTGGCGGTGATCGCGAGCCTTTGGATCGCAGTGGCATGGCACCGCTTTGCTTTGACGGGTGAGACGACCAAAAGTTGGGTGCCACACTTTCATGGATCCGAGATCATGGGATATCTTGGTCGGTCTATCCTTATTGGGGTGTTGGTTGTGCTGGCTATCGTGGTTGTGTCGATTCCGGTAGGTATCATATCCCTCGGTCTGCCGGCGCTGGCCGGGCTGATGTCTTTGATCATGATCGGTGTGGCGGCTTATCTGTTTTTCCGACTTGGCATCATGCTGCCCGCCGCAGCACTTGGCGAAAGGCTTTCTTTGGCGAATGCATGGGACGCGACAAAAGGCCAAAGCGCCACGATACTTATGCTAGCATTGATCGTCGTTGGGGCGAGCGTCGTGATCCAATTGCCGTCTTGGTTCAATGACGACCCCAATTCGATCATCAACGTGGTCTACTCACTGGTGGTTAATTGGTTTGCAACAATCATTGGGATTTCGGTTCTCACCACGCTTTACGGGCATTTTGTCGAAAATCGGCCGATCGACTGACCGCTTGCGACATGCCGGAAAATCCCCAAGGGTGACGTATGACTGATTTTACCCAATCCGCGCGTGACGCGACCCAAGCGATGCGTGATGTGTTCCCGCCAACGCCTTTGCAGCGCAATGCGCACTTGTCCGAACAATACGGCGCTGAAATTTACTTGAAACGCGAAGACCTTTCACCGGTCCGGAGTTACAAGCTACGCGGTGCCTTCAATGCCATGCGCAAAAGGCCCGATGCTGACCTGTTTGTCTGTGCCAGTGCGGGCAATCACGCACAGGGTGTTGCATTCATGTGCCGGCATTTTGGCAAGAAAGGCGTGATCTTCATGCCGGTGACGACACCGCAGCAGAAGATACAGAAAACGTCGATGTTTGGTGGCGACAGCATCGAGATCCGTCTCACTGGCGATTATTTCGATGATACGCTTGCTTCTGCCCAAGCATTCTGCGCCGAGGCGGGCGGGCATTTTCTGTCCCCATTCGACGATGAAGACGTGATCGAGGGCCAAGCCAGCGTAGCAGTCGAGGTGATCGAACAGCTTGGCAAAACCCCTGACCACATCGTTTTGCCTGTAGGTGGTGGCGGTCTTTCTGCCGGGATGCTGAGCTATCTGGGGACAGAGTGCCAGTATACGTTTGTCGAACCTGCGGGCGGGGCTTGCCTGCGCGCGGCGCTTGAAGCCGGCAAACCGGTTCGGCTGGACTACGTGAATACATTCGCCGATGGCGCTGCCGTCGGTCAGATCGGCCAGAAGACATTTGCGCGGTTAAACGGCATCGGTTTGGCGAACACTCTGACGATCAAAGAAGACCGCCTGTGTACCACGATCCTTGAGATGCTTAATGTTGAGGGGATCGTACTGGAACCTGCCGGTGCGCTGTCGGTTGATGCGCTCCAGGATTTGGGTCAGTCGATCAAAGGACGTACAGTGGTGTGTGTGACCACTGGCGGTAACTTTGACTTTGAACGCTTGCCCGAAGTCAAGGAACGCGCCCAGAAATTCCTTGGTTTAAAGAAGTATTTCATCCTTCGATTGCCGCAGCGGCCAGGAGCGTTGAAGGACTTCTTGGGCTTTCTTGGCCCAGAGGATGACATCGCCCGATTCGAGTACCTAAAAAAATCTGCGCGGAACTATGGTTCCGTCCTGATCGGGATCGAAACGCGGGATGCTGGTAGTTTTGGCCGCCTGTTCGGGCAGCTTGATTCGGCAGGATTTACGTATCAAGACATCACCGATGACGATCTGCTGTCGCAATTCGTGATCTGATGGTTTTCGATGGTGCGACGGCGATTGTCACCGGCGCTGGACAAGGCATTGGTGCGGCCCTGGCCCGCGCATTGGCCGCCCGAGGTACGCGTGTTCTGGTCAATGATCTTTCTGGCGATCTGGCCTCGCGTATCGCGGATGAGATTGGTGGTGTTCCCCACCAAGGGGATTTGAGTGATCTGGGTTCGATTCGGGATATGATCTCAACCGCGCAAGATGAGCTTGGGTCAATCGACATGCTGTTTTCGAACGCAGGCTTTGCGCTTGGCGAACCTGATGGGCCGACATCCCAATCGGATGAACATTGGCAGAAAAGCTGGAATCTGCATGTCATGGCGCATCTTCGTGCGTCGCGGCTGCTTGTTCCGCAGATGGTCGAACGGGGTTCCGGCGCACTGGTCAATGTTGCGTCGGCGGCAGGCGTTTTGTCCCAGATTGGGGACGCCGCTTATTCCGCGACCAAACACGCCGCGGTCAGCCTTGCACAGTCGCTGGCGATTGAACATGGCGCGGACGGTGTGCATGTCTCAGTCGTTTGCCCGCTTTATGTGGCAACACCTTTGCTGGGTTATGACGCCAGTTCGACAGAGCATCCATCGGGTGTGATCGCGCCCGAGGCTGTGGCTGAGGCGACACTAAGGGGGATCGAGGATGGGCAGTTTATGATCTACCCGCACCCCGAGGCGCAGACTTTTTTCGAACAGCGTGCTGCCGACACGGACCGCTGGATTGGTGGAATGCAGCGGTTGCGCCAAAGGGTCAAAGAACAGGCCGAAGGATCAGATCCTGCGTCGATCTATCGCTTTATCTAGGCTGCAAAGCGTTGGGCATATTCGGTTTCGAATAAAGCCCGTGATTGTGCATACAGGTTTTTCAGGCTTGCAATATCAACGTTAATCTGTTCGTTTGCAGCGTTTTCCTCGCCTTTGCTGCACATGTCGGACAGATCAGCAAAGCCTAGATTGAGCGCGGATCCTTTGAGAAAATGCATCAGTTCCTGCATTTGAGGTGCGTCATTCACCGCGTCGTTGAGTTGGGACAGCGTATCTTCCACTTCCATTAGAAACAGTTCAGCCACCTCGTCAAAGTCTTCTGCGCCGATTTCGCCCCGCAATTCAGCCACGCGTGTCCAGTCGATCATGCATCCCTCCATCACCGGCTTGCTAGCAGCCAAAGATGAACAGAACGCAACAATCAGGCTCGGAATGTGAAAAGTTTTAACGGTAACCTCTGCTTAAGAAACGCCGCCTAAACGGTTTTCGGGGGCCGACGCATGGGTTGGTGAATGGTTATGTTACAGAGCGCGAGGTTTGCGTTCCCTGATGGGCAAGACGATCATCTGCGCCGCATTCTTGTGGTCGATGACAGTCGCGCACAGCGTCGGATCCTCACCCTTATGCTCAAGCGGTGGGGCTTTGACGTGGTCGAGGCTGAAAATGCTGAACATGGCTTGGATTTGTGCGAAACGTTCCAGCCCGATTTCATCATTTCCGATTGGATGATGCCGGGGATGAGCGGGATTGATTTCTGTTCAGCTTTTCGCGCATCCGCCCGCGCATCTTATGGTTATTTTATTCTTCTGACGTCGAAATCGGAAAAAGCCGCTGTTGCGTCTGGGCTTGAATCTGGCGCTGATGATTTTCTGACAAAGCCGGTGAATGGGGACGAATTGCGCGCGCGCATCAATGCTGGTGTCCGCATCTTGTCGATGGCGCATGAACTGCGCTCTAAGAACGCAGTTATTGCTGACACCTTAAGCGAACTGCAAACAATTCATGCCTCAATCGACAAAGACCTGCAACAGGCGCGGGTGCTACAGGAATCGCTGATGCCGATCCGAACAAGGGAGTATGGAAAAAGCCGGGTGAGTCTTTTGCTTCAATCCTGTGGTCATGTCGGAGGTGATCTAGCTGGGACGTTTGGCGCACAAAATGACGAATTCGGCTTGTTTAGTCTCGATGTATCGTGGCATGGCATCACGTCAGCCATGATGACTGCGCGCGTGGCCGGGTATTTGAGTTCGGATTACCCGGACGAAAATCTGGCTTTGGACCATAGTGGCAACGGGTACGAATTCCTAAGACCCAAGCGGCTGGCAGAACGCCTTAACAGTCGGGTTGTTGGCCAGAAAGGAGTTACCGAATATCTGACATTGGCCTACATGCATGTCTGCCCAAAATCCGGGCAGGCGCGCTTTGTGCAGGCCGGGCATCCACCGCCGTTGTTGCTACGCAAAAGTGGTAAGGCTGAGTTTATCGGCGAGGGTGGATTGCCTATCGGTTTGATTGAAGACGCGGCATTTAATGACCACGTTGTTCAGCTTGCGCCGGGCGATCGCATCCTTCTTTATACCGACGGTTTCACTGAGGCGGTGTTGCCGGATGGATCTTTACTTGAAGAGGACGGGTTGCTGTCTTTGGTCGCTTCGGTCCCGAATGAGTGTTTCGGGCCCGATTTCTTGGACGCGCTATACAATACCTTAAAGCGAGATATTGTGGCATCAGCTGATGTTGATGATGATATTTCAGCCGCGCTTTTGGAATATGGGGGCCCGTGACGCAAACCTTGCCACGAAATCGCGGTCGCCCGAATTGGCCAGCTGTTCTAATGCAGCGTCAGTGCTCATCCACAGCGCGGTATGATCAGGTTCAAGAGGATCACCATACTGCATGACCGGCAGTGCCATATAGATCAAGCAAAGCTTTTCCGCCCAAAGATCGTATTCCGGCATGTATGTGAACCGCCGGTATGCACCCAGTCGGATGGGCCGCGCAACGCGCCAGCCGGTTTCTTCGTACACTTCGCGAACTAAAGCCTGAATGGGGGATTCGCCGGGATCGACGCCGCCACCGGGCAATTGCACCTCGGGTTCTGGCGCATCCTGGTGCGTTAATAGCAGACCGTCGCCAACCGGCAGAATAGCATATGCCCCTGTTCTAAGAGTGTAGGAGCGTCCAGATTCCGGGACGTCACCAAACCTGCGCATCATGTCATTCCCCTTCTGCCCCTTGGACCTGCCGGATCGTCTCTTATATAGTCCCGCACATGCCGGAGGTCGGCAAGCAAGGAAAATCCATGACACTCGGATCGAAAATCGCCTGGGACGACACCGTCCTGCCATTTCAACTTGACCGTTCGGACATTCGTGGACGAGTGGCGCGCCTTGATGGCGTGTTGAGCGGTATCCTCAAGCAGCACAACTATCCGCCTGCTGTTGAGGCGTTGGTGGCCGAGATGGCATTGTTGACTGCGCTGATTGGTCAGACAATCAAACTGCGCTGGAAGCTGTCGCTTCAGGTTCAGACAAAAGGTGCCGTGCGCATGATCGCGACAGATTTCTATGCGCCCGAGGCCGAAGGCGAACCAGCACGGATTCGTGCTTATGCCAGCTTTGATCCCGAACGCGTGACCGATGGACCTGCGATGTCGCAGATTGGCGAGGGTTATTTCGCCATTCTCATGGATCAGGGGCAGGGTATGCAGCCGTATCAGGGTATTACACCGCTGACCGGCGGCACATTGGCGAGTTGTGCCGAAGCGCATTTCGCGCAATCCGAACAACTTCCGACAAAGTTTGCGCTAAGCTTTGGGCAGTCCACTGAACCGGGTGTTGCCCAGCACTGGCGGGCGGGCGGTATTATGGTGCAGCACATGCCGAAGGCATCGCCCTTTGCCACGGATGGCGGGTCTGGAGAAGGCGGCTTGTTGCACCCAGAGGATCTGCTGAACGAGGACGAAGGCGAACACTGGAACAGGGTCAACTTCCACCTTGCTACGGTAGAGGATATGGAGCTGATCGGCCCTTCGTTGCCGGCAACCGATCTGTTGTTCCGGCTTTTTCACGAGGAAGGTCCGCGTGTTTTTGATGCGTTGCCGGTGCGGTTTGGCTGTACCTGTTCAGAAGATCGCGTTCGCCAAAGCCTGTCGATCTATTCAGCCAAGGACATCGCGACGATGACGACCGATGAAGGTCGGGTCACGGCGGATTGCCAGTTCTGCGGTGCGCATTATGACCTTGATCCGTCAACCGTCGGGTTTGAGGCCGACGAGGTGTCGGGTGAATGACCGCGCCCGGATTGAAGCGGCGCTGCTGCAGAATAGTACGGCGTCCTCTGACTTTGATCTGAACCCTGATGTGGTTTTGCCGGTGGGGCGCAAATTGCGCCCCGCTGGTGTTCTTGTGCCTGTGATGGCGACGACTAATGGTGCAGAGGTGCTTTTGACCAAGCGGTCATCACGGCTCAAGCATCATCCCGGGCAGATTGCGTTTCCTGGCGGCAAGCAAGATGACGTTGATGCCGATGTGACTGCTGCCGCTTTGCGCGAGGCTGAAGAAGAGGTTGGTTTACCCCGAGGGCATGTCGATATTCTTGGCACGATGCCAACCCATGAAACCGTAACAGGGTTTCTTGTGACGCCAGTTATTGGTTGGATAGATCGGGATTTCGATATTGTTCCGGAACTCGGCGAAGTGGCCGAAGTGTTCCGTGTTCCTTTGGCACATGTTACGGATGCCGGCCTTTTTTCGGTCCAATCCAGACGTTGGCGGGGCACACGTCGACACTACTATACCGTGCCTTTCGGTCCCTATTACATCTGGGGCGCCACTGCGCGAATTCTACGGAGTCTCGCCGAGCGGATGGAGGCGACATGAAGGTTTCCGGCGACTGGTTAACGGCCAATGCAACTCAGGCTGTGTTCCGTGCTTTACAGGCGCAAGGGAATGCGGCTTTTGCTGTTGGCGGCTGCGTACGCAATGCGTTGATGCATGTTCCAGTGACCGACGTGGACATCGCTACGGATGCCACGCCTGAACAAGTTCAATCCCTAGCCGAAGCAGCAAGCCTCAAGCCAGTGCCGACCGGGATCGACCACGGCACAATCACCGTAGTTTCGGCTGGGACAGGCTACGAAGTGACAACGTTTCGCGCCGATACCGAGACGGATGGACGCCATGCTATCGTGCGATTTTCAACCGATATGACAGAAGACGCCGCGCGTAGGGATTTCACGATGAACGCGCTTTATGCCGATGCAGATGGTACGGTGATCGACCCGTTGAACGGGTTGCCTGATTTGCTGGCGCGTCGGGTTCGATTTATCGGAAATCCGCAGGATCGGATTGCCGAGGACTACCTGCGCATCCTTCGGTTCTTTCGGTTTGCTGCTTGGTATGGCGACCCCGACCATGGCTTTGACGCCGATGCACTAGGCGCAATTGCAAACAGTCTGGATGGGTTATCAGGCCTTTCTTGCGAACGCATTGGCGGTGAGGTGATCAAGCTTTTGTCAGCGTCAAATCCGGCCCCCGCGGTCGGGTCGATGGCGCAGACAGGTGTATTGTATGCGGTGTTGCCCGGTAGTGATCCGCGTGCGTTGGCACCCTTGGTTCATCTGGAAAACTCTTTGCTCTGTTTGCCTGACCCGTTGCGCAGACTGGCCAGTATCGGTGTTTTCGATGGCACTTCCCTACGTCTGTCCAAGAAGGATCAGCGTCGACTTGCGCAGTATCAGAGCCTGATTCCATCCTCTGAATCCGCGAAGGAGCTGGGATACAGACATGGCGCAGAGATCGGGCGGGATGTTCTGTTGTTGCGGTCAGCGATGCTGGAAGCCCCGTTTGATCCGGGTGCAATTGAGCTGGTGGACATTGGTGCAGAAGCGAAGTTTCCGGTCAAACCCGGCGATCTGATGCCAACCTATACTGGTGCTGCGTTGGGCGAAAAGCTCCGTGAACTTGAGGATCGTTGGATCGCCTCAGGCTTTGCCCTGACTAAATCCGACCTTCTCGGCTAAGCGGGTTCCCTCTGTCAAAAAGCCGGGCTAGGGTTGCGGTGTCATACGGGCGATACCGAACATTGTTTTCCCTTAAAGCTCTGGCTGCACGCTGAAACGCGTGGCCTAGGGTCTATTCATTCTTCAAGGAGACCGTTTGGTGTTCCGCTTTTTTGAAAACCTGGTGGACCCATACGGCCCCTATGACGAAAAGGACACGCCGCCCGCGCGGTTGTTGCCCTTCATGCTGGACTACGCGCGCCCGTTCAAACGCATCTTTGTCTACGCTACGATTATGTCGATCATCGTTGCCGCGATCGAGATTGGGCTTATCTGGGTAATGGGCTGGGTTGTCGACATCCTCGCCGGTGATCCGACCGACGTGTGGGAGGCTTATGGCGGCTGGCTCATTGCTTTGGCAGTGTTTATCCTGTTTGTCCGCCCGGCATTACAGGCCTTGGATGTTCTGCTGCTCAACAACACGATCCTTCCGAACTTTGGCACGCTCATTCGTTGGCGGGCGCATAAACATGTTCTAAGGCAGTCTGTCGGCTGGTTCGAAAACGATTTCGCCGGGCGGATCGCCAACCGCATCATGCAAACGCCCCCTGCCGCGGGCGAAGCCGTGTTTCAGGTCTTCGATGCGATCACCTTTTCCTTGGCCTACGTCATTGGCGCGCTTGTCCTACTGGGTCAGGCAGATCCGCGCTTGGCTATACCGCTGGTCGGGTGGCTGTTCCTGTACGGTGCACTTGTCATGTGGACAGTCAAACGTGTCGGCCCTGCGTCGCAAGCTGCGTCTGATGCAAGGTCCGAGGTGACAGGCCGTGTGGTGGACAGCTACACCAACATCCATTCAGTCAAAATGTTCGCACATAACAACACCGAACTGGATTACGCCAAGGACGCCATCGAAAACACCCGCCGCACCTTTCAGTACGAAATGCGGTTGTTCACCATCATGGATGTGGTGCTTGTCACGCTGAATGGTTTGCTGATCGTCGCTGTTGTCGGATGGGCGTTTTGGCTGTGGATGCAGGGCCAAGCCAGTGTCGGCGTTGTGGCTGCGGCAACCGCTCTGACACTGCGGCTGAACGCGATGACCGGATGGATCATGTGGGCGCTGACGTCGTTTTTCCGGCAGCTGGGTGTCGTCGCCGAGGGCATGCAAACCATCGCCCAACCGATCACTTTGGTCGATGATACTCAAGCGCAACCACTAAAGTTGGACAAAGGCAAGATCGAAATTCAGTCTCTAACACACCATTATGGGCGTAAATCCGGTGGGTTGGATGCGATTGATCTGATAATTGAGCCTGGCGAAAAAGTTGGCCTGATTGGACGGTCCGGTGCTGGCAAATCGACCTTGGTCAAACTTCTTTTGCGGTTTTACGATCCGGAAAGCGGGCGCATCCTGATTGATGGTCAAGACATCACCAAGGTCACGCAAGACAGCCTTCGTTTGTCGATTGGTATGGTGCAGCAGGACAGTTCGCTTTTGCACCGTTCGGTGCGTGAAAACATCCTGTATGGTCGCCCGGATGCGACAGAGGCCGATGTGATCGCCGCGACGAAACAGGCGCAGGCGGATGAGTTCATCCAGAACTTGCAGGATCCGCAAGGACGCACTGGATACGATGCGCAGGTTGGTGAACGGGGTGTGAAACTGTCTGGTGGGCAACGCCAACGCGTGACGCTGGCTCGCGTTGTGCTCAAAAATGCGCCGATCCTTTTGTTAGACGAGGCCACCAGCGCGCTTGATTCCGAGGTCGAGGCAGCCATTCAAGACACGCTGTATGGCATGATGGAAGGCAAGACGGTTATTGCCATCGCGCACCGCTTGTCGACCATTGCGCATATGGATCGGATTCTGGTCATGGATCAGGGCAAGATTGTTGAGCAAGGTACGCATGACGCGCTTTTGGCACAGGGTGGACTATATGCTGGGTTCTGGGCCCGCCAGTCTGGCGGGTTCATTGATCCCGATACGAAGGCAGCGGAATAAATGCGGCAAATCTATCAATCTCTGATCCTGCGGGCCGGCAATCAGATCGACCCTGATACGCCTGCTTTGGGTGTGCCGCCGCTTGAACTTCGGGCGTTTATGGCATGGTGCCTGCGTGGGGGTTGGCGAGTTGTCTGGCTGGGCGTGGCTATCTCGGTTCTTGCGGGGATCACCGAGGTTGTATCCATGCGGCTTTTGGGAAGCGTCGTGGATGCGGTCGCAGAAACGCCAACGAACGGTTTCGTGTCGGATCACGGCTGGCTGATTGTCGCGTGTTTGTTTGTCTTGCTTATCGCACGCCCTTTGCTCTTCGGCGGACTGGCGCTGACCCAGTCGGTTATGATCGGACCGAATATTGGAATGCAGGTCATGGCCCGCATGTTCAGATGGACGCTTGGCCAGTCTGTGACGTTCTTTGATAATGATTTTGCGGGTCGGCTTGCGCAAAAGAAAATGCAGGCTTCAAATTCGCTGACCGAGATCGTGATTGAAACGGTGAACGCGGTGACCTTTGGGCTTGCAACGGTCTTGGGCACTGCGTTTCTGGTTGGTGCAATCAACCTTTGGATGGTTGCTGCTCTGGTGGTCTGGTTCGCGGCTTATGTTCTTTTCCTGCGGGTCATGTTGCCCGTTATTCGAGGTCGTTCTGCCGCCCGTGCCGAAGCAAAGGCGCAGGTCACGGGACAGGTGGTCGATACGATCAGCAACATCAAGACTGTCAAACTCTTTGCTGGGGATCGGCACGAAGATGATAAAGCACTCGGCGCGTTGGAAGATCTACGCGGCGCAGCGCTTCGGTTTGGCGAGGCGCAGACCTTGTTTCGTCTTGGCCTAATGTTTATCGCCGGGGTGCTTCCGGTGGTTGTTGTTGGCATGGCTATTGCGTTGCGCGGAACCGGAGTAACTCCGGGCGAAGTGGCTGCTGTTGGTGCAGTTGGAATCCGGTTGTCTCAGATGACGGGTTGGATCAGCTACACGATGATGGTGATTTACGGCCATATCGGTGAAGTCGAGGACGGGATGAACACGCTCGCCCCGTCACATCGGATTGACGATTCCCCTAAGGCACTTGATCTTGAGGTGCCAAAAGGGCGCGTGCATTTTGACGACGTGTCCTTTGCCTATGGCCAGCGCGAAGGTGGGATCGAAGGGATTACGCTTGATATCGCGCCCAACGAGAAACTTGCGATTGTTGGTGCATCGGGTGCCGGGAAATCGACTCTCGTGTCTTTGCTTTTGCGTCTCTATGACACTGAAAAAGGGGTCATTCGGATTGATGGTCAGTCGATCTCAGAGGTCACGCAACACAGCCTGCGACGCAAGATCGGAATGGTCACGCAGGAAACTGCGATGTTCAATCGCTCCGCGTTGGATAACATCCGTTATGGTCGACCCGATGCAACCGAAGCCGACGTGTTTGAGGCAGCGCGCAAAGCCGAAGCGCATGAGTTCATTCTTGGTCTAGAGGACCATCTCGGGCGCAAAGGATACGACGCGCATCTTGGGGAGCGCGGGGTCAAGCTTTCGGGTGGTCAGCGTCAGCGCATCGCGCTTGCTCGGGCGATTGTGAAAGACGCCCCGATCCTTGTGCTGGACGAGGCCACAAGCGCTTTGGATTCTGAGGTCGAGGCTCAGATCCAGTCGGCATTGGATCGCGTGATGCAGGGCAAGACTGTTCTCGCTATCGCGCACCGGCTATCTACCATCGCGAGCATGGATCGGATCGTTGTCCTGGATCACGGCCGCATTGCCGAGGTCGGTACTCATGACGCGCTTTTGGCCCAAGGGGGTCTCTATGCCCGCTATTGGGACAGGCAGTCGGGCGGGTTCATCGGCGCAGAGGCAGCTGAATGAACGCCATTTCACGCTTGATAAGACCGTTTGAACCTGCGGATGGGCCACCACCGCAGGCGATACTGCCCTTCATGCGCTGGGCATTGCGTGGCGCGGAACGTGCCATTCTCATTGCTTTTGCCATCACGTTCATCACCGGCATCTCTGAATTGGTCGCCGCGCGCTTTACCGGGTGGGTGATTGATCAAACCGCCATTGCAGAGCAAGGCGCGTTTTGGGCGACGTTCTGGCCTATCGTGGTTGTCGGTGTCCTGTTCTTTCTCGTGGTCCGACCTTTGATCTTTGTAATGGATGCGGGGGTCACCAGTATCCTGCTTGGTCCAAACCTCTATCCGATGGTCCTTGCCCGTCTAAATCAGCACACGCTGGGCCATTCAATGCAGTTTTTTGAAAACGATTTTGCCGGTCGTCTGAGCCAAAAAGCTCTGCAAACTGCCCGCGCGTTGACTGATCTCGTGATCGAGGTGTCGGATGTCGTGATCTACTCGCTCGCCATGTTCGTCGGTGCGTTTTTCCTCATGGCTGGCGTTGATTCCCGTCTGTTGCTGGTGTTCGTGGTTTGGGCGGTATTTTACGCCGCTGCATTGCGATATTTCATTCCGCGCGTGCAGAAACGATCAAAGGCGCGGGCCGGTGCACGCACGCAAGTGACGGGGCAGGTTGTAGACATCTATTCTAACATTGCTGCAGTAAAGCTGTTCGCCCGCGACGCAGATGAAGATGGGGCAACCCGTGCCGCACTTGATGCCTACCGGGAACGGTCGCTTGAGTTTGGCACGCTGTCCGCGGTGTTCCGTATGGTGCTGATGACTTTGGGTGGCATTCTGCCTCTGTTTGCCATTCTCGGCGCGCTTTGGCTTTGGAGTAAGGGAAGCGCCACCGCCGGGGATATCGCAATGACTGCTATGGTCACGACGCGTCTGTCTATGTTGACCAACCGTTTGGGTCGCGTTGCAATGTCGATCTTTACCAACATTGGTGAGGTGGAGGACGGGATCGGCACGCTGACACCAGAACACGCGATCACCGACCGGCCCAATGCCCAGGACAGTGCACCACGTGGAGCGGTTCACTTTGACGATGTCACCTTTGCTTATGGTGGTGCGAACCAAGCGTTGACCTCATTCGATCTGCGGATTGGTGAGGGCGAAAAGGTTGCTTTGGTCGGCGCATCCGGTGCTGGGAAATCCACGGTCGTGTCGCTGCTATTGCGGCTCTATGACGTGGAAAAAGGCAAGGTCACGCTTGGTGGGACCGATATCCGCGACGTGACGCAAACTGCCCTTCGTAAAGATATCTCGGTCGTGCGGCAGGAAACATCGATGTTCAATCGTTCTGCGATGGAGAACATTCGTTACGGGCGTCCAGAGGCCACGGATGAAGAGGTTTTTGAGGCTGCACAGCGCGCTTCGGCACATGAATTCATTCTCGGCCTCGTCGATCACCGGGGGCGCAAAGGCTATGAGGCGCATCTGGGCGAGCGGGGCGTCAAGCTGTCTGGTGGACAACGTCAACGCGTCGCCCTTGCTCGGGCCATCCTCAAGGACGCGCCTATTCTCGTGCTGGACGAGGCGACCAGCGCGCTTGATTCCGAAGTTGAGGCTGAAATCCAATCAGCGCTGGATCATGTGATGCAGGGCAAGACCGTTCTTGCCATCGCCCACCGTCTGTCCACCATCGCCAGCATGGACCGCATTGTTGTTATGGATGGTGGGCGCATCGTCGAGGTTGGCACGCACGATGTTCTCTTGGCCAAGGGCGGGCTTTATGCGCGGTATTGGGACCGGCAGTCTGGTGGCTTTATCGGGGCCGAAGCCGCCGAATAACTCTCGACCCGCGTCGCTGGCTGAGGCACAAGCCGCGTCATGACAACAGTTACGATCAAAAGACTGGGCCATCTGGGCGACGGCATTGCCGATGGTCCGATCTATGTGCCCTCTGCGCTTCCCGATGAAGTGGTCAGCGGTACGTTGGATGGTGAACATCTGCGCGATCCCAAGATCGACACACCGTCGGAAAACCGGGTCAAACCGCCGTGCAGCCATGCGAAATCCTGTGGTGGCTGTCAGTTGCAGCACGCATCTGATGCATTTGTATCTGGCTGGAAGCGCGATGTGGTGCGACAGGCGCTTGCAGCGCAGGGCATCGCGATTGAACTGAACGACCCGATCATGTCGCCAGCACAGTCCCGCCGTCGCGCGACTTTTTCTGTGCGCCGCACAAAGAAAGGTGCGCTGGCCGGATTTCACATGAAGGCGTCTGACACGATTATTTCGGTCCCAAATTGCCAATTGATGCACCCCGAACTGACCGCTGCCTTGCCGATGGTAGAGGCGCTGGGCGTGCTTGGGGGATCGCGAAAAGGGGAATTGTCAGTTCTGGTGACACGTACGGACAGCGGACTGGATGTTTCGGTGCTGGGCGGCAAAGAGATGGATGTGGACCTGCATCAATCGCTTGCTGAACTTGCGCGCGAATACGACCTTGCCCGTATCGCTTGGGATGGCGAAATCGCGCTGCAGCGTCGTGCGCCGGTTTTGAAGCTTGGAACGGCCGAGGTCACGCCGCCGCCGGGTGGGTTTTTGCAAGCCACCAAGGAGGGGGAAACTGCTCTGGTTGACGCGGTGAAACAGGCTCTGACAGGGGCCAAACGTGTGGCTGACCTGTTCGCGGGCTGCGGCACCTTTGCGTTGCCACTGGCGCGCGATGCTATGGTGCATGCGGTCGAGGGTGACCGGGATATGGTCAACGCTTTGGATCATGCGTGGCGCAATGCGGAGGGTCTCAAGCGCATCACACACGAAGTACGCGATCTTTTCCGCAATCCGCTTCTGCCTGAAGAGATGGCCAAGTATGACGCCGTGGTAATCGACCCACCGCGTGCCGGGGCAGCAGCGCAGGTGGCCAAGCTTGCAAATGCTAAGATTCCTCGAATTGCCCATGTTTCGTGCAATCCGGCGACCTTTGCGCGGGATACTGCCACCCTGATCCGGGCCGGATACGATGTTGAATGGGTTCAGGTGGTTGATCAATTCCGCTGGTCGACCCATGTGGAACTTGTGGCGCTGTTGCGCCGAAGCAATTAAAGAGGCAGCGCAATGCGCAACAAGGTGGCCGCGTTTCTTGAGCAGTCGTGGGTAACGAATTTCATCGTTGGGGTCATCCTGTTCAACGCGGTGTTGCTTGGGATGGAGACATCTGATGCAATTATGACCAGTATTGGGCCGCTGATCCTTCTGCTCGACAGCCTGTGCTTGATGATCTTCGTGGTCGAAATCGCCCTGAAGCTGTTCGCACGCGGTTGGCGCTTTTTCAAAAGCGGTTGGAACATCTTTGATTTTTTCATCGTTGGAATCGCATTGGTGCCGGCAACCCAAGGCTTCTCTGTGCTGCGGGCGTTGCGCATACTGCGGGTGTTGCGCGTTATTTCAGCTGCACCGCGCCTGCGGCGGGTGGTCGAGGGCTTCATCACAGCGCTGCCGGGTATGGGCAGCGTTTTCCTATTGATGGCGTTGATCTTTTACATTGGCGCAGTGATGGCGACCAAGTTGTTCGGTGATGCGTTTCCCGATTGGTTCGGCGATCTCGGCCGGTCAGCCTATTCCCTCTTCCAGATCATGACGCTCGAATCCTGGTCGATGGGCATTGTGCGCCCGGTGATGGAGGTTTTCCCCTGGGCTTGGGCGTTCTTTGTGCCATTCATCATGGTCACGACGTTTGCGGTGGTTAACCTACTGGTTGGTCTCATCGTGAACTCTATGCAGGATGCTCATGCCGAGGAATCGAACGAAAAGACCGATGCCTACCGCGATCAGGTGTTGGCGCGACTCGAGGCGATCGAAAAGCGACTGGATCAGCGGTAACCTGCTGATCGCGACTCACGGTTTCGTTTTCCCGAACACCCGGTTGTCTGGTACTGTTGTAAAAAACAAACTGGGCAGTTCTGACAATGTTTCGAATTTTGTGTCTTATGACGCTTCTTTTTGGCCTGACGGCCTGTGGGAAGTTTCCCACCTATGATGGCCCAGAGGTGACACGGGTCGTTGTGCAAAAGGCAGATCGCAAGATGTACCTCTTGCACCACAACGCCATCCTCAAGACCTATGATATTGGTTTGGGTTTTGCGCCCGAAGGTCACAAACAGATCGAGGGCGATGGCCGCACGCCGGAAGGTGAGTACCTGATCGACCGCCGCAATCCCAACAGCAGCTTTTATTTGTCAATCGGAATCGACTATCCCAGAGCGCGGGATGTTGCAGCAGCGCGAGAGTTGGGAAAATCCCCCGGTGGCGATATCTTCATTCATGGGCGACCGTGGAAGAATCGCAAAGGCGGGCGCGACTGGACATGGGGATGTATTGCCGTGACCAACCGTGAAATGCGCGAGATTTATTCGATGGTGAAAAACGGAACGCCAATCACGATCAACCCGTAAGGAAGGTCAGGTGCACTGACCCATTTTTTCGCACGCGAAACATTGGGTCCGCGTCGGACCTATGTCACGATGGCGCGTTCACGGGTGTGAACCCGGTTTCGTTTGGCGCGCCCAGAATCAGGTTCCACCAGATCTTGCCGTTCGATTCTTGAAACCACGAGAAGCCCATTTCCCGAGCCGATGGATCAAGAATCACCGTTCGCGTGTTCTCGGCCTCCATCCAGGCGCCAAGCGTTTCAAGCTCGGTTTCGTACGTCTCAGAAATCGCCTCACCGACAAGGCGTCCGTTATATCCAGCGCGCTGGATTCGCGTGATTGGGGACGATCCGTCAGACCCAAAATGCCATGGCCGGTTTTGCACGCTCATGTCCCGGGCATGGGTGGCCGCGGCAGCGTTCAAACGGGCATTAAGTTCAAGTGGTTGCGCCCCAGAGGCCTGGCGCAATGCATTGAGCGCATCAAGCATCCTGAACTGAATACGTCCGGTGTCACCCGCCCTAATGCGATACACCTTGGGGAGCGGTTTTCCGTCAGGACCAAGCGTCGGCGTCGGAGGCGCGCCAGCACAGGCCGTGAGGGCCATGGCAGCTGCACCCATGAGAAATGTCGAACGCTTCATTGTATCATGCCCCAAGAATTTCCGTATCCGGGCTTAGACTCAGTCACGGGTGGGATCAAACACACAAAGCCGAGATTTGCCGATATGACATTCCTTTGAATTGCGACTGAGGCATTCACGCCATATAGAATACCCTGTAGTTTCCATATCCCTTTGCACACGAAGAGGCCATGAAATGGCAAATAGTCCACGTTTCCCCGTGAATCGCCGCAGTTTTCTGGCGGGGTCAGCCGCATTCGCCGCAACCCCTGTGGTTGCCCAAGATGTGAACGATGGCTCCACGATCGAGATTGAGCGCGACCTTTCCCAGATCGTTCGCCGCAATATTTCAAGCTTTCGCACGTTGGATTGGCGACCGTATTTCAGCGATCTCAACAATGGTGCCATCCTGGTCGACATCGATTCGCGTGCCTTGCACTACTGGGAAGACAACGGAAACTATCGGCTGTATCCATCTTCTGTACCGCTGACTGACGATTTGACGCGCCGGGGTCGAACGCGGGTAACACTCAAGGATCCAGAGCCGGATTGGCGACCGACTCCGTCGATGAAAATCCGCAATCCCGAATGGCCAGATTACGTGCCTCCGGGACCGGACAATCCCCTTGGCACACGGGCGCTACACCTAAGCTGGACGTATTATCGCATCCACGGAACACACGATACGCGTAAGATCGGACGCCGGTCTTCGAATGGCTGCATCGGACTTTACAATGAACATATCGAAGAACTTTACGAGTTGGCGAAAGTCGGCACGCAGGTGTTGCTAATTTGACG
>NZ_CBFHLV010000031.1:0-33596 GCF_965656765.1 Marivita sp. | reverse complement strand
GCATTCGCCCTAAAAGAAACCCGCAACCCACCTTGAAACATTGACCAGAGGGTCCGGACGGGGATGTCACAAAAACGACGCTTTGCATGCCGTTTCCTGCATTTTTCATGCCAATTTCAGTGGGTTTCATACCGGTTCCAGCAATTCACACGTTTTCTTCGCAAGGCCAACGCGCATCAGACATTGGGAGGGAAACCCAAGTCTCGACGCGCTGTCAGCAACGGGGTCGGCAAGGCGGTTCGAAAGCATGTTGCCGCAAAAGGCCCGTTGAGATCGGCGCCTTTAACGACAAATGCTGCCAATACACCTAAAAGTTTTGGCGCACCCGTCGAAGGAAACGATTACAGACCGGTTCTTAAGTGGCGCAAATGGCTGGTGTGATGATTGAATGCAGCGCCTAGGCTTTTACAACGCCGGCGTTTAGCGATATTGCGCTTCGAGGCTATTCGGGTTGGACTAACGGGTAACATGAACACATCGGGCAACCTTCTCTTTCTAATAGCGCTGTTGCCGTTCCTCGGTGCGCTTGTCCCCGGCTTGATGATTCGTGCAGGCCGCAACGCCTGTGCCACGTTCACAGCCGTTCCAACGGCGGTTGCACTGATCCTGTTGCTGACTTTCGCACCTGCAGTCCTGAACGGTGAAACCATCACTGCCGAGGTCGAATGGCTGCCGCAGCTTGGTCTGTCGGCGTCGTTCTTCTTGGACGGTCTTGGCCTGTTGTTTGCGTGTATGATCCTTGGCGTTGGTCTGCTGATCACGCTTTACGCCCGTTTCTATCTGTCCGGCGAAGACCCTGTTGGCCAGTTCTACACGTATCTTCTGCTGTTTCAGGGCGCGATGCTGGGTATCGTGATCTCGGACAACATCCTTTTGTTGTTGGTGTTCTGGGAACTGACTTCGTTGTCGTCGTTTCTGTTGATCGGATATTGGAAACATCTTCCCGAAGGCAGACAGGGCGCCCGCATGGCGTTGGCAGTGACCGGCGCAGGTGGTCTGGCGATGATCGGCGGTATGCTGATCCTTGGAGATATTGCGGGAAGTTATAACCTGACCGATATCCTGCAAGCTGGTGATGCAATCCGGGCCTCAGACTGGTACCTGCCCGCTCTGATCTTGATCCTGCTGGGTGCTTTTACAAAATCCGCTCAATTCCCATTCCACTTTTGGCTGCCGCACGCGATGGCCGCTCCGACGCCGGTTTCGGCCTATCTCCACTCAGCGACGATGGTGAAAGCAGGCGTGTTCCTGATGGCGCGCATGTGGCCTGTGTTATCGGGCACCGATGCGTGGTTCTATATTGTCGCGACCACTGGTCTGATCACGATGGTGATGGGCGCGCTGATTGCGCTGTTCAAGGATGATCTGAAGGCCCTTTTGGCGTTTTCGACCGTCAGCCATCTAGGCCTTTTGACGATGCTGTTGGGTTTCGGAACCGAAGCTGCTGCTGTTGCGGCGGTGTTTCACGTCATCAACCACCTGACATTTAAAGCCGCGTTATTCATGACCGCCGGGATCGTCGATCACGAAGCGCACACGCGCGACATCAAGCGGCTTGGCGGTTTGCGGCATCTCATGCCGCTCACCTTCCTCATCGGCACTGTCGCCGCGTTGTCGATGGCGGGCATTCCGCTGTTCAACGGCTTCCTTTCCAAGGAAATGATGCTTGAAGAGGCATCGCATACCACGTGGGCTGGCAGTCACTACGCAGTGCCAGTGCTCGCGACGCTGGGTGCGCTCTTGTCGGTGGCGTATTCCTTTCGCTTCATCAAACATGTCTTCCTTGGCCCTGTTCGCGACGACTACCCGACCACGCCGCACGACCCGCCATTTGGCCTTTGGGCGGCGCCCGCCTTGCTCGCGATTCTTGTTGTCCTCATCGGTATCATGCCATTCCTTGCAGATGGTATTGTTGCTGCCGCAGCAAGCGCCGTGACAGGGGCCGACCTTAATCCGCACCTCAAGATTTGGCATGGCGTGACCCCCGCACTTTATATGTCGGTCATCGCTGTGATAGGTGGTGCAGTCCTGCTCGCCATGCATGCACCGCTTGATAAAATCTGGCTCAAGGCTCGCCGTCCCGAGGCTAAAGCGATTTTTGACGATCTTGTGGCCGCTGGCGTACGGCTGGCCCAAGGCATCACTGCCAGTGGTCACAATGGATCGATAAGCCGATATCTGGCGATTTTCACCGTTACGTCTGTGTTCCTTGGCGCCGTCGCGTTTTTTGGTGCTGGCCTGTCTGCGCCGACGCGGGAAATGTTGCCAATCCCGGCTGTCATTGCTGTCGGTTGGGTCATGCTGATCGTCGCCACAGTGTCGGTTGTGACCATGCACCATCACCGGTTCCGCGCGCTTGTTCTGATCGGGATCATCGGACTCGCGATTTCGGCGGGATTTGTTTACATGTCCGCGCCTGATCTTGCTCTGACACAGATCTCGGTTGAAACCGTGACGATCATGTTGCTTCTTCTGGCGTTGCATTTCCTGCCGAAGTCGACACCCAAAGAAAGTCCGCTTGGTCTTAAGGTCCGCGATGGCGTGATCGCCGCCGCTGCGGGCCTCGGCGTGGGGGGATTGTCTTTTGCCTTTATGCAACGCGATATCTCGACCATTTCGTCGTTCCATATCGACAACAGCTACGAAGGCGGTGGCGGTACCAATGTGGTCAACGTGATCCTTGTGGATTTCCGTGGCTATGACACTTACGGCGAAATCATCGTTCTAGGGATCGCTGGTCTGCTGATCTATGCGTTGATGCACGCTTTGTTGGACGGTCCTGCTGCACGCCGGTTGCGAAACGCTGACTTTGCTCATGACCGGTCGAAAGACCGTCACCCGTTGATGATGGTTGTTGTCACTCGTGTGCTGATGCCGATCGCCTTGATGGTTGGGTTGTATATCTTCTTGCGCGGTCACAATCAGCCGGGTGGCGGATTTGTTGCTGGCCTTGTCGTCGCGATTGCCTTGTTGATGCAATATATGGCATCGGGTTTCGCGTGGACACAGGATCGTCAGCGCATTGAATATCATACACTGATCGGGTTTGGCGTGATCATTGCCGGACTGACCGGCGCTGGTGCTTGGGTTTTCGGCGCGCCGTTCCTCACCAGTTCGTTCACCTACGTGCACCTACCGCCCATCGAAGAATTCGAGTTGGCAACAGCGATGCTGTTCGATCTTGGCGTCTTTTCGACAGTCCTCGGCGCGGTGATGTTGATGCTCTACAGCCTGTCGCGGATCGCGCGGTATGCGGGCAGTACAGTCAATGTTGAGCCTATGGATTACGATCCCGCCAGCCGGGTCGAAGACAGTTCGGAGTCGCGCTGATATGGAATTTCTTGTCGCAAGCGCAATCGGAACAATGACCGCGGGGGGTGTTTACCTCTTGCTGCGGCTTCGGACGTTTCCAGTCATTCTTGGCCTCGCGCTGTTGTCCTATGCGGTGAACGTGTTCCTGTTTTCAAGCGGGCGGTTGGCGATTGATATGTCACCCATCCTATCAAAATATGGGGAGGCAACCTATACCGATCCTCTGCCGCAGGCGCTTGTCCTGACTGCTATCGTTATCTCATTTGGTATGACCGCAGTCCTGGTAATGATTTCGCTTGGAGCGTTCCTCGAGTCTGACACTGACAGTATCGACATTGATCAGACCGAACCGGAAAAGGACGCGGCACAATGAGCCACTGGATCATTCTTCCCGTCGTTCTTCCTGCGATGTTGGCCCCTATCATCGGATTTGTGATGCGACACGACATCGTGCTTGCGCGTGTCACATCGATGGTGGGCACTGTGCTCTTGCTGGCGGTATCGATGGGCCTCGTCTGGATGGCGATGGATGGCACAACCCATATTTACCGTCTTGGCGACTGGCCGGCACCGTTTGGCATTGTTCTTGTGCTAGACCGACTATCAGCGCTCATGGTGTTGTTGACGGCGACCTCGGCGCTCTTGGTGCTTTTACACGCGATTGCCACCGGTTGGGACGACCGGGGCAAACACTTCCATGCGTTGTTTCAGTTTCAGTTAATGGGAATTTGCGGCGCGTTTCTGACGGGCGATATCTTCAACTTGTTTGTATTCTTTGAAATACTGTTGATCGCGTCCTACGGCCTGATGATCCACTCGGGTGGAAAAGAGAGGATGCGCGCGGGGCTGCAATACGTGGTGATGAACCTTGCAGGTTCGACGCTGTTCCTGTTCGCATTAGGGACGCTTTACGCCAGCACCGGCACGCTGAACATCGCTGACCTTGCGGCCAAGATTCCCGAGATTCCTGCTGACGAAGCCGCGCTTGTGCGTGTTGCTGCGATGCTTTTGATGATCGTGTTTGCTGTTAAGGCTGCGTTGTTCCCGGTCCAGTTTTGGCTTCCGGCGACGTACTCCAATGCGCCTGCACCGGTGGCGGCCTTGTTTGCCATCATGACCAAGGTGGGTGCTTATGCCATTTTGCGTGTTCATACTGTCGTGTTTGGCCCCGGCGTTCCGGGAACCGACGGGATGATCGACGCATGGCTCTTCCCCGCAGCGATAGTCACCATTGCCTTGGGGGCTTTTGGTGTGCTTGGCGCAAAACGTTTGATGCCGTTGATCAGTTTTTCGGTTGTTGGGTCAATGGGAACATTGTTGGTTGCGGTCGCCGCGTTTTCCCCAGCCGCAACAACGGCGGCCTTGTACTACATGATCCACTCAACATTTGCGGCTGCGTGCCTGTTCCTGATCGCTGATCTGGTGGTATCGCGTCGCAATGGCGACTCGCTTACCCCTACCAGCGCTACCGTTCAGAACGGACTGTTTGCAGCGATCTTTTTTGCAGCGGTGATCGCGATGGCCGGTATGCCGCCGCTAAGTGGGTTCCTTGGAAAACTGCTCGTGCTTGACGCGTTGCGCGAGCCGGGGCTAATGGCATGGGCATGGACGGCCATCTTGGTAGGTTCCTTGCTGACCATCATTGGCTTTGCCCGCGCAGGAAGCGCGCTTTTCTGGAAGTCGACCGCAATCGTCGGCTCGGTACCCGAGGATGGCGAGCCTGCTCGGCCAACGGACGTGGCGACCACAGCACAAGTTGCGCCTGTAATGCTCACACTTGCTGTGTTGGGCGCGTTGGCAGTCTTCGCAGGGCCCGTTGCAAATTACCTGGAACAGACATCAAACCAGTTGTTTGACCGGGCGGGGTATATCTCTGCTGTTCTTGCTGATCCCAGTGAGGAGTCCTGAGGCATGCTGAGACGTCTTATCCCACATCCGTTCTTAAGCCTTACGCTGGTTTTTGTCTGGCTGGGGCTGGTGAACAAGTTCACGCTTGGTAACCTCCTGCTTGGTGGGTTGTTTGGGCTAGTGATCCCGATGCTGACGGCTCCCTATTGGCCCGATCGTCCGACCATTCGGCGGCCCTTGAAAGGTCTCGTGTATGTGTTGATCGTCCTCTGGGATATTGTGGTCGCGAACGTGCAAGTTGCAGCGATCATTCTGTTCAAACGCGAAAAGAACATTCGTTCGCAATGGGTTGTGATCCCATTGGAGCTAACGTCTGCCGAGGCAATTACAGTTCTTGCGGGGACCATTACAATGACACCGGGCACGGTGTCTGCGACGCTTTCCGCCGATGGCGGGAGCATTTTGGTGCATTGCCTGCACACCGATGATGTCGACGCCGTGCGCGATGAGATCAAGACGCGGTACGAGCGGCGGCTGAAGGAGATTTTCGAATGATCGAAGCAGCTATTATGTTTGCGGCTGGATGCTATGGCATCGCCCTACTGCTTGACCTTTGGCGCATCGCCTTGGGGCCGAATGCAGCTGACCGTATTTTGGCGCTCGACACTATGGTGATCAACGTGATCGCTCTGTTGGTGCTGTATGGCGTGTGGCGCGGTACAGCAATCTACTTTGAGGCTGCGATGCTGGTGGCCATGGTCGGTTTCGTTTCAACCGTTGCCTATTGCCGCTTTCTTTTGCGCGGCGACATCATCGAATGAGGTCGGATCATGGGTTTTATCACTGAACTTCTCATCGCGGTCTCGCTCGTCGTCAGCGGGGTATTCGGCCTTGTTGGATCGTACGGTCTGGTAAAGCTAACAAATTCTCTGCAACGGCTACATGCGCCAACCAAGGCAACGACGCTGGGTGTCGGTGGCGTGCTTGTCGCGTCGATGATCTATTTTTATGCCAAGACAGGGCATTTGTCGGTGCATGAGCTTTTGATCTCTGTCTTCTTGCTACTGACCGCCCCGATCACCGCGAACTTTATCGCCAAAACGTATATGGCACGGAACCTGCGCGAAACTGATCTGCCTGACAGTCAGAGCACATGTGGCTGGTCGATCTATGATGAGCCACCTGAATCCCGTCCAGGCTCTTGATTTGGCGACGTAGCTTAGACTGGCTTTTTGCCTGACTGAATCTCGCCTGTGGTCAAAACCGGCGAGGCATCCAACTTACGGGCGTCGAGCATATCCGCGACACGTTCCAATGTTGCGACAAGTTGAGCTTGCTCCCAATCCGCCAAATCAAGGAATGCCCGCACATATCTTTGTTGCAAAGCATCTGGTGCGTTTTCCAACCGAAGACGCCCGTTTTGCGTCACGGTGACATTTGTTTGACGCCGGTCCTGACTGGACGGCACCCGTTCGACCAAAGCTTGCGCGACAAGCTTGTCTACAAGCGCAGAAACGGTGGCCTGGCTGACACCCATCTGGGTCGCCAAAGCTTTAGGTGTAACACTATCGCGCTCGTCGACGATCTGTAGCACCCGCAGCTGCGCAGGGGTCAGCCCAACAGCATGAGCAAGGTCGCGCGCATAGAGTTCGGTTGCCCGAAGAATACGCCGTAGCGCGATCAGGCTATCATCCATGCGAGCGTTGGCATCAGTTGTCATGGCGTGAAACATCGCACGAAAGAAGAGCGATCTTCAATCAACTTCGCAAGTATTAACCCTTTGTTAAGCTAATTAATATGGGAACCATTCCGACCTTTATGCGCCGTTGAGTAGTAGTTAGTATAAAGCAAAAAAAACCGCAGAAAATTGCTTATGACGACCTGCGACGCCTTGGATGTTGAAATTATAGCAAGACTATACTACTTAGTTAGGCGAACTAACAAAGGGTCAGGAAAATGCCAACAAATAGTGACATACCTCGAACGCGAACGCCCCGTCTGCGCAAACCGGACGCGACGGACGGGGCTGCAATTTGGGAGCTTGTGAAGGACTGCAAGCCACTCGACGAGAATTCGATGTACTGTAACCTTGTTCAGGCAGATCATTTCCGCGACACCTGCGTCGTCGCAGAATTGGATGGCGACATTGTTGGCTGGATTTCTGGCCATATGATCCCAGATCAAAACGCATTGTTCGTCTGGCAGGTCGCTGTCAGCAAAAAGGCACGTGGTATGGGTTTGGGCAAAAAGATGCTGCTCGATCTGATTGAACGTGATGCTTGTGATGATGCGACGAAGTTGAAGACCACAATCACCCGTGACAACGAAGCGTCATGGGCTCTGTTTCGTGGATTTGCCCGCTCAATCGGCGGCACGCTGACTGACACACCGCACTTCAAGCGCGATATTCATTTTGAAGGCCGTCACGACACCGAACACATGGTGTCGATCACGCTGCCTAGGTCGGGCGATCTCAAACGCGCTGCGTGATCTGTCGCGTTTCACCTCCCAAAATTTAATTCCAATGCCTTGAAAGGACATCTGATGCCCAAGGACATGAATACGACCGTTTCGATTTTTGAACGCCGCGAGAGCGAAGCTCGCTCATACTGCCGTGGTATGCCTGCAACTTTTACCACTGCCAGCGGGTCTGAAATAACCGACGATACTGGCAAGACATATATCGATTTCTTGGCGGGTTGCTCTTCGCTGAATTATGGTCACAACGACCCCGACATGAAGACCGCTCTGGTCGATCACATCATGAACGATGGGATCGCGCACGGGTTGGATCTGCACACCAACACCAAGGCGGACTTCTTGGAAGCGTTCGAGCAGCACATTCTGGAACCGCGTGATATGGACCACCGTGTCATGTTCACGGGTCCGACAGGTGCAAACGCCGTTGAGGCGGCGATGAAGATCGCCCGTAAGGTGACTGGCCGGACCAACATCATTGCCTTCACCAATGGCTTCCATGGTGTCACAACCGGGGCGCTTTCTGCGACTGGAAACGGGTACCACCGTGGTGGCGCAGGGACATCGTTGAACGGTGTCACACGGATGCCCTTTGATGGCTTCTTCCCCGGTGAAACAGACACTGCAGAATTCCTTGATGCAATGCTCAAGGATAAGTCAGGTGGTGTCGATGCGCCTGCTGCAATCTTGCTTGAAACTGTGCAGGGTGAAGGTGGCCTGAATGCCGCCAGCCCAGAATGGGTCCAGCGGATCGCTAAGCTTGCCAAGGATCATGGCGCGCTGCTCATCATTGATGACATTCAAGCGGGCTGCGGGCGGTGTGGCACGTTCTTCTCGTTCGAAGAAATGGGCGTCATGCCTGACATCGTGACGATGGCGAAATCGGTGTCTGGCTTTGGCCTGCCAATGGCAATGCTGCTTGTCCGTCCAAAGTACGACATCTTCGGTCCGGCTGAACACAACGGTACGTTCCGTGGCAACACTCACGCGTTTATCACCGCGAAGGTAGCGATTGAGAAGTTCTGGGCGGACGATAGTTTCCAGAAAGAACTGTCTGAGAAATCACAGCTTATCCACGATTCGCTGGCTGATCTGGCTGCAATGGTGCCGGATGCGTATCTCAAAGGTCGCGGCTTGATGCAGGGTGTAGACGTCGGTTCCGGTAATCTTGCCGGTGAGATTTGTTCGCGTGCCTACGACAAGGGCTTGATCATCGAAACTTCGGGGAGCGATGATGAAGTGATCAAGGTTCTTGCACCACTGACAACGTCCAAAGAAACGTTCCGCAAAGGGTTCAATATTCTGCTTGATGCAGCGAACGACATTTTGTCCGGACCAAACAAAATCGCGGCGGAGTAACCCATATGATCGTCAGAGACTTTAATAAGATCATTGAACAGGAAAAAGATCGCGTCGTGTCGGATGCGCATTGGACAAGCGTTCGGATGCTGTTGGCCGATGATAATATGGGTTTTTCCTTTCATATCACCTTTCTTGAAGAGGGGTCGGAACACACGTTCGAGTATAAAAACCACTTCGAGAGCGTGTATTGTATGAGAGGTAAGGGATCGATCACTGACCTTGCCACTGGCGAAACTCACGAGATCACACCAGGCGTAATGTACGCGCTAGACCAGCACGACCGCCATGTTTTGCGTGCAGAAGAAGAACTGGTGATGGCCTGCTGCTTTAATCCGCCTGTCACTGGCAACGAAGTACATCGTGAAGACGGATCCTACGCGGCCCCAGAGGACGCTTGATATGACACATACAGTCGAAAAAATTGGCGGGACATCTATGTCTCGCCTTTCAGAATTGCGAGATACGCTCTTCATCGGCGATCGCTCTGCTGAAAACATCTACAATCGCGTGTTTGTGGTATCGGCATTTGCCGGGATAACGAACCTGTTGCTTGAACACAAAAAGTCGGGTGAACCGGGTGTTTATGCTCTGTTTGCAAACGACGATAGCAACCACAAATGGCAGGATGCGCTTGATCGTGTGTCAGACGCGATGAAGGCGGCACATGCCCAGTTATTGACGCACAAAGCTGACACCCAGCAAGCAGACTCCTTTGTTGAGGAGCGCATTCTTGGTGCCCGCAATTGTCTGATTGACCTGCAACGGCTTTGCTCTTACGGGCACTTTCGTTTGCCGGAGCATATGGGCCATATCCGCGAGTTGTTGTCTGGCCTCGGCGAGGCGCATTCTGGTTTTGTCACCGCGCTGATGCTCCAGCGCAGCGGTGTTGAGGCCCGCTTTGTCGATTTGTCAGGCTGGCGGGACGAAGGCGATGTCTGTCTCGAAAAACGCATCACCGCAGCATTTGACGGGATTGACCCAGCGACCGAAATGCCGATCGTGACGGGTTACGCGCAATGCGTCGAAGGCCTGATGAACGAATTCGACCGTGGGTATTCCGAGGTCACGTTTTCGCATCTGGCAGCCCTAACCGGTGCCCGCGAAGCGATCATCCACAAGGAATTTCACCTTAGCTCTGCTGATCCAAAACTCGTTGGCGAAGGGGCCGTGCGCAAACTAGGTCGCACAAATTATGATGTGGCAGATCAGCTTTCGAATATGGGTATGGAAGCGATCCACCCCAAAGCGGCGAAAACCTTACGGCAAGCCGGTGTCCCTCTTCGTGTCACCAACGCCTTTGATCCGGGCGACCCCGGCACCCTGATTGACGATCAACCTTCCAAAGAAGCCGCCGCCGAGATTGTGACCGGTCTTGATATCGTAACGCTTGAAGTGTTCGAGCAGGACATGGTCGGTGTCAAAGGCTATGATGCTGGAATCCTTGATATCCTGACCCGTCACAATGTGCGGATCGTGTCAAAGGTGTCGAATGCTAACACGATCACCCACTACCTTGACGCCTCGCTCAAAACGATGCGCCGCGTAGAACGCGACATCGCCAAGCTATTCCCAGCAGCTGAAATCACCAGCCGTCGGCTTGCGATGGTGTCTGTCATTGGGCGCGACCTGCGTGGGCTGTCTGTATTGACCCGTGGCTTGCAGGCAATAGCAAACGCTGGTTGCGAAGCGATTGGAGCAAGCCAAGGTCCCCGAAATGTCGATGTTCAGTTCGTGATGGACCGCGCAACGATGGAGCCTGTCATCAGGGCCCTTCATGCAGAACTGATCGAAGGGACCCCAACCCG
This sequence comes from Marivita sp., assembly GCF_965656765.1. Taxonomy (GTDB): domain Bacteria; phylum Pseudomonadota; class Alphaproteobacteria; order Rhodobacterales; family Rhodobacteraceae; genus Marivita. The sequence goes on along the minus strand of NZ_CBFHLV010000031.1, from coordinate 22,791 downwards.
CCTGTCACGCGCCGCCTAAGTTGAAAATCCCGGTGCCCTCTTGATTAGGGCATCGGGATATCCGTGATGAATTTCGGAACTTGGTAGCCCTTTTGAACTGCTGGCCGTTCCGCGATACGACGATACCAGTCTTTGACATTGGGGAACGCGTTCAAATCGATCTCTTGCCATTCAAAGCGCGCCGCCCACGGAAAAATCGCCATATCGGCAATCGTGTACTCTCCGACAATGAAATCACGCCCGTCCAGTTGTTTATTCAGAACGGAATAAAGACGCTCAGCCTCTTTGCCAAAGCGCGCTTCGGCATAATCAGACGTGCCTTTGTTGAACTTAAGGAAGTGATGGGCCTGTCCCAGCATGGGGCCAAACCCACCCATCTGCCACATCAACCATTCCACCATGGACCAGTAGGTATCGCCCTCGGCTAGAAATTTTCCGTGTTTCTGCGCAATGTATAACATGATTGCCCCGCTTTCCATCAGCGACAGGCCATTGTCGTGATCGACAATCGCGGGGATCTTGTTGTTGGGCGAAACCTTCAGAAACTCGGGTGCGAACTGATCGTCCTTACCAATGTCGATGGAATGGACATCGTACGGCACGCCTAATTCTTCGAGCAGTATAGAAACCTTACGGCCGTTCGGTGTTGTCCAAGTGTAAAGATCGATCATGCTTTCCTGCCTTATATAGTGTGGCGTGTAGCTGCCCTAGCGCAGCGCTTCACCTGTCGTCGCGTCAAAAATGTGAAGCGTATCGGTGGCTGCTGTCAATGTCACCTCTTCCCCAACCTCCGGCGGTGTACGCCCATCGGCCTTGGCGATGATCTCTTGTCCCTCGACACCCACATAAATCAGCGTTTCGTGCCCCAACGGTTCGCGCACTGTCACTGGCCCGCGTACCAAAGCAGGCCCGCTACCAGGGTGCAGGTCTTCGGGGCGCACGCCCAATGTGATTTCGTGCCCTTGAGGCAACTCAAGACCCACGTCAATCACCGAACCCGACCCCATAAGCAAGCCACCTTGATCAATGCGCCCCGATAGCATGTTCATGGACGGTGCGCCGATAAAGCGGGCGACAAAGGTATTTACTGGTTTGTGATAGACTTCTGCCGGGGTGCCCACCTGCTGGATGTGTCCATCTTTCATGATCACGATCCGATCCGCCATCGTCATCGCCTCGACCTGATCATGGGTGACGAAGATGATCGTATTGCCAACCCGTTGGTGCAGTTTCTTGATCTCCAAACGCATCTGCGTGCGCAATTGAGCGTCGAGGTTCGACAGCGGTTCATCAAACAAAAACACTGCCGGGTCGCGCACCATCGCTCGACCAATCGCAACACGTTGTCGCTGACCCCCGGACAACTGGCTTGGTTTGCGCGCCAAAAGATCGGTCATTCCCAGAATACCCGCCACTTCGTCGATCCGGGCTTCCTTGTCAGCTTTCGACATCTTCGCGGTACGCAGGCCAAAGCCGATGTTCTTGCGAACTGTCATATGAGGGTAGATCGCGTAGTTCTGGAACACCATCGCGATGTCCCGGTCCTTGGGTTCAAGGTTATTGACCACACGACCAGCAATCTGGATCTCTCCACTGGTCGCATCTTCCAATCCGGCGATCAGCCGTAGCGTGGTGGATTTACCGCACCCCGATGGCCCCACGAATACGACAAACTCACCATCGTCTACGTCCAAGCTGATACCATGCAGCACCTCGGTTTTGTCATACCGCTTGACCAGGTTTCGGATCGCAAGATCGGCCATTTTCAGTCCTTAACCAGCAGCGCGTCAAACGCCTTGTTCAGTCTCTGTTGTGCGGTTTTGTGTCTGCTTTCCCTCTTCGCGCATCTCGCGCGTTCGGAAGATGCCATGTCAGAGTAAGATGCCAAAGCGTCGGTCAAAGCGGTTGCTGCCGGGCCGCCGGTCCGGTCTCGACGTGCGACGAAGGTCTCAGGTGCCACGGCCGTGCGGAACGTATCTTGTGAAAGCGTGGGATTGCGCCCTGTCTGCGCAGCAAACGCGCTTTCAAATGCTGCAAACCCTTCGCCCAGTGACGCTCCGTCGGCTATCACGGCTTTGGCGGTCGCAGCGGCAATCTCGTGGGCCGCGCGGAAGGTCAGCGCTTCATCCCGTACCAGGGTGTCCGCCAATTCGGTAATGGTGATACATGCCGCATCGGTGGTCTTGCGCACGCGATCGGAGTTTACCCGACAGGCTGGTATCAGCGCGGTCAACAAATCAATTACCCGTGCGCCCCGCTCGAACGCGGCATAGCCCAGCTGCTGCACTTCACCTTCACTGTCATTCATATCGGTGAATGGTGTGTTATGCATCACGTTCACGATGGTATCGCATTGGCCAACCGTCGCGCTGGCAAGGTGGCGAAGATGTTCGATCGGAACCGGATTGCGTTTTTGCGGCATGATCGAACTGATCTGAACAAGACTGTTGGGTACGTACAATTGCCCCACCTCAAACGCGGTCCAGAATTGCATGTCCTGAATGACGCGACCAAGATGCAGAAACACCAGCTTCATCGCGGAATAGAGCCCTGTGACATAGTCGACTGACGCGATGCAGCCATATGAATTGATCAACGGCCCGTCGAAACCCAGCAAGTCCGCAACCCTACCCCGATCTATTGGAAAGCCACTGGTGGTGATTGCGGCCGCCCCCATAGGGCAATGTTCCAACCCGTCGGCCGCCGCGTTAAGGCGTTCGATATCGCGCAGCAACACTTCGATCACTGCGCCAAGGTAGTGCCCCCATGTCGTCGGCTGGGCAGGTTGCCCATGAGTATAGGCCACGATCAATGTCGCCTTCTCGGCCTCTGCCTTTGCGATCAAAGCTTCTGTTAAGGTTAACGCCTGCTCCAATAGCTTTGAAACCCGGCCCCGCAAAGCAAGTTTGAACAGCGTGTGATCCATGTCGTTGCGCGATCGCGCGGTATGCAGGGCGCCGCCCAAGTCACCAAGTCGCTTGCGCAACTCTGCCTCAACAAGAAAAAAGTAATCCTCGTGCTCACCTGTGTAGGTCAGCGCCTCGATATCTGTCTCACTGTCGATGTCACGCAAAGCAACCGCGATCGCGCTGGCATTGTCTGACGGCAAAATCCCGGTCTCTGCCAGCATAACCAGATGCGCCCGATTGATCGCGCCCATGTGTTCCGCATAATGGCTCTTCACTCCTTCAAACAAAGGTGCCAGCACAGTGTCCCGATAGGTTGGGTCGGGGAACACGCTGTGGTCTGTCATGCGCTGTCCCCTGCTTCTTCTTTTACCAAATATGCCAACGCAACACGTACCAAGCAGAAACCGGTCATCCCTTAAGTCCTGCCATCACCACACCCTGAATGATGTACCGCTGAAAGATCAGGAACACGATGAGGGTCGGAATGGTTGATATCGCGGCTCCCGTCATGATCAGTTCCCAAGCAACATCAGCTTCGTCCCCAAAGGATGAAAGGCCCACGGGCAGAGTATACATCTCTACCGAATTGGTGACGATCAGTGGCCATATAAACGCCGTCCAATTTCCAAGGAAGACGAAGATTGCCAAGGCTGCCAGCGCAGGTTTCACCAAAGGCATCGCAACGGTCCACCAGATCTGCAACTCGTTCAGCCCGTCGATCCGAGCGGCTTCGATGAAATCGTTAGGAACAGTCTCGAAAAACTGCTTCATCAGGAAGGTGCCGAAGGCTGTCATCAGCCCCGGGAACATGATCCCCCAATACGTGTCGAGCCATCCGAATTGCTGACTCATCAGATACCACGGGATGACCAGCATCTCGGTCGGGATCATGAGCGTCGACAGAATCGCGATAAAGACGATGTAGCGGCCTGGAAACCGAAACTTGCACAGCGTATAGCCCACCAAACTGTCGAAGATCACGTTGCAGACCGTTGTGATGATCGCGATGATCATCGAATTGACGAACCACCAATAGAACCGTCCGTCTTCAAGAACATAGGTGTAGTTCTCAATATGCGGTTCATCTGGGATCAGCTTGAGATTATAAACCTCATGTGGCCATTTCAGTGAGGTCGAGATCATGTAGGCGATGGGCATCACCATCGCGACACCACCCAGGAACAGCAGCATCCAGCGCAGGATTTGGCCTATATTTGCGGGTTTCTTGGGCGCCTCGGTCTTCAGCAGCGCATCTGTCGTGGGACGGATTTCCGTAGCGGTCATCTAGCTATCCCTCAGTATGCGCAATTGGATCAAGCTCACCACCAGTAGCACTAGGAACAAGACCACCGTTTGCGCCGCCGCATACCCCATGTCGAAGGCGCTGAACGCAGTTTCGTAAATCATCAGGACAAGCGGCTTGGTTGAATTCAATGGCCCGCCTGGGTTGTTCGTCGTCATATTGAAGACATGATCGAAGATGCGCAGGAACCCGATAGAGCTGAATACCACGATAAACACGATGGTCGGCTTCAACAGGGGCAGAGTGATCTCCCACAGCACGGTCCACCATGATACGCCGTCGATACGCGCCGCCTCATAGTAACTGCGTGGAATGGCGCGAAGGCCAGCCATAAAGATGATCACCTGAAAGCCAAGACCGGCCCACACTGCCGGTGCCAAAACAGACGGCAACGCCCACGTGGTCGATTGCAGGAATGGAAATTGAGGGATGCCTATGCTCGCCAATGCATTGTTGAACAAACCGACGGGGACGGGCTGGTAGAACCAGCGCCACACCCACGCCATGGCTACAGCACTGGTCATGAAGGGTAGGAAATAGAGCATGCGCAGAAAGCCATGCATAAAGCGGACTTGATCGAGGTGATATGCAATCACAAACGAAATGATCAAACTGATCGGCGTACCAATCAGCAGATAGACAAATGTGTTCTTGAACACTTTCCAGAACACCGGGTCTGCAAACAGCTTTTGATAATTGTCCATCCCGGTCCAGGTTCGGTCGCCAAGCAGATTCCATTCCTGAAAGCTAATCAGGATCGCATTGCCCGTCGGATAGAACCGGATCATCGTATAGAACAGGATCGGGATGGCGAGGAAAGCCCACGCCCATACGATCTGTTTCTGCCGGATGGTCAGATTGCGATACATGCCTGTGTCCGAAAAGGTGACGCCCCGGTCGGGAGGGAACCGAGGCGTCCGTGCCGCGCGATCAGTTGGACGCGCTGTTGTAGTATTCGTCGAGGATCTTTTGCTCGGCCTCCGCGGCAATCGCCAGGCTTTCTTCCGCGCTCATACCTTGCAGGGTCATGCGTTCGACCATTTCCACCATCAGTTGACGCTGTCCGCTTTCGTTGGCGAATTTCGTCGTGTTCGCGTAGGCTAGACCCCTGATGAATGGGCCGAAGATCGGATTATTTGCGTTCGCTTCGGTCAAGCCAACGGAGGGCTTGGCTGGCAATTCACCAACCACATCAAGCCAGATCTGCATTGCTTCGTCGCTTGTGACGTATTCCATGAACTTGACCGCAGCGTCGTACTTTTCGCCCTCGGCTTTGGTTGTGATCGCGTTGACCCAGTAGGATGAATAGTTCGACCGTGTGCCGTCCGCTGTCGCAGGAAGCTCGGTCACGCCCCACTTCAGCCCGCGCGTGTTGTTCAATGATCCGATGCGGAACGAACCGTCGATATGCATGCCCGCGCGCCCTGCTTTGAAGGCGGCTTGTGGTTCGTCCATGAACCCAATCGCAGAAACGGCGTCATCGCCGGTAAAGAGGCTCGAATAGAAGTTCAGCGCTTCCAGCCCGGCTTCACTGTCATAATTCACGGTTTGGTAATCATCCACATAGGGTTCGCCACCGAACTGGCGGATCAGCCCTTCGCGCCACCAATGATGGTCTTGCGCCGTCATGCCTGCTGTCATGCCGACTTGGGTTAGGTTGCCCGCGCCATCGCGTTTGGTCATTGCTTCAGCGGCGGCGATCATTTCGTCCAAGGTGGTGGGAGGTTCGACTCCCGCCTCTTCCAATAAGCGCTCGTTGTAAAACAGCGCCAATGACCGGACTGCGGTCGGAAGTGCCCAATAGGCATCGCCATCTTTCATGGCCTGCACCATGGGGAAGAAATCTTCGTCGATCTTGGCAGCCGGAAACACATCTGCCGGCAATGGCTGAATCAAGTCTGCTGCGACGTAGTCATTCAACCAACCGTAAAACAATTGCACCACGTCCGGGCCTTCGCCGGCTGGGATCGCGGCGGCGACTTTGGTGCGGTAATCGGCGTAGGGGAAATGGGTCATCTTGACCGTGATGTCCGGGTTCGCCTCTTGGAAGTTATCGATCAGCGTTTCCATCGCCTGCACTCGGGCGTCAAAGAAATACTGCCAGTATTCGATTTCAACCGCATTTGCGGCAGTGCTAAAAAGTGCAGTGGCACTTGTCACGGACGCAACGGCCAGTGCTTTGATATTGAAGAATGCCATGGATCTCTCCCTGTTGAGACCTGTTGAATATGCCAGCCCATTCTTATGTGAGACTGGTCGATCTCCAAGCGTTAACTCAACTTTCTTGAGTGTTCAAGTTTGGTGCGCTAAGCGAAGGCATGGTCAGTACGCTGAAACCCCAACTGGGTGCCAATCCCGAACGCGCTCGCAGTCACAACAAACAGCTTGTTCTGCGTGCTGTACGTCATGCTGGGGCGGTGGGTCGCGCTGAAATTGCGCGTGCGTCGGGGTTGTCCACGCAGGCAGTGTCGAACATCATTTCTGATTTGTTGGACGAAGGGCTGCTGATCGAGCAGGGCCACCGCAGTGCCGGGCGTGGCCTGCCGGTACAGCAATACGCGATCAAACCTGGTGGTGGCTATGCGTTTGGGATCGAGGTTCGGCCAACGGCCGTCTTCACTGCGCTGGTTGATTTGGTTGGCACGCCGGTTTTGACCCAACGGACTCCTTTGCCGAATGCCAACAAGGCAACGATACTTGACACTGTTAATGCCGAAATGGGCCGAACGTTGACGCAGACCCAATTGAAAAAAGATATGCTGATGGGAGCAGGGATCGTCATGCCCGGGCCATTCGGTGAAACCGGGCTCAGCGGTACGGCTTCGGAATTGCCAGGCTGGAACACCGATGAACCTGCCGAGGTCTTTGCCAGCACATTGGACCTGCCAGTTTTTGTTGAAAACGATGCCAATGCTGCCGCTATGGCCGAACGTATGAACGGCGTGGCCCGCGGATTCGACAGTTTTGCCTATCTGTATTTTGGGCAAGGGCTTGGACTTGGGCTCGTTCAGAATGGGCAAATCATTCAAGGCGCGTTCGGCAATGCCGGAGAAATCGGGCATATCCAAGTGCTGGTCGATGAAACATCGGTGGAACTTGAAAGCGCGGCCAGTCGTTTGTCGGCACAGACCTTTCTTGCCAATCACGGTTTGAGTGTCACCGATATGGATGAGTTGATCAGTCTCTATTCTAGCGCAAACCGCCACTTGATGGCTTGGCTGGAGCAGGCCGCAAAAGCCCTTTCGCCTGCCTTGTTAATCATCGAGAATCTATTTGATCCTGAAACAGTTATCCTTGGTGGTGCGATGCCGGATCTGCTTCTGGACCATATCATTGCGCGAACGTCCTTGCCGGAACGATCAATTTCGAACCGCCCTGATCGCAGCCATCCGCGCGTGATGCGTGGAACATCTGGAAGAATGACAGCCACACTTGGTGCCGCTGCATTGGTTTTGCACCAAGCCTTTACTCCCACCATCGCCGCAGCGAGGTAAGACATGCCCACTCCAGATCAAATCCGCCTGTCGGAAACCCGGATGCGCCCTCGTGTGCTCGATCTTTGGTGGGCGCTGCGCCCGCTGCAATCCGTGGTGCGGTTGATAAACACGGGAGCGCACCCTGACGACGAAACAACAGCTCTATTGGCCGCGCTGGGCCTGCGCGATGGCATCAACCTGAGCTATGCATGTTCCACGCGAGGCGAAGGTGGCCAGAACGATATCGGCACTGAAAGTGGTCCCGCGCTGGGTGCCCTGCGCACCCGAGAGATGGAGCGCGCCTGCGATATGCTGAACATGCGGCTTTATTGGCATGGCACATCACCTGACGACCCGATACGGGATTTCCGGTTTTCCAAAAGTGGGGAAGAGACAATAGGCATTTGGGGGCATGATCACCTCCTGCATCGGTTCGTGGAAATCGTCCGCACGGATAGGCCGGATATTATACTTCCGACGTTCCTCGATGTGCCGGGCCAACACGGTCACCATCGCGCTATGACGCAGGCAGCGCATGAAGTCATGACTGCCGCCGCCGATCCGGATTTTCCGTCGGCCTTACCGCGTTGGCAGGTGTCCAAGATGTACCTTCCCGCATGGTCTGGTGCTGGCCAGGCCTACGATGATGATTTACCGCCTCCGGATGCCACACTGACGGTTGATGGGTCTGGTAAAGACCCTGTTTCCGGCTGGAGCTATGCGCGCATCGGCCAGATGTCGCGAGCGTACCATCGAACGCAGGGAATGGGGCGCTGGGTGCCCGCTGGCTCAGGGCAGGACTGGCCCTTGCATTTGGCGGTAACCCATGTCGAAGGGCCGGATCATGCATTGACCTCTGGCCTTGCATCAACGTTGGTCGATCTTGTCGATGAAGCGCCCGAAATCAAAGACCACTTGCTGGCTGCACATGGGTTTATCACCGAAACGGTTTCCGCCTTTCCACACTTCACCCATATCGTGGCGACCGCACGCGAGGCGTTGAAACACATAAAACAGGCCGAGGCAGGCGCCCCGGCCAATATCGCGCACCGCTTGGCGGCAAAGCACCAGCAATTGGCGCACGTTCTGCGCATAGCGCTTGGTGTTGAGGCGCGCGCAACAACGGAACAGATTTGGTTACGACCGGGGGACAGCACTACAGTGACTGTGGAATTCGATCCCGGTGATGCGGATGGGGCGAGCTATAGCCTTGAGCTGCCATACGGTTGGTCGGCCCAAGACGGGACGATAACCACAACCGCCGAAGCGCATCACTCAGACCCTTACCGCGCCGAATACGACCCGGTTGAACCGCCTTTGCCACGCATCTCACTCCAGATTGATGCGACCACGGTTGCAGTGGCCTTTGAAAAACCGCCTGTTGTTTTGCCGGATCGGGCCGCGTTGATTGCGCCTCATGCAGCTCTGATCAATCTGAGACAGGCCAAGCGAACCATCCCCGTGGCGGTGGCGGATGTCAGCCCGGCGGGAAGTGGGGTGTCGTTCGATCTACCAGAAGGTTGGAGCAGTGACATAGATGATGGGGGGCTATCGATCACGCTGCCTGAGGACACCGACCCTGGTCTTTATGGGCTGCCATTGTATGTCGGTCAGGCTCCGGCGATGACGGAACAGCGGATTGTTTATGATCACATTGATCCAACGGCGTTTTCACGTCCTGCCAGCCTTCAAGTGCGTGTGTTGGATGTCGAGGTGCCCAACGACAAGATTGGCTACATCGGAAGTGGGCATGATGCGGTTGCGCACTGGTTGCGCGCGCTTGGCGCGGATGTGACGGACCTGACAGACGATCAGATCAACAGCGAGGCTGCACTGGCTGCGTTTGACACAATTGTTATCGGTATTTTCGCTCTGCGGTTCCGTGACGGGTTGGTCTCCGAGATGCCGCGGATCTGCGATTGGGTCGAGGATGGTGGCACCTTGTTGACGCTGTATCACCGGCCTTGGGACAATTGGAATCCAGAGACTATTCCGCCTCGTAGGCTCGAAATTGGGCAGCCTTCATTGCGCTGGCGCGTGACCGATTCCAATGCCGAAGTGACCCATCTGGACGCCGATCATTCGCTTTTGAACACGCCAAATCAGATCACGCAGGATGACTGGGTTGGGTGGATCAAAGAACGTGGTCTTTATTTTGCGAAAAGCTGGGATGCGGCTTACACGCCGCTTCTGTCGATGTCGGATCCGGGTGAAGATGCGCTGGCTGGCGCTTTGCTTACTGCCGAGATCGGCAAAGGGCGTCACACGCATTGCAGCCTTGTCCTACATCATCAGATGGCAAACCTTGTGCCCGGTGCGTTTCGCTTGATTGCGAACCTGATCACACCCCGCAAATGACGACTGACGCGCCGCGCGACAATCTCAAAGGTGGCGCGTGGCTCTTGGCTGACATGGGGTTGAACATCTGGGCGCTGGGCATCGTCAAGGCTCTGGGTTTGGGCTATCCGGCGGCGCAAATCGTATTCCTGCGTGCCGCGATCGGATTGGTGATGCTCTTGCCGTGGATTTACCGCGAGCGTAGGGCGTTTGCAGGCATACCGTCCTTGCATCTCCAACTCCTGAGGATCGGGCTAAGTACGGCTACCTTGACCGCGAGCTACTTCGCAATCTCGCGCGTGCCGTTGGCTTTGTTCACGACTATGAATTTCACCCGCCCCTTGGTCGTCATGATCCTTGCCGCTCTGATCCTCAGAGAACGGATTACACGCGGTCAATGGTTGGCGGCCGCGGTTGCAATGCTGGGTGTTGTGGTGGCCATTGACCCGCAAGGCACGGTGGTTGGTCCAGGGCTATTTGCATTGGCGCTTGTGGTCCTTACCGGATCGGCGGCCGTGATCATCACCCGCCGTTTGCGGGAAACGCCAACAATTGTGTTGATGACTTTCTACACCGTGGGATTGGGCCTTTGTACGCTGCCATTCGCGATTTGGACTTGGAACTCGATCCCGCCAAACCACCTCGCGCCGCTGTTGGCTATTGGTGTTTTTGCGCAAGCGGCTCAAGCTTGTTTTCTTCGGGCTCATTACAACGGCGACGCGGGCGTTCTGTCCGTCTTGGGATATATGAGCCTGCCTTTGTCTACCGCTGCGGGATATGTCGCGTTCGGTGAAGTCCCAACGCTGAGGTTTTTGACTGGTGCTGTCTTGGTTGTTCTGGCCGCCGGATCATTGACCATAACGCGCCGTGCCCATGATGAGCGTGTAGGTCCAAGGCACCGCTAAAGTGTTTGCTCAACGCATCCTGGGATCGTTTCAAACCACGAAATACACCCCAGAGATGAATCCGTTGAGATTTGTCTGAATTAGTGCCTAGGATTGGTGTTGACAGTGTTACACGAAAGCCGATTTTGGCCATATCCGAGTACCGAAACGAGCCACATTCAAGTGAGAATATCTGCACGCGCGATCATGCGTGCCGCGTAATGAGAGAATGAAGATGGTTTTGTCAGGGGTCATCACATGACACAGCGTATTCTATTGACGGGTGGTGCTGGGTATATCGGGTCACACACCTACGCAGCGTTGGTCGAAGCTGGGTACGAGGTCGTCATCCTCGACAATTTCAGCAACTCGGCGCGGGACGTTCCAGATCGGTTGGAACTGCTTCTGGATCGCAAGATCAAGGTGATCGAAGGGGATGTCCTGGATCGGGCGATGCTCGATCGAGTGTTTGCTAAACATGATTTTGATGCGGTTGTGCACTTTGCGGCGTCCAAAGCGGTGGGAGAGAGTGTCAAGGAACCGTTGGCATATATGCAGAACAATATCGGCGGCCTTGTCACCCTGATGCAGGCGATGCAGGCGGCTGGCGTGTTCCGATTGGTTTTTTCGTCGTCTGCATCAGTCTATGGTAACAACGCGCAATTGCCGATCGCCGAAACGGCGGAGCGCAGTTATGGCAACCCTTACGGTCATACCAAGCTTGTTTGTGAGCAGATCATTGAGCAGACGCTGGCATCCGACCCGCGTTGGGCCGTTGGAGTTCTTCGGTATTTCAATCCGGTGGGTGCGCATCCATCAGGTTTAATAGGAGAAGACCCAGCAGGTGTGCCAGACAACCTCATGCCCTATATCGCCAAAGTGGCTGGAGGAGAGCTTCCTTGTATTTCGATCTTTGGGGATGACTACCCAACCCCAGACGGCACGGGAGTCAGGGATTATATCCATGTCTGTGATCTAGCGGACGGTCATGTTCTGTCGTTGCGGTCCCTGTTCCATGAGGGCAAGGGCCATGTTGTTAATCTGGGAACTGGGCGTGGATATTCAGTGCTGGAAGTGATCTCGGCCTATGCGCAAGCTAGTGGTAGGGATATTCCCTACCTTGTCGCACCGCGCCGTCCGGGAGATGCGGCTGCGACTTATGCGAACCCAGCCTTGGCAAAAGAGATGCTTGGCTTTAGTGCCAGATTCGATCTGGGTGATATGTGCCGGTCAAGTTGGGAATGGGTCAGCACGCAGGCCCAATCTGCGGATGCTTAACAGCACAGCATAGGTCCGCGCGGATTTTCCAAGCCGGACTTACAGCGCTTTCAATCCCATGCGCACTGCACGATTGGGGTTCTGCTTCAGGATGTGCTCACCAAGTGATTTGGCCAACGCCGTGTGACCCTTTTCGACCGCACGATTGAATAACTCTCGTTGATACCTCGGAAATCCGCGGCGTGTTCTCAGCATCTTGTAGTATTGATGGCTGCTGAGAGTTCCGTTCAAGGCACCCAGGATGATCGGACTCAAAATCCCCATCTGGTTCAGCGAACTGCCAAGCCGATGGCCCAGTAAAGGCGCGCGAAGGTGTTGCACGTTCTGGCCGGTGAACCGTGCCGCGTGTTGTGCGTCTAGCGGCTCGTAGGGGTCGTAAAGGATCGACACGCGGTTGGCGGCTTGGCTTACCAAAGATGCATCGCCGTATTTGCCGGAAAAGTCGCGATCCCACACTGTCTTGTAGCGGGTTTCCCAAGGGACCACACTTTTGTCGACGGTCGATTGAGGGGATATGGCCACGACATCGCATCCGGGTGCGGCGGGTGAAAAGGCGCAGGCGGCATAGCCCCCCATTGATGCGCCATAGAAAACGACCCGTTTGAATTGTTTGAAGAAGCCACTTTTCTTTAACTCGTCGAATTGCTCATAGACCCACGGTTCGCGATACCACGTCCAACCGCCTGCCAAGACGCCAAGCATCGACCAACCTTGTTCTTTGATAAAGCTATACCCCCAAGGGCGGCGATCTTCGCGTTTGGTCATAGCAATGTCGAGATTGTCGAATGTCACCACAAGCGTATCCGGATCGCGTGGCATATACAGAAAGCTATGGCCATTGGCGCCCGGTCTATACCAACCGTCTTTGCCAGCCAGCTCTTGTGCAATATCATCCCAGCTTTCATCCGTGACGGGGTCCGGCGGATTGGGCGTAAGCCGAATGCGCGTGACCTGTTTGCCATCGTCTTCACGGGTGGACAAAGCGGTGTTGGCGTCGTGCGATTTGAGGAAGGGAAACGCGCCCGACCCTCTTCGCACGTCCATAAACACGCGGGTGTCGGAATGCACACAGCGTTGCAGGAACGGCTCTAGAAACTGCGTTTTCCACTGGTCACCAAAACCTTGCAAATTGCAGAGCACATCCACGGGGCGCAGATCAGTTTCCGCGCGTATCACCTTGATCCTAACGGGATCGACCTCGTTCTCGGTCAGGAAGGCGGTGTAGCCCTCCAACCAAGGCATCTCCTCGTCCTTGAACTTGGCGCGGCGATTTGTGTTTACCAGATGAATATCGCAGTCGAACTTGTGGTGGAGCGCGAGGACAAAGCTTCGTGCTTGCCCGGACAGATCAGCCACGCTGCTGACCTCGGTCAAATCCAATTCGTCGATCAACGCACCATCGAATGTTGCGTTGCCTCGGCCTTTGATCGGGGCCAGCGCTGGCGTGATGTCGTGCTCTTGCACCAGTTTTTCGAAGTATGACCCTTTGGGTGGCAAACCGTCGTGCAGATTTCCCAATTGACGCTTGTTCGATGCCCAAAGATGCAAAGCCGTTGTTTGGTTGGTGATCAGGCCTTCGGCCAGTTCCGCTCGGCGCATGAACTTGAAGCGCTCGCGGAATGTAATCGGATAAAACGCGTTTAGCGGTTGTACATGTTCTTCAAGCCCAAGCGCATGCACATAATGCGTGACCATCATCGGCCCCCAGACTCCCCACGGCTGGTCAGTGATGTGAACCGGTTTCCCTCGCTCGGCCTTTTTGCGCATCTCTTCTTTGCGTTTCTTTGGCAGGAACGGCGCAATTGAATAGCGGTTGCTGGTGAAATCAAGCATCCGGCGCAATGCATCGCTGTCCGAAGGCAGACCCAGCACAGCATTGTTTACACGGTGTTCGCCTGGCAATTCATAGCCAAAGACATAGTCGCTGTCATAGTCCATCGGACGGTGGCAATACACATCAGTATCGACCCAGATCATACCGGGGTTCTGGTGGATCATATGCAGGCGAAACCAGTCGGCGAAAAGCGCATAGCTGTTCTTCTGCTCGTATTTGATGAAATCCTCGGTATCGATGACCTCGCGCCCATCGCGCCGGAGCACGCCATCCGGAACGTTCGGAATGTCTTCATAGCTGAACAGTGTGATCTTCTGCCCTTTGTCGACGAACGACTTGAGGCACAGCTGCTCCAACCAGCTGAGCGGTCCCCCGATCCAGAGCGTTCCAACCTCGCGCGTGCGTGGCATCTGCTTTACCTCTTTTACGCCTCTTATCAGGTTCGGGCGCCATCTCTTGGGAATGCTAAGCGCAAAATGCCTCGTTGTGTAGCCTGCGTGATATCTGACTCACTTTTTGCGCCAATCGTGGCTTTGACGGCATCCAGCTTGCATGACGTGCAACCGGCACGCTATTTTTTGACAAAACACAAATGATTGCGGTCGCACAATGAACCGCAAGGCGAGGCAAATATGAGCGGCGATACCTACACGGTTGTCTCAACCATGAAGAACGAAGGCCCTTATATCATTGATTGGGTGGCCCACTACAAAACCCTTGGTTTCGACCACATCCTCGTCTGCACCAATGATTGTACCGACACCACGGTCGACATCCTTTTGCGATTGCAAGAAATGGGACTGGTCACGCAACACAACACTATCGTGCGCAAGGCGGGCATTCACCGGTCCGCACTCAGACAAGCCAGCCGTCGGTACGATATCGTGATGGACGCCAAATGGGTCTTTGTCTGCGATGTGGACGAATACCTGAATATTCATTTGGATGACGGGTCTGTTCAGGCATTGGTTGACGGTTCGGGCGACACTGCTGATGTGATCTCGGTGCCATGGCGGGTCTTCGGGCCGGATGGGATCGAAAAATTCGCCGACAAACCAGTCACACAGCAATTCCGGATGGGCGAATACGAATGGGATGCAGACGAGCGACCAAACACGGGCAAGTTCGTAAAATCGCTGTATACGAACCAGCACAAGTTTCAGCGTATGGGTCTGCATGCTCCGGTTTCGCTCGAAGAACATGTGGCGGATACGCGTCGTGTTCTTCCTGGTGGTGCAGAGTATATTATCAACGGTGTGCGAACCGACAATCCGCCCTTGTTCACCCATGCGCAAGTGAACCACTATGCGTTGCGGTCGATGGACAGTTTCCTTGTGAAGCGAGCCCGCGGGCGCGCCAACCATTCCCATCACGTTCTAGGAATGGAGTATTGGGAGCGGTTTAATCTCAACGATGAAAAAGATATCTCGATTGACCGTTACAAGACGAAGTCTAGTAAGCTCGCCAAGGAGCTTAAGGCCGATCCGGTTCTGAAAGATCTGCATGCGCGCGCCGTGGATTGGCACAAGCGCAAGGCG
The DNA here is from genome assembly GCF_965656765.1 of Marivita sp. Taxonomy (GTDB): domain Bacteria; phylum Pseudomonadota; class Alphaproteobacteria; order Rhodobacterales; family Rhodobacteraceae; genus Marivita. The sequence continues at coordinate 7,232 of NZ_CBFHLV010000031.1, read as the reverse complement.
GCATCGCTCAAAATGGACCCTGATATGGACGAATTGGTTGATGGATTGAAAGCGGCCCTGTGATCGCTTGAATATAATGGTGCCCTTTACGTGCGACAAATCCGAAACCTAGTCAGATTGCAAATGAGTGCGCTATGGCGCAGCTGATTGAGCGCCGCCTTTTGGGTCTGGGTCTTGGACCTGTGACACTCTTGGATGCTGTGCAAACGGAGCAGGATGGTAATCCGTGTGTGACGCTGTTCTTTGCGGCGGGCAGTGACATAAGCCGTCTTGCGCATGCAGACGGGTTCGAGCCGCTATCGCAAGTCAGTGTGGGTGGCGCGGCCTGCGTCACATATCCAATGCAACCGGGGTGTCCCGTGGCTCTGACGCTGGACGGGACGCCAATTGAAATCACGCCTGCGCAATCAGAACAGGCCCGTTTTGAGGGCCGAAACTGCATTGCAGCAGGGCGAAATGGCGAAAACGTCGCGACGGTTGCGACTTGGCTGCAGCACCATGCTAACAGCCATGGCCTTGAGGCGGTCGTTCTTGTCGATCGGACACGACCAGGTTCTGACCCAACATTTGTGGAACAACTGTCAGCAGCTATCGAAAGCAACGGTCTGGCCTGTGATGTGACAGTTGTGACAAGTGATATACCGTTGGGCCGTTCAGATCTCCCAGCCGAGGCGCATCCGTACTGCGTACCCGAAGCACCGGGTAAGGACCGCATGGAGATTCCGCCGCCCGCGCCGTGGGACTCACCACTTGGGGCTATGTCGCTCTACGAAATACTACGTGCTCGATTTCTAGGGCAGGCGCGTGCGGTGGCGAATATCGAGATACACGACCTGCTTCCACCAGAGGCCCGCAATGTCTTTGACAGCGCAGTGGAGGCTGATGGGGGCGTGATCGCCCTGTTCGGGCGGCATTGTTATCCGTGGCGGGTGCGCAAAGATGACCCCACCCGTTTCGCGGATCACATCTGTGTCCAGTTCGACGCCAAAGGCGGACGTCCACGCTGGTGCATTGCGCCCTCCAAAGCGCCCGACGCTGCGATCTGGCGGATGATCCGCATCGGCAACGCGGTTCCTGATCGCTCAAGAACGCAGTTGTTCTATCGCCACATGGCCCTGCGCCACCCGACACCGTCGATTTCGAAAATCGTTCCGAAAACATCGTTGATCGAACATCCACCGCTGCTTGAGATGTCGGAAACCTATTGGGGTCACAAACCGGTTCGGATGCCAGAGTTGGAGACCGATGCGTTACCCAAAGGCAAAGGCAGCCGCGCCATTGTCACAACGATGAAGAACGAAGGGCCGTTCATTCTGGAGTGGTTGGCCTATCACCGCGCAATCGGATTCAACGACATCCTTGTTTACACAAACGACTGCACCGATGGCACGGATACAATGCTCCAGATGCTTGAACGCAAGGGATATGTTCAGCACCGCGAAAACCCGTTCAGGCAAAGTGGATTGAAACCGCAGCACGCGGCCTTGCAGGCGTCGGATGATGAACCGGTGATCAAGAATGCGGCTTGGGTGACATGTATTGACGTCGATGAATTCGTGAACATTAAAGTGGGTGATGGCACGCTCGACGCTTTGTTCGATGCGGTGCCTGACGCCAACATGATAGCAATGACGTGGCGCTTGTTTGGTAATGGTGATGTCCACGAATATCAGGATCGCCCGATCACAGAGCAATTCCTGCGATCCGCACCGGAATTCGCGCGCAAACCGCATCAGGCTTGGGGGTTCAAAACGCTTTTCCAGAACATTGGCTTGTTCAAGAAAATGGGTGTTCATCGTCCCAAAGGGCTCAACCCCCAGCTTTGGGAAGAGATCAACTGGGTGAATGGGTCAGGCAAGCCACTGCCACGCGAAATGTTCCGCAATGGATGGCGGTCGACGACTGAAACCTATGGTTATGATCTTGTTCAGCTCAATCATTATGCTGTCCGTTCTGCCGAGAGCTTTTTGGTCAAGCGCGACAGAGGTCGGGTGAACCATGTCGACCGCGATCAGGGTCTGGCGTACTGGTTCCGCATGAACAACAATTTCGAGGAAGAACTGTCGATCCAGCACCGTCTTCCAATGATGAAAGAAGAACTGCTACGCATGTTGGCTGATCCCGAGATCGCCGTTGCACACGAAAGCGCCGTCGCGGCGCATCGGTCCAAGATCGAAGCGCTGCGCGCTACCGAAAACTACGCGAATTTCTATGCTGATCTGACTGGGCCTCGGTTGGAACAGCTATCTCGACTGCACAGTCATTTTGGGTCGAACGTCTTTTTGTCAGGGCCAGAGGTCGTACCTGACGAGGTGCTGCTCAAAGACCCGGATGAGGACTGGTTCTTCACCGTCCAACTGACCGGCGAGACTGCGCACTGACCCCAGACGGATTGAAGGCCGCCCGTGTTGGGCGGCCTGATCATCATCCGCGACGTGGCTGTGTTAGAGGCCACGTCGCGGGATTTGGTTTGCGGCCGTCATGGGCCGTGTGTTGCTCACTTCACCAGGGCTTGGATCGTGGCACGCTTTTCGCCTTCGCTGTCACCCGAGTGGATGATCGACAGGATGGTGTTGACTTCGGCGTCCGACAGAGTCGCGACATCGACGTTCGGTGCGTATTGCTGGATGGCGGAAGTATCGACCATGGCCGAAGCCGAGAATGCGGTCAGAACGAGGGCGGTTGTTGCGATGAGAGTTTTCATTGTCTTAATCCTTTCGTGATTGTGTTGGGTCTGTTGGTTTACTTGAGGAAGGCCTGAACGACGGCGCGCTTTTCGCCTTCGCTGTCACCGGAATGGATGACGGAGAGGAGCGTGTTCACTTCGGCGTCTGTCAGGGCGGACACATCAGCATTCGGTGCGTATTGCTGGATGGCGGATGTATCGACCATGGCCGAAGCTGAGAATGCAGTCAGAACGAGAGCGGTTGTTGCGATGAGAGTTTTCATGAATTTGATCCTTTGTTTTGGTTTGTGTGATGCCGTGTGGCGGTGTTTCGTTTGTGTCTGTCGTCGGGCTGTCTATCCGACACCAATCAAGTTAGGCTTGAGTTGGCGGGCTTTGAATTCACAGCTGATGCACAGTCGCTCTCGTAAAAGTGGCCTTGACGGGAGGAGGGCGTTATCAGCCCCTGCGCGCGGGTGCACAGAGTTGGTGCGGGCCAGATTTCATTGGGTGTTTCGCCGCTCGCGGATCGTCAGAATTGACACCGCTGTGTGACGCAGATCACGGGAACCACTGTGTCCTGTGACGTATCAAGAAAACGTGACGGGTTGGAAAAAGCCCATTGTTTCAACACGAACACCGAACCGCGATGGCATGGGCTCCCCGCCGTGAGGCATGTGTCAGTTTTGGTTTAGGTGTTTGGGGCGCTTAAACGGCCGATATGCAATGTTCGGGCGAGCGAGTCGCCTGGTTTCGGCGAGCAGTCAGCGGAATGAGTGATCTTGGCGCCCGGAACTGGCCCGGTTACGCGATGTGAATGCGCGAAGATATAGGTGTTGGTACGAGCTGGCCTTCATGTAACTGGGCGGCTCTGCAATGACTTTGGGGACAGATGTGAATTTTGTCGCCGCTTCTTCGTTCTGGGCCTTGATTTCGTCTGAACCTTGGAATACCCGTCACGTCGGCGATAGGGGTATAGCTCAGTTGGTAGAGCGACGGTCTCCAAAACCGTAGGTCCCGGGTTCGAGTCCCTGTGCCCCTGCCAAATTCCAAAACTCGTTGGTCATGCTTGCGCTCTCGTCTTCGGGGGCATGTTTGCGATGTTCGCAAAAAAGGGCCGCCAAAAATGGCGACCCTTTGATAGTGTGTCAGCAGGATTATCCGCTGATCAGTTCACCGATACGCTGAGACTTTTCGCTTTCAGACATACCGCTGTAGGCATAGCTGAGTGCAAGTGTCAGTTGATCTTCGGTCAGCGTCGTCAGGTCGGCATTGGGCGCATATGTGCGCAGAAGGTTCTGCTGGCCGGCTGTGACCATGACCATCATCTCATCGTCCATCTCGCTACCGCTCAGAACATTCTGAACGCGCTCTGTAATGGTTGACGGAGATTCACCGCCATATGTGATGGCCAGAGCTGTTTCGGCTTGTGATTGCGTGATCGCTCCGAAATCCGCGTCAGGGGCATATTGTTGCAAACGCTCCATCTGCGCTTCGCTGATCATCGCCATACCCATGTCGACGTTGTCTTCAGTACCCAAGGCGCGCAGTTTTGCGGTTTTTTCGCCGTTGGACATGCCGGATGTTACGATGCCGTATGCGATATCGTAGTCGCTGTCGGAAAAGTTGGATGTGTCGATACCGGAGTTAAAGCCGTCCACCTGCTGGATCTGTGCTTCGGTTGCGGCAAATGCGGCTGTCCCGAGGGTTGTTGCGAGTGCTGTTGCAATCATCATGCGTTTCATGGCGATTTCCTTTCTCTTTAAGAACTCAGTGTTCTGTTAATCCGTCCCGGCGATCGTCCCTGCCGCCGGCTCTGGGAGACAAACAGGCTGGGCCAGTGATCGTTCCTGCAAGTTGCTGAAAAAGCGGACACATATTTGTGAGAAAGTGGACGGGAACCATTTGCCACGACCGGCACTACGCGCGTTCCGTTTAGATGGGGCGATTTTGCGCAATCGGCATTCGCATGCGGTTCGCTTGAATTCGTGCTATGTCTTCGCTAAGTGCCTTTCAAAGCAAACGCAAAGCGAGATCGTACCCATGGCAACGACCAACCCACTTCAGTTCATTCAGCAGGTTCGTGCTGAGGTCTCGAAGATCGTCTGGCCGACGCGCCGCGAGGTTCTGCTGACCACGGTAATGGTCTTTATCATGGCGGCCCTGACGGCTGTGTTCTTTGCGTTGGTCGATATTTTGATCCGCAGCGGTCTACAGGGATTGCTGAACCTGTTTGGTTAAGGCGGGTCTGCTCTTGAAAAGGGCAAGCTAAGGCGGTAACTGACCGCGTAAGACGGAATGAGGCGTGCATCGATTCGAGTTGCACGCCGCTTTTTTATTCCGGAGCGGGCGTGAAACCACGTCGGCCAGCAGAAATCAGACGGCGTTACAGCCGCATGAACAAGAAGGTTTGCGACCAGATGGCGAAGCGGTGGTATTCGGTCAGTGTTCTCTCGAATTTCGAGAAGAAAATCGCGGAGCAGATCCTTCAGGCGGTGGAAGAGCAAGGCCTTCAGGACCAGATCGAAGAAGTGATGGTGCCGACCGAGGAAGTGATCGAAATTCGCCGTGGCAAGAAGGTGACTGCGGAACGCCGCTTTATGCCCGGCTATGTTCTGGTGCGGATGGAAATGTCGGACCAGGGGTACCACCTCATCAATTCGATCAACCGCGTCACCGGATTTCTGGGCCCTCAGGGTCGCCCGATGCCGATGCGCGACGCCGAAGTACAAGCGATCCTTGGACGAGTTGCCGAGGGCGAAGACGCACCGCGCACGCTCATCCACTTTGAGGTGGGTGAGAAGGTCAAGGTCAATGATGGTCCTTTCGAGGATTTCGATGGCATGATCGAAGAGGTGGACGACGACAACCAGCGCCTCAAGGTGTCGGTTGTCATCTTTGGCCGGGAGACCCCGGTCGAATTGGAATACACGCAGGTCACCAAGCAATAATGATCTGAGTGGAGGCGGGTCACACCGCCAAGCAAGCGTGGGAGGCGAGGGCATCGCGATGTCCGGACCGGACCACACAACATAAGTGACTTGGAAACGCGTTTCCGGGTCGTTGGAAAAGGAGAGGCCTCATGGCCAAGAAACTTGCTGGCAAGATGAAGCTGCAGATTCCTGCAGGTCAAGCCAACCCAAGCCCCCCTGTGGGTCCTGCGCTGGGTCAGCGCGGCATCAACATCATGGAATTCTGCAAGGCGTTCAACGCCAAGACGCAGGACATGGAGCAGGGCGCACCGTGCCCGACCGAGATCATCTACTACCAGGACAAGTCCTTCACCATGGACATCAAGACGCCGCCGGCGTCCTACTACCTGAAAAAGGCCGCTGGTCTTAAGCCGGTGGGCAAGCGGAACCGTCCGCGTGGTGCAGAACTTCCTGGTCGTGAAACTGTCGCAAGCGTGACTGTTGGTCAGGTGCGCGAAATCGCGGAAGCCAAGATGAAAGACCTCAACGCGAATGACGTTGAAGGTGCAATGAAGATTATCCTGGGCTCTGCGAAGTCCATGGGCATCGAGGTGAAGTAAGATGGCTAAGCTTGGAAAACGCACCCGCGCCGCCCGTGAAGCTTTCGTTGGCAAAGATGATGTGACCGTTGCTGAAGCGGTTGCACTGATCAAGGCGAACTCGAACGCAAAGTTCGACGAGACGCTCGAAATTGCGATGAACCTTGGTGTTGATCCGCGCCACGCTGACCAGATGGTTCGCGGCGTTGTCGGACTGCCGAATGGCACAGGTAAAACTGTTCGCGTCGCTGTGTTCGCCCGTGGCCCCAAGGCCGACGAAGCAAAAGAAGCAGGTGCAGACATTGTAGGCGCAGAAGACCTGATGGAAACCGTTCAGGGCGGCACCATCGAGTTTGATCGCTGCATCGCGACACCGGACATGATGCCCATCGTTGGCCGTCTGGGTAAGGTTCTTGGCCCGCGTAACCTGATGCCGAACCCGAAGGTTGGCACTGTGACCATGGACGTCAAACAGGCTGTTGAAGATGCCAAGGGCGGTCAGGTTCAGTTCAAAGCCGAAAAGGCTGGCGTTGTGCATGCAGGCATCGGCAAGGTTTCGTTTGACGAAGCCAAACTGATCGAAAACGTCAAAGCGTTTGTTGACGCTGTCGCAAAAGCCAAGCCGACAGGCTCCAAGGGCACCTACATGAAGAAGATCGCGCTGTCTTCGACAATGGGCCCGGGCGTGTCTGTGTCGGTTGAGGACGCAGCTGGTCACTAAAGCCGACCAGCACGAATTTAAAAGCGGCGTCCCTTCGGGCGCCGTTTTTTTGTTCATCTTGCGTTTGGGCGTTTATGCGCTGAGTTTTAAGCGGCCAAGGGGTTGGCAAACCCGATGTGACGTATTACCCACCGCCATGCAGCAGAGCGCGTGATTCGTCCCGCGCTCTTTTGTATTACGTCCGAGACGGTGGGTTGGGGCATATGCCGCAATAAATCCTGCCCGAGGCGGGAACAGACCGACATGCCAAGGCTCACCCGTTGAGCGCTGGGCGGGTTTGGGACCGCACAACAGCGGACCAAAACCGCCGGAGCGATCCGGTACCACTGAGCCGG
>NZ_CBFHLV010000030.1:0-34209 GCF_965656765.1 Marivita sp. | reverse complement strand
CTACGACGCGCAGGATTTGTTCCGCACACACCAAGACGAGATCGGCATCGAAATGGTCGATTTCAAACACATGGTCTATGTGCAGGAACGGGCACAATACGAACCAATTGACGAGATCGCTGATAAGGACGATGTGACCATCCTCAACATCTCGGGTACAGAACTGCGCCGCCGCTTGGCCGAAGGTCTTGATATCCCGGAATGGTTCAGCTTTCCCGAGGTTGTGACCGAGCTGCGAAAGACCCGCCCGCCGCGGTCGCAGCAGGGCTTCACCGTGTTCTTCACCGGTTTCTCTGGCTCCGGAAAATCGACGATCGCCAACGCTTTGATGGTCAAGCTGATGGAGATGGGCGGACGACCGGTGACGCTCCTAGATGGCGATATCGTGAGGAAAAACTTGTCATCCGAATTAGGTTTCAGCAAAGAACACCGCGATCTGAACATCCGCCGTATTGGCTATGTCGCCAGCGAGATCACAAAGAATGGCGGAATTGCCATTTGTGCGCCGATCGCGCCATACGCCACCACCCGCCGCGCGGTGCGCGAGGATATTGAAGAGTTTGGCGCGTTCATCGAGGTACATGTCGCAACAAGCCTTGAGGAATGCGAACGCCGCGACCGCAAAGGTCTGTACAAGCTGGCGCGTGAGGGAAAGATCAAAGAATTCACAGGTATTTCAGATCCCTACGATGTTCCAGAAACCCCCGAGCTACGGGTCGAGACTGAAAATGTCGAGGTCGACAACTGCGCCCATCAGGTGATCCTTAAACTGGAAAGCCTTGGATTGATTACAGGTCAGTAAACATGACTTAGAAGGGCTGGGGCATTACCAGCCCTTTTCTTTGGCTTGGCGATCTATCGCGCATTATAAAGTTGTTGCGCTCGCTACCTCTTACCGAACACCTCTTGGTGGCCCTATAATCGTGGTCGTTAATAGGTGCACTCTGACAATGCTGAATCGTTTTCTAATCGCTCTTGCGTTTTTTGCCCCAGCCTTGGTCGCCGCTGAGGTTTCGTGCGACGACAAATTTCAAATGGTCTGCATCGAAACTGTTCAGCGCGGTAATTCGGTCGAGTTCTACGCCGAAAACCGCTATGCTCTGCTGCCGGTCACAGTGAACATTGAACTGGAGGTGCAAAACCTGAACCTGCCGCCAAAAGACGCCAGCCCGTTTGTCTTGACCGGCAAAGTCCGCGTGCCCTTGTTTACCCTGTCGCAGCGGCAGAAAAACAGGGCATGGTCTTACCGATATACGTTTACGTGGAGCCGTGGAGATATCACAGCGCGCCATGATGACCGTCAGGCCTATCGTCTGCCATTCGCTCAAGGACAGGCGTTTACCGTCGGCCAAAGCTGCGACGGACGCTTTTCGCACATCGGTCCGCACCGCTATGCCATTGATTTCAACATGCCTGTAGGAACACCCGTCCACGCGGCACGTGATGGCATCGTCGTTGACGTGAAAGACGATTCAAAAACCGGTGGCGCCGGGCAAGAGTACCAGGATTACGGAAATTACGTGATCATCCAGCACGCGGATCGGACATTGGCACAATATTTCCACCTTAAACAAGGCGGCGCGCGCGTCAGATTGGGCGATAAGGTCCGCGTCGGAATGTTGATTGGATTCTCAGGAAACACTGGCCAATCAACTGGTCCGCATTTGCATTTCGATGTCGTTCGAGGAAGCCCGACCACCAAAAGCGAAACCTTGCCTTTTCGGTTTGCGACATCTCAAGGACCATCGCGCTGCCCCCAACAAGGAACAACGCTTCAAGCGCACGACTGACGCTGTTCAGTGCACCGTTACGGGCGCAAAATCGTTCTGGCGAGCCAGTGTAAAGGCAAGGTTTCGATCCTTCACCAATGCCAAGCGTTCACCGTCCGCGCGGTGAACGGCGTAGATTGTTTCGGTATCACCGACCTCGTCGCGTACATCGTCGGGCAGATCCGCAACGGCCACTGGGCGGACGTAAACAAGGTTGGACTGGTCTGCATCTTTGAAATCGAACGGCGTATTCATGGTCTACCCCTTCTTGATTTGGATTGTCTGAACCACGGTCTCTGGACGCGACAAGGTTAGATCGACATGCAGCAGCCCGTTTTCCATAATCGCCTCTCCCACTTCGACACCATCGGCGAGCACGAAACTGCGCTGGAATTGGCGCGCAGCGATGCCCCGGTGCAGGAACACCCGGTCGGCGCTATCATCTTGTTGCCGACCACGGATCACAAGCTGTCTGTCCTCAACGGTTATCGCCAGATCTTGTTCCCGAAAACCTGCGACAGCCAAAGTGATCCGGTACGATCCTTCCGAAGTCTGTTCTATGTTAAAAGGGGGGTATCCCTCGTTGCCGGATTTCGCGGTGCGTTCCAGCAAACGCTCGAGCTGTTCAAACCCGAGCAAATGGGGATAAGAGCCCAAAGTGAGTTTCGTCATCGACACGTCCTTTTGCGTAAGCGACTGTGTTATATCGGCCCCATTCTGGCGACCGGATTGGATGAAATATGGGGTCGCATTCGACAAGACGCAAGGGCTTTGCGGAATCGCTTTAAGCGGTTATCTTCTGGATCTCAGACACTTTTGAGGACTGCACAGCACCATGAATGCACCTACCGATCTGTCTATGAAAACAGATGACGTCCTAACGGTCGAACTTGAGGTGTTCCGCCGCGAACACCGGGATCTGGACGAGTCCATTCGCGCGCTGCAGCTCACCGGAACGGCCGACCAACTGACGTTGCAGCGGCTGAAAAAGAAAAAGCTCAAGCTTAAAGACAAGATCGCGCAGATTGAGGACCGATTGCTGCCCGATATCATTGCCTGAGCCATGCTCCGAGTTGCCCCCTGATCCGATCTGGCTATAGTGCGCGCTCCGAACACCTGAAGGGGCAATTTGCCATGTCAGAAACAATTAAAATCGGCATCATCATGGGTAGTCAGTCAGACTGGCCAACGATGAAAGAAGCCGCTGACATGCTCGACGCTTTGGACGTACCTTATGAGGCCAAGATCGTGTCTGCACACCGCACACCAGATCGTCTCTGGGACTACGGCAAGACAGCCGTAGATCGCGGATTGCAGGTGATCATTGCGGGTGCTGGCGGTGCGGCGCACCTTCCCGGCATGATGGCGTCCAAGACGCGTGTTCCGGTGATTGGAGTGCCCGTTCAAACCCGCGCATTGTCTGGGGTAGACAGCCTGTATTCGATCCTACAAATGCCGCGCGGCTTTCCAGTGGCGACCATGGCAATTGGTGCCGCCGGTGCCGCCAATGCCGGGCTGATGGCAGCGGGCATTCTGGCACTGCAAGATGCCGGTCTCGCAGCCCGACTAGACACATGGCGCGCAGACCTGTCGGCCTCAATCCCTGACGCGCCTTCTGACGACGGATAAACCGCATGACATTGTCTCTTCCTATCGGATCAACCATCGGCATCATTGGCGGTGGGCAGCTTGGCCGCATGCTTTCGGTTGCAGCCAGCCGCCTTGGTTTTCGGTGCCACATCTTTGAGCCGGGTGCCAATTGTCCCGCAGGTCAGGTTGCCGATCAGGTGACAACCGCCGCCTACGATGACGAAGCCGCATTACGCGACTTTGGCAGTTCCGTGGACGTCATCACCTATGAGTTTGAGAACATCCCGACAGCCGCACTGGACCTGTTACAGGATTTAGCCCCCATTCATCCCGGGCGCGAGGCATTGCGCGTCAGCCAGGACCGGTTAACCGAAAAGACATTCCTGCAAGACCTAGGGCTGAACACCGCGCCATTTGCAGACATCACCGATCGCGACAGCCTTGGTGCCGCGTTGACAAGCATTGGGACACCGTCGATCTTGAAAACCCGCCGCTTTGGGTATGATGGCAAAGGTCAAGCCAGGATCATGTCGCCGGATGACGCTGAGCAAGCGTTGGCCGATATGCAGAAGGCACCCGCCATTTTGGAAGGCTTCGTCGATTTCTCGCACGAGGTCTCCGTAATCGCAGCCCGCAGTCTTGATGGCGCAGTCGCCGCCTTTGACCCTGGTGAGAATGTGCACAGCGATGGCATTCTGCGTACCACAACCGTCCCTGCCCGGCTCACAGCCAGCCAACGCACCGACGCAGTTCTTCTGGCAGCCAAGATCGCGAATACACTGAACTATGTCGGTGTGATGGGGGTTGAACTTTTCGTAACATCGGATGGGTTGATCGTGAACGAAATTGCGCCTCGCGTACACAATTCGGGACATTGGACGCAGAATGGATGTGCCGTAGATCAATTTGAACAGCACATCCGCGCTATCACAGGTTTACCTTTGGGCGACGGGCAGCGTCATGTCGATGTCGTAATGGAGAACCTGATCGGGGACGACATGGATCGCGTTCCTGATCTTGCCAAAACGCCGGATTGCGCATTGCATCTTTACGGCAAGGCCGAGACCAAACCGGGCCGTAAAATGGGGCATGCGAACCGCATCAAGCGGGCCTGACGTTTGGGTTTATTGATTGGAGCATTCTGCGATACGAAATCAGCGCAGAAACCTGTCCGCCACCGGACCGGACATGTAGGCGACAACACCGCCAGCAATCGTCGCCACAACGCGCCGGGAGTGCGGGTCGAGCACGATAAGATCGGCGCGCTGTCCAGGGATCAGAGTGCCCCGATCCGAAAGGCCAAGAAGACGGGCCGGACCCTCGGACACCATGCGCCAGGCGGTTGCCAGATTACACAAGCCCAGCTCCTCAAGGCGGAATGCCGCACGAAGCGGGGACGGATAATGATAGTCCGATGCCAGGGCATCACACAGACCGTCACGCACGAGGTCGGACGCCGCGATATTTCCAGCGTGACTTGCCCCCCGAACGATGTTTGGCGCACCAAGAACAATATGTGCGCCATCGTCGCGGGCAGCTTGCGCCGCCTCAGCCGTCTCGGGAAACTCGCTAACGGTGGCACCGCGTGCCGCCCAGATATCGCGGTCTTCACGAGTGCTGTCATCATGGCTACCCATGACGATGCCTCGCGCTGACAGGCGCTCTGTCATGGCATCAAGCGCGCTAGGCACCTCGGACGTGCGCGCGTGTAGCTCCTGCATTAAGGCAAGATGGTTTTCCGGGCTGCGTCCACTTTTTAACGCTTGCCCAGTCAGGCGCGGTGGTTTGCGACCTTCGGAAAGTCGTTGATGTGGCAGGTGATCGTTGAATACGACATAGCAGATGCCGAACGTGTCTATTGCCGTTTCGGCGCGTGCGAATTCATCCATGAGATGCGTCTCAAGCCGTAGTTGCAAACGCAGATCGACAGCGACTGTCGGACGCACAGCGCACACACTCTCGAAGACATGTTCGGCAAAATCTGGCCCGCGCATACCCCCTTCCCAAGAAAAGAACTGTGCAAGAACGGCGGTTGTAATCCCATTGGCCGCCAATTCGGAGGCTACTGCGATGACCCCATGTTCCGCCTCACGCAGCGCGCCTCGACGGGGAGCCATATGCCGTTCAAAGCCGTCCCCATGCGGATCAACAATGCCGGGTAATATCATGTAGCCTGACAAATCGACCTCGCGCCCTAGGCCATTGATTTGCAAAGTCCCATCAGAAATATGCAAAGGCGCATGGCCCCACCCCTCGGGGGTCAAGACGTTGCCGCCTGTAAGTGTGCACTCAATGGTCATCCGCAGGCTCCGGGCAGATGCCGAAAATACAAACAAGCTCTTCGGTATTGATGGTTTGCGTCCAGTCCAGCTCTGGATCGAACCGCCCAGTGCGCAGAAACAGATCGACCTGTGCTATGACAGAAGGCGCTTGCATGATGAACGTGTGCGTTACCGGCATGGTCAGATGTGCCCGCATACCCTGAACCTTTGTCGACTCGACCGATACCTTGCCATCATCAGGCCCAGGGATCAGACTTGAAAAGAAGGGATTAAGTGACCGGTTTCCTGCGATAACGCCAAGGTCAAAAGTGACCGGCGGCAAAGATTTGGGCAGATCGTTGGGCGACGTGCCCAGTTGCAACCCGGCAGGGCCGTTGAGCCATTCAAAAAGTTCCAGTCCACCAAGTTCGTCCACCAATTCGCTGCCTTGATTGGGCGGTGCCAACATGACGATCCGACCCAAGTTTACCGGGCGGTTGTCTTGCATCCAGAAACGCAACAAAATTCCGCCCATAGAATGGGTAACAAAGTGCACACGATCGGCACCGCAATTTGTAACTGCCTCTGGAAGCGTTTCTTCCACAAGTGCTTGAACGCGGGCGGTGGTCGATGGATAGCCAGGTGCTTTGACAGTGTATCCTTTCGCCTCAAGAACGGATTCCATAAGTGCAAAAGATGTTTCCGTGCGGGCCAAGCCATGCAACAGAACCACGCAGTCCGCGCGCGCCGGAGCCACAGACAGCAACATGGTTGCCGTTGCAAAGGTTGAGAAGGCAAGGCGACGAAACATGCGCGTCAGATACGCTGTGCCGGCGATTTTAGAAAGGGCTTAGCGGCGCGACGTTACGGCCAAAAACACACCACCCAAAACCAGCAGCGCCGCCACGATCAGCCGCAAAGTAACGGTTTCCGACAAAAGTATCCCGCCGCCAACGATTGCGATCACCGGGACGGTCAGTTGCGTTACGGCCGCCGTGCTGCCTTTGAGATGAGGCAACACCGTATACCAGAGCGAATAGCCCAGTCCGGATGTCACGGCTCCGGCCAATACCGCCATCGACAGCCCAAATACGGTCGCCGAGGCAATCTGGATACCATCATGCAAGCCTGCCAAAAGGCCAGCGCCGAAAAGCGCAATCGCCGCCGAGATCACAAAATTCGCGGCGGTGGCCCCCAAAGCGTCAGATGTGCCACGCCCGTTCAGTGAATAGACGCCCCACGCGACGCCCGCGATGGCCATAAGGCTTGCATGCCAAAGGCTGGGTGCCGCTGCGTGGCCGGGCCATAGCAGCCAAAACAGCCCCCCAAAGGCGACCCCTGCCCCGAGCCAACGCCGTGTAGAAGGCCGCTCTCCGGTGATCAGTGCGCCGGCGAACATCGTGATTTGGACCAACCCGAATAGTATTAATGCACCCAAGCCTGCATCGAGGCTGTCATAGGCCATTGAGAAACCAAAAATATAAACAATGAGACTGGTCACGCCGACGCCGCGTCCAGGCCCACCCAGCACTAGCTTGCGATCACGCAAGAGAACCAAAACTGCCAAAATGGCCGCCCCGGCACAAAGCCGGACGACGCCAAATGCAACCGCGTCAATGTCCCCATGCAATAAGGCAACGCGATTCAGAATCGAATTCGACGCGAACGCAATCATGGTTAGGCTTGTGAGCAGCAGGATACGCATGCAGTTGGCTACCGTCTGTCGTCGGAAGACGCCAGACACGTTTTCTCACGACTGCGCTGCCAGAATTTTATGAGGTGACCCTAGATTCTTCGTACGAAGAATCTCTCCGGTGGCTGAACAATGAGTTAAGAATTAAAGACAAAAACAAACAAAGGCGCCCGAAGGCGCCTTTGCTATAAGTTTCACAGCATGTGCTGACAGGTGTCGCGAAGGACAACTGCCTTTTACATCATGCCGCCCATGCCGCCCATGTCCGGCATGCCGCCGGCACCGGCACCAGCGCCGTCTTTCTGCGGTTTGTCGGCAACCATGGCTTCGGTTGTGATCAGCAAACCAGCAATCGATGCTGCATCCTGAAGAGCTGTCCGCACAACTTTGGCCGGGTCAATTACGCCGAACTTGAACATGTCGCCATATTCTTCTGTTTGCGCGTTAAAGCCAAACTTCAGGTCATCGCTTTCACGGATTTTGCCTGCAACAACGGAGCCGTCAACGCCAGCGTTCTCAGCAATCTGGCGCAGAGGCGCTTCGAGCGCTTTGCGAACGATTGTGATACCGACATTCTGGTCACTGTTATCGCCTGTCAGACCGTCGAGCTTTTTGCCGGCCTGAACCAGGGCAACACCACCGCCCACAACAATACCTTCCTGAACAGCAGCGCGTGTCGCGTTCAGGGCATCGTCAACGCGGTCTTTACGCTCTTTGACTTCGACTTCTGTCATGCCACCAACGCGGATCACAGCAACACCGCCTGCGAGTTTCGCAACACGCTCTTGCAGCTTTTCACGGTCGTAGTCAGACGTGGTCTCTTCGATCTGGTTGCGGATCTGGGCAACGCGTGCCTCGATCTCAGCCTTCTCGCCGGCACCATCAACAATGGTGGTCTCGTCTTTGGTGATCTGGATTTTCTTGGCGGAACCAAGCATGTCCATAGTCACGTTTTCAAGCTTCATGCCGAGGTCTTCGGAGATGACCTGACCACCGGTCAGGATCGCAATGTCCTGCAGCATCGCCTTACGACGATCACCAAAGCCCGGGGCTTTGACAGCAGCAATCTTGAGCCCGCCACGCAGCTTGTTGACCACGAGTGTGGCAAGTGCTTCGCCTTCAACGTCTTCTGCGATGATCAGCAGCGGTTTCTGCGACTGGATCACCTGCTCGAGCAGCGGAACCATCGGCTGGAGCGAGGACAGTTTCTTTTCGTGCAGAAGAACAATGCAGTCTTCCAGCTCGGCTGTCATCTTGTCAGCATTGGTCACGAAGTAAGGGCTAAGGTAGCCACGGTCGAACTGCATACCTTCGACCACATCGGTCTCTGTTTCGAGGCCTTTGTTTTCTTCAACGGTGATAACACCCTCGTTGCCGACTTTCTGCATCGCGTCAGCGATCTGGCGACCGATTTCGGCTTCGCCGTTCGCAGAGATGGTACCAACCTGGGCAACTTCGGCGCTGTCGCTCACGTCGCGTGCAGCGGCTTTGATTGCCTCAACCACTTTGGACGTTGCGAGGTCGATGCCGCGCTTGAGGTCCATCGGGTTCATGCCAGCGGCAACCGACTTCATGCCTTCTTTAACGATGGCCTGAGCGAGCACGGTTGCTGTTGTGGTGCCGTCGCCCGCTTCGTCATTGGTGCGGGAAGCAACTTCCTTCACCATCTGCGCGCCCATGTTTTCAAACTTGTCCTCAAGTTCGATCTCTTTGGCAACGGAAACACCGTCTTTGGTGATGCGCGGCGCGCCGAACGATTTGTCCAGAACAACGTTGCGGCCTTTGGGGCCCAGAGTCACCTTCACCGCGTCAGCAAGGATGTTGACACCCTTGAGCATGCGGTTACGGGCGTCTGTATCAAATTTTACGTCTTTTGCAGACATCGTGTAGTCTCCACTAATTAGTCAGAGGTCTTGTTTGCGATCAGAAGGGCGTTCAGGCAGCTTTCGCTGCTGCGTCGTCCGTAATGATGCCGAGGATGTCCGACTCCTTCATGATGAGGAGTTCTTCGCCATTGACCGTCACCTCGGTGCCCGACCATTTGCCGAAAAGGATTTTGTCGCCTTCTGCGACAGCCATCTCGATCAGCTCGCCACTGTCTTTGCGCGCGCCTTCGCCACACGCAACGACCATGCCTTCTGCAGGCTTTTCTTTGGCGCTATCTGGAATGATCAGGCCACCAGCAGTTTTTTCATCGCTCTCAACGCGACGGACCAGCACACGGTCATGAAGCGGTTTGAATGCCATCTTCGAGTCTCCTTGCTCAAAGGTTTCACTTACAAGTCCCTCGCTCCCCGAAGGACTGTTGTCACTCTCGTTAGTCGAGTGCTAACGACGGGTAAGTAGGCATGACACGGATGTGAGTCAACACGCTTATGTGCAAATTTTGACGGTTTCGAAGAACGCCAGAGTGCTTGTTCGTCTAGTAGCTTGGAGAGCGTTCTGCCCAACCGGCAAAGATCTTTTCCAACGCGACCACAACGTAATACAAAACGATCCCCATCAACGCGAGCGCGATCAGAACCGCGAACATCAGCGGATAGTCAGAATTCGTCTTACCCGAGTCGAACAACGCCCCAAGACCGCGACCATGTGGTGACACGATCTCCATCAGGTTGGTGCCGATAAACGCCAAGGTGACGGCAACTTTCAATGCACCAAAAAACTCAGGCAGCGTTTTGGGAAGGGCGATTTTCCAGAAGATTGTCGTTTTCGACGCCCCCAAAGACCGCAGAATATCACGATATTCGGGTTCCAAGGTGCTCAGGCCAATGGACACCGAAACGGCGATTGGAAAAAACGAAATCAGGAAGGCGATCATGACTGTATTAAAGTTATGTTGGCCGACAAACAGCAAAGCGATGATCGGCACCAGAGTCGCCTTTGGGATCGCATTAAAGCCCACCAATAAAGGATAAAGCGCATCGCGCATCAGGCGCGAAAACCCCATGACCATGCCAAGCAACACACCAAACACGACAGCAAGAACCAGCCCCACCACTGTACGCCAAAGGGTTTGCCAGCCCATGACAATGAACAAATCCCAATATCGCGCATAGGCTGGCGGCAGGTCAGAGGGGGAGGCCATGACATAGTTGGGCCAATCATTCGCCCAGACCAAAAGTTCCCACAAGATGCCAAAGACAACGATTGCAGCAATTGGCACAAGAATATTGCGTGCATTCATGTGCTTGCCTCGCTCTCTTCCGTTCGACCCTGCGCAATCTGGATCTGGCGGCGCAGAATGTTCAGCGCTTCGGCAGATTCTGGTGTGTAAAGGTGTTCGATATCCCGCTGCCCTGTGAGGTGAACGTCCATCACATACTGCGTCTTGGCCGGACGGCCGGACAAAACAACAACCTGATCAGCGAGGAAGATCGACTCGCGCAGATCGTGGGTAATGAGCACGCCAGTAAACGGCTCTTCGGCTTTGACCTTGTGCATGGTCTGCCAGAGGTCCTCGCGTGTAAACGCATCCAACGCGCCAAACGGCTCATCCAAGATGAGCACTTCTGGTTTGTGCACAATGGACCGACACAGAGAGGCCCGCTGACGCATACCGCCGGACAATTCGCTTGGGCGCTTTTCTTCGAACCCTTCAAGACCGACAAGCGCCAAGAGCTTGCGCGCTCGTTCCTCTTGATCCTTTTTCGACATCTTGGTCGGTACGATCTCGAGTGGGAGCATGACGTTTTGCAGAATGGTGCGCCATTCGAGCAAAACCGGGTTCTGAAACGCCATGCCAACAGTCGATTTTGGCCCCTTGACCAAATCGCCGTGCAACCAAACCTCACCCTCGTCCGGCTTCATCAGGCCAGCGACCAATCGGGTGAGGGTAGACTTGCCGCAGCCAGACGGCCCGACAACCGCAGCAAACCCGCCTTCGGAAACGCTAAGTTCGAGACCATCAAGAACCGGCAGCGGGCCAGCCTTGGTTTGGTAGGCGTGGCGCACGCCTTTGATTTCAATCAGATGTTCGGACACGCGCATCGCCTTATGTGAAGGGCCAGCCAAGCTAGCGACAGCTGACCCATCTTTGGTTTACTTACTTCAGCATACGTGTGTCGGCGTCCGGAAGATAAGCATCTGTAAAGTACAGGCTGGCATCCGGTGCGCTCTGGAACTCGTAAGTCTGTGCGATCTGTTCAATCGCTGTCGCCATGCGGCCAGCGTCAATGCCTCCCATGCCATTTTCCATCGCAAAGTCAGTCGCGACATTTGCATCGATGGATAGCTCAAGGCGGCGCTGCTCAAGGGCGGCATCTGCGGCGGGATTGCGTTCAATCAGGCTTTCAATTGCCATAGCGGGGTCCGCAATCGCATCTTTCCAACCGGCTGCAATCGCCCCAAGAAAGCCCTTAATGATCTCGGGATTCGCCTCGGCAAAATCAGTGTTTACGATGATCGCATTACCATAAAGGGCAAGACCGTAATCAGCCATCAGGATAGTCGAAATGTCGTCTTCGGGCACACCCAACCGGACAAGGTTGAGATAGGAAGAGAATGAGAATCCCGTGACCGCGGCGACATTGCCCTCGGCCAGCATTGGTTCGCGGGTCGGAAAGCCAACAGGTTCAACGGTGATCGCGTCGACATCCAGATCATTGGCGATGGCAAAAGCAGGGAACTGTGCCCACGCGCCATCGGGGGGCGGCGCCCCAAGAACGCGACCCTCGAGGTCTTTCGGCATCTCTACGCCAAGTGATTTGCGTCCGATGATGGCAAACGGCGGCTTGTCATAGACCATCATCACGGCCGTTACAGGCGCACCAGGGTTTTGATCCAGAAACTTGATCAGTGAATTGATATCGGCAAATCCAACCGGAAATGCGCCGGTAGCGACTTTCGGAATCGCATCCAGCGAGCCCTGTCCGGCCGAAATTTCGACGGACAGATCAGCTGCTTCGAAATGACCTTTGTCGATGGCGACAAAATAAGGTGCCGCCGGGCCTTCGAATTTCCAATCAAGCGCAAAGGGCAGATCCGTTTGCGCAAGCACCGAACCTGCCATGCTAAGAGTTGCAGCAACAGCCGCGAGTGTGTTTTTCAGCATTGGTGTATCCCCAGTTTTTCCACGCCAAACTGCGGCAGCCATTCGGGAAACGGAATGCAAAGCGACGCATCGACGAGCCAAGGCATATGGCCAAGCCCGATAATTGCTCAATTTTTGGCCACTCGCACAAAAATCAAACAAAATACATTTCCGATGCCTCGCGAAAACTGTCGAACAAGACTGGGCAGCCCGTCCGCAAAATGCTTTTCTGTATGCATTAAAGAACGAGATTTGAGGATTCCGAAATGCGATTTCCACTTGCTGTGTCGTTCAGCTTTTTGGCGACGATGACCCTTGCACAAAATCAGCCCAACACAGTTCTCGTCATGGATGGGTCCGGCTCCATGTGGGGACAGGTCGATGGCGTCGCCAAAATTACGATCGCGCAAGAGGTGGTTGGAAACCTTTTGTCAGATTTTCCTGATGAACAAGGGCTTGGCCTGACCGTCTATGGGCACCGCGAACGAGGCGAATGCACGGATATCGAAACTGTTGTTCCCCCTGCCCCCGGCACGGCGGAACAGATCACTAACGCGGTTAACCAGATCAAGCCGCTGGGCAAAACGCCCATGACGGATGCCGTCGTCGCTGCTGCAGAGGCCCTGCGATATACCGAAGAAAAAGCGACCGTCATATTGGTGAGTGATGGCGTTGAGACCTGCAATCCAAATCCTTGCGCCGCGGCTCAGCTGCTTGAAGAGGCGGGAATTGACTTTACTGCGCATGTCATTGGGTTCGATGTCGGGGCTGATCCTGAAGCTCTGGCGCAGATGCAATGCATCGCTGATGAGACGGGTGGCCAATTTCTAACTGCTGACACCGCGGACCAATTGACAGAAGCATTGACCCAAGTGGCGGCAGCCGCGCCCGAACCAGAGCCGGACCCCGCGTTGGTGCCGACCACCCTTTCTGCGGTGATCGAAGGCACGCAAACATATGTCGACGGGCCTGTCCTTTGGGAATTGACCAGCAACACCGACACAGTGTTGAGCGACACCGAGGGCAATCCGCTGGAAGTGGAGTTGCCAGAGGGATCGTACACCGCGATTGCCTACAGCACAGCGCTCGAACTTGAGATGACAAAACAGTTCGTGGCCATCGGCGACGCAGCGTCCGTTCAAATCGTCTTTCCTGAACCTCAGGAAACAGCCCGCATTCTGGCACCCGAGACAGCTGTTGCAGGAAGTAGCATTCAAGTCGGCTGGGAAGGGCCAGATTACGATGAAGACTATATCGGCATCGGCGCGGTCGGAGCCGATGGGGCCAACATGTGGCAGAATTGGGCGTATACGTCGTCGGGTAACCCGGTGGAGTTGCTTGTTCCACCAACAGAAGGCCCGCATCTGATCCGGTACTTCAAACGTGAGGGCCGAGAACCCTTGGGTGAAACCGAAATCATGGTCACTCCTGTGACTGCGACCCTCAGCACGGCATCAGAGGCACCCGCCGGGTCGGAAATCACAGTTGACTGGGCGGGCCCGGATTATAACGACGACTATATCGGCATCGGTAAACTGGGCGCAGATGGTGCAAGCCAGTGGGAAAATTGGGCCTACACATCCGCAGGATCCCCTGCCACGCTGACAGTCCCGGCCGAACCGGGCGACTATGAAATTATCTATTTTATGCGGCAGGGTCGCACCCCATTAGAGCGCGTCGCCTTTACCGCCACCGACGTCTCGGCGCGCCTTGTCGCTCCACAGGAGGCAGCAGTTGGGTCTACCATTGACGTCGGCTGGACCGGACCGGACTATGACGACGACTATATCGGCATCGGACGCGTTGGTGCCGACGGGGCCAGCCAGTGGGAAAACTGGAGATACACCCGTGATGGGTCTCCGATAGAGGTGTTGGTCCCCGCGAGCCCGGGCGACTACGTCATTCGCTATTTCGTGCGCCAAGACAGAAGCGCCATTGCCGAAATTCCGATAACAGTGACCCCAGTGACGGCGCAATTGATCGTCCCTGAAACCGCAGAGCCGGGATCAACCATAGAGATTGGATGGGATGGCCCTGATTATGCCGATGACTATATCGGTATGGGTCTGGCTGGCGAAGACGGGGCAGCGCAATGGCAAAGCTGGGCCTACACCAAAAGCGGCAATCCGGCCGTAATCACAGTCCCGGACACTCCGGGAGAGTATGTCGTGCGGTATTTCATCCGACAGGATCGAAGCAGCATCGCCCAAGCGACAATAACAGTGGAGTGACTTGAGCGGCGGGGTCACTAACCGCTCAGCCAAGACTGTCACTCCAATCGATCAAGCCCTGATGCCCTTCTGGTGTCAGGGCATACACACCCTTCTCGACCTTCTTGAACCAACCGTAGTGATTGTCCCGCATCAGCGTTGTGGCGTTGTTTACACCTGTTGCCTTTGCAACAAGCGCCCCTTTTTCGGCGCCGCTTTCGGCCAAATACATCGCACAGCGCAAAGCGTCTTGCCGGTAGGCCGTGACAATGCCGTGGCGGGTTGCACCGCCGCTGTTGGGATCACCCTCGAGACGGTGAAATTCACGCAACAGCTTGGTCCGCTTGGCAGCATTGCGGCGCGGCGTATACGGCCCCGGGTCGCAGTGCGCCTCAACCATACCATCATGCCTCACGGTCAAGAACCCAAGACCAAGACGACGGCACAGCACCTTGTTTTCGCGCAAGGACCGGCGCGCATTCCGGCCGGTTGGTTTGACCACAGCCAGATAGACAAGGTCGGTCATCCGCAACCGTGCAACCGCTTGATGATAAAGCGTCAGATTAAGCCGCAGCTTGAGTTCGACAACAACGGGGTCTTCGTCACCGCGCACAGCAACCATATCCGCTGCGCCCACCTCGCCTTTGACAACATAGCCTTGCGCCTCGAGATAGGCTTTAACATGCGGATAAAGATCGGCTTCACGCTCCATACCCTATGAATGCGCGACTGACTTGCCGCTGACAAGCACAGCCCCTAGCTTTGTCTCACACGATCTCGAAAGGACGACCCGATGATCCCCCGCCTGTTGTCGTTTCTCTGCTTTATCACTCTAGCGGGCCCAGTCGCAGCGGCATGTTCAGGCAATGACCTTCGTGAAACGCTTGGCCCAGAGGAACAAGCCACGCTTGACGAAGCGCTCAAGGACGTGCCGTTTCCTGAGGGAAATCACTGGAAGGCCACAAGAGGTGATGAGACGCTACATCTGATTGGCACCATGCATTTGGCCGATCCCCGTTTGGATGCGCCATTGGAACGGTTGCGCGATACGGTGCAGAGCGCTGACTTACTGCTGCTGGAGATGACCGCAGAGGATGAAGCAGCGCTGCAACAACGCCTGACTTTGGACCCGACCCTTTTGCTCATGCCGGACACAACCCTGCCAGAGCTCTTGAGTGAGGAAGACTGGGCAAAAATGTCTGACGCACTGACCGCCCGTGGCCTGCCGCCGTTTATGGCCGCCCGGTTCCAGCCTTGGTATGTTTCCGTGGTGTTGGCGGTGCCACCGTGCGCCGCGACGACTGACCTGTCGGCAGGAGGAATGGATGCGCAGATCGAAGAGATTGCCGTGTCCGCCGACATCCCGCGCGCTGCACTTGAGGATGTCGAAACCATTTTCGGCGCCTTCGCGGGTCAGTCGCGTGAGGTCCAGATCGACATGATGCTGTCCGCGCTGGTCGATCCGGTGATCAGCGAAGACCTGTTTGCAACGCTCCTCGCGAGCTATTTCGACGAAGCTCATGCCGAAGGTTGGGCCATGTCCTCGGTTCTAGCGCAGCGGTACAGCCCGATTAACGCATCTGCAGCAGCGGACATCTTTGCGACGATGGAGCAAGAGTTACTGATTGACCGCAACCGTGCGTGGATCCCGGTTTTGCTGGATGCAACAAAAGGCAATGATGTGGTCGTCGCTGCGTTTGGCGCTGCGCATTTGCCTGGGAGTGACGGCGTTCTGGCCCTGCTCCAGACCGAAGGGTTTACGTTGGAACGCCTACCCTTCTGATGCAATGCGCCCATGTACTTGGCTGTCATCTTTGAGTAATAGCACCAGCGCTGCCATCGTCATTCCAACACCAATAAGGATCAGCACCGGCGGTAAAGGCCGACCCAACGCCATTTCCCACAAAATCACCCAGCTAGGCGTGAGATATGTGTAGGCCATGACCTTGGCCGACGGGATCCGCATGCTGGCATATTGCAGCAATAGAAATGTCAGAGCACTGGCAAAGACAGATGTGTACGCGATGGTGACCCAAACGACCGGAGGCAGATTCACCCAATCTGTGGCCACTAAAGACGGATAGCCGAAGACAAGCAACAGCACTGCCCCGGTCACCAGTACACCCAGAGTAAAGACCGCTGGTCGCTCACCACGGTTCAGCTTGGGCACCAGAGGCGCGTAGACAGCATGGGCGACGCATCCCACAAAATAGATTATTTCACCGCGTCCGATCTCGAAAGCGAGCAGCGCCGAAACGTCGGCACGAAAGATCACCCAAAGCGCGCCAATCCCGCCTATTGTCAGCGCGAGTGCCATTCGGGCGTTCAATACCTGTCGCAGCAACAGCCATCCAAACCCGGCGGCAATCAAGGGAGTAAGCGTAAAGACAGCCGCCATCGATACAGGCGCGCCAGTTTTCAGCCCTTCGAACATCAAAACAAAATAGGCCACGAGGAACATCGCCAAAACAAGATACCGCCATGGCGCGCGCAGCGCTGATCGCTCCAGCCCACCAGTCGAAAAGACCACAATGCCCAGTATCATCGCGGCGATGACAAACCGCACCGCGTTCAGCGCATCCGGCGCAATATGCGGTGCCGCCATCGAGCCCAACGAAAACGATCCGGCCACCAGTGCAGAAAATGCCAACATGGCCAAATGGCCGCGATGTGCTTCGGTCATGTCACGAATAAGCCGCGTCAAAAACTTTGACCGCCTCTTTGAGGTGCGCCAACAACGCCTGAACCTTGGCCGTGCGATGTAGATCAACATGCGTGACAAGCCACAGCGGCGCGGACCATTCCTCTTTCGCGGGCATCACCTCGACCAAGTCTGGGTCATCTGCGCCTTGCGCGACGGGCATAAAGCCAATCCCGGCACCGCTTTTGACGGCGCTGATCATGCTGTAGGTGTCAGTCGCGCGGAACACGACGCGGTCATACGGCACTTTGGAGCTAAGCCATTTTTGGAATGGTGCGCGACCATCGGGGTTGTCATTGCCAACATACGCGTGGTCTTGCAGGTCGCTTTCGTCTTTGGGCAGCCCATGTTTCTCCGCATAGGCCTTTGAGGCATAGAGCCCGATTTTCAGCTTTGTCAGAGGTTGCACAACATTGTCCGGCTCATCAGGGACCGAGCCCGCACGTATCGCGACATGCGCCTCGCCATATTCCAGACGAAACACCCGTGCGTCGGTCAAGTAGCGGACGACAACACCGGGATAGCTATCTTTGAAATCAGCCAACACTGGAACAAGAAAATCCGACAGTTCGACAATCGAAGTGATCATCAACTCACCACTCACATCGGCGCCACGTCCACGGATGCGGCCGACGAGTTGTTGCAGTTGATCTTCGGTCGTTTGCGCCACGCGGGCAAGGTCTTCGCCAGACTCTGTCGGGGTGTACCCCCGTGCATGGCGTTGGAACAATTTAACACCCAATCGCGCCTCAAGCGCATCGATATGCCGGATCACCGTGGCATGATGCACACCCAAAACCTCGGCTGCGCCGCTGACTGTCCCCTGTCGCGCCACCTGATACGCTGTGCGGACTTCGTCCCAATGTTCCATTTTGAACCTCTGTGCATTGATTCACATACAATGCGCATATCCACCTATTTCGTGCGCGCAGACAAGACATAAGTAACAGGTTCAGACAAACAAGTCCGTTATCAGAGGTAACTCATGACACACACTGTACTACGCATCGACGCATCCGCCCGCCACGAAGGTTCAGAAAGCCGCAGTCTGACGCAACGCATCGTTGACCGCCTTTCACCCGACGCGATCATCCACCGCGATGTGACTTCGGTGATCCCTGCGATCGACGCCGACTGGCTGACCGCAAACTGGACACCTGAGGATCAACGCACTGACGTCCAGCGCGATCAGCTGGCTTTGTCAGAAACGCTGATCGACGAGATCATGACAGCGGATACGCTGGTTATTGGTACCCCGATCTATAATTTCGGAATTCCCGCCACGCTCAAGTCCTGGATTGATCAGATCGCACGCGCCGGGGTCACCTTTCGGTACACCGAAAAAGGACTAGAGGGCCTTATGACCGGCAAACGTGCAATCATTGCAATTGCCTCTGGCGGCACGCAGGTCGGATCAGATATCGACTTTGCCAGCGGCTACTTGCGCCACATCATGGGCTTTATCGGGATCACAGACGTGCAGTTCGTTGCAGCAGATCAGTTGATGGTTGATGCCGACGCATCGCATGCCAAAGCCGAAGCCGCGCTTGCGGCGCTCGCGGCCTGAACCGTTCGGCGCGCGGGTTGACTCTGCGCGCCCAATTGGCCTAAACGCGGCCTAACTCCGGGAAGCCTGACTTTCCGGTCCCTTGGACCAGTGTCCGGGATCGCCCCCCACCAGCGTGTTACGCCCGTGGGGGCGTTTGACGTTTGGCATATGCGCCGCTGGTCCTTACATCTGGACCAAACCAGTGGCAAAGGAGGCGAGAGCCCATGTTTGAAAATCTGTCCGACCGCCTGTCAGGCGTCTTTGATCGGCTCACCAAACAAGGCGCCCTGTCCGAGGACGACGTCAAAACCGCATTGCGCGAGGTTCGCGTTGCCCTTCTTGAAGCAGACGTATCGCTTCCGGTTGCCAGAGACTTTATCAAAGCCGTACAGGAAAAGGCGACGGGGCAAGCCGTCACCAAGTCGATCACGCCCGGTCAGCAGGTCGTCAAGATCGTCCATGATGAACTTCAGCATGTTCTGACAGGCGACGAAGACCCCGGCGCGCTGAAGATCGACAACCCGCCTGCACCGATCCTGATGGTCGGTTTGCAAGGTGGTGGTAAGACTACGACAACTGCCAAGATCGCCAAACGTTTGAAAGAGCGAGATGGCAAAAAAGTACTGATGGCATCGCTTGACGTGAACCGTCCCGCCGCGATGGAGCAGTTGGCCATTCTGGGTGTACAGATCGGCGTCGACACGTTGCCTATCGTCAAGGGCGAAGACCCTGTTGCCATTGCCAAGCGCGCCAAGACACAGGCAAGCCTTGGCGGCTATGACGTCTACATGCTCGACACGGCCGGTCGCTTGTCTATCGACGAAGAACTGATGGCACAGGTCGAAGCCGTGCGAGATGTTGCAAACCCGCGCGAAACGCTTCTGGTTGTCGACGGCCTGACAGGTCAGGACGCCGTACATACCGCCGAGAATTTCGATGAGCGTATCGGGATTTCTGGTGTAGTCCTCACCCGGATGGATGGCGATGGACGCGGCGGTGCGGCCCTGTCGATGCGCGCGGTGACAGGCAAGCCGATCCGCTTTGTTGGCCTCGGCGAAAAGATGGACGCGCTCGAAACATTCGAACCGGACCGTATCGCTGGTCGTATCCTTGGCATGGGCGACATCGTTGCACTGGTTGAGAAAGCGCAACAAACACTTGAGGTCGAACAGGCCGAGCGCATGATGAAGCGCTTTCAGAAGGGTCAGTTCAATATGAACGACCTGAAGATGCAGCTGGAACAGATGATGAAGATGGGCGGCATGGAAGGCATGCTGGCCATGATGCCCGGCGCGCAAAAGATGCAAAAACAGATGGATGGCGCAGGGATTGACGACAAGATGTTGCGCCAGCAGATCGCGCTTATCCAGTCGATGACCAAACGCGAACGCGCCAATCCACAAATTCTTCAAGCCAGCCGCAAAAAGCGGATCGCCAAAGGCGCGGGCATGGAAGTGTCCGAATTGAACAAGCTTCTCAAGATGCAGCGCCAGATGGGCGACATGATGAAGAAGATGGGCAAAATGGGCAAAGGCGGGATGCTCAAACAAGCCATGAAAGGCATGATGGGCAAAGGCGGCATGCCCGAAGGTATGGACCCCTCCCAGATGGATCCAAAAGCGCTTGAACAGGCGGCAAAGGCAATGGGTGCCAAAGGTGGATTACCAGGTCTGGGCGGCGGCATGGGTGGCTTGCCACCCGGTCTAAGCGGATTTGGCAAGAAAAAGTAAATGACGACCGCGCCCCTCATAACCACGCCGCGTCTGCGGCTCAGGCAGCATGTTGCCAGCGACCTTGATGCGCTTTGCGACCTGTTTGAGACGGATCGCGCCCGGTACATGGGTGGCCCCATCCCACGTAAACATGCGTGGCGCTGGATCGCGTCGGAAATTGCTATGTGGGATCTGATGGGACACGGATCGTGGGGCATTGAAACGCAGGACGGCACATTCCTTGGCCAGATCGGCATCATGAAGCCTCCGCATTTTCCAGAACGCGAGATCGGTTGGACGCTGTTGGAAACCGCAGAGGGCAAAGGTTACGCGACCGAGGCTGCACTGTCCGTCTTGGCGTGGGCATGGGAGCAGAGCTATCCGACATTGGTCAGCTATATTGACCCAAAAAATTCGCGCTCGATCGCCCTGGCCGAACGTTTGGATGCGGTGCCCGACGCTCACGCGTCGCTTCCCGATGGCGATACGCCAACCGACACAGTTGTCTACCGCCACAGCCCCGACAGTGATGGCAACCCAGAGGCTTATGCATGAGCCTGACCAACGCCCCAACACTGGAGACCGAACGCCTCATCCTTCGCGGCCCCGAGAAGGCGGACGCGGACGCAATGATTGCGTTTCTGATGGACGAAACGCGCACAGCCGGCTTTGGCGGCTACACGAACCGCTCGGACTCATGGCGCTGGTTTGCGTTGAACGTGGGCCACTGGCACTGGCACGGTTACGGCTACTTCACGATCCAAGACAAAGCGACCGGTAAACCTGCCGGTATCAGTGGTATCTGGAACCCCGAAGGCTGGCCTGAACCCGAAGTGGGTTGGGTCGTGTTTGATGGCTTTGAGGGCAAAGGCGTGGCATTTGAAGCAGCCAGCCGAGCCCGCCAATGGGCCTATGACGACCTCGGCTTTACCACGCTGACCTCGAACATCGTGCCGGGCAATACGCGCTCCATTCGTCTTGCTGAACGCATGGGCGCAACCTACGAGCGGACCTATCTGAACCCGAATATGGGTAAAGACATGCTTTACCGCCATCCGGGACCGGAGGCATTGGCATGAGTGTTTCAGTTCCGACCATTGAAACAGACCGTCTGGTTCTGCGCGCCCCGAAACTCGACGATTTCGAGCCCCTCTGCACATATTTTCAGGATCCGCGCAGCCGCTTCAATGGTGGGTTGCTGGACCGCAATGAGGTGTGGGGCGTGCTGTTAAAGAATGTCGGACAGTGGCATCTGCGTGGCCATGGCCTTTGGCACATCGCGCTTCGCGAGGACGACACCTATGTCGGCTTCACCGGCATCTTCCATCCGTTCGATTGGCCTGAACCCGAACTGGGCTACGGTATCATTGCCGAATACGAAGGCAGGGGCATTGCCTATGAGGCCGCATGCGCGGCGCGCGATGGGGCGGCACGGCATCTCGGCTTGCAAAGCCTGCCCAGCTACATCGCGCCCGACAACATGCGGAGCCAAGCTTTGGCACGGCGTATGGGTGCGGTGCGCCAAGACGACATCACCCTGCGCGACAAGACCGCATGCGTATATCGCCACACCGACATGGAGGCCGCGTAATGGGACATCGCGACATCCCGGTTCTCGAAACCAAACGGCTGCAATTGCGCAGCCCCAAGGCCGAGGATTACCCTGACTTCAAAGCGACTTTTGCCTCCTATCGCTCACGATTTATGGGCGGGCCACTCAACGCGTATGAGGCGTGGATGCTATACGCCGCCGAGATTGGCCATTGGGAAATCCGCGGCTTTGGTATGTGGATGGTACACCTCAAGGACACCGACGAAACCGTTGGAATGGCCGGTGGATGGTCGCCTGCGAAATGGCCTGAACGCGAAATCGCGTGGATCATCTGGCCGGATCGTGCTGGAAAGGGCTACGCTCTTGAAGCGACGCATCGTGTTCGTCGCTATTTCTATGATGACCAAGGTTGGGAAACAGCCGTTAGCTACCTTGACCCCAAGAACCTCGACAGCATTCGACTGGCCGAGCGTTTGGGGGCGAAGAAAGACCATGACGCCCCCACCGTTGACGGTAGTGATGTTGTCTATCGCCACCCAAGCCCTGACGCGCTGCGCGGTCAGTTGGCCCACGGCATCGACATGGAAATCGCGCATTACCAAGACCCTCTGTTCAAACCGAAAGGCTGGGCCATTGACTGATATGACCATTGATACCGTGACCCGTGCCGCCGAGCTGCTCAAGGGGCATCGCGAAAGCATCGACCGGCTGGACGCGATCCTCGTGTTTACTTTGGCCGAGCGCTTCAAACACACACAGGCCGTGGGGGAGCTCAAAGCTCAGCACGACCTCCCGCCCTCAGACCCCGCGCGCGAAGAAAAACAGATCGCGCGGCTCGAAGAGCTTGCGGCTCAGGCAGACCTTGACCCTGAGTTCGCCAAGAAATTCCTGAATTTCATCATTCAGGAAGTCATCCAACACCACAAACAAAAGCAATCGTGACGGCCCTGCCTGTCCAAACAAACACCTAGGAGAAAACCAAATGGCTATCAAAATTCGTCTCGCCCGTGGCGGTTCCAAAAAGCGCCCCTTCTATCGCATCGTTGCTGCCGACAGCCGCATGCCCCGCGATGGTCGCTTTATCGAAAAGCTGGGCACCTATAACCCGCTTCTGCCGAAAGACAGTGAAGAGCGCGTGAAAATGGACGTTGAACGCATCCAATACTGGATCGGTCAAGGCGCCCAGACCACAGACCGCGTGTCGCGCTTCCTTGAAGCCGCTGGCGTCGTTGAGAAGAAAACACGCAACAACCCTAAGAAAGCCGTTCCGGGCAAAGCGGCAACAGACCGCGCCGAAGCGAAGGCCGCAAAAGCAGCAGACGCTGCGGAAGCCGCCGCTGCATCAGCCGCAGAAGAGGCAACCGCGGAATAAGCGCGAAATGCCTTCGCAGATGACCGGCCCACCCGGTCATCTGCACCCTTTGATGTGCCGACACAGCGGCCTTATTTCCAATGTTTGAATTTTGTCACAATGCAGCCCTAGGGTTGCCTTTGCCTTTGGGCGCAATGCCCTGATCTGACCGGAAAGCTTGACCCGGTGACCGTGTCGCGCCATGTCAATCGGTGACCGTCATACTCATCTCAGGATCCGGATATCATGATCACGCGCCTCGCCACCGTCACAAGCCTTGCCCTTGCTCTTGCAATTCCGGCTTATGCTGCGGGCCCCGAACAAACTGAAACCAAATCTGGTGTGATGTCCCCGGCACCTGTGACCGTCGCACCGCGCCCGCAGCTTGTCTTCACCTTGCGAGGCGGCGTGGCATCTGCACCCGAATACTTTGGCTCAGACGAATACAGCGCCGGACCGGACTTGGGGTTCAGCTTCAACTACCTCGCGCTTCGCAATGGCCGCAGCTTTGGCAACCCTGACCCTTGGGCTGACAGCATGGGCCTGACCTTTGGCGGGTCGTTCCGGTTCATCCAAGAGCGCAAAACAGACGATTTTGACGAACTGCCCGGTGTTGAAGACATTGACGCAACCGTCGAGTTGGGCGCGTCAATGCGGTATGGCACCGAATATTTTGCCGCTTTCGGTGAAGTGCGTCGCGGCTTTGGCGGACATGAAGGCTGGGTTGGTGAGGTTGGTGCAGATGCCATTCTGCGCCCGACCGATCGCCTACGTTTATCACTGGGACCGCGGCTGTTCTTTGGAAACGACACCTATAACGATACGTATTTCGGCATTACCGCAAACGAAGCAAGCGTCGCCCTGCCAGCCTATGACCCCGAGGGGGGAATGGTATCTGCAGGTATTGAGTTCGGTGCGAGATACCAGATCAACGATGTCTGGGGCCTCGAAGGTGCGGTCACGTGGGAAAAATTCACGGACGATGCGGCTGACAGCCCGATCGTCGAACAAGGCTCTGACGAACAGTGGGGGATCCGCTTTGGCGTGACCCGCGTATTCAGCATCGGCGGCTGAACGTCTTTCGAGCGATTGCCTCTGCACACCGGTCTGGTCTATCCAGTCGTTCAAAGCGACCGGGAGTATGAACGGTGAGTGAAAAAGTCTGTGTCGGAGCGATTGCCGGGGCCTTTGGGGTCAGAGGGGAAGTGCGCCTCAAGAGTTTTACCGCGATCCCCGAAGATCTGGCCAATTATGCGCCTTTGGAGACCGAAGACGGCGCGCAGAGTTTTACGATCAAGATCACCCGCCAAATCAAAAACGGTCTCGCCGCCCGCCTATCCGGAATATCGAACAAGGAAGATGCAGACGCCCTGCGTGGAACACAGCTTTATGTGCCACGTGACAGGTTGCCATCGCTGCCGGATGATGAGTTTTACCACGCTGACCTGATCGGTCTTGAGGTGACGGATACTGGCGGGACGCATCTGGGCAAGGTGATGGCCGTGATCAACAATGGCGCCGACGACTTATTGGAACTCAGCGCGCCGGGGCAAAAGCAAACCGTGCTGCTGCCTTTCACTAAAGCTATCGTGCCGACGGTCGATCTTGGCCAAGGCCGCATCGTTGCCGACCCGCCAGAGGGGCTTTTTTCGTGACGACGCAGATCGTCATTCACGCAGGCTTTCACAAAACCGGGACGACAAGCGTCCAGTCCATGTTGCGCGAGAACGCGGCATTGCTTGATCCACATCTGCAGGTTTTTCTCAAAGATGCGTTCGAAGACCTGACCGCCAAGGCACGCGCGTTTTCCATCGATCCAAAAGAGAAGACGCTGGCGATGGTCGCCAAGGCAGCTATCGCTTTTTTCAAAGGACTTGATTCCGCTGATCCCCGCCCAATCCTGATGTCGTCGGAAGATCTGTCTGGCCATATGCCAGGTCGGCATGGACTTGAGTGTTACGACAGTGCGGGTCTGGTCATGAAATGTCTGGCAGACGCCGCGTTTCTGCGGTTCGGCGACGCGACCGACCTGACGTTTTTCTTTTCGACCCGCGACCGAAACACATGGCTGCGCAGCACATGGTGGCAAAATCTGCGCAGCACGCGACTGACAGACGATTTTCAGAGCTATATCGGGCGATTTGATGAGGCACGGTCGCTTGAGGATATCCTCGAAGAGGTGGCGACAGATGTCACACCGGCAAGAGTAACATCCTACCAGTTAGAAGACTCGTCTACCCTGCCGCTTGGACCGCTTGATCCGCTTCTCGCGTTACTTGAATTGAACGACCTCGACCAATCGACATTGCAGGTCTTGCCACCGGAAAACGTGCAACCCGATCTTGGAATCGACGCCGTCTTTCTGGCTCTCAATCAAAGCGCTCTGCCCGAAAAGGACGTACAAGAAGCAAAGCGGATGGTGCGCAAGATGGCAAGGCGCCTAGAGCCGTAACAGGCAAATGCGTATCCCTACTGAAATTGCCACATACGCGCCGCATTTGTGGCAACAATTTGCCATTCCTGATTGCTAGGCCAATCCAGTTAGTTTGGGGACTGGTGCTAGTGGATCGTGTGAAAAGACGTCTATTGTTGACCATGGCTGCACTCTCACCGGGTGTGGTCACGATTACGTTGCAAGAATTCGCCGTGTCGATGGCATTTATGGTGCTGGGCCTCTTCGGTGCAGTCAGCGTTGCGGCTGCCACTGTCGCGATCTTCCCACAGATCATCCCAAATGCCCACGAGTCGACCCAGAAAAAGCAAGGATATGCGTCGCTCTTGATGGCGTCCGCGTTCAACAATCTGCGCGATACAGCACCTGACCCCATCTTTATCAGGGCCACGCTGACCACGTTGATGTTGCCGGATCAATCGGCTCCCGGCTTTGTCACGGAAGACGAACAGGTCACGATGGTTCTGGCCCAGATCATGGCGCGCTGGGATGTAACAGATGTTGTGCGGCTGACCGACGATCAAGCGCGCGAGCTTTGGCTGGTAGAACGTCTGCTGCGTGCAACACCTGCCGAAGCTGGTGTACTGTCGCAATACTTTGCTGCGCCGAATGCGATGCTGACAATGCGTGACACTCTGGCTGCACCGGTCTCTGCTACGGCTGAACCGGTCTCCGCTGCCTGACCTGTAGCAATTCTAGCCACAAGAGAATAAGCCATCGTCGTCACCGAAAGGCAGTACCGATGGACGACCCCAAGACACCACCGCAAAAATCGCATGGTCGCAAGGCAATTCGCCCCACGCTCCAGCCGCGCGAGTTGATGGAACAGTCTCCAGACCTCGAACGGGTTTGGAAAGCACAAGTGATCACGTTGCTACCCGATGCATTTCCCGGCCTACTGGGTCAATCCCTCACTGGGCGCGCCCTGAAAGACGGGTTGTGGCAGCTTGAAACCATCGCGCTTCGCCAATTCGGTGAAGGCAAGCACCGCAATGTCGACGACACTCCGGCCGGAGGTGGTGCAGGCATGGTGCTTAGGCCTGACATTATGGCCTCTGCCATTGATCATGCTCGCAAGCGGATACCAGCAGCCGCGCCGTTGATCTATCTCAGCCCGCGCGGTCGTCCATTGACTCAATCGATGGCGCAAAGCCTTGCCAAAGGCCCCGGTGCCAGCCTGATCTGTGGGCGCTTTGAAGGGCTCGACCAGCGGGTCATCGACCATTACCGCATCATCGAGGTGAGCCTTGGCGACTTTGTCCTGACCGGAGGCGAGATCGCAGCGCAAGCGCTTATTGATGCCACCGTGCGTCTGTTACCAGGGGTGCTGGGGAATGAAGCCTCGACCGAAGACGAGAGCTTTTCCGACGGTCTGCTAGAGCATCCGCAATACACTCGTCCCGCAGATTGGCGTGGCATGGCGATCCCTCCGGTTTTAATGTCAGGGCATCACGGCGAAATCGCCAAATGGCGAAAAGCACAGTCCGAGGCGCTGACCCGCGAAAGGCGCACCGATCTTTGGGCGGCATTCGAGGCCAAGCGCAACCAAAGCGAATGAAAACCGGTGACGATGCAGTTCACCTGAGCCAACATGCGCGCCGCTCACACCGTGTCGGCGAACGTAACACAGAGCAGCAAACGACCCTTGATTTGCCGAGCGGCTTCTGGTTTACGGCGCATGTTCCGGGTGTAAGCCCGGTGCGGTGATTCCGTGTGTTCTTCGCACTTGGCCGAACTGCACCCATTCCGGATATGAAAAGACAATGACGACCTGAACTCTGGCGGGCGCCCCGATACTTGGAAAAGGCGGACCCGGACGAAGACCAAGAGCTCTGAGGACGCGCACACCTTTGCGGAGCAACCGCAAGCATTTAGGAGAGAAGCGATGGACTTGATCGCTCAGTTGGAGGCGGAACAAATCGCCGCCCTTGGGAAGACAATTCCCGATTTCAAAGCCGGCGACACAATCCGTGTCGGCTACAAAGTGACAGAAGGCACCCGTACCCGTGTCCAGAACTACGAAGGCGTCTGCATCAGCCGCCGGCAGGGTGCTGGTATTGCCGGTTCGTTCACAGTTCGCAAGATTTCGTTCGGTGAAGGCGTGGAACGTGTATTCCCGCTTTATTCGACCAACATCGACAGCATCGAGGTTGTTCGTCGTGGCCGCGTTCGTCGCGCCAAGCTGTACTACCTCCGCTCGCGTCGCGGCAAATCTGCCCGTATCGCGGAAGACACCACTTACAAGCCCCTCAAGGGCGCAGACGCGTAAGGATTGCCGAGATGAAAAAAGATATCCATCCCGAATACCACACCATCAACGTCAAGATGACCGATGGTACGATGCTTGAAATGCGCTCCTGCTGGGGCAAAGAAGGCGACACGCTGTCGCTCGACATTGACCCGACAGTACACCCAGCTTGGACCGGCGGTAGCTCGCGTCTGTTGGATGCTGGCGGTCGCGTTTCCAAGTTCAAGAAAAAGTACGAAGGCCTGGGCTTCTAAGCCAATGCCTGTCGAACATGCCAAAGCCGCCCGTCAAAGGGCGGCTTTTTTCGTTTTTGCAACACCTTTCATAGACCCGACTTAGCAAGTCTATCCTTCCGACCCGTTGTTCCCTTCTCTAGGCTGTAATGAACGCTCATTCGAACCTGATGGAAGGAAAACCGCGTTGGATGTGTCGCCGTTAATCGCTGCTGTTCTTCTGTTCGCCGCCTCAACCGCCATCGGGATGGTGAATGTGGTGAAGATCATCACCATCTACGAAGCAAAACATGAGTTGAAGCAGGGATCCGCGGGCTGGATAAGGTCGATCTCTGGTTGGACGCTGGTTGTGTTTTGGCTGCTTGTCACATGGTTTCTGGCCACCATTATAGGAGACTGGCATGTCAGCGGCGACCTTGAGGGCGCGCTGGACAGATCTTGGCTCAGATTACGGATCCTGCTGGAAATCATGGCAGCACTGGGGTCGGATTGATGCAGATAAACGCAGTCCACCAGTCGGAAATCCAATGCCAAAGCTGCGGCGGACAATGCGCCTTTGATCCTGCACAACAGGACCTACTGTGCAAGAGTTGTGGGTCGCTCTGGCCCTTGGCAACAGATGACGATCACAAGGCCGCCACAGAGTTTCCGTTCAATCCAAACGCGCCGATGGCTGAACCGCCGGGCCTGCAAGGTGACCAAGTCCACCAATGTGAGACCTGCGGCGGCGGGGTGATCTTTACCGGCCCTGCACTGTCCGAGAACTGTCCCTACTGCAACGGATCAGTCGTGTTAGGGATCGAAGATAAGGCTTATGCAACCATGGCGCTGGTGCCCTTCAGGGTTGACCAAAAATACGCCACAAATCGCATTACTGACTGGGTCAGCCGCCGCTTTGCTGCGCCGAACGATCTGGCTAGCTTTGCCGCAGAGGGGCGCGTTGCCAACATTTACGCCCCGTTTTGGACATTCGACTCCCGAGAAGCGATCGAGTATTGGGCGTCTTATACGACTGGCTCTGGCGACAACCGACGCAGGCATCACGTGTCTGGAAAGATGGATGTTTATTTCGACGACCTTTTGGTGCCTGCGTCAGACCATGTCACGCCCCTCATCCGCGATGGTATTCTGCATGATTTCCGCCCTGAATACCTACGTCCGTACCGTGCGGGATACCTCGCCGGATTTGCAGCAGAACGGCACACCATGCCAGTACGCAAAGGGCTGCGGCTCAATGCGCAAGACAAGGATCTCTTGATCCGCAACAAGATCAGGAAACGCGTTGGTAAGCGGAACACTCAAGTAGACAGGTACCGAACTGATACAACTGGTATCCACTACCGGCGTATCCTGCTCCCGGTTTGGATTTTGCACTACAGCTATCGCGACAAACCCAAGAAGGTCGTTGTCTCTGGAATAGACGGCCGCACTTTTGGCGAACGCCCATTCTGCCCTTGGAAGCTCGCGGGTTATTCCGCGATTTTGACCACGCTGGTAATGGCATTGGGTTTGGTTTGGGGGGCGACTGGCATCTTATAAAATGTGAGTCGCCCCTGCACCGTTCCCCAACGGATTTTCCGCAATCCCGCTTCTCACGTTGCAACCCGCCGCATCTATGCGCATAGCTTGGCCAAAGCACTTGAGAGCAGACGCATGGCACACATCATTGTTGTCGGAAACGAAAAGGGCGGTGCGGGCAAATCCACCGTGTCGATGCACGTTGCGACAGCCCTTGCACGCATGGGTCACAAGATTGGGACGTTGGACCTCGATCTTCGTCAAAAGACGATGGGCCGCTATGTCACCAACCGCATGAAAGAGCTGGAGAGTACCGGCCTTGAATTGCCGACCCCGCGCTATCTGGAACTTCCTGAGATTGACCCCGACAGCCTGCAAGCAGGCGAAAATATCTATGATCACCGTCTTTCGGCCGCAGTTGCCGAACTCGAACCCGGCAGCGATTTCATCCTGATCGACTGCCCCGGATCACACACCCGTTTGAGTCAGGTTGCGCATTCGCTGGCCGATACGCTGATCACACCGCTCAACGACAGTTTTGTCGATTTCGATCTGCTGGCTCATACCGATTCCAATGGTGAAAAGATTGAAGGTCCGTCGGTTTATTCCGAAATGGTCTGGAACGCCCGTCAACTACGTGCGCAAGCCGGCCTTCCGCCTATCGACTGGGTAGTCTTGCGCAACCGTCTTGGCGCGCAGCAGATGGTCAACAAGGCCAAGATGGAAAAGGCCTTAGACCGCCTTTCAAAACGTATTGGCTTTCGCGTGGCACCTGGTTTCAATGAACGCGTGATTTTCCGCGAACTTTTCCCGCGTGGTATGACGCTGCTTGATCTCAAGGACATGGGTGTCAAACAGCTCAATATCTCGAACATCGCAGCACGGCAGGAATTGCGCGACTTGATCAAGGCGCTAAACCTGCCTGGCGTAACCGTTACGTTCTAAATGACAGAGCCCACGCGAAACGAACTTTGGTTTCGTCTGCTGTTCAGCCTTGCCGGGCTCGCCTTGCTTGTCGTTGCTGTGATGGTTCGGGGTATCTCCAACTCAGCCGCGCTGGTTGAAGTAGTCGGGATCGCCGGGCTGTTTTTTGGCGGCACCGCGGCATGGGCCGCACGCAAACTCTGGCTTAGCCGGAAATGATGTGCGGCTGGGCACCTGCGGAAACATGAAACTTTGCCACAAAGTCTTTGTTCGTAATTGGAAAGCCCGG
This sequence comes from Marivita sp., assembly GCF_965656765.1. Lineage (GTDB taxonomy): Bacteria > Pseudomonadota > Alphaproteobacteria > Rhodobacterales > Rhodobacteraceae > Marivita. Next base: position 3,125 of record NZ_CBFHLV010000030.1, on the reverse strand, counting down.
ACCATCTGATCCGGGCTTTGCCTTAGTCGATTAATTGATCCAACGCGCGATCATTCCGCAGGCACTGCAACCGTTTCTGTGAGGCGGCTTGAGAAATGCTGGCGGTTCAGTCGCAGCACCAACGCGATAGCAACAATCTGTGCCGCGATAGCGAGTCCGGTGATCCCCCAATAAGCGATACCGAATTTGTCGATCGCACCGGCACCGACCAGCCCCTTGTTTACGAAGAAGTGCAGCATCACTGACAACGCCACTGCCGGGCAGACCAGTGCATAGGACCCGGGCGATGTTTGGGTGCCCACGACATAATCGCTGAAATAGCCCTGACGCATCATGACAACCGCGCCCAACATCAGGAACACAACCTGAACCGACAAAAGCCGCGCAAGAAAGATCATCGTCTCACCTGGTTGAGCGTGCGTTTCGAATGCAACATGCAGACCGTGGCTTTGACGGAGGAACAGAATTCCCAGAACAGTCATGATCGGCACGATGATCATCAGCGTTGGACCAGATTCGCGCGCGGTGCCATGCTGCAGCATCGACGCGAACGCAGTCGTCGCTGCGATTACGGTGTAGAGGATTGCTGCCACCCCAAAGAAGGTAGAAAGCATCAGTGCGACGCCAACAGTGGTGGCCGATGTGCTCATGGCCGCAGGGGCTGCAAATCCGACACCGATCATTGCGATACTGAATGCCGGCAGCAGTTGGGCGAACGAGTTATGCGCCGTAACATCAAAGACCCCGCCTTTGGAAAGAACACGGCCCAGGAACGCCCCCATCATGCGAAAAGCCAGCACACCAATCGCCGCAAATGCGATCAAGGCAAGTGGGAACAGATATTCAACCACGCTCCAAAGCTGCGGGACAAAAACCAGTCCAACGATGAACATGGCGTTTACACTCATGGCAAGCGCCAGTGGCATCGCCAGCAACGTAGCTTCGGCGTTGGTGGCACGCAGTTTCGTATAAGCATCGGTTTTCTTGAAAGTCGAAAACGACTGCAGATTCCAGATCAGCGATTTGATGTTGAGAAACGCAAAGACGGCAATCCCAGTTAGGGCAACCGCAATGCCAGTTTGCAACTGCAAACTGCCATTTGCAAAGGCGGCTGCGATGTCTTCAAACACCGGAACAGGTTGGTTCGGGTGCGGCACCCAGAACATCAGGAACATGAAAAACGTCACTGCGATCCCTCCGGCCCCAAGCGAAGCAAGGAAGTATATCGGCGAATAGCTATCTGCGGGTCTGGTGGCGGAACGGTCCACGGCGAGTCTCCTTGTATTCCAATTTCCGAATATATTTACATTCTATTTTTGGAATGTAAAGATCTCTTAGAAGTTCAAACGTCAAATACAGTCACTTTGTGGAACCAGCCCCCAGCCCTCAACCCAATATCTTGTGGATAAAGCCCCCATGGCAACCACATGCGGAACCAAACCGTTGACTCAGGCGCAACGCCCGCGACACACTGCCCCCCAACACAGGAATCAGGCAGGCTTGCAAAGTGCGTTTTTCCAAACTCCGTCTGACGGGCTTCAAAAGCTTCGTTGACCCAACCGACCTAGTTATCGCCGATGGCCTGACTGGCGTTGTGGGGCCGAACGGATGTGGAAAATCAAACCTGCTCGAGGCGTTGCGTTGGGTAATGGGCGAAAACCGCCCAACCGCAATGCGCGGTGGCGGCATGGAAGATGTGATCTTTGCCGGGGCCGCCACCCGCCCTGCCCGCAACTTTGCCGAAGTTTCGATCCAGATCGACAATTCTGACAGGTTGGCGCCGGCAGGGTTCAACGATCAAGACCAGCTCGACATCGTACGCCGCATCACCCGCGACGTGGGCAGCGCCTACAAGGCCAACGGCAAAGACGTGCGCGCCCGGGATGTCCAGATGCTGTTTGCCGATGCATCCACCGGATCGCATTCCCCTGCGTTGGTGCGACAGGGACAGATCAGTGAATTGATCAATGCCAAACCAAAGAACCGTCGCCGCATCCTTGAAGAGGCGGCCGGCATCTCAGGCCTTTATCAGCGTCGCCACGAGGCCGAGCTAAAGCTTAAGAACACCGAAGCGAACCTGTTGCGGGTCGATGACGTGATAGAACAGCTGGCCGCGCAACTTTCCCAACTGGCGCGGCAGGCACGTCAAGCCGCCCGCTACCGGGCCATCGGCGAAGACCTGCGACATGCCGAAGGACTATTGCTTTATCGTCGCTGGAAGGACGCTGATGTCGCCCGCGCAGAGGCCGACGCACAACTGCGCGAACGTACAACCGATGCCGCAAAGGCGGAAACAACCGCGCGTGAGGCGACCAAAGCCAGAGAACATGCTGACGCCACACTGCCCCCGTTGCGCGAAGAGGCTGCCATTGCTGCCGCCATTGTGCAGCGACTGACGCTTCAGCGGGACACACTGTCCGAACAGGAACGCCGCGCCGAAGAGTCTATTCAAACCTTGACCCGCCGCATCGACCAAATGTCCAAGGATATGGAGCGAGAAAGTGGTTTGAACCGCGACGCGGGCGAAACCATCCAACAGCTTGAATGGGAAGCACGGGAACTGGCCAAGGCGACTGAAGGGCACGACGACAAGCTAGCGGCGGCCATCGAAGCCGCACGCGAGGCCGGGGCGGTACTGCAAGCGCGCGAAGCAGACTTGAGCCAGAAAACCGAAGACGTGGCCCGTTTGGCCGCTCGCCACCAATCAGCCCATCGCCTTTTGTCGGACAGCCAAAAAACGCTGGATCGAAATGAAGCCGACACCACCCGTGCACGCGATGCGATGGTTGCTGCCAAACAGGCGTTGACCGACGCAAAGGAAACAGCGGTCATTGCAGATACCGAACAAACGGCTGCGCGCGACCTGGCCGAACGTGCCGACCAAGTGCTGACCGAAGCGGAAGCGGCCCGAGCCGAAACTCAATCACGAGAGGCAGATGCCCGGGCAGAACGCTCGGAAGCTGAGGGCGAAATGAGTGCGTTGAGCGCGGAGACCACCGCTTTAGCCCGCCTGCTTGATCGGGATACAGCCGAAGGCGGCCAAATTCTAGACCGTTTGCAAGTCGAACAAGGCTTTGAAAAAGCCCTCGGTGCGGCGTTAGCCGACGATCTGCGGGCGCCCGAGG
>NZ_CBFHLV010000029.1:0-35489 GCF_965656765.1 Marivita sp. | reverse complement strand
ACCCTTTCGACTGTCGTAATTCGTGTAAAAGACGAACGCGTCGTCTTCGATTTCTTTCAGCAGGACCATACGAACATTGGGCATGCCATTAGCATCCACCGTCGATAACGCGATGGCGTTCGGGTCATTGATCTCCGCGCCTTCGGCTTCGGAAAGCCAAGCGCGGGCTATGACGAACGGGTCGTCGCCCGCAAAGATCCCAGTGCGATCACTCATCGTACCCTCCTACGTGAAACAGCGCCCTATAAGAGAACCGGCGCCAATGTCCACAACTACGTCGTGTCACTTTTTACAATCAGCGGAAGAGCGCCAATCACAGCCTTGCCGGGCACGCATGCATCCCCTAAACGATGTGCAAACCGAACAAAAGAAGGCTTGGGACCATGAAAAGCGAAATTATGGCGGGAAAGCGCGGGCTTATCATGGGTCTCGCCAATGACAAATCCATCGCTTGGGGCATCGCCCGGGCACTCGGCGACGCGGGCGCACAGCTGGCCTTCTCGTATCAGGGGGATGCGCTAAAAAAACGTGTTGACCCGCTCGCCGCACAGCTTGGCTCGAACATCGTTTTGCCCTGTGACGTCAGCGACGAGGCGTCGATTGATTCGCTTTTTGATGGCCTGAAGACGCACTGGGACAACCTCGACTTTGTCGTGCATGCCATCGGGTTTTCCGACAAGTCAGAACTACGCGGGCGTTATGTCGACACCAGCCGCGACAATTTCATGATGACGATGGACATCTCGGTTTATTCTTTCACCTCTGTGATGCAGCGCGCCGAAAAGATAATGACCAATGGTGGTTCTGCTCTGACCATGACGTATTACGGCGCCGAACGGATCATGCCGCACTACAATGTCATGGGTGTAGCCAAGGCGGCGCTTGAATCCTCTGTGCGCTATCTGGCCGAAGACCTTGGCAAAGATGGTATCCGGGTGAACGCGATCTCGGCGGGGCCGATCAAAACGTTGGCCGCCTCCGGCATTGGCGATTTCCGCTACATTATGAAGTGGAACGAATATAACTCACCTCTCCGCCGCAATGTGACCATCGACGATGTGGGCAAGTCCGCGCTTTACCTGCTGTCCGACCTCGGCTCGGGCGTGACTGGCGAAACACATCACGTCGATGCGGGCTATCACGTTGTCGGCATGAAAGCGGTGGACGCACCGGACATGAGCAAAGAGTAACACATGACCACGGCGCAGGCCCTCGCGTTCAACCTCACGCTGCTGGCCGCCATGGCGGCGCCTGGCCCGGCACTGCTCTATGCGCTGCGCCAGTCGGTTGCGGGCGGGTTCTGGGCCGGTGTCGCCACAGGTGCGGGCCTTGGCCTGATGGCCGCCCTCTGGACGGGTGCAGCCCTCCTTGGTCTTAACGCTGTCTTTGCGCTGGTGCCTTGGGCGTATATCGCGTTGAAAACCGCAGGTGCCTTGTATCTGTTGTGGGTCGCCGCCCAACTTTGGCGCAGCGCCCATAGCCCCGTTTCGGACAGCGCGCATCCTGGCGCGAAAGCGTTCTTTGGCGGGCTGCTGGTCAACCTCGCCAATCCGAAATCGGTGTTCTTTGCTAGCGCAGTCCTCGTGGTGATCTTTCCGCCTGACTTGAGCCTCGCCGCCAAAGCGCTGATCGTCGCCAATCACTTTGCCGTCGAACTCATCGTCTACACACTCTTCGCTGCCTGCCTGTCCAGCGGCCCTGCCCGCGCCGGATATCTGCGGCTGAAACCCATCATCGACCGCGCCGCTGCACTGATCCTTGGTGCGCTTGGCCTGCGCCTGCTGTTCGGCCGCTGATCCAAAAAAGGAGCCTACAATGACCGACCGCTTGCCCCACGAAAAAGGCTTCCATGTCAGCTGGGACCAACTGCACCGTGACGCCCGTGCGCTTGCATGGCGGCTCCAAGGTGAAGGCCCAGACGAAGGTGGCTGGCGCGCCGTGGTCGCCATTACCCGTGGCGGCATGGCCCCCGCGATGATCGTGGCCCGCGAGCTCGACATCCGCATGGTCGATACAATCAGCGTCAAAAGCTACAACCACCAAACCCAAGCCGAACCCAAGGTGATTAAATCCCCCGATATGGACGTGGTAGGTGATGGCACCGGCGTGTTGGTGGTGGATGATCTGGTTGACACCGGCAAAACGCTTGAAGTGGTCCGCAAACACATGCCCAAAGCGCACATCGCCACAGTTTACGCCAAACCAATGGGCCGTCCGCAAGTGAACACCTTCATCACAGAAGTCAGCCAAGACACATGGATCTTCTTTCCATGGGACATGGCTCTGCAATATGTCGAACCTTACCGCGGCAAAGACTAACCACGCTGCTTTAGACTCCGAAACCCTCGGGATGAGGCCACAAGCTGAAGGGCAGCGCCCCAGAAATCCAATAATACAGCGCGCCGCAGGCGCTCAACGGGATCAACCGGTATGACCTCTCGCACTCAAACCACATATGCGCCTCCAGTGATGGAGGCCCGTCGTTGGCTCCAAGGTGTGACATTCCCGGACAACCAGCCCCTGATCAACGTGAGTCAGGCTGCCCCGGTCGAACCGCCGCCCGCGCCCTTGCGCGCGGCGATGGCCGAGGCGTTGGAGCTGCCCGAGACACATCTCTACGGGCCAGTTCTGGGCCTGCCAGCTCTGCGTGAGGAACTGGCCGCACAATGGTCAAAGCATTACCACGGCATGGCGCGCCCCGATCAGGTCGCCATTACCTCAGGCTGCAATCAGGCTTTTGCAGCCACCATCGCCGCCCTGTGCAATGAAGGGGATGAGGTCATCCTGCCGACCCCGTGGTATTTCAACCACAAAATGTGGCTCGACATGTCGGGCGTGACAGCCGTTGCGCTGCCCACAGGCGCTGACCTGATACCGGATGTTACAGCCGCCTGGGCCGTGATCTCACCCAAGACCCGCGCCATCGCGCTGGTCACACCAAACAATCCCGGCGGTGTCGAATACCCGGCTGAAACCCTGACCGCCTTTCGCGATCTTGCCCGCGAAACAGGCATCAAGCTGATCGTTGATGAGACCTATCGCGATTTCGACAGCCGCCCCAATCCGCCGCACAGCCTGCTGGCCGATCCCAACTGGGACGACACGCTGATCCAGCTCTACTCCTTTTCCAAGGCCTACCGCCTCACAGGTCATCGCGTCGGCGCGATCATCGCTGCGCCCACACTTCTGGCGGAGATCGAAAAGTTTCTCGATACTGTCGCCATCTGCCCATCACAACTTGGTCAGCGCGCAGCCCTTTGGGGGTTACAGAACCTTGGCGATTGGCTCGCAGGCGAACGCAATGAAATCCTAGATCGGCGCGCGGCCATCCATGACCACATGCCGCTGATCGAAACCAAGGGGTGGCGGCTCATGGGCTGTGGCGCATATTTTGCCTATCTTGAACACCCGTTTGCCGAAAGCAGCGCCACCCTGGCCCCAAAACTGGTGCAAGAAATCGGAGTGCTTGCCCTGCCCGGCACCATGTTCACCCCCACCAATGACACCAGCGGGCAGCGCCAATTCCGTGTCGCTTTCGCCAATGTCGACCGTGCCGGTATCGAGGCGCTCTTTACACGTCTCGCAAGCCTAGACTGGCCCCTTGCGACCCCTGCCCCCGCCGCGTAGACACATCGCACGAAATCGCAACCAAGCAAGGGGCACACCCGCATGGCCATGGGCAAAGGCAAGCTGTCGAAGACCTTCATCTGGATCCTGATGGGGCTTCTCATCATAGGCCTCGCAGGCTTCGGCGCGACCAGTCTTTCAGGCACCGCGCGCAGCGTTGCCACGGTTGGCGACAAAGAGGTCTCAACCGACGCGTATCTGCGAAACCTCCGGACCGAGATCAACGCCTTTGCCGCTCAAGCGGGCCGCGCGATCCCCATGTCCGAGGCACAGATGATGGGCCTTGATCGTCAGGTCTTGGCAAAGCTGATCACGGCGCGTGGATTGGACAACGAAGCGGCCCGTATCGGCCTGTCCGTCGGCGACGAGGTTGTCGCCGAACAACTACTTCAGGTGCCCTCGTTCCAAAGCGCCGATGGCGGATTCAATCGCGAAGCCTACAGCTTTGCACTGCGCAATCAGGGCCTGTCCGAATCCGAATTCGAGGAACAGCTGCGCGACGACACCGCGCGCACCGTTCTGCAAAGCGCACTGATCGCGGGCAACACCCTGCCGGACACCTATATCGACACGCTCTTGTCATATACCGGCGAAAGCCGCGATTTCACATGGGCCCGCCTGACCGGATCGAACCTGCAAACCGGCCTGCCGGAACCGTCCGATGCAGATCTGCAGGCCTATTATGACGATAACATCGACAACTATACCCTGCCCGAACTACGCGACATCACGTATGCTTGGATCACCCCCGCCATGATCGTCGACACGGTCGAGGTTGATGAAGATGCCCTGCGCGCGTCTTATGACGAACGATTTGACGAATTCAACCTGCCCGAACGCCGCCTTGTCGAACGCCTTGTGTTCAGCACTGAGAACGCCGCGACCGAGGCACTGAACCGGCTGGGTGATGAGTTTTCTTTCGAAGACCTCGTGGCTGAACGTGGCTTGGCGATGACCGATGTTGATATGGGTGACGTGACCCGTGACACGCTAGAAGAGGCTGCCGACGGTGTGTTTGCAGCTGAAACGGGCGACGTGGTTGGACCACTTCCCTCGAACCTCGGCCCGGCGCTATATCGCATCAATGCCGTGCTTGATGAACAAACCACGTCGTTCGAGGACGCCCGTCCCGACCTGCGCGGCGAACTGGCGCTCGATCGCGCCCGCCGCGTGATCGAAACGCTGGCCCAATCGATTGACGACGAACTCGCAGCAGGTGCGACGCTCGAAGAAATTGCCGATACCACCGAAGCCCAGCTTGGCCAGATCGACTGGTTCCCCGGATCCGATGGCGACATTGCTGCTTATGACGCTTTCCGTCAGGCTGCCGGTGACCTCGGTGAAGGCGACTTTCCCGAAGTCATGCAGCTTGGCGATGGCGGTGTGTTCGCCATGCGTCTCAACCGTATCCAGCCCCCTGCTCCGCAACCAATTGAAGATGTAATCGACCGCGTCCGTCAGGGCTGGGACACCCGCGAACAAACTGCCCAGTTGATGGTTCAAGCCGAAGACATCGCTGCATCGCTGGCAAACGGCGCAACCTTCGAAGAACTGGGGCTTGCACCGCAAACGGAAACCGAGCTGGGCCGCAACGCGCAAATCGCCGACCTGAGTCCGAATCTTCTGACCGCCGTATTTGAGATGGGCATCGACGACACACGGGCCGTGGCCGGTGTGGGCGACGTGATCCTGCTGCGTCTTGACGGCATCAACCCGGTAGATCGCAGTGATGGCGATGTCGAAATGCTGGCGGCCGCGCTGCGCAATCAGGCCTCCAACAGTATCGCAGAAGACCTCTTCCGTGCCTTTGCCACCGATGTGCAGCTGCGCGCCGGGGTCGAGATCAATCAACCGGCCATCAACGCCGTTCACGCATTCATCCAGTAAATCACATGGCCACCCTGACCCCAGATTTCGACAGCTTTGCCCGTGCTTACCAGGCCGGCCAAAACCAGGTTGTATATGCCCGCCTCGCCGCCGACCTCGACACGCCAGTGTCGCTGATGCTGAAACTTACCGGTGCAGCCAAAGACGCATTCGTGCTCGAAAGTGTCACCGGCGGCGAAGTACGCGGGCGCTATTCGATCATTGGCATGAAGCCGGATGTAATCTGGCAATGTCACGGACAGCAGAGCCGCATCAACCGCGCCGCCCGCTATGATCCCGAGGCGTTCGAGACCCAGTCAGATGATCCGCTTACCACACTCCGCGCATTGATTGCCGAATCAAAGATCGACCTGCCTGCCGACCTGCCCCAATCCGCGGCGGGACTATTCGGCTATCTCGGCTACGACATGATCCGTTTGGTGGAGCATCTGCCCGATATAAACCCCGATCCTTTGGGCCTGCCCGATGCGGTGATGATGCGCCCCTCGGTGGTTGCCGTTCTGGACGGGGTCAAAGGCGAAGTGACCGTGGTGTCGCCCGCATGGGTCAATGACGGCCTCACTGCACGTGCAGCCTACGCTCAGGCCGCCGAACGCGTGATGGACGCGGTGCGCGACCTTGAACGCGCCCTGCCGCAACAGGCCCGCGAAATGGGTGATGCCGCAGACATCGCTCCCCCTGTGTCAAACTTCACTCATGACGGTTACAAACAGGCGGTCGAAAAGGCCAAGGACTACATCCGCGCAGGTGACATCTTTCAGGTCGTCCCGGCACAGCGCTGGACACAGGATTTCCCTCTTCCGCCTTTTGCGCTTTACCGTTCGCTGCGCCGCACGAACCCGTCGCCCTTCATGTTCTATTTCAACTTCGGCGGTTTTCAGGTCATCGGGGCCAGCCCCGAAATCCTCGTCCGCGTCTTTGGCGACGAAGTGACTATCCGGCCCATTGCAGGCACCCGCCCAAGGGGCGCAACCCCCGCTGAAGATGACGCGTTCGAGGCCGATCTGCTGAATGATCCAAAGGAATGCGCCGAACACCTCATGTTGCTCGATCTGGGCCGCAACGACGTCGGCCGTGTCGCCAAAATCGGCACCGTGCGCCCGACCGAGAAATTCATCATCGAACGCTACAGCCACGTCATGCACATCGTCTCCAACGTGATCGGGGACTTAAGCCCGGAACATGACGCGCTGTCCGCGCTACTGGCTGGTTTGCCCGCAGGCACCGTTTCCGGTGCACCCAAAGTGCGCGCGATGGAAATCATTGACGAATTGGAACCGGAAAAGCGCGGCATATATGGCGGCGGTGTCGGCTATTTTAGCGCCGGGGGCGACATGGACATGTGTATCGCTCTGCGCACCGCGCTGGTGAAGGACAAAAAGCTCTACATTCAGGCTGGCGGCGGTGTGGTCTATGACAGCGATCCCGAAGCCGAATACCAAGAAACCGTTCACAAATCGAATGCCATCCGCCGCGCCGCAGCCGACGCCGCAAGGTTTACCGGCAACGGGAACGACTAAGTCCGGCTTCTCTGGGTCCAAAATACCTCGGGGGAGGCCGCCAAGGGCGGACTGGGGCAGCGCCCCCAAATCGCGTGACAGACCGCAGGGATGTCACGCTCAAACCTACACGCCGCAGGCGTTCATCCTGACTTCAAGACGCGCCTGCAAACCCTTGCAAACGCTCGATCATTGCGCGAAGCCCATTCGATCTTTGCGCCGACAAATGATCATTCAATCCCAGCCGGCCCAATTCGGCCCGTGCGTCGATCGCCACAACTTCAGAGGGCGGCAATCCGTTATACAGCTTGCGAAGTACCGCAATAAGCCCGTTGACGATCATTGCATCCGACTCGCCTTCAAAGTGTACTACGTCGCCGTCGATTTGCGGATGTAGCCAGACCTGGCTTGCGCAGCCATCAACCTTGGTTGCCGGCACTTTCAACGCATCGGGCAACGGCTCCATCGCCTTACCCAGTTCAATCACCATGCGGTAGCGGTCTTCCCAATCGTCCAGAAACTCAAAATCCTCGACAATTTCTTCAAAAGCGGCGCTCGCCATGGAGGTCTCCCGGTCTGTGACTGTGCTCTGCGAACACCTAGGCAGACATACACCAAACGTCCAGCCCGGGCTTGACGCTTTTCAACGGCTGCGCAATCGGTTACGTCGAAAGGGCTACAGGCAAAGGGACCGACCATGCGCAAACCCGTGACGCTTTTGATCCTTGCAACCGTCGCGCTGACAGGCTGCGCCACGATTAACGAGTCGCGGTTCAATCCGCTGAACTGGTTCGGGTCCAGCCAACCTGACCCGGCAGCCCTTGATGTTGCCAATGCCGAAGTGAACCCGCTGATCCCGCGCCGTCGAATCTCGTTCTTTCGCAACAACCAGCCCGAAGCATTTGCCGGTCAACCCATTGCTGAAATCACAGAGCTTCTGGTTGAACGCCGCCCCGGTGGCGCGATCATCCGCGCTACAGGTCAGGCCAGCCGTATTGGTCCATTTGATGTGCGCCTTATGGGCGACGAGGCCGCAAGCGCCGATGGTGTTCTGGTATTCGACCTAAAGGCCCTGCAGCAGCCCGGCCCGCGCAGCACCAATCCACGTGCACGTCAGGTCACTGTGGGCCTCTGGATCACAGATCAAGACTTGCGCGGCGTACGCACGATTACCGTGCGAGGTGCCAACAACGCACGCAGCGTGAGACGCTGAACGCCTATAGTTCGATGATCTGAACTTGCTTGCCCTTCGCGGCAAGCCCCACGCGCCCGTCGCACAAACGTAGCGCATCATCGCCGAACACTTCACGTCGCCACCCCTGCAATGCGGGCACATTACGCTCCCCCGATGCCAAAGCATCCAGTTCGGCTGATGTCGCGATCAGCTTTGAAGCCACACCCGAGCTTTCCGTCTTGGCCTTGAGCAAAACACGCAACAGGTCCGCCAGCGCGGGATTCACCTGTGGTGACTGCCGTGCCATGTCTTGTGACGGCAGTTGGTCCTTGGGCATGCTTTGGGCGCGATGCACCGCCGCCAGAATGCCGTTCGCAATTTCGCCCTTGCGCGCCTCCCGCAAGAGCAGCCGTGATCGGCCCAAATCGGCCATGTCACCGGGTTTGGTCGATGCCAATTCGACAAGCGCATCATCTTTGTACACCCGGCTGCGCGGCACGTTGCGCTCTTGCGCATAGCTCTCGCGGAAACGGGCCAGTTCCTTGACCAGCGCCAAAAAGCGCGGCGCGTTTGACCGCGTTTTGACCCGCATCCATGCATCTTCTGGACGCGTCACATAGGTTTCCGGCGCCAGCAACGTCGCGATCTCTTCCTCGACCCAGCGGTCACGACCCGTTTCCGCCAGCTTCTGGCGCAAGAATTCGTAAATCACCCGTAAATGGGTCACATCCGCCAAGGCATAGGCTTTCTGACTGTCTGACAGGGGGCGCCGCGACCAGTCTGTAAACCGCGAGGATTTATCCAGAGATTGCTTGGCAATCTTACGCACAAGAGTCTCGTAGCCGACCTGTTCGCCAAACCCAGCAACCATCGCGGCCACTTGGCTGTCGAACAAAGGATGCGGTATAACTCCATGATCGATATAGAAAATCTCAAGATCCTGACGCGCTGCGTGGAACACTTTGACCACGTCGGGATTGCGAAACAGGTCCAGCAGTGGCTCTAGCGACAGCCCCTCGACCAACGGATCGACCAGCGCTGCATCAGTTTCACCGTCGCCGCGAAACGCCAGTTGGATCAGACACAGTTTCGAATAATAGGTGCGTTCTCGAAGGAATTCCGTATCGACGGTGACATAAGGCGTCTTTGCAGCGCGTTCGCAGAAAGCAGCCAAGTCGGTCGTGGTCGTGATGATGTGCATAATTCGGGTCGTTCGTTATTTTTTTGAGTGCTGCACCCCAGCACGGGTATAGACCAAAAGCCAAGCTTTGCCTAGCGTCAGGGCCTCTGCCATCAGGGCAGGTCGATCCGTTCGCGGATGCCAGCCGCAAAACGGCGCAGCACGAGCGGGTAGAGTTTGTGTTCCTTGACCAGCACACGCGCAGCCAGATCATCGGACGTATCGCCCCGCAAAATCGGGACCTGCGCTTGTCCCAGCACCTGACCACCGTCCAGCTCGGCCGTCACTTCGTGCACCGAACATCCCGCTTCAGCATCGCCCGCGTCAATCGCGCGTTGATGTGTGTGCAGGCCTTTATATTTTGGCAGCAAGGAGGGATGAATGTTCAACATCTTGCCCTGCCAGCGCATCACGAACCCTTCGGTCAACACCCGCATGAACCCCGCAAGACAGATGATATCGGGATGCGCCTGATCCAACACCCTGTTTAACGCATCCTCGAACGCCGGACGGTCCGATCCAAAGGGCCGGTGATCCACCACAGCAGTCGCAATGCCGCGCGCTTTGGCCTTTTCCAATCCGCCCGCATCAGCGCGATTGGACATAACCAGAACCGGCCGCGCCGGGTGATCGCCAGTCATGTCTTCGACCAGCGACACCATGTTAGAGCCGCCACCCGAGATCAGGATCGCAACCCGTTTGGTCAAAGCAGCGCGCCCGTGTAGGCCACGCCTGCCGTACCGGTCACATTGCCGATCTTGGACACCGACTCACCTGCCTCTTCTAAAATACCAGTCACGGCTGCGGCCTGATCTGGTGCGACGACAAGGATCATTCCGATCCCACAATTAAACGTCTTGAGCAGTTCTGCCTCGGCCATGCCGCCGGTTTGCGCCAGCCATTGGAACACTGGCGGCAAATCCCATGCCGACAGGTCGATCTGCGCGCCCAACCCATCGGGCAAAACCCGCGGCAGGTTTTCGGTCAGACCACCCCCGGTGATATGGGCCAAGGCATGCACGCCACCCGCTTGCACTGCCGCAAGCGCCTGTTTCACATAAAGCCGCGTCGGCGCCAGCAGAGCGGCCCCAAGAGACCCTTCATCCCACGGGCAGTCGGCGTCCCAGCCGAGGCCGGACACCTCAACCAGTTTGCGGACAAGACTATAGCCGTTGGAATGCACACCGTCCGAGGCCAGCCCCAGCAGCACGTCGCCTTCGGCCACGCCCGACGGCAAGTCCGTGCCCCGCTCCATCGCGCCCACGGCAAAGCCTGCAAGGTCAAAATCACCCGCCGGGTACATGCCCGGCATCTCGGCCGTTTCGCCACCGATCAGCGCGCAGCCCGACCGTGCGCAGCCTTCGGCGATGCCTTCGATCACCCGCGCCGCTGTATCGGTATCAAGCTTGCCTGTCGCGAAGTAATCGAGGAAAAACAAAGGCTCTGCACCCTGACAGACCAGATCGTTCACGCACATCGCCACAAGGTCGATACCCACGCCATCCACATGGCCCGTATCAATCGCGATCCGCAGCTTGGTGCCAACACCATCGGTCGCCGCCACGAGCACCGGATCGGTGAAGCCTGCGCTTTTCAGATCGAACAAAGCGCCAAAACCACCCAGCCCCGACATGACACCGGGTCGCGCCGTGCGCTTGGCCGCAGGTTTGATACGCTCCACCAGAGCATTCCCTGCGTCGATATCCACACCCGCATCAGCGTAGGTGATGCCGTTCTTGCCGTCTGTCATTCCGCACCCTCCGAAGGTCGCGCGTGCCTTAGCGCAGCGACGAACACGAGTCCATCATCCGTGTGCTGCACCTCTTGACGCGCCCCGGTTGTCTGGTACTGAAACACACATGGCGGGCCTGTAGCTCAATTGGTTAGAGCAGAGCGCTCATAACGCTTTGGTTGCGGGTTCAAGTCCTGCCGGGCCTACCATATTTTACCGTTTGGTAAAAAACGCCATCCTCAGAAAACGCATTTGGACACATCCGGCGTCGTCGCCCGCCAGCGCAGGGCGTCTGCAATCATCTTCGGCACGTCAGGATGCAGACCGATTGGATCCAAAACGATGCCTTGGAATCCAGACGCCGCGACCGCCGCGGGCAGATCGTCCAGCACATGGCCCCGCTTGGCTGCAAAAAACGGTAAGCAGATGGCATTTGTCCCAAGACCGGAAAGCACGTCGGTCAGTGACGGCTCTTCCTCGACAAAGCCACAGCGAACCGACCGGGGACCGAAATCCTCGGCCACCTTTTCGGCAAAGGCGCGGGTGGCCTCGGACACGCGGCGGGATTTTCCGGAGCCATGTCCAGCTATGATCAGATCCGTAGCGTACGGTTCGAACCCTTGATCCGTACAGACCTGCCGCAGCCAGTTGGCGGCGAGCATTGGCAAGGTGCAATCCAAACCGAAGCTCACCAGTTGTGGCCCCACGCCGTCGGCCAACCGTTTGGGCAGTTGCACCTGCGTGAACCAGCCATCTGCCATGAACATCGGATAGATCAGCGCGCCGGGACGGTCGGCAGACAGCGCTTCGATCCGCCCCTCTGCGGCCAGCGTCACGCCTTCGACCCGTGCCTCGGGCAGATGTGCTGTAACGGCAGCGGCAAGGGCTGCGATCTCTGCTTCACCCACGTCGGGATCAGAGGGTTGGCCGTGACTGACGATGAGAGCGTCGAACTGCATGCCCTGCCCTTAGCGCGGCGCCATGCGGATGGCTCCATCCAATCGGATCACTTCGCCATTGAGCATCTGATTCTCGACAATATGGCGCACAAGCCGCGCATATTCAGATGGTCCCCCCAAACGCGACGGAAACGGCACCTGTGCGCCAAGGCTATCCTGCACCTCTTGCGGCAGACCTTCCAGCATCGGTGTCTTAAACAGCCCCGGTGCAATGGCACAAACACGGATACCCAGCTGCGCCAGATCGCGGGCCATGGGCAGGGTCATTCCGACCACACCGCCTTTTGACGCGGCATAGGCAACCTGCCCCACCTGCCCTTCAAACGCCGCCACAGAGGCCGTGTTGATGATCACGCCGCGCGATCCGTCGTCATCGAGAGGGTCATTCCCAGCCATCATCGCCGCCGCTTGCGACGCCACATTGAATGTCCCGATCAGGTTGACGTTGATCGTGTTCACAAAGGTCAGAGGATCATGCGGCGCGCCTTTGGACACGGTTTTTGCAGCGGGCGCGATCCCGGCGCAATTAATGGCTATGTGTATAGCTGGATGGCGCTTTTTCACGTCACCCAAGGCCGCAGCGACGCTTGTCGGGTCACTCACATCGGCTTTGACAAAAAGGCCCCCTAGGTCATTGGCCAGTGCGGTGCCAGCGTCAGCGTTCATGTCCAAGATCACCAACTGTGCTCCTGCCCCGGCCAACGCAGTCGCTGCTGCAGCCCCCAACCCGGACGCGCCGCCGCTTACCACGGCCACGGTTTTGTCGGTGATATTCATGTCCCGCTCCCTTGAATGTTGCGCCGTTTCTAGGGTGGTTTCCAAGCCCGTTGCAACGGGCTTTGACACGCGATTTCGAAATCGCGTATCAAGCGCCTTCGAAGGCGGTTGATCGCCATCCCCACAAACAGGTTTCCTTTGGCCAAGTCGAAGACGCGCAAACACACCCCCGGTGGCTGGCAGGACTGGGCGACCGACCGCGTGTTGCGCGGCGCGATCTGGTGTGCGTTGCGCCTGCCGATCCGGGCGCGTCTGTGGTTGATGGGGCGTCTGGTCCGCCACGTTGTGGCCCCGTTGGCAGGCTACCGTGAACGAGCGATGAACAATCTGGCGCATGTCTGGCCTGACATGGGTGTGCTCGACCGCCGCCGCCTTGCGGATCTGGTGGCCGACAACGCCGGGCGTACGATGATCGACAATTACGACGTGAAAGGCCTGATGCGCCGTATGGCCAAGGCCGAAATTTCGGGCGACGGTTTGGCAGCCGTAGAACAGGCACAGGCCGAGGGGCGTCCGGTTCTGTTCGTTACCGGTCATTTCGGAAATTTCGAGGCGCCCCGGGCCGCGCTTGTGGCCAGAGGCTACCGGATCGGCGGGCTCTACCGCCCCATGTCCAACCCGTTCTTTAACGCACATTACGCCGCCAACATGCACGCCCTGTCGGATCCGGTGTTCGAACAAGGGCGTCGCGGCACGATGGGGTTGATCAAGCATATCCGCGAAGGCGGCATGGGCGTGCTGTTGTTTGATGTCTATGACAGCGCCGGCACACCTATCGACTTTATGGGGCAACCTGCCCCAACCTTGACGTCAGCGGCAGATATCGCGCTGAAAACAGGCGCAGTGATGGTGCCGTTCTTTGGCGTCCGCAAAGCAGATGGGATAAGTTTTGACGTGGTCTTCGAAGACCCCGTGCCGCATGGCGATCCTGTCGAGATGATGCGCGATGCAACCTCAAGGCTCGAGGCGCGGATTCGGGAACATCCAGACCAGTGGTTTTGGATACACCGCCGCTGGAAACCGAGACGTCAGCGCAAACGGGCGGCTGCGAAAATCGGGCCGTGACCCTTTTGCTGAACCAGCACGACAATCGGAGCAGAGCCTGAGATCGGTACTGATGCTTTCAGCGGGCTGCGGCCATTCCAATCCCCGACATCTGACCATTCTGTCACGATATGGGTGTAGTTCAGCTTTTTACCGGCATTTTCACCGCGCGGAATGCTGACTGATTCCGACGGGCTATAGCGGATCACAAACACATCCGCAGCGGACATGCCGTTCACTGCGGGGGCAGAAATCAGCAAAGTACTGCCATTGCGGTGCAGATCCAACGCGACCGGCAGCCCCTTTTTGGCATGGGCCTGCACCATGTCGCTTACATCCATCGGACGGTTACCAACCACATCTTCCGCGCCGTTCACCACCATTTGCGGCGTATAGATCGACCGGTTGCCGAACGACCGCGCGTAGCCTTTTTGGCGTTTGGTAAATGCGGAATGCGCGAACTTGTCTTTCCAGCCAATGTAATCCCAGTAGTCAACATGCAGCGCCAGCGCGATGATGTTGTCGCGTTCCCCCAGACGGGCCAACATTTCGTCGGCAGGTGGGCAAGATGAACAGCCTTGCGACGTGAACAGTTCGACCACAACCGGTGTGTCATCGGCGTGTGAAGCTGTTGCGTTTACACTGATCACAAGTGCCGCCACGAGAGCCAGAAGCCTGTTCATTCCTAGGATGTCCTATGCTTGAGTGTCATCGGAACACTTAGCTACACCGGACTGAAATAACCAATCAAGGTTTTGCGATAGCGCGCGATGACGGCGCGATGGTCTGGCTGCGATCCAGTTGTGCACAATAGTATACCAAAATCGTCGCACCCCCCTTGATCGACTCCGTAGCATCAGGCAAAGAGCAGACAGAATTCCACGCTTTATTGCTTCAAGGAGCCCTGTCATGCCCATTACAGTTGGTCAGGACACCGCCAAGACCCGTAAATCCCTTACGGTCAACGGCCAGTCCATCGCGTATTATTCGATCCCTGCGGCCGAGGCGGCAGGATTGGGTACTTTCTCCAGTCTTCCGGCCTGTCTCAAGGTAGTGCTCGAAAACATGCTGCGTTTTGAGGATGGCAAGACTGTCACCGTCGACGACATCAAGGCATTCTCCGACTGGGCCAAGAATGGCGGCAAAGGTGAGGTCGAACTGGCCTACCGCCCTGCGCGCGTTCTGATGCAGGACTTCACTGGCGTGCCAGCCGTGGTCGATCTGGCCGCAATGCGCGACGGGATTGTGGCGCTTGGCGGTGATCCCGAAAAGATCAACCCTCTGAATCCGGTGGATCTGGTCATCGACCACTCTGTCATGATCGACGAATTCGGCAACCCGCGCGCGTTCCAGATGAACGTTGACCGCGAATACGAACGCAACATGGAGCGGTACACGTTCCTTAAGTGGGGCCAGAACGCGTTCAACAACTTCCGCGTTGTGCCCCCCGGCACCGGCATCTGCCACCAGGTGAACCTTGAATACCTGGCGCAGACCGTTTGGACCGATGCGGACCAGAATGGCGAACAGGTCGCCTACCCCGATACGCTGGTCGGCACAGACAGCCACACCACCATGGTCAACGGTGCTGCCGTTCTGGGTTGGGGTGTTGGCGGGATTGAGGCTGAGGCCGCGATGCTGGGTCAGCCGATCTCAATGCTCATCCCCGAAGTCGTCGGGTTCGAGCTGACAGGCGAGATGATGGAAGGCACCACCGGCACCGACCTTGTTCTTAAGGTTGTGGAAATGCTGCGAGAACGCGGTGTGGTCGGCAAATTTGTCGAATTCTATGGCAAGGGCCTCGACACGCTGCCACTGGCAGATCGTGCGACTATCGCCAACATGGCGCCGGAATACGGCGCGACATGTGGCTTCTTCCCGATCGACGATGAAACCCTGCGCTATCTCAAGACCACAGGCCGCGACATGGATCGCATTGCACTGGTCGAAGCCTATGCCAAGGAAAATGGCTTCTGGCGTGGTGCGGATTACGCACCGGTATACACCGACACGCTGCATCTGGATATGGGCACCATCGTGCCTGCGATCTCGGGGCCAAAGCGTCCGCAGGATTATATTGCGCTCACATCGGCAGGCACCGCGTTTGGTGACTACGTCAAAGGCATTCGTTCCGGCAACGACGCCAGCCCAAAAGAAGAGATCCGATGGGAAGGCGAAGGCGGTGCGCCCGAACCGACCGACATTCCGGGTGACGAAGGCCACCACAAGCGGGGCTATGTCGCCACCGAGGACGGTCATTATCAGCTGCATGACGGGTCGGTCGTGATCGCGTCGATCACATCGTGCACCAACACATCGAACCCCTACGTGATGATCGGTGCTGGTCTGGTGGCCCGCAAAGCCCGGGAAAAAGGTCTAACGCGCAAGCCTTGGGTCAAGACATCACTGGCCCCGGGATCGCAGGTCGTTTCGGCCTATCTGGAGGCGGCAAACCTTCAGGAAGACCTCGACGCCATCGGCTTCAACCTGGTCGGTTATGGCTGCACCACGTGTATCGGCAACTCCGGCCCGCTGGCTGATGAGATCAGCAAGTGCATCAACGACAATGATCTGATCGCAACATCGGTCCTGTCGGGCAACCGCAACTTCGAAGGCCGGATTTCCCCGGACGTGCGCGCAAACTACCTTGCGTCCCCTCCCCTCGTGGTGGCCTATGCGCTGGTGGGTGATATGAACGTGGACATCGCGAAGGAACCACTTGGTCAAGATCAGGACGGCAACGACGTCTACCTCAAGGACATCTGGCCGACCTCGAAAGAAGTGGCAGAACTGGTCGAACAGACCGTCACTCGCGAAGCGTTCCAGTCCAAATATGCCGACGTCTTCAAAGGCGACGAGAAATGGCAAGGTGTGGAAACCACCGACGCCAAGACCTACAACTGGCCACCGACGTCGACCTACGTTCAGAACCCGCCTTATTTCCAGGGCATCACTATGGACACCAAAAAGATCGAGAACATCGAAGGCGCCAAGGTTCTGGCGCTCTTGGGCGACATGATCACCACAGACCACATCAGTCCGGCCGGATCGTTCAAAGACACCACACCTGCAGGTCAGTATCTGATTGAACGTCAGGTGCCTGTCCGCGAGTTCAACTCTTATGGGTCGCGTCGTGGTAATCACGAGATCATGATGCGCGGCACCTTTGCCAACATCCGCATCAAGAACGAGATGCTCGATGGCGTCGAGGGTGGCTACACCAAAGGCCCGAACGGCGGTGAAACGTCGATCTTTGACGCCGCTATGGCCTATCAAGAGGCGGGCGTCCCGCTCGTGGTCTTCGGTGGCGAACAATACGGCGCGGGTTCATCCCGTGACTGGGCTGCCAAAGGCACGGCGCTCTTGGGTGTGAAAGCCGTGATCGCTGAAAGCTTTGAACGTATCCACCGTTCCAACCTCGTTGGCATGGGTGTGATCCCGTTCGAATTCACAGGCGGTGACACCCGCAAATCCCTGAACCTTGCAGGCGATGAAACAGTGGCGATCCACGGCCTCGATACAATCACGCCGCTGGCCGAGGTGCCTTGCACCATTACTTATGCAGACGGATCCGAGAAGATGATCACGCTCAAATGCCGGATCGATACCGGGATCGAGATTGAATACATCGAAAACGGTGGCGTGTTGCATTACGTTCTGCGCGATCTGGCCGGTCGCGACGTGGTCGCTGCCGAGTAAGGCCTGGCCCCTTCGGTCAGCCGACATAAAAACCAAATCGGTGCGCCATTGGCGCGCCGTTTTTGCGGAAAAGCTACATTTCGGAACGTCAGTCCGGAACCGGGATGCAAGCACCACCTTCGACCTGCAGGGATGGGTTTTGGCCCCGCCAGCTGATCTCTCCATCAGGACCGAAGCACAGGATTTCCCCCTCAAAACTGGTCATCATGTCATAGGGTACATCGCTGGCGCGATCGCATTGTTTTTCCGTTGGAGCCACAACGTACCCGCCGATCCCAAGCGCCATTGCGGCGCAAAAAACATTGCCTTTGTGCCCTTTGGCCACCAAACAATCCGGCAACCAGATTTTTTGAACCAGACCACCCAATTGATTGAACAGATACACGTTTTCAACAGAGAACCCTTGCCCGAGCTGCAATCGACCAGCGGTTCCGTGACAGCTCAGAACAAGGTTCTTAAGCCGCCCCCTACGTGCGCTGCGGGCGACTTCTCCAATCCACTCGACGATATGTTCCGGCGACTCGGTCGTTGCGATATCCCATGTGTTCCACATCTGGAACCTGCGAGAGCGCGTGCCATCACTGACGCGAGGATCGTTCACGGCCATATTGGGCCTAGGCAGACGATACATAATAAATTCTCCGCTAAATGAACTTTAAAATGCAAAAAAGAGCTTTGGTTTGCACCCGCTCGGAGATGAAAACATCCACAAGCTATAGTTTATTAGACGTATCAGCGTGTCCAGTTTTTTCCAGATGCCCTAAAACTGGGCACGCTAAGCAAGTTTTCGCAGAAAAATGAAAAAGATATTCAAAATTTGGTTCAAGTTGTCGCATGTGACAGCTTTACCTCTACAAAATTCCAACGAATAGCCCACATAGCTGTTGAACAGGCATACATAAACCGGCGAGTTGAACCATGAAGCTCTTAACGATTATTCAGACTGCAGCTTTGCTTTTAATCGCAGGCGCAAGCGTTTTTGCAGGTGTTCCAGACGCTGGACCGTTGCTGATTCCGTAACAAACGATCAGTCAGCCAGCGCTTGCTCAAGCGCTGGAACAAAGCGCTGTTCATAGTCCGAACCAACCAATGGGCCGGCAAACCGAAACAGCACAGTGCCGTCCCCATCAATGATAAACGTCTCGGGCGGTGCGGTCACACCCCAGTCAATCGACGTACGTCCTGCGGGATCGAAAGGTACAGCGGCAAACGGATTTCCGTCCTCAGTAAGATACTGACTCGCATTTGCCTCTTGATCGCGGATGTTTACCCCAACGATCTGCATCCCCTCGGCCTGCATCTCAAGCAGCTTGGGATGCTCTATCCGGCATGGCGGACACCAACTGGCCCAAAAGTTCACCAAGGTGACCTCACCTGTCTCGAGCATGTCAGGCGTGAACGGCGCAAACCCGGGGAGCGCTGTTTCGGTGATTGGCGGTGCGGGTTGGCCGATGCGGGTTGAGGGCAAACCCTGCGGGTCTTCTCGGAACATACCCACATAAGCCAGCACCGCAAATGCGCCGAAAATCACCGGCGGCAAGACCATCAAAGGTGAGATTTTGGCCATCAGGTGCCTCGTCGATTTTCAACGTCGTCCAACACCGATTTGACCTTACGGGCTCGACGCAGGCTAAGCACCACAATGGCGACCAAGAGCACGATCGTCACACCGTAAGAGCTTAGCACCTCAAACGCATATTTCCCAAGATCAGGCATCAGGCTTGCCCTTCGCGCGCCAACAGGGCCCGAGTCCGACGTGCTCGGATTTCCGTCTGGGTGCGCAGAAACACCAGCGCGATGAACAGCAGCACGAACCCAGCGATACAGACCAGAAGCGGAAACCAGAAGACATCCGAAATATTCTCTTCTTTATCGAGACTTAGCGTCGCCCCTTGATGTAGACCTTGATTCCAGAAATTGACCGCATACCGGCTGAGGATCGCAAAAACAGAGCCTACGAGACACAAAATTGACGTCAGGTCTGCAGCCGTGTCGTCATTCTCGATCGCTTCCCACAACGCCATATAACCCAGATAGAACAGGAACAGGATCAGGAACGAGGTCAGGCGTGGATCCCACGCCCACCATGTGCCCCACATCGGCTGCCCCCAGAAAGCGCCAGTCGCCAACGCAATCAACGTCATGACGGCCCCTACAGGCGCTGCGGCGCGCGCGGCCAGTGCCGAAACATGGTGCCGCCGCACGATCCAGATCAAGGACGCCACCAGCATCATCAGCCACGCGTTGATCGCCATCAGTGCCGAAGGCACATGGATGTAGATGATCTTGACGGTTGAACCCTGCCGGAAGTCATTCGGGGTAAAGAAAAACCCCCAGACCAGACCGACACATAACGCTCCGATGGCGAGCGCCCATATCCACGGCAACACCTTATCGGTGGTGCGGATGAATTTCACAGGATTTGCGTATTCCCACAATGACATGGCTTTGACGTAGGCGGTTTTTAAGCCGCCTTCAATTCAAAAAATCGCATGGGACGCGTTACCGCAGATTGATCCGCAGCACGGCGGCGCTGGCAAAGGGCAAAAGCGCGATAACGCCAAAGCTGATTCCCGCTAAGAGTAACAGCGGAGCCTGCACAGTCAGCCCTTCCGCACCACGCCGCGCCACCTCGGCGCCAAAAATCAGTGTCGGTACGTAAAGCGGTAAAACCAGGAGCGACATCAACAATCCTCCACGCTTCAGACCCACGGTCAGTGCTGCACCAAAGGTGCCGATCACGCTAAGCGCAGGCGTGCCAACGGCAAGGCTGATCACGACCCACTGATAGGCCGGGATCGGCAGGCTGAGCAGCACGCCAAGCACGGGCGCAGCCAGCACCAACGGCAATCCTGTGGTGAGCCAATGCGCAAAGGCTTTGACCGTGACGATCCCCTCCATCGGCAGCGGTGCAGTCGCCAAAAGGTCAAGCGAGCCGTCCTCCCAATCCAACGCAAGAATACGGTCTAACGACAACAAACACGCCAATAGCGCGCCAATCCACAAAATGCCCGGCGCGATGCGGGACAACAATGCTGTCTCGGGCCCGACGCCAAATGGCACAAGCACTGTGACGATCAGAAAGAACGCGAGCCCTAGGCCAAAGCCACCACCCGCACGGATGGCAAGCATCAGATCCCGCAGCAAAAGCGCCCTCACAAGAACGCCTCATCCATCTGACGCGTGCGTGGTTTGGCTTTGAATGGCGTAAGATCGAGCACGCGCGCCTCTTCCAGCCCAAGATCGATATGGGTTGCCATCAGCGCGCTGCCCCCGGAGCGTAAATGCCCGCGCACGGCATCGGCAAAGAGCGCCACAGACGCGGTATCGAGCGAGACTGTCGGTTCATCCAGCACCCAGATCGGACGTCCGGTCACCATCAGGCGCGCCAATCCAAGCCGCCGTTTCTGCCCGGCAGATAAAGTGCCCGCCATGCGGCCCCGTAATTCGGTAAGGTCGAACGCAATCATGGCAGGTTCGATGTCGGTCACACCGAAAACAGACGCCCAAAAGCGCAGGTTTTCTGTCACACTCAGCATCGCCTTAAGGCCATCGGAATGGCCGGCATAGGCGATTTGGTCTTCCGCGCCAGTGACGCTCCCAATCTCGGGCGGCTGCAATCCCGCAACACTGCGCAAGAGCGTGGTTTTCCCGACACCATTAGGGCCACGCAATACCAGCGCTTCGCCCTCTGCCAAGTCGAAAGACACATCTTCGAGGATCGCAAGGCCACCGCGTGTTACAGCGAGATCGCGTACAGTCAAAATCATAGGTTTGGCTTAGACCAAGGGGACGGTTGGCAAAAGCGCGAAAGTGTCGCTCTGCAGATTTCGGATTGGAGGCCGCAGCTTTCCATCAACGGAGTGTAGCGCTGCGTCAACGCATCTTATCACGCACGAAACGATCAAACTCCGACAGGCAAAAGCGCCAAGGCCACACGACGCCCCTCGGACAAAAGCACGTTATACGTCCGGCACGCCGCAGGCGAGCTCATGACTTCAACGCCAAAACCCCGCGCCTCAAGCGCGTCACGCAAACCGCCCGGGATATGGGCGATGTCATCGCCTGTGCCGATGAATAAAACATCCACCTCGCACTCGAGCGCCAGCAGACTGTCGATATCATCATACCCGCCCCAGCTTTGCTTGCCCTTGTATCCGGTCACCAACGGCGCCGCATGCTTTGTACCACCAATGCGAAAAAAGCCCGGGCCATAGCCCTCGACCGGCTCTGCATCGGTATAGACCACTTCGTTCAAACGCATGTCCGCCTCTTTCCTCAGAGTGTCTCCCAGAGCGGCACGCCTGCCAGCGTTGCCATCCCGATAATTGCATAAGCCACAACCCGATAAAACCGTTCCCTCTCGGGACGAAACAAAGCCTGCCCGACCATCGCGCCAAAGCCGTAGGGAACCAACAGAACAAAACCAAGCGCCACAGCAGGCCCGGTCAAAACACCTTGTAAAGCCAACAAGGGCAGCATCAGCAGGCTGGTCACAGTCAAGAACACAACCGTGGTGGCGCGAGTGGTGGCGATACTGTCCCGCCCAGCGAGTTGAAACAAAACCATGATCGGCCCCGTCAATCCGCTTAAACCACCGATAAAACCAGCTGCTCCACCAATCGCAATCCGCGTTCCCGTCGTCGGCTCGACCCGGTAACGCCAGCCTGCGATCAGCGCGACCAACGTAATCGAACACACAGCGACAACCACCCAGCGGATCGCGGTCACATCGGCGACGCGCAGCACCCAGATTCCGAACGACGCAGCCAAGGTCGCGGAAATGATCAAGATCGTGACCGCTTTGCGGTTCACCAATGGCAGAGCTTTAGGAAACACTGTAACCAAGGAAGACATCGCCGATACCGCAAACGTGGCAATGGCAACGACAGGTGCAATAAAAATCACCGCAACCGGCATATACACCAATGCGGCACCAAACCCGGCAAACCCGTAGACGATGCCCGCAACAATGGTGATCAGAACCAGCCAGATCAAGCCGGGTGTCGCCAAAGCCGCAAGTAGCGCATCAAGCATCCACGTTCGAGAATTGGTTCCCCGTTGTATCGGTCGGCTTGGTCCAGTCGCGTTTGACGCCCAGCCACAAAAGGATCGCCGAGGCAACAAAGATCGACGAATACGTCCCAACGATCACGCCCCAGATCATCGCGAACACAAAGCCCCGGATCACGTCACCACCCAGCACAAACAGCGCAACAAGCGCAAGAAGCGTGGTTGCAGAGGTCATAAAGGTTCGGCTGAGTGTTTCGTTGATCGAGATGTTCAACACCTCTTTGAGGTCTTTTTTCTTGTATTTGATCAGGTTCTCGCGGACTCGGTCAAACACCACCACTGTGTCGTTCAAGGAATAGCCCACGATCGTCAGAAGCGCCGCGATGATGGCGAGATCGAACTTGATCTGAAGCTCTGAAAAGATCCCGATGGTCAAGATCACGTCGTGCACAAGTGCCGCAACAGCACCAAGTGCAAATTGCCATTCAAACCGCAGCCAAATGTAGATCAAAACCGCACCAATTGCCAAGACCACCGCAATCGCAGCTGTCTGGATCAACTCGCCGGACACTTTCGGACCAACGGATTCGACAGAGACAAATTTGATGTCTGGCACAACTTCGACCAAGGCCGCCTCGACCTGATCGATCACCGCAACGCTGACCGCCTCTTCACCATCTTGTGCCTGAATACGGACCATCGCCACGTTCTGCTCCGGCCCAAAGGTTGGGTCGAACACCTCGGAAATCGTGATGTCCCCCAATCCCAATGCGCCGATGGCATCACGGTATTGCCCCACATCCACCGGTTGTGTGCTTTCTGTCCGGATCGTCGTGCCACCGCGGAAGTCGATGCCGTAGTTCAAACCCTGCAACAGGAACGACCCAAATGACAGCGCCATTAGAAAGGCGGAGATTCCAAACCACAGCTTCCAGCGATTGAAGAAATCGAAGTTCGTGTTGGCTTTGACCAGTCGCAAGCGCATATCAGACCTCTATCGTCTTGGGGCGACGGCGTTCGAACCACATCACGATCAGAAGCCGGGTGACAAAGATGGCGGTAAAGACGGATGTCATAATACCAAGCCCCAGCGTGATTGCGAAACCGCGCACCGGACCCGAGCCCATGACGAACAGGATTACCGCCGTGATGAAGGTGGTGATGTTGGCGTCCAGAATGGCCGACAGCGCCTTTTCATAACCAAGTTCTATCGCGCGTGCCGGGCCTTTGGCAGTTTTTAACTCTTCGCGGATCCGCTCAAAAATCAGCACATTGGCATCGACGGCCATCCCGACCGTTAGAACGATTCCCGCAATTCCGGGCAGGGTAAGCGTCGCGCCGATCAAACTGAGCAAACCAAAGATCAGGCCGATATTGATGATCAATGCCACGTTGGCAAAAAGACCGAACAAACCATAGCTCAACCCCATGAAGATCAAAACGGCTGCAAAAGCGACCATCGTCGCGATCCGGCCTGCATCAATGCTGTCTTGACCAAGCTCTGGTCCGATGGTCCGCTCTTCCAAAAAGTCCAACCCGGCAGGCAAGGCCCCTGCCCTCAGCAGCACTGCAAGCTGGGTGCTTTCCTCAACCGAAAAGCTGCCAGTGATGATGCCAGACCCGCCCGGGATATGGCTTTGAATCACCGGAGCGCTGATCACCTCGTCATCCAGAACGATGGCAAAGGGATTGCCAATATTGGCTGCTGTATAATCACCGAATTTTCGAGCACCCGTCGGATTGAACCGAAAGTTCACGGCCGGACGACCATTCTGGTCAAACGCGGGCTGCGCATCGACCAGTTCGTCGCCAGTGACCACCGGTGCCTGTTCAAGCGTATAGTAGACACCGCTTTCATCGAGTGAAGGCAAAATTTCGTTGCCGACACCCGGGCTGGCGTTGGCATCATCGGTACGGCCCAGCACAGGCTGGAATGTCAGCTGCGCGGTGGTGCCGATGATCTCTTTCAACTCAGCCGCCGACCCGATGCCTGGCACCTGAATAAGGATACGGTCGCTGCCCTGACGCTGGATTGTCGGTTCACGCGTGCCAACCTCGTCGATACGACGACGAATGATCTCTAGGCTTTGCTGCATCGTGCGTTCGTCAGTGGCGATTTGTTCCGCCTCCGAAAGGGTCACGATGATGTCAGAGCCGTCTGCCTGCACTTCAAGATCGTTGCTCAGCGCCCCAGTGACAGAAACGACAGGCTGCGCCAATCCACGTACCAGTTCAAGCGCACGGGCCATGTTTTCGGGCTGCGAGATGCGGACGCGCAATTCACCGGGGTCAGACGGCTGCAACCGGATTGTGCCAACGGTGTCGCGCTCGGGCCGGAGCACATCACGTACTTCGGGCCAGAGCGCTTCTAGTCGCGCCTCATAGACGTTCTGAACCTGAACTTCGGCCAGCAAATGGGCCCCACCGCGCAGGTCGAGCCCAAGATTGACCAAGCCAGATGGCAGGATTGACGGCCAGCTTGCGCTTTGCTCGATCAGTTCAGGGGTTTCGCCCGACAGCTCGATCGCGGCAACCGCATCGTTATGTTGTTCGACGCGTGGATAAAACAGGTTGGGCAACGCCAGCGCCAGACCCACCGCCACGGTGGTCCAGATCAACAGGCGCTTCCAGAGATCGATCTGAAGCATGAGCGAACGGTCCGATGCGGGCTAAGAAAATCAGGTATTGGCGGGTTCGGTCTTGGACATGACTTGTGCGACAGTGTTTTGCACCACGCGCACCTTCACGCCATCTGCAATCTCAACATCCAGCTCATTGTTCTCTTTGACCTTTGCGACCTTACCAATCAACCCGCCCTGGGTGACCACAACGTCGCCCCGACGCAGGCCCTCGACCATTTTCTGATGCTCTTTCATCTTTTTCTGCTGCGGACGGATCAGCAGGAAATACATGATCGCAAAGATCAGAATTAGCGGGACGAACTGGGCAATTGCGTTGCCTTCCATGAGCGTGCTCCTTGAAGATGGCGGGGCACCCCCCGCATGATCTAACCGTAAATTTGCGCGGAACCTATGTTGCCGTGTCATGCTTTGCAAGGCGGGTTCGGTTGCCTGTGACACCAGTGACCCAAGGGCTGGAACGCGGTACGTCGCTTTTCCAAAAACCATCGCGGTTTCGTGTGCCAATCCTTGTGGCGGCACGTGATTTCGGACTTAGTCTACATATGATGCGACTGTTGATGACGTTTCTTCTGATCTTGCTGGCACAAGCCACTTTGGCCGAAGACCTGCCTGTCCTTCCGGCAAAGGAACACGCAGCATGGCAAGCCGTCGGCCGCGTCAATGCCGCCGGATACCGAAAACGTGAAATGTGTACCGGCACACTGATCGCCGCAGATACGGTTCTAACGGCCGCTCATTGTGTATCGGGCATTGATGGGCTTGGACCGCTTCCCAAAGAGATGACGTTTGTTGCCGGATGGCTGCGCGGCACCGCCGTCGACAGCATCGCGGGTGCCTCAATCTGGGTGCATCCGCTGGCATATGCCGAAGGGACGCTTGACGTGCGCTACGATGTGGCACTTCTCACACTTGAGCGACCTTCAACCGTTGCCCCCCTGCCCATATCCAACACCGCACCCACAGCACCTTACGGAATCGTGGCCTATTCAACGCGGCGCCCGCATATGCTCAGCGCAGGTTTTTCCTGCGACGGACAAGTAATCTCGGATTTGCTGCGCCTGGACTGCGCCGTCATTCCCGGTAATTCCGGCGGACCTGTGCTGATCCAGTCGGGCGACCAATGGGAGGTTGCAGCCGTGATCAGCGCGATGGGGCAGACCGGCGCACTTGCGGTCCCCGTGTCGCGCCTGACGCAGCCTTGACCCCCTACCAAAGCGCAAAATTCCGGTGCATAAGGCCGCCCATCACCATTGCGAGTCAGAAGGACCAGACCCATGCATGACATCCGAGCCATCCGCGAGAACCCCGCTGCGTTCGACGCAGCCTTGTCGCGTCGTGGGTTGGAGCCGGTCTCGTCCGAGGTTCTACGCATCGACGAAGCCCGCCGCGCCGCCATTCTTGAAGCCGAAACAGCTCAGGCCGATCAGAACAAAGCCGCCAAGGAGATTGGCAAGGCCAAGGCCGCTGGCGATGAAGCCGCGTTTCAGAAACTGCGCGACGAAGTTGCCGCCAAAAAACAAGCCGTGGCCGACATGCAGGCCCGTGCCAAGGAATTGGACGACACCCTGCAGACCCTGCTCGTGGGCCTGCCAAACCTCCCTTTTGAAGATGTTCCCGAAGGCGCAGACGAAGCCGACAACGTTGAAATGCATCGCTGGGGCACGCCGAGGGACTTCGACTTTCAGCCCAAGGAACATTTTGACATCACCGGTGTTCAGCCGGGTATGGACTTTGAAACCGCAGCCAAACTTTCTGGCTCGCGCTTTGTCGTGATGTCCGGTGCCGTGGCCCGTGTGCATCGTGCACTGGCCCAATTCATGTTGGACACGCATATCACCGAAAACGGGCTGACCGAGACATGGACCCCGGTTCTTGTTCGCGACGACATGATGTACGGCACGGGCCAGTTGCCGAAATTTGGCGAGGACAGCTACCAAACCACCAATGGTTGGTGGCTCGTCCCCACGGCCGAAGTGCCACTGACCAATATCGTCAACGGCGAAACCTTGGACGAAGACTATCTGCCTCGCCGCTATGTCGCACACACACAGTGCTTTCGCTCTGAAGCGGGCAGCGCCGGGCGAGACACCGCGGGCATGCTGCGCCAGCACCAGTTCGAAAAGGTCGAAATGGTGTCGATCACCCATCCCGATCACAGCCGTGATGAGCTGGATCGCATGACCGGCTGTGCGCAGGGTATCCTTGAACGGTTGAACCTGCCCTACCGCACCGTCGTTCTGTGCACCGGTGACATGGGCTTCGGCGCGCGACGCACCCATGACATCGAAGTGTGGCTGCCCGGCCAAAACACCTATCGAGAAATCAGCTCGGTCTCGGTCTGCGGGGACTTTCAGGCTCGTCGCATGAACGCCCGCTTCAAACCCGCAGGCGGCGGCAAGCCCGATTTTGTTCACACCCTAAACGGCTCTGGTCTTGCTGTTGGGCGCTGCCTGATTGCGGTCCTAGAAAACGGACAAGAGGCCGACGGTTCCGTAACGTTGCCAGAAGCCTTGCACCCATGGCTAGGCGGCAAAACACGGATTTCCGCACAAGGAGCGATGGAATAGGCATGACACGGCTTTGGGCAGGACTGGTTCTTCTCGCTGCACTCGTTTTTGCGGCCTCTCCGTGGTTCACTCAAGGGTTCAACGGGTTTGAACCTGATCAATTCCCGGTGCCGCAGAACGACCCACCTGTGCAGCCCGCTGGCTATGCCTTTTCGATCTGGGGCCTGATCTATCTCTGGATCATTATCGGCGCAGGCTTTGGCCTGTTAAAGCGCAGCGACGATCCCGATTGGGAACCGATGCGCCCGCCGCTTGTCCTCAGCCTCGCCATCGGCGCCACGTGGTTGCCTGTGGCCAACGTGTCACCCGTCATCGCGACAATTCTGATCTGGGCGATGTTGATCAGCGCATTTGTCAGCCTATTCCGTGTCGGAGACACAGACCGCTGGCTGCAACAAGCCCCGGTGGCGATCTACGCCGGATGGCTGACCGCAGCTTCATCGGTCTCGATCGGGCTATTGCTGGGCGGGTATGGCATTCTGAGCGGCACATGGTCTGCCATTGTGGCTTTGTCGATTGGTCTGGTGATTGCGCTTGTTGCACAGTACCGCCTGCACCGCGCCCCGGAATACGGCGTGACGGTGATTTGGGCTCTGATCGGTGTCATCGTGGC
Organism: Marivita sp.; assembly: GCF_965656765.1. GTDB lineage: Bacteria > Pseudomonadota > Alphaproteobacteria > Rhodobacterales > Rhodobacteraceae > Marivita. Next base: position 7,076 of record NZ_CBFHLV010000029.1, on the reverse strand, counting down.
CAACACCGGGCCGCTGAACATAGCCGTAGTCGGGCTTTGCGTCATTGGCATAATCGCTATTCTGGCGCTGCGCGGCACCGATACCGAGTAATGTAATCCACGTATCTGTTGATGGAAACAGGCGGATGCGCCAACGCATCCGCCACGCGATCTCATCCCATCGCACGCAGGCGCTTGATCAGGCTTGAGGTATCCCAACGTCCACCGTCCAGCTTTTGCACATCTTTGTAAAACTGATCGACCAACGCCGTGACTGGCAAAGATGCACCGATTTCGTCACTGGTATCAAGGCAGATACCCAGGTCCTTGCGCATCCAGTCCACCGCAAAACCGTGCTCGAATTTGTCATCAATCATGGTCTCATAGCGGTTCGACATCTGCCATGATCCTGCAGCCCCTTGGCTGATCACCTCGACCACCGCACGACCATCAAGGCCCGCTTTTTCCGCGAAATGCAGCGCCTCGCTCAGGCCCTGCACAAGACCGGCGATGGCGATCTGGTTGCACATTTTGGTCATCTGGCCTGCGCCACTTTCACCGATCAACCGGCAAATTCGGGCATAAGCATCAATCACGGGCTCGGCTGCATCAAACGCCGCCTGATCCGCGCCACACATCACGGACAGCACGCCATTTTCGGCTCCGGCTTGACCACCTGAAATGGGAGCATCGACAAAGGCCACACCTTTGGCTGCTGCCGCGTCGTACAATTCCTTTGTGACTTTGGCTGAAACTGTTGTGTGATCGACAAAGATGCTGCCTTCAACCATCCCGGCAAATGCTCCATCGTCGCCAAGACACACCCCACGCAAATCGTCATCGTTCCCAACACAGGACATGACAAAATCGCAACCAGCCGCCGCCTCGCGCGGGGTCGAAGCATGGGCACCGCCATGTTCACCAACCCATTTTTCCGCCTTCGCTTTCGTCCGATTATAGACCGTCACATCATGGCCCGCTTTGACCAAATGCCCCGCCATCGGGTAGCCCATAACCCCCAAACCCAAGAATGCCACCTTCGCCATGTCGCGCGCTCCCTATCTTCTGTGGTAATTTTCTGCTGCCTTTACCTGACGCCGCGCCGCCCCCTTGGCAAGGGCTTGCGTGTTCGGTAGGGCCGTCGCAAGTTTCCGCAGGTGGCGGAAATAGAGTGTGAAAGGTACATTTGACGTGGCGCTGATCTTTCGAGCATTGGTTTGGCTGACCACGGCTTTTCTCATACTGACGACGATTGGTGTGGTGACCGTCTACTACCTCGCCTCGCGGTCTTTGCCCGACTACGAAAAAACCATTCCAGTGTCCGGTCTTACGGCTGATGTCGAAATCCTGCGTGACAACTCGGGCGTGCCGCACATCTTTCCGGCGTCGGACCGTGATGCATTCTACGCCTTGGGCTATGCTCACGCCCAAGACCGCTTGTGGCAAATGACGTTGCTGCGTCGCACCGCACAGGGCCGCCTGTCAGAACTGTTTGGCGCGCGCACGGTTGAGACGGACAAGTTGCTGCGCCGTCTGGCGCTTTATCCGCGCGCGGTGCAGTCGGTCGAAGCGCAAGACCCCCGCACCCGCGACGCGCTTGACGCCTATGCCGCCGGGGTGAATGCCCGCATCAGCGAGATCAACCGCGACAGCCTTGGGCGTGGCGCACCGGAATTCTTCGTGTTCAACGCGCCCCTCGCCCCCTGGCAGCCAGCGGATTCGGTGGCCTTGGTCAAGCTGATGGCGCTGCAGCTCTCCAGCCACCTCAAAGAAGAGGTGCTACGCGCTCGCACATCGCTGCTCTTGCCAGATGAAAACCGTTTGGCTGATATCCTGCCCGACATCCCCGGCCCCGGCGTCGCAGCCCTGCCCGAATACGCACAGCTTGTCCCCGGAGTTGGGGATGCGACCCAGTTCGCGCAACATGGCCCCGACCCGCTGTTCTGGCCCGTCGCTCCACGCGGGCTGGCGGGCGCATCAAACGCATGGGCGGCAGACGCAACCCGGTCGGCCACCGGATCGACGCTGATGGCCAATGACCCGCACCTGCAATTCACCGCACCGGCGACATGGTATCTGGCCCGTATGCAACTGTCCTCAGGTGGCGTGATCGGCGCGACGATCCCTGGCATTCCGGCAATCATGGCGGGCCGGTCAGACGCCATCGCTTGGGGGCTGACATCGTCTTACCTCGACGATCAGGACATCTTCATAGAAGAGCTGAACCCCAACAACCGAGAGCAATATCGCACACCAGACGGTTACAACGACTTCATCACCCGCCGGTCGATCATCGAGATCGCGGACGCCGATCCCGTTACCCTGACACTGCGCTGGACCGACAACGGCCCCGTCCTGCCCAGTACTCAGTTCGACCTTGGCGCGATCACCCCGCCCGGCCATGTCACAGCCCTGTCCTGGACCGCGCTCAGCCCGCAGGACACGTCGATGTCGGCCGCCATCGGCCTCATGCATGCCCAGTCCGTCGACGAGGCGCTCGATGTTTCAAAGGCCTATGTTGCGCCGTCCCAAAACCTGACGGTAATCGACGGCGACACCATCGCGATGAAACTGGTCGGTGCCATGCCGCGCCGCGATGCAACACATCAAAGTCAGGGCCGTATGCCATCTTTGGGCTGGCGCGCCGAGAACCGTTGGCAAGGAGTGTTCCCGGACGAGTCCAACCCGGTTTTCCGGAATCCAACGGGTGGCATTGTCGGCAACACCAACAACAAGATCGTTGACCGCCCCTTCCCGCTGCATGTCAGTTTTGATTGGGGCGACAGCCAACGCGTGATGCGCTGGCAAGGCCTGATGCAGGGCCGCGAAGTGCACACTCGCGACAGCTTTATCGAAGCGCAACTCGATACCGTTTCAATCACAGCCCGCGCGCTGCTGCCACTTATTGGAGCAGATCTTTGGTTCACCGGCGAAGCCGCACCCGAAGGCACACCCGAGCGTTTACGCCAACGCGCACTGGACCTGTTGGCCAACTGGAACGGCGAGATGAATGAACATCTTCCCGAACCACTGATCTATTCGGCATGGTTGCGCGCGCTTCAGGACCGCCTGATCCGCGACGATCTTGGCCCACTGGCGTCCGAATTCATCCGCGTTGAGCCGCTCTTTATCGAACGTGTCTACCGCGACGTGGACGGAGCCAGTGCATGGTGTGACGTGATCAGATCCGCCGCCGAGGAAACCTGCACCGACATTTCGCGACTGGCGCTCGACGATGCGCTGGTCTGGATTTCCGAAACCTACGGCACCGCTCTGGAATCCCTGCGTTGGGGAGATGCGCATCAGGCCACTCATGATCACCCAGTTTTGGGCGAGGTTCCGATCCTGCGGTATTTCGTGAACATCCGCCAAAGCACGTCAGGAGGCGATCATACGCTGATGCGCGGACGCGGAACAGGCGTCGGCCCCAACCCTTTCCTGAACGTCCATGGTGCCGCCTATCGAGGAGTTTACGACTTTGCCGATCCCGACAGTTCGGTTTTCATCTTATCGACGGGCCAGTCCGGCCATTTCCTGTCGCGTCATTACGACGATCTGGGCACTCTCTGGCGACGGGGTGAATACATCCCGATGTCGCTAGATGCCGATCTTGCGCGTGCGGCCTCGGTGGGTGTGACGCGGTTGGTCCGCGAATAGCGGGTTTCGAATGGCCTTCTGCCAAACGACAAAATTGCGCGGCTGGCGTCCATGGGCTCTGCCCCGGTCGCCAAGGGCAACTCAATCGAAGTTTGTTGGGCACAAAGAAACGAGGCCGGTGTCGCGTTTAAAGCGTCTCGAATTGCCGGGCATCCTTGGCCAACCAGCGTACACGCACTGTATAGCCGCTCTCATCTTGCGTTTCGTCTTCAACCAGCGCCTTATCAAACAGCCACGCCCGTTTACGGCCTTCGTCAAAGCCCAAATGCAACGTTTCTTCGCGGCGATCACCTTCGAGGATGCGGTTGACGGCCTCTAGAAGCGGCCCAAGCCCGACACCGGTCAATGCCGAGGTTGCAAATACCGCATCGTCACGGTCTGCACGGGCATATGCAGCATCACGCGACTCCGTGTCCATCGCGTCGGTCTTGTTCCAGACCTCAAGCAGCGGCGTGGTGTCCGTCACCCCGAGCGAGTTCAGAATGTCACGGACATCCTGCGCCTGTTCCTCGGTCGCTGCGTGGCTGATGTCACGTACATGCAGGATCAGATCGGCGGCCAACACCTCTTCCAGCGTAGCGCGGAAAGCGGCAACGAGTTCGGTCGGCAAGTCGCTGATAAAGCCCACAGTATCGGACAAGATCACATCTGGCCCATCAGGCAATTTCACTGACCGCATTGTCGGATCAAGCGTGGCAAAGAGCATGTCTTTGGCCATCACGTCTGCCCCGGTCAGCCGGTTGAACAACGTCGATTTTCCAGCGTTTGTATAGCCGACAAGCGCCACGATTGGATAAGGCACCTTGGCCCGCGCCGCACGATGCAAACTGCGGGTTTTGACCACCTTGTCGAGCTGACGACGCAGGTTTACAAGCTGGTCGTCAATCGCCCGGCGGTCCGCCTCGATCTGGGTTTCACCCGGTCCCCCAACAAAGCCCAAACCACCACGCTGACGTTCAAGGTGCGTCCAGGCTCGCACCAGTCGTGTGCGCTGATAGCTGAGCGCGGCCATCTCGACCTGCAGCACACCTTCGCGGGTCGCTGCCCGATCGCTAAAAATTTCAAGGATCAGCCCGGTACGATCCAACAGCTTGACGCCCCACGCCTTTTCAAGATTGCGCTGCTGTACGGGCGTGACTGGACCGTCGACAAGAACCAGTTCAACCTCTTGTTCCTTGAACAGAGTCTCAAGCTCTTTGATTTTGCCGGACCCGAACAATGCGCCGGGATGCGGTTTGGGCAGGCGCACAACCGTGCTTCCCGTGACGTCAAGCCCCGGCAAGGCAGCCGCCAAAGCGACCGCTTCTGCCAAAGCGGGTTCGGCGGCCCGGCGAGACCGGTCACTGGTGATGTCAGGATGCAGGACCCACGCCGGGGTCACATGCGCTTTGTGTTCTTTCAATTGTCGCCTTCGCCGTCATACAGATTGATCGGCTGTGCGGGCATAATGGTCGAAATGGCGTGCTTGTAGACAAGCTGCGATTGGCCATCCCGACGCAAAAGCACACAGAAATTGTCGAACCACGTGATCACGCCCTGCAATTTGACGCCGTTGATCAAGAAAACAGTCACGGGCACCTTCGTCTTGCGGACGTGATTCAAAAATGCGTCCTGAAGGTTCTGCTTATCGGATGCCATAAAATATGCCTTTATTCTTGCTTTTGTCGCGCCGACAGTCGTGAATTTGAGGCCACTATGTCTTGGCACAGTTGTGAATTCCAGTGGAAAAACAAGGAATTTTGGCAAGTGTGCGGGTATGGCTCAATCGCGCCAAAGATCTGGGGTCAAAATCACCACAAGTGCGAGCATCTCTAAACGCCCCATAATCATCGCAATCGACGCAATGACTTTGGGCCCCGGTCCGAGTTCAATCAGGTTCAAACGACCAGCTTGCACCACTTCAACCAAAGGCCCACAATTCGACAGGCTGGCCACGGCAAGAACCAGTGATTGCTCGAAGGGAATGCTAAACGCAGCAAAGGCCACCGTCGTGGCTGCCAGCGTGATCGCGAAAATCATGAAGAACACCCACGCAATGAACGCCCCTTCGCGCCGCGTGCGCCGCGACACAAGGCCAGACCGCCCGACGGATGACGGATGCACCAACCGGTCCACCTCGCGCATGCCGTTCATGGTAAGTGCAAAGACCCGCATCAGCTTGACCCCACCTGCGGTCGTTGCCACGCCGCCGCCAATCAGTGCCAGGCCCATCAGGATCAATCCGGGGGTTTCCAGCCCCGACCACGCCTGCGCATCCACCCAATCCACACTGGCATAGCCATGTGTGGTCAGAAACGACAGCACGGTAAACGCAGCCCCCCAGAACGCCCGTACAGCTGCGATAACGTTGTTCTGATCGCCGATATCAAGCGCTGCCACGAAGTGCCGAAGCACAAGTAAGGTCGGCACCGTCAAGACAATCGCCAACCCCACACGGAACTCGGGATCGTAAAACAGACCGGCCTTTTGGGCTGCGCTGGTATCTTGCGAAAACGTCACCCGCGACAGCGCGAACAGCAGGAACACTGCCATGATCGCCTCACCCGCGATGCCGCTGTTGGCCCCTTCCGGTCCACCGACCGGAGAGATCCCCGATGTGGACATTACGCTCATCGCATGGGTCAAAGCAACAAACGGCGTGTCGCCTGCAACCAGCAGCAAAACCCACAACGCCAATGTGAGCAGCGCATAGGCAGGCACCAGCACTGCTGCACTGCGGGCCAGTCGGCTCGCCGGGTTGGCTGTGTCGCGCCGCGCAGCGCCAGCCACCACGTCCTGCCCGGGTTCGCCCAGTGACGTTACCTCGAATCCACCAAGGTTCAATGGCGCAAGAATTGCTGCCGCGGCCACCCACATGAGCAAACCACCCATCCAGCCCACCTGCGCGCGCCACAGGTGTTCGGCCATCGACAGGCGTTCGGACGGGAACAGTGGCAATCCAGTGGTCGATAGACTCGACACCATTTCAAGATACGCGTTCAGAAATGTTGTGGTCTGCACAGCCTCGTAGAACGGCACCGCCAGCACAGCGGGCAGGATCAGAAAGCTGCCCAGCAACGCCATCAATTGCCGGATTGCATTGCGATTGTGCGGTCGGTTGGCCAACGCAAACCCGATCAACGCACAGATGATCAGCCCCACAAGGCCCGAGTAAAAAAACGATCGTGCGTCCTGATGCGCCTCAACCCACAGCGCCACGATCGCAGGAACAATCATCGACACCGACGCCAGCCCCGTCAGAAGCAGCAACAATGGCAGGCGATACAAAAGCCGCATCGGATCAGAAAAAGTCGATCGACACCTGAAGCAGGCGTTCGACCTCTGGCACATCCTTGGCCAGCGTAAAGAGCACGACCTGATCGCCTTCTTCGATGACCATCGCCCCGGTTGGGCGCTTGACCTTGCCCGCCTTACGCACGGCCCCCACGATCACCCCTTCC
>NZ_CBFHLV010000028.1:0-36155 GCF_965656765.1 Marivita sp. | reverse complement strand
ACGAAGCGCAGCTTATCGCCATGCGAGCCGAGCTTGAAGATCTGCTGGACCGAACCTCAGACCTCGATTGACCCTTTCCTGACCCTTGCATCAAACGCAAGGCGGGCTTTCCCAAAGATATATTGTGCTGCAACGCAGCATGCCTATGTTCACTACTGTAGTTGGTGGCGCAAACAGCCACTGGCACAGGACCAATGAGCAAGGAAAGGACTGACCATGGCCCATTTTATGTCTTCCCTGCGGAACCGTCTTCAAAAGCGGGCCTCTTACCACCGCACCGTGCAAGAAATCCGCTCGATGCCCCTCGATGTGGCGCTCGATCTGGACATCTATCAAGGCGACGCCGAAATCATCGCTCAGAAAGCGATCTACGGTCGATAAGCCCTATGCGCTTATGCAAAGATCGGAAAACCTGCATCACATGACCCACTTGGGAATGGTGCAGGCTATTCCGATGTTGTCCTAAACAATCTGCGCGCCTCGCATGCCACCTAGGGCGCTTGACGCGACCGACGGGATCACAGTCGCCATGGCATGACAGGTAAGCGGATCTGAAGCCCCATTTGCAGGCGGTAGATTGTGAATGCGTCCCGCCGAGTTGCCGATCTGACTCACTAGATCACCAACAATATTCACATTCGCGATCTTGGCGGAACTGCGTGAATTCGGCGTATCAGACCGTGACAATGCCATATGCAAGAGCGTCGCGGCTGGACCAAGCACTGCGACCAGTCCGCGTTCGTACATTCCCGAGGTCAATCCTGGCCCGTTAAACGATACTCCAGCAAGCGGCGAGAACCCGCTTTGAGCCAGATTATGGGTTACATATTTGGTGAGACCACCACCCAACGAATGTCCGCAAACATAGGTGCTTCTGGGGGACAGTTTGTACGTCGCAATCGCCGATTGAGCGAACCCCAAAGCTTCCGAGAACTGAGTTGCCAACAGCGAGTGGCAACCCGCATTGTGCATCCAATCCATGCCCGAAGTTGGATCCGTACCGCGAAACGCAATCGCAGTGCATCCACCCAGCTGATACACACCGGCTGAAAAGCCCGTTGAACTTGGTGGTGTAGCTCGATCGAGCCGTGTGACACCTGCGGGTATTCTTTGCTGCGCTGGTGCCTCATGGCTATAGTAAACAATATCGGCCAACGTGGCCAATTGAGAAACAGTTGTCATAAATATCTCCTCATCAATACGAAGAGGATGACCACGGATTCCCTTTGACGCAATAATTAATTGCGATCGAACTTTTTGATCAACGCCCGACGTACTGGGGCTGTGACGAACTTTGATACGTCGCCGTCAAGACGCGCGATTTCCTTGACCAGTTTGGATGCAATCGCCTGATGTCGGGCTTCGGCCATTAGAAATACGGTTTCGACGCTGTCATCCAAAGCCCGGTTCATGCCGACCATCTGGAATTCGTACTCGAAATCCGCCACCGCCCGGAGACCTCGTACGATGATGCCGGCATTCACATCGCGGGCACAATCAATCAGCAGGTTCTCAAACGGATGAACAACAATTTCGATCCCTGTCTGTTCTGTGAGCGATACACATTCCGCCTCGATCATGGCGACGCGTTCATCAAGATCGAACAACGGCCCCTTGTCGCGGTTGATGGCAACGCCAATAACAAGCCTGTCGACCAGCGCCGCCGCCCGGCGGATGATGTCGATATGGCCCATGGTGATCGGGTCGAAAGTCCCGGGATAAAGACCGATGCGCATGGGCAGTCTCCGGAGTGTCGTCAAATTTTGCCCTGTCTGGCATCAAAAATGTGGGGAGATCAAGTAGATGACCGCTTTTGGGTCAATGGCCCATGATCATACCTTCTAGCGCATTACGCTCCATCGCCAGTTCAGTCAGTCGCGCTTTGACCACATCACCAATGGTAATCAGTCCAACCAGCTTGCCATCTTCAATCACCGGCATATGGCGAAATCGCCCCTCTGTCATCTGTGTCAGAATATGATCGGCGTCATCATTACGGCTACACGTCACCAGTTTCGACGTCATATAGCTGTCCACTGTGTCCGACAGGCAGGACGCCCCGCGATTGGCGAGTTCACGCACGATGTCGCGTTCCGACAGGATACCCAAAGCGGTTTCGTCATCGTTTGACACGACCACGGTGCCAATACGCTTTTCGGTCAGAATCTTGGCCACGTCACCAATGCTTGTGCCAGATTTCACGGTCACAACAGCATCCGTAGCCTTACTTTTGAGAATGTGGTGAACTTGCATGGTCTCTCCTCCGGTCCCAATGTCCCTTAAGCGTCATCACTGGCCCGTGATCTGTCAAGTGTTTCAAAGTAGTGCTTCCAGCCGCGCGACCTCGGCGCGCACACCTTGGGCCAGTGCTGTGGCAAAGCGAGTGATCCGATCGAGGCGTCGATCTTCGGCATGGCGGACAAGGTAAAAACTGCGCGTAAACGACAGCGCGTCAGTCAAGATCCGGGTTACACCCGGCGCAAACGGCAACGCGAAATCATGGGCGATGCCGATGCCCCCATGCTGGCGCAGCAGTTGGACCTGGACCGACGCTGAATTCGACGCAAGCGCCACACGTTCCAGCGCCAGGTCGCTGAGGTAATCCAGTTCCTTATCAAAGATCATATCAGGAATATAGCCAACGATCCGGTGATCCCCCAGATCTGTCACGGACGTTACTGGTGGGTGCGTTGAAAGGTAAGTCTGGCTTGCTGCAAGATGCAGCTTGTAGTCAGTGATCCGCTTGTAGGACAGGCGTGATGCAGTGGGAGGGCTGACTGTGATCGCCATATCCGCCTCGCGTCGCGAAAGATTCACAACACGCGGCAAGGCGACGATTTGTAAATCAAGGTCCGGATTCGCCTTGGACAGATCGGCGAACACGCGGGGCAGAACGAAATTCGCACAACCATCTGGGGCGCCGATGCGGATCTGTCCGGTCAGCGTACCGGCCTCTCCGGTCAGGACCGACCTCGCGCCCTGCATTGCCTGTTCGGCACGTTCGGCGTGGTCGATCAATCGCGTTCCGGCCTCAGTAAGTGTGTATCCTTGCGGGCTTTTGACAAAGAGCGCTTGTCCGACGGTTTCTTCCAAGCGCGCCACGCGACGGCCGACTGTAGCTGGGTCCATGCGAAGCGCCCTGCCCGCGCCAGACAGCGTTTCATTGCGGGCCACAGACAGGAAAATTCGCAGGTCATCCCAACTTTGCACGGCCCATCCTTTGCATTTTTGCAAAACGTATTTGAGATATTGCCCCTTTGATCCGCATTTTTGCAAGGCTATGGTGCGTTCAAAATGGGAGAATGATCATGAAAGAGCTTACGCATTTCATCAACGGCGCGCAGGTTGCTGGCACGTCAGGCAATTTTGGTGACGTCTACAACCCCGCCACCGGCGAGGTGCAGGCGAAATTGCCGCTGGCCACACCAGCCGAAGTGTCCAAGGCCGTCGAAGACGCCGCAGAGGCACAGGTCGCCTGGGGCAACACCAACCCACAGAAGCGCGCGCGCGTGATGATGAAGATGGTCGCGCTGATGAACCGCGACATGGACGTTCTGGCCGAGGCTCTGAGCCGTGAACACGGCAAGACCATTCCGGACGCCAAAGGCGATCTGCAACGCGGTCTGGAAGTGATCGAATACTGCATCGGCGCACCGCAAATGCTCAAAGGCGAATACACCGACGACGCGGGCCCCGGCATTGATATGTATTCCATGCGTCAGCCGTTGGGTGTGGTTGCGTCGATCATGCCGTTTAACTTTCCGGCGATGATGCCGCTTTGGCACGTGGGCCCTGCCCTTGCCTGTGGCAATGCGGTTGTTCTCAAACCGTCCGAGCGCGATCCGTCTGTGCCATTGATGCTGGCCGAACTGTTTGTTGAAGCCGGTCTACCCAAAGGTGTGTTCCAAGTTGTGAACGGCACCAAAGAAGCAGTCGATACGCTGCTCGATCACGATATCATTCAGGGTGTGTCCTTTGTCGGTTCGACCCCGATTGCGCAATATATCTACAGTCGCGCGACAGCGAACGGCAAACGCGCACAGTGCTTTGGCGGCGCAAAGAACCACCTGATCGTCATGCCGGACGCCGATATGGATCAAGCGGCAGATGCGCTGATCGGTGCCAGCTATGGCGCAGCTGGTGAGCGCTGCATGGCTATTTCGGTCGCAGTTCCGGTTGGAGAAGAAACAGCAGATCGCCTGATTGGCGCGCTGGTGCCACGGATCGAAAAGCTGCGCGTTGCGCCTTATACCGACGGCAACGATGTGGATTACGGCCCGGTCGTCACCCGTGAAGCCAAGGAACGGATCCTTGGTTTGATCCAATCCGGTGTCGATCAGGGTGCGGAATTGGTCATAGACAACCGCGACTTCAAACTTCAGGGATACGAAGACGGCTTTTTCGTTGGTCCGCATCTCTTTGACCGCGTGACGCCCGACATGGACATTTACAAGCAAGAGATCTTTGGTCCCGTTCTTTCGACCGTGCGTGCGGGGTCTTACGAAGAGGCGCTCAAGCTGGCGATGGACCACGAATACGGCAATGGCACCGCGATCTTTACCCGCGACGGCGACACTGCGCGCGATTTCGCACATCGTGTGAATATCGGGATGGTTGGCATCAACGTGCCAATCCCAGTACCTCTGGCCTACCACACGTTTGGTGGGTGGAAAAAATCCATGTTCGGCGACTTGAACCAGCACGGCCCGGACAGCTTTAAGTTTTACACCCGCACCAAGACGATCACCTCGCGTTGGCCGTCAGGGATCAAAGAAGGCGGCGAGTTCAACTTCAAAGCAATGGATTGATTTAAATCGAGAATAGCAACATAAAGGGCGGTTCTTTCCGCCCTTTATCGAAGGTGTCGCATGCCGATTTCCGTGCAAATCATAGCTGAACACAACCTGGTGTATGTGAAATACACCGGAGCCATGCTGGTTAGCGAAACGGCAGAAGCACTGGGCGATTTCGCAAAGCACCCTTTGGCTGGCCCCGGCCTGCGGCATCTGGTCGATTTGACCCAAATGACGGATATCGACCGCGACTACGCCAAGTTTATGGAGATCCAGGCCAAGAAGACCGAAACGATGGCCAGTCAAGGTGTCGAGACTTTCATGGTCTATCTCGCCAATACGCCCATAGGGCTGCGCGCGGCCAATATGGGCAAGAACGGTTGGACTCCCGAAAGCGGCGTTGTGGCGATCGTACTCGAGAACGAGGACCATGCGCTTGTCACCTTGGGGCTTCCGTTTGACACTATCGAGATGATGTTGGACCGCTGCGAGGCGCAAAGCGTTTGACACCCCTCCCCGATCACTCGCTTTGAGTGGTCTTGGCCTGCAGCTTGACCAGCGACGTAGCGCAACACGCATCGCCATTGCCATGGTTTAAGATACTGTCCACGGCTCGATTTCGTTCGCAGCCCTCGTCCTCATAAAAATTTTGCAATTCCCGAAGCTACTGGTCATTTTGAAAAAATGCTATCGGGAGATCGGCCATGCAGGAACCGCCATTCAGTATCGGGATCGAAGAGGAATACTTGCTGGTCGACCTCGACAGTATGGCGCTTGCACAAGCGCCGGACGGGTTGATGGAAGCCTGCGCAGCCGAACTCGAAAGCCAGGTCAGTCCGGAATTTCTGCAATGCCAGATCGAGATTGGCACCAAGGTATGCGCCGATATCAACGAGGCGCGAGAGGATCTCAAAAGGCTCCGCAGCACTGTCGCACGCTGTGCAAAGGCCTATAATCTCGCGCCGATCGCGGCATCATGTCATCCGTTTGGGGATTGGAAGAACCAGCACCACACCAACAAAGACCGCTACAACGATCTGCAAAATGCACTGGGCGGTGTGGTCCGGCGGATGCTGATCTGCGGGATGCACGTGCATGTGGGGCTTGAGGACGACGCGCTGCGGGCAGATCTGATGGGGCAGATGGCGTATTTCCTGCCGCATCTTTTGGCGATGTCCACATCATCACCGTTCTGGCAAGGCGAAGATACTGGGCTGGCGTCCTACCGAATTTCGGTGTTCGACAATTTACCCCGCACGGGTTTGCCGCCGACCTTTGACAATTGGTCCGAATATGAAAGGTCGGTTCAGGTTTTGGTCGATCTTGGCGTGATCGAAGACAGTTCCAAGATTTGGTGGGACCTGCGCCCGTCGCACAGTTTCCCAACACTTGAGACCCGTATCATGGATGTGCAACCCCGGCTTGAGGACACGCTGACGTTGGCTGCCATCAATCAATGCCTGTTGCGGATGCTGTGGCGTTTGCGGGTGCGCAACCAGCGTTGGCGGCGCTATGATCCGTTTCTGATCGGGGAAAACCGCTGGCGGGCGCAACGCTATGGGGTGAGCGACGGTCTGATCGACTTTGGCCGAGGTGAGATCGTGCCGATGTTGGAATTGAATGAAGAACTGATTGGGCTTTTGGAACAGGATGCGGGTATCCTTCGATGCTACCGCGAATTGGAACACAGCCGCGATATCGTCACCAAGGGCAACGGGTCTACCCGCCAATTGGCAGTAGCTGCAAAGGCCAAGGCGGACGGCAAAGATGCCGATGGTCAGATGCAGGCGGTTGTCAGCCATCTGGTCGAGGCTTTTCACGACGGGCTTTGACCTTTTGCAAAACTCCTGAAACAGTTGGAAATTAAACACTCGTTCATTTCACGCATCCAATGGGAGGAGCGGCGCGATGGATTTTGCCCTGACAGAAGAACAGACCGCGATTTTCGACATGGCCTACGCGTTTGGCCAAGATCATATTGCCCCCTACGCACGCGATTGGGAGGTGCAGGGCACGATCCCGAAAGACCTGTGGCCCAAGTTGGGTGAACTGGGTTTTGCCGGGCTCTACGTATCCGAAGACAGCGGTGGGTCGGGACTAAGCCGTCTGGATGCGACACTGGTGTTCGAGGCGTTGTCGATGGCCTGCCCATCCGTTGCGGCGTTCCTGTCGATCCACAATATGTGCGCCAAGATGATCGACAGCTTTGCCGACGAGGCCATGAAAGCGCGGGTTCTGCCCAAGGCGATGACGATGGAAACGGTGCTGAGCTACTGCCTGACCGAACCGGGCAGCGGGTCTGATGCGGCGGCGTTGAAAACCCGCGCAGAGCGAACGAATGAAGGCTACACGCTCAACGGCACAAAGGCGTTCATCTCTGGGGGTGGGTATTCCGACCTTTACATTGCGATGGTTCGCACCGGTGAAGACGGGCCAAAGGGCGTGTCTGCGGTTCTGATCGAAGACGGCACACAGGGCCTCAGCTTTGGCGGGCTCGAAGACAAGATGGGATGGCGGTCGCAGCCCACGCGACAGGTACAATTCGATGATTGCAAGATCCCGTCCGAGAACCTGCTGGGCGAAGAAGGGCGCGGTTTCGCCTATGCGATGGCGGGTCTGGATGGCGGGCGGCTCAATATTGCGGCCTGTTCGCTGGGTGCGGCACAGTCCGGCCTGACCAACACGCTGGACTACATGGCCGAGCGTAAGGCCTTCGGGAAAGCCATTGATCAGTTTCAGGCGTTGCAGTTCCGGCTGGCGGATATGGAGATAGGCTTGCAGGCCGCACGTACCTTTCTGCGACAGGCAGCGTGGAAGCTCGATACCGGGGCACCGGACGCCACCAAGTTCTGCGCGATGGCCAAGAAATTTGTCACCGAGGCGGGATCAGAGGTTGTGGATCAATGTCTGCAATTGCACGGTGGCTACGGATACCTGAGTGATTATGGTATCGAAAAGCTGGTCCGAGATTTGCGCGTTCATCAGATTCTTGAGGGGACCAACGAAATCATGCGCCTGATTGTGGCGCGACAGCTGCTTGCCAAGTAACCAGTGCCACTTGATGTGTGCCAGAAATACTCTGACCGCGCTTCACGCTGGGATTAACCCCGCTTAATTGATTGATCCGACCAAAAACAGGCCCGCACCATGAAAGACATTCACATCCGCCAAGATGGCCATGCTGGCCGCATCACTTTGAACCGCCCCAAGGCTTTGAATGCGCTGACGTACGACATGTGTCTGGCCATCGAAAAGGCGCTGTGGGCATGGCGGTCAGATCCAACGGTTAAGCTGATCCTTATAGACGCCGAAGGTAACAAGGCGTTCTGCTCTGGCGGTGATATTGCGGAAATGTACGCAACCGGCACAGCTGCGGACTATGGCTATGGCCAGCGGTTTTGGCGCGATGAATACCGCATGAACGCGTTGATCGCGGAGTATCCAAAGCCGGTGATCAGCTTTTTACAAGGCTTTACGATGGGCGGCGGTGTCGGTGTGGGCTGTCACGGTTCCCACCGTGTGGTCGGCGAAAGCAGCAAGATCGCGATGCCAGAATGCGGGATTGGACTGATCCCCGACGTAGGCGGGTCGTATCTGCTGGCGCGCGCGCCCGGACGAATGGGTGAATACCTTGGGCTAACGACTGACCGCATGGGGCCGAGTGACGCAATTTATGCGGGGTTTGCAGACCTCTATATGCCCGAGGATGCATGGCCCAGTGTCAAAGCCTCGATCTGCGCAGACGGCAATGTCGCCGCGCTCCATGCCGAGGCCGAGGACGCCCCGGCGTCGCGTCTGCAAGCCGCCCAACCGATGATTGACTCGCTTTTTGCAGGCCAAAACTTGAAAGACATTGTGCAGACCCTGCGTGCTGATACAGACGATTTTGCCAAAGACGCGCTAACAAAGTTGTCGCGCAATGCTCCGCTGTCTATGGCATGTGCAATAGAAATCCTGCACCGCATTCGCAAAGAAAAGCTTGATATCCGGCAGGCATTCGAACTTGAATATCGGTTCACCTCGCGGTCGATGGAAAAAGGCGACTTTATCGAAGGCATCCGCGCCGCAATTATCGACAAGGATAAATCACCGAACTGGCGCCATACGCTTGACGGTGTGCCCGACGTAGATGTTCAAGAGATGCTGGAACCCGTTAAGAACACACAACTGACCTTTGCCCGCAGCGCACAAGGCATGAAGATCGGCTTTGTCGGTTTGGGCAATATGGGCGCACCAATGGCTGCGAACCTTGCTCGGGCGGGCCATGAAGTGACAGGCTATGATATGGCGACAGTCACCGTTGATGGCGTTTCGAACGCACGGACGGCCAAAGAGGCGGCACAGGATGCGGATGTGGTGATTACCATGCTGCCCAATGGCGACATTCTGCGCGCGGTCGCAGCCCAGATCATTCCCGCGATGCGCAAGAAAGCTGTGCTGCTGGACTGCTCGACCGTGGATGTCGATAGCGCCCGCGCCGTGGCCAACGACACCAAGACCGCCGGATTGTTGCCCTTGGACGCACCTGTGTCGGGCGGCATCGGCGGTGCCGCGGCAGGAACGCTGACCTTTATGGTAGGCGGTTCGGATGAAGCCTATCAGACCGCCCTACCCTTGTTTGAGACAATGGGGCAGAAATCAGTCCATTGTGGCGCCTCTGGGAACGGACAAGCGGCCAAGATTTGTAACAATATGATCCTTGGCGTAACCATGATTGCGACTTGCGAAGCGTTTTCGCTGGCCGACAAACTGGGCCTTGATCGGCAAGCGATGTTCGATGTGGTGAGCACCTCATCAGGTTACAGCTGGTCGATGAACGCGTATTGCCCCGCCCCCGGCATCGGCCCTAAAAGCCCGGCAGATAACAATTATATCCCAGGTTTTGCGGCGGAATTGATGCTGAAAGACCTGCGATTAAGCCAGCAAGCCGCTGATGCGTCAGATGCAGACACCCCCCTTGGTCAGGCCGCGACAGACCTTTACCGTAAATTTGTCGAAGAGGAAGACGGACAAGGGCGCGACTTTTCCGCGATGTTGCCAAGGTTCGAAAAACGCGGGCGCGGATAGCTGCCTTATTTATCTAAAGATAGTAAACAGTAACAAAAGAAATGCCCCAAAGTTAACCACGTTGCTACAAAAGATCGCCGCCTTGTCGGGGCAAAACCAAGGAAGAACTTGGTTAACGGCAGGGTGGCAAAATGCCTATCGCGCAGGAACTTCCTATCAACACCGGTGCTACGGCACTGCAAATGGCCAACGCCATTTTTGGAACCGGCGTAACAGTCACCAGCGCCACTTACTCTGGCGACCCTCTATCTTCGGGAATCTACAGCAATGGCGATGCGATTTCACCAGGCGTTGTGCCTGGCGATACGGGCGTCATCATGTCCACCGGGCTTGTCACCGATTTCACCAATAACTCGGGTACACTAAACACCAATATCAGCGGCTCGACTGGCACCAATACGTCTGGCGTTAACTTTGACAGCGACTTCAACACTCTGGCAGGCCGCAATACGTTTGATGCCGCGTTCCTTGAGGTGATGTTTACTCCCACTGGTGATTTTATCACCGTCGATTTCGTTATCGGCTCGGACGAATACCCAGAATTCGTCAACTCAACTTTTCTCGATACCGTAGGCGTTTGGGTCAATGGTGTTGAAGCCACTGTATCGGTTGGCAACGGTCAGGCATCGATCGGCAATATCAACAGTGCGACGACACCGAACCTCTACAAAGATAACACAAGCGACCAGTTCAACACCGAAATGGATGGTTTGACGGTCACATTGACCTTTATCGCACCCGTAAACTCCGGCGTTCCCAACACCATCAAGCTGGGTGTGGCAGATACGTCAGACCCCAACTATGACACCAATTTCCTGATTGCGGGTGGGTCGATCCAATCGTCCATCATCGCGCAAGATGACAGCGCCAATATCGGGCTGAACAGCTCAAAGACCATCAATGTCATGGGCAATGACAGCACGACGGCTGGCACGTTGACCGTGACGCATATCAACGGCGTGGCTGTTGGCCCCGGCGGGTCGGTCACGCTGACCTCGGGTCAGACTGTCACTCTGAATGCTGATGGCACGCTGACAGTGTTGTCCGATGGCGATGTCGAGACAGCGTATTTCACCTATACGATCAACAACGGAGTCGGACAGGAAGACACCGGAATTGTTCAGATCAATCAGCTTCCCTGCTTTGTCGCGGGAACTTTGATCGACACGCCAACAGGTCCGGTACCTGTCGAGGACCTGCGGCCCGGTGATCTTGTTTTGACACTGGACAATGGCGCGCAGCCTATCCGTTGGGCCGGGTCACGCGCGATTGAAGCAAAGGACAACTTCGCGCCAATTCGTATTTGCGCAGGAAGTTATGGCGCGCAGACGGATGTTCTTTTGTCACCGCAACATCGTGTGTTGGTGCGCGATGTCTGGGCCGAACTTTTGTTTGGCGAGTCCGAAGTGTTTGTGAAAGCAAAGGACCTTGTGAACGGCAAAACCGTGCGCCGCGAGGAAACTGAGGACACCGTGACCTACGTCCACCTTCTGTTTGATCAGCACAATATCCTGACCTCCAGCGGTTTGCTGTCAGAAAGTTATTTGCCGGGCCCGATGATGCGATACACGTTCCCTGACGAGTCGTGCGCCGAGATCATCACACTGTTCCCAGAACTGGCCAATATCGACACCGCCGGTTGGGAAGCCGCACGGCCAATTCTGAAATCCTATGAGGCGCAGGCCCTACAAGCCCGCGCCGCATAAGCGATCACTCTGCCGCGATCTGCTTTTTCGCGCTCAGCATCGGTTTGAGATACCGCCCTGTATGCGACTCCGGCACCTCTGAGACCTTTTCGGGTGTGCCGGTTGCCACAATCTGACCTCCGCCATCGCCGCCCTCGGGTCCGATGTCGATCAGCCAGTCAGCGGTCTTGATCACATCAAGGTTGTGCTCGATCACGATGACCGAATTTCCCTGTTCGACAAGTTCATGCAATACTTCAAGAAGCTTGCGTACATCCTCAAAATGTAAGCCAGTTGTTGGCTCGTCTAGAATGTAAAGCGTGCGTCCTGTGGACCGCTTGGCAAGCTCTTTCGAAAGCTTTACGCGCTGCGCTTCACCGCCCGACAAGGTCGTAGCTTGCTGGCCCACCTTGATATAGCCAAGACCCACACGCATCAATGCATCCATCTTTTCACGGATACTTGGCACCGCCTTAAAGAACTCCTGCGCGTCTTCGACAGTCATATCGAGAACGTCCGCGATGCTTTTGCCTTTGAATTTGATTTCCAAGGTTTCGCGGTTGTAGCGCGCGCCTTTGCACGTCTCGCAGGTGACGTAGACATCGGGCAGGAAGTGCATTTCGATCTTGATGACACCGTCACCCTGACACGCCTCGCAGCGCCCACCCTTTACGTTAAAGCTGAACCGTCCGGGCTTGTAGCCCCGCGCCTTGGCTTCGGGCAGTCCAGCGAACCAGTCGCGGATCGGGGTGAAGGCCCCAGTATAGGTGGCCGGGTTTGACCGTGGCGTCCGACCGATGGGCCGCTGGTCAATGTCGATCACTTTGTCCAGATGTTCGAGGCCTTTGATTGTCTCGCACGGCGCTGGTGTCTGGCGCGCCCCGTTCAGACGCATGGAGGCGGTTTTGAACAGGGTCTCAATGGTGAGCGTGGACTTACCGCCACCGGACACACCCGTCACGCACACAAACTTGCCTAATGGAAATTCGGCCGTGATGTTTTGCAGGTTATTGCCCGACGCCTTGACGACCTTGATGGATTTACCTTTTTTGCCTTTCCGCCGCTCGGCAGGAATCGCAATTTCACGCGACCCACTCAGGTACTGGCCCGTCAAGGATGCAGGATCATCCGCCACCTCTTTCGGGGAGCCTTTCGACACGACCTGACCGCCATGCACACCGGCACCCGGGCCGATGTCGAAAACATAGTCGGCTTCGCGGATCGCCTCTTCGTCATGTTCGACAACGATCACCGTATTGCCCTGATCGCGCAGGGACTTAAGCGTGCCCAACAGACGGTCGTTGTCACGCTGGTGCAGACCGATAGACGGCTCGTCCAGCACGTACAGAACGCCGGTTAGGCCCGAGCCAATCTGGCTGGCCAAACGGATCCGTTGGCTTTCGCCGCCCGATAGCGTGCCAGCGTTGCGCGATAAAGTCAGGTATTCGAGGCCTACATTGTTAAGGAACCCAAGCCGCTCGCGAATTTCCTTGAGGATCGCCTTGGCGATTTCGTTCTTCTGATTGGTCAGATGCTCCGGCACAGTGTTGCACCAGTCAAACGCCTCTTTGATCGACATTTGAACAACTTGGCCCACATGCAGGTCGGCGATCTTTACGGCAAGCGCCTCTTCCCGCAACCGGTAGCCACCGCACGTGCCGCAAGACCGGTTGTTCTGATAGCGTTCGAACTCTTCACGGATCCAATTGCTGTCTGTCTCGCGATACCGGCGTTCCATATTCGGGATCACACCTTCGAAGGTGCGGCTCACCTGATAAACGCGGCCACCTTCGTCATAGCGGAACTGGATTTCTTCATCGCCGGACCCGTACAGGAATACCTGCTGAATATGTGCATCCAGTTCTTTCCAGCGATTGCTTTTGTTGAATTCATAATGCTTAGCAAGTGATTCAATGGTTTGCAGGAAATACGGGCTTTTCCCTTTGCGCCAAGGGGCCAGCGCGCCATCACTTATTTTGAGCGTGGTATCCGGAACGACAAGGTTTGGATCGAAGAACAATTCAACGCCAAGGCCATCGCAATCCGGACACGCACCAAAGGGTGCATTAAATGAGAACAGGCGTGGTTCAATTTCGGGGATGGTGAATCCGCTCACTGGGCATGCAAATTTCTCAGAAAACGTATGCCGTTCTGGTTCACCTTCACTGGGCGCGGTCTCTAGGATCGCAATGCCATCCGCGAGGTCTAACGCGGTGCGAAAGCTATCGGCCAAACGTGTCTCGAGCCCGTCTTTAACCACTAGGCGGTCAACGACAACATCAATGTCGTGGCGAAACTTCTTGTCCAGCGTGGGTGGTTCATCCAGTTCATAGAATTGCCCGTCTACTTTGACACGCTGAAAACCCTGTTTGCGCAACTCAAGGAATTCCTTGCGGTATTCACCTTTGCGGTCGCGCACGATCGGAGCCAGAAGATAGGCGCGAGTGCCCTCCTCCATCGCCATGACGCGGTCGACCATGTCTTGCACCTGCTGCGCCTCAATAGGCAGGCCGGTGGCTGGGCTGTAGGGTGTGCCGACACGTGCGAACAGCAAACGCATGTAGTCGTAGATCTCGGTCACGGTGCCGACGGTCGAGCGCGGATTTTTGGACGTCGTCTTCTGTTCGATCGAGATCGCCGGGCTGAGGCCTGAGATATGATCCACATCGGGTTTTTCCATCATATCAAGAAACTGGCGCGCATACGCTGACAGCGATTCAACATAACGACGCTGACCTTCGGCGTAGATCGTGTCAAACGCGAGTGAGGATTTACCCGAACCTGACAGGCCGGTGATCACCACAAGCTGATCACGCGGAATATCCACGTCGATGTTCTTGAGGTTATGTTCGCGCGCGCCGCGCACTTCGATGTTTTTAAGCTCGGCCATGACGTCCCCCGATGTGCTTGGTTAACACATAGGGGATGGCTCGGGTTTCGCCAATGCAAAAATAAGAACGAAAGAAGAACGCGCCCACTTGTGCCGAAAGACTGTTCGAATAGCCTTTTTCAACCGCTTTCGAAGACGCTTTACCGGTACAACAAAGACGTCTCGTTGTGGAACACATGCACCTTATCGGGTGAGGCGCCCAGCCGAACGGAATTGCCGCGCAGCCCTGCATGAATGCCGGGAAGCTTGCCGATAACGGGATCCGCCTGCCCTTGGGGCTCAAAATACAGCAACGTCACCTCGCCCAACGCTTCCGTGATGTTGACCTTACCCTCGAAGATGAAATTACCATCCGTTTCGAGAAAATCCTCGGGCCGGACCCCCACATTGACCTTCAGGCCCATGTCCGCATCTGTCGTCGGGTAGTCCGACACAGCCGTTCCGCCGCCGTCCATCTTGATGGTGGTTTGCTGGCCCGTTCCCACAATCTCACCCGGTAACAGGTTCATCGACGGAGATCCGATAAACTGCGCCACGAATTCGCTGTTGGGCCGCTCATAAAGGTCAAGCGGCGCACCGACCTGCGCAATGCCCTTGTTGGCCAGAACAACGATCCTGGTGGCCAGCGTCATCGCTTCAACTTGATCGTGCGTCACGTAGATCATCGTGCTTTCGGGCATCTGTTCCTTGAGCTGCGCAATCTCAATCCGCGTTGCAACACGCAGCGCCGCGTCCAGGTTAGAAAGCGGCTCATCGAACAGATAAACTTTGGGGTCGCGCACGATGGACCGGCCAATCGCAACCCGCTGCCGCTGACCACCGGACAGGGCTTTGGGCAACCGATCAAGATACTCATCCAACTGGAGCATCTTGGCCGCGCGGTTCACAGCCGCGTCAATCTCGCTTTGGGGTTTCTTGGCGATCTTAAGTGCGAATTGCATGTTCTCACGCACGGTCATGTGCGGATAGAGCGCGTAGGATTGGAACACCATCGCAATGCCCCGCATTGCGGGCGGCATGTCATTGACCACCTGCCCGTCGATCTCAAGCGTTCCCCCGGTGATCTTTTCCAGACCGGCGATCATACGCAGCAAGGTGGACTTGCCACAGCCAGACGGGCCGACAAAGACGATCAGTTCACCCTGCTTGATGTCGAGGTTGATGTTGTTAAGCACGTTGACCGCGCCGGCATAGGTCTTTTCGACATCCGTCAGCTTCAAATTGGCCATGACTGTCCCTCCCTAATCCTGTCTCTCTCAGGAATTCATTTTCAGCGCGAGGCACGGTTGCCACGGGCCAAGATGCAATTTTCCGTCAGCTTGCGGTCCGGCACTCCCCAATTCCAGACCGATCTGCGCCCAGTTGCCCGATGGCATATCCATCGTCGCGGGCTGGTCGCTCAGATTGAAGGCGCAAAAGATGGTTGAGCCTTCGTCGCTGCGGGTAAAATAGACGATACTGTCTGTATATTTGACCCCGTCGTGATCCCCCTTGGCCAGTGCAGGTTGCGCATGGCGGAATGCGATGGCGCGACGGTAGTGATGCAAGATCGCCGCCGGGTCGTCTTCCTGATGCGACACAGTGCGTTGAAGGTGTTCATGGCTGACCGGCAACCAAGGCTGGCCACTGGTAAAGCCACCATTTTGGTTTGACGGTTCCCACACCATCGGCGTGCGGCACCCGTCACGGCCTTTGTATTCCGGCCAGAACTGGATGCCGTATGGGTCTTGCAGGTCTTCAAATCCGACATCGGCCTCGGGCAAGCCCACCTCTTCGCCCTGATAGATGCAGACCGATCCACGCAGACACATCATCAGAGTGGCAAACAGGCGCTGTGCGGCGGGCGACAGGTTCCACCGAGACGCGTGGCGCGTCACATCGTGGTTCGAGAATGCCCAGCAGGCCCAACCATCAGCGGCCACTTCGTCCACGTGACCCAGCACTTCGGCAAAGCGGTCAGCGGTGGGTTCAACCCCAGACAGAAATTCAAATGCGTAGCACATGTGCACGCGGTCTTCGCCACGGGTGTATTCCCCCATGATTTCGAGCCCGCGCTGCGCGTCGCCAACTTCGCCGACAGATGTTGTGCCGTTGTATTCATCAAGCAGCGCGCGGAACCGTTCGAGGAAGGCCAGGTTTTCGGGCTGGTTTTTGGAATAGAGGTGTTCCTGGTGATTGTACGGGTTTACCGACGGCGCGATATTGGCGTTGCGCTTTTCCTTGGGCAGACCCGGATTGCTGCGCAGGTCCTTGTCGTGGAAATAGAAGTTGATCGTGTCGAGCCGGAAACCGTCCACACCGCGATCCAGCCAAAACCGCGTCACGTCCAAAAGTGCCTGTTGCACGTCTTCATTGTGGAAGTTCAGATCGGGCTGCGATGTCAGGAAATTATGCAGATAGTACTGTTCGCGCCGTGCGTCCCACTGCCAAGCCGATCCACCAAAAATCGACAGCCAGTTGTTCGGTGGTGTGCCGTCGTCCTTGGGATCAGACCAGACATACCAATCGGCTTTTTCATTGGTCCGGTCAGACCGGCTCAGTTGAAACCAAGGATGCTGATCCGACGTGTGTGACAGCACGAGGTCAATCATTACACGGATGCCCAAACGGTGCGCCGTCTGCACAAGCACATCGAAATCGGCGAGCGACCCGAACATCGGATCAACATCGCAGTAATCGCTGACGTCGTAGCCAAAGTCCTTCATCGGCGAGGTGAAGAACGGGCTGATCCAGATGGCATCCACACCCAACGACGCCACATAAGGTAGCCGGTGCGCGATCCCCAAAAGGTCGCCAACGCCGTCACCATTGCTGTCTTGAAAGCTGCGGGGATAGATCTGATAGATCACCGCACCGCGCCACCAGTCATTGTCCACGGCTGTATTTTGAGCGACCAGAGTGTTTGCCACGTTCATCGTCCTGTCTTTCTTGCATCCGCACCCGCAGATGCGTTGTGGGTGTTGCCCCGCCAAAACTGGCGAGACGTGTTACTTTACCGATCCAGCCAAAAGGCCACGCACGAGGTATTTTTGCATCGCGAAGAACACCAGAAGCGGCACCGCGATAGAGACAAAGGCCGCAGTGGCAAGGATTTCCCAATTGCCGCCGCGTGTTCCAAGAAGTTCTACAATCTGGTTGGTCATCACGGTTGTCTGACCTGTCGCGTCGATCAGGAAAACCTTGGCAACCAGCAGGTCATTCCATGTCCAGAGGAACTGGAAGATGGCAAAGCTGGCCAGTGCTGGGAATGACAGCGGCAGGATGATCTTGGTAAAGATCTGGAACTCGGTCGCGCCATCCACGCGAGCGTTTTCAATGATATCTCTGGGAAGACCGACCATGTAATTGCGTAAGAGGTAGATCGCCAAGGGTAAGCCGAAGCCGGTATGCGCAAGCCAGGTTCCCAAATAGCCCTTTCCAATGCCAATCCCCAGATGCAGCTTGAGCAGTGGGATCAACGCCAATTGCAGCGGCACCACCAAGAGACCGACCACCATCGCGATAAGCAGCGCACGTCCGGGGAAATCCATCCACGCCAGCGCGTAGGCAGCAAAGGCGGCCACAACGATGGGAATGATTGTCGCCGGGATCGTCACCGTCAGCGTATTGAAAAACGCCTTTGTCATACTGTCTGTGCTGTCGCCGGAAAACAGAACCTGTTCATAATTCGCAAGCGTAAAGTCCGGAGAAACTTCGGCGGTCACAAACACTCGGCTGCCGCGACGCCCGTCAAACGCCTCTTCGCTCGTCTGGCGGAAGTCGCCATTGGCCTCGACCGTCATGAGAGACCCATTCCGCAGCTCTGCTGTCTCGCCCGGCTGGAATGCACCAAGCTCGCGGGCTGAAATACCCCATGTTGCAATCGAAGCCTCCGGGACACCTTCGATTGCAAACAGGTTTCCTTTGATCACGTAAAGAGTGCCATCTTGGACTGCTGTGTCCGGTGCGCCAGCACGCAAGGTGAGGTTTTGCTCGGACGCGGACAATGAACTCCACCACCCAGAGCTAGCAATCTGATCCGCCGTTCTGAACGACGACACAAACAAACCCGCCGTAGGGAACAACCAGATCAGCACCAGAAATAGGACCGAGATATGCACCGCCCAAGTCAGTGACGATTTTGTACCTGCAATATTATCCATTGACGTGGCCTTTCATCATCAAGATGTCCAATCGGGCGCGGGTCGTGCGTCGGGGGTTCATGTGAACAGTCATCAGCGCATCTCCGCACGTGCATTGCGTACGTTCCAGATCAGGATTGGCGTCACCAGCAACATGATGACCATCGCCGATGCCGACCCGACACCCCAATCGCGGGTAACGAACAACTGGTTGTACATGTAATTGGCAAGAACCTGTGTGCCCCATTGGCCGTTGGTCATTGCAAACACGATGTCAAAGACCTTAAGAACCACCAGCGTAATGGTGGTCCAAACAACGACGATCGTGCCCATGATCTGCGGCATCTTGATTTTGAAGAAAATCTGGAACGGGTTCGCCCCGTCAACAATTGCCGCTTCGATGGTCTCTTCGGGAATGCCGCGCAGGGCTGCCGACAGGATCACCATCGCAAAACCGGTCTGGATCCAGACCAGGACAATCATCAGAAAGAAATTGTTCCAGAACGGAACAGTCAAAAGCTGTACGGGGTCATTGCCCGTCAGCGATACGTATATGGCATTCACAACGCCGATCTGGCTCGCGTCTGCGGGGCGTGCATCGTAAATCAACTTCCAGATCACGGCAGCGCCGACAAAGGAAATCGCCATCGGCATGAAAATCAGCGATTTGGCGATATTGCCCCAAGCGATGCGGTCTGTCAGTTGCGCCGCCAAGAGGCCAAACGCTGTCGACAATGCCGGCACGATGATCAGCCAGAGCATATTGTTGAACATGGCTTCCCAGAATTTGGGATCATCCGCCATCTGGGCGTAATTCGCAAAACCCACGAAATTGTAAACCGTGGTGCCGTCGCTTAGGGTGGCGCGTTCGGTCAAAGACAAACGGATCGTTTCGACGACGGGATAGGCAAGATATAGTGTCAGCGCAAAAAGCGCGGGGAATAGAAAAAGCCAAGGCCGGATCATGTTGGCGCGGTTGATATTCCGCCCGGCATTCGGCCCTTTTGCAGGGTAGAGGACTTTATCCAGAAATTGGTTCGATAACCAAAAATAGGACAAACACCCGCCCACTCCGATGACGATGGTCACAAGACCTGCGAACGCTGGATGCATCCTGTCCCCCCCTTTTTGTTGGCTAGGTTTGACGTGTCTGAAACGTCAGCAAAGCGTGCACCCCGACCCCGAGACCGGAGTGCACGTTTTTATACGGACCGCTTTACTTCAGCGCGTCCCAGCTTTCCTGGATGCCGGTCGCCACTTCGCCAGCATCTTTGCCACCCGTGTAGTCGACCATCCCTGTCCAGAACGAACCAGCACCAACACCACCTGGCATCAGGTCGGACCCATCAAAACGGAACGTCGTCGCTTCAAGCAGGATGTCGTTCATCTTGCGCGCAGCGTCGGAAGAGAACTTGGAGGTGTCCACGCCTTTATGCGGCGTCAGGAAGCCACCAGCCTCCATCCACATCTCATGCGCGACCGGCGACTGGATGAACTCGATCAGCTCGTGTGCTGCTTCGTTTTCGTTTGTGATGGCCCAGAGAGTACCTGCACCCAGAACAGGTGCACCCAGATCTTTGTTCTCGTATGCCGGGAAGTAGAAGAAGTCAGCATCGAGGCCGATTTCGGTACCTTCGGGGAAGAACGCCGGGATAAAGGACGCCTGCTTGTGCATCATGCACTGTGCGGGCGTGTCAAACAGACCCTTCGGGCTGTCGCGGAAGTCGGTTGTTGCAACCGCACCAGCGCCACCGGCAACGTAATCATCATTGCGGGCAAACGCGCCGAACTCGTCGATCGCGGCAACGATCCGTTCGTCATTGAACGGGACTTCGTTTGAAACCCAGGCGTCATAGACTTCGGGCGGCTGCGTGCGCAGCATCATGTCTTCGACCCAATCCGTTGCAGGCCAGCCTGTCGCAGCACCGGATCCCAGACCGATACACCACGGTGTTTCACCGTCTTCGACCATCTGATCTGTCAGGGCCTTTAACTCTTCCATGGTCTGAGGGATTTCGTAGCCCATGTCTTCGAAGTTCTCGGGCACGTACCACACGAGCGATTTCACATCGACGCGGAAGAACATACCGTACAGGTCTTCTGCACCATCAGGGCCTGCATACGTCGCAAGATCGACCCATGATTGACCTGCCGCATAGTTTTCGCGGATCCAGTCCGCTGTACCGTCGCGCAGCGGTGTCAGAAAGCCGCGCGCCGCCATATCGGAAGCAAGACCCGGCTGCGGGAACACGGCGATGTTCGGTGCAGAGCCTGCTTCGGCATCGACAACGATCTGCTGTTCAAAGCTATCAGAGCCGACATAGCTGACATTGTGTCCGCTCTGTTCCGCAAAAACCGCCAGAATACGTTCGACGGTCGCCTGCTCTTCGCCAAGCCACGTGCCGAACACTGTCAGATCTTCAGCAAAAGCGGCGCTGGAGCACAGCGCTGCGATGGCCACACTCGACGTGAGTGTTTTTTTCATGAGTAACCTCCCAAGTTGCGCATGTTAGCGCCTAACTCATCCCCCGCTACGGAATCACTCCAAAGCGCTTTGGATGCGACAAACTCTCCGATTTCACAGATTCTGTCAATCCGATGCATCTGCAGAAAAACCTTGCGTTTACGCTGCTTTGCAGAATTTTTGCGCGCGCAAAGAGGCTTTGCATGTGTCTAGATTTGTGTCTAACTTGAACAACAAATTCAAAGCGCTTTGGACGGATCTGTGAATCTCAAGCAACTTTCGGAACATCTGAACCTGTCTCAGACCACGGTAAGCCGTGCGCTGAACGGGTATCCGGAGGTCAATGAAACCACGCGGAGCCGCGTATTGAAAGCCGCTCAAGATTTGAACTACCGCCCGAACACCCGTGCCAAAGGTCTGGCCACCGGGCGGGCGCTGGCAATGGGACACGTGATTCCCGTGTCCAACCAGCACGAGATGGTAAACCCTGTGTTCGGCGATTTCATAGCGGGGGCCGGTGCTGCCTATGCCCGCGCCGGGTATGACATGATGCTGACCCTGGTGCCCGATCAGGAAGAAGCGCGTGCCTATCAGGACATTCGCGCACGCGGCACGGTTGATGGGATCATCGTACACGGCCCGGTCATCAACGATGAACGCATCGCGCTGCTGTCGCGGATCGGGCTTCCCTTTGTGGTACACGGGCGCTCGACCGATGTGAACTTGCCCTATTCGTGGATCGACGTGAACAATCGTGGCGCGTTTGAACGCGGGACGCAGTTTCTGATCGAACTGGGGCATCGCCGGATCGCATTGCTAAACGGTCTGGAACACATGGATTTTGCGTTCCGACGACGCAAAGGTTACGAAACCGCCCTTCAGAACAACGGCATTTCGATTGATGCCAGCCTTATGCGCAGCGAAGAGATGACCGAAGTCCATGGCTATCGTGCGGCAAAAGAGATGTTGTCACGCACGACCAAACCCACGGCTTTTGTCTGTTCGTCCATCATCACTGCCATTGGCGTGCGCCGTGCGATTCAAGACGCTGGGCTGGTCTTGGCGCGGGACGTTTCGATCATCACACATGACGATGCGCTCAGCTATCTAGAAAACGGCGACGATGTGCCGATCTTCACAGCGCTGCGATCCTCGGTCCGTTATGCCGGTACCGAAGCGGCGGAGATGCTATTGTCGCTGATCGCGGCCCCCCGGCACGCGCCGAAAACGCGCCTCTTGGAGGCAGATTTGATCATCGGGCGGTCAACCGGACCCGCCTCAACCTAAAGGACATCCCGAATGTTGACGTTCAAACGGCAGGATCTCCCTGACGACTTTTTGTTTGGCACCGCGACATCCAGCTACCAGATCGAAGGCCATGCCTTTGGTGGCGCTGGGAAAACCCATTGGGACACGTTTGCCGCTACCCCCGGAAATGTCGTGCGCGCCGAAAACGGTGACCGCGCTTGTGACCATTACCACCGTTTCGAAGAAGACCTTGATCTGGTCAAAGCGGCAGGTCTCGATGCCTACCGCTTTTCCACAAGCTGGGCGCGGGTGATGCCCGAAGGCCGTGGTACGCCGAATAGCGAGGGTCTGGATTTCTACGACCGTCTGACCGACGCGATGCTGGAACGCGGACTGAAACCTTGCGCCACGCTTTATCACTGGGAATTGCCCGTCGCGTTGGCCGATCTGGGCGGCTGGCGGAATCCCGATTTGCCCAAGTGGTTCGGTGACTACGCTGAAATCATAATGAGCCGCATTGGCGACCGCATGTATTCCGTCGCCCCGATCAATGAGCCGTGGTGCGTTGGGTGGCTGTCGCACTTTCTTGGCCACCACGCACCTGGTTTGCGTGACATCCGCGCGACGGCTCATGCGATGCACCATGTTCTCAAGGCGCACGGAACGGCGATCGAGACGATGCGGGGGTTGGGAATGCAGAACCTCGGCGGAGTGTTCAACATGGAATGGGCAACGCCCGTAGATGACAGCGACGCGGCCCAAAAGGCGGCCGCGCTTTACGATGGCTACTACAACCATTTCTTCATGTCAGGCGTGTTCAAAGGCGAATACCCCGCCAATGTGATGGAAGGGCTAGAGCCGCATATGCCCAAGGGTTGGCAGGATGATTTCAAAGTGATCCAGTCGCCTCTCGATTGGTGCGGGATCAACTACTACACCCGCAAAATCATTGCACCAAACAATGGCCCTTGGCCTAGCCACGAAGAGGTCGAAGGCCCCCTGCCCAAGACCTTTATGGATTGGGAAATTTATCCCGACGGCCTTTACAAGTTCCTGACGCGCACTGCGCGCGAGTACACAGGCGACATGCCACTTTATGTCACCGAAAACGGGATGGCATCGCCGGACGTGATCGAAAATAGTACGGTGTCTGACCCCAACCGCATCGACTACCTCAACCAACACGTCGCCGCTGTGCAGCGCGCGATGGCCGAGGGCGCGCCGGTTAGGGGTTATTTCATTTGGTCGCTGATGGACAATTACGAATGGGCCCTGGGATATGAGAAGCGCTTTGGTCTTGTGCACGTGGATTTTGACACTCTGGACCGCACGCCCAAATCCTCCTATCACGCGCTCAAATCCGCGCTGACCAGGACGTGACATGACCAACTCCAAGACCCTGACCGCATTGGTCGCCGATTTGGGAGGTACCAACACCCGAGTCGCGCTGACCGATGGCGCGACTGTGCGGACGGAAACCATCAAGCGGTTTCGCAATGCCGAACATCCAGACCTTCTATCGGTGCTGCGCGCCTATATGTCGGATCAGACCGCAGCGCCGGATGCCGCATGCGTCGCAATGGCGGGCCCGGTGCGTGACGGGGTTGGTGAACTGACGAACCTCAGCTGGACCGTCGATCGCGCATCTGTGGCCAAGGCGACGGGTGCACGCACAGTGGCTGTTCTGAACGACCTGCAGGCGCAGGGCCACGCGCTCGATTTGCTTACTCCAGACGTTTTGCAAACCATCCTGCCGGGACAGAAAGCCGGGGATCATGCGGCGCGACTGGTTATCGGGGTTGGCACCGGCATGAACGCCGCGGCAGTCTACCGGCTGGACGAACGCACTCTGGTACCGCCGTCAGAAGCTGGGCACGTGTCCCTGCCCGCACAAAACAGTGACGAGCTGCGATTGCTTGACTGGATTGCGCAGAAACACGGCACACCAGGTTTTGAGGATGTATTGTCGGGTCGCGGATTTGAACGCGTCTACGAATGGCTGTGTGACGAGGCCGGTGTCGATGCGCCACTGGATGCAGGCGGAATCATGCAGGCTGTGAATGACGGCTCGAACAAGCTGGCCGAAGAGGCTGCGCGCATGTTCATCCGCATGTTGGGCCGTGCGGCAAGCAATCTGGCGCTGGTACATCTGCCGTTTGGCGGCATCTACCTGATCGGCGGCGTTGCGCGCCACTTTGCGCCACATCTGCTGCGGCTGGGATTTGAAGAAGCGTTCAACGACAAAGGCCGGTTCTCGGATTTTATGGCGCAATTTCCGGTGCATCTGGTCGATGACGACTACGCCGCGTTGACCGGATCAGCGGCGCATTTGTCGGAACTGATGGCTTAGGGTTTGACCTGCCGGAGCACTCCGGCGGATTTCAGCGTTTCCCCTTCAATTTCAACGCTATGCGGGTTGTGGTTAAACCAAAATCGCTCAGTCTGTGTGTCGCGGACGCGGACGCCTTTGGGTAGGGCCGTGACAGCGACTTTGGTACGGGCGCAGAGATCTTTTACCAAACGGTCAAAAAACACTTCGTCCCCCCAGCCGCCGCAATAGGTGACGTTACCGGACCGCATCGCGACCGGCAGTCCCTGGTCAGTGGTAAAGACACTATCAGCGCCACCTTCGAGATGTTCGAACCAGTTCTTAACCGCGCCACCGTCGACGACGGAAATAGGCATGTCGGGGCGCAGGGTTTCCAACCGTGAAACAGCCAGGTCCAAATCTGGCCACGCCGGCGGCAGCGGGACAGGAATTCTGAAATCATCATCACGCGCAGCAGAACGTGGACCAATCAACACATCGGCCCCACTTTTTGACAAGGCGGTTTTCAGGTCGTCCGGCATGGTCATCATTCCGGGTGCGGCCACAATTCGATAGCCGTCGAAGTTCCGTGTTGACGGTTGCAGTATGTCCAGCGTCACACCCGCTCGGCGGAATGCGCGGTAGAGGTCAAAGATCAGACCGAAATAGTCCATTCCCTGCCCCTGCGGCTGCACCTCCCACGCCCATGCGGCGTCGTAGTCGAAGATCAAAGCAACCGGGGCTTGGGCCATCGACACCTCTGGTGCCTCGGCCAGTTCCTGCGCCACTTGTTCGACCTCGACATAGCCGGGCGCGATTACGCAGTCGGGACGCAAGAGGCCTGCGTGCAATTGTTCTTGTGCAAACGGAGCCTGACGCCAACGGAAATAACACACCGCTTCAGCCCCATGTGCGAACGCTTCCCACGTCCACAGACGGACCATTCCGGGTAGTGGCACGGGATTATAGGGGGCCCAGTTTACCGGGCCAGGTTGCTGCTCCATCACCCACCAACGACCTTTGCCCACAGCGCGATACAGATCATGATGGAATGCCTGAAAATCCGGATCCCCTTGTCGTGCATAGTGGCGTTGGTCTGCGGGCGATGCACCGACACGGTCTTCGAGAAAGCCAAGCGGATAGCTGTCCCATGTTGCGATCTCCAGATCGTCACCAACGGCGAAATGGTCAAAATCGGTAATGCGGCCCATGTAGTTATGTGAAATCGGCGCGTCGGAGTATTGGCGGATGATGTCCACTTGCGCCCGATTAAAGCGCACCACCTGATCCGACGAAAACCGTCTGAAGGCCTGAACGTGGGCGGGGTTCGGTTCTGTCACCGTCAGGTTTGGCAGGTCGATCTGGTCAAAATCATCATATTCCATCGACCAGAATACATTGCCCCATGCCGCGTTCAGGGCATCAATGTCGCCATCATTGCCCTGCCCCGGATACCGCGCGCGCAGCCATCCACGGAACGCCTGACGCGCCGCGTGCGAGTACGACAGGATGGTGTCGTGACAGCCATATTCATTGTCGGTCTGCCATGCAGCGATATGCGGATTCTGGCCATAGCGCTTGGCGACTTCGGTCACGATGCGGTGGCAGTCCTCTAGATAGCCTTGGTGGCTGAAACAGTAGTGTCGGCGCGATCCGAAACCGCGAGGACGACCATCGGCATCAAGCGCCACCATTTCGGGATGTTTGTCTACGACCCAGCGAGGCGGTGTCGCGGTCGGTGTACCCAACACCACCTTAAGGCCCGCAGCGCCCAACACCTCTATCGCGTCATCCAACCAGCCCCAGTCAAAGCGCCCTTGCTCGGGTTCGATACGCGACCATGCAAATTCACCAATGCGCACCCATGTGAGACCAAGTGCTGCCATGCGGGCGGCGTCTTGTTCCCAAATATCGCGCGGCCAGTGTTCGGGATAGTAACAGGTACCAAGCGTGCGTTTCATACAAGGACTTGGTGTTCTTTTTGACCCTTGGTGCCGGACGGCATGCAGAATGTCTTGCCGTCATGATCACCCGGTGCGGTCATATTCTCGGTCGCGGATGTGACGAACAGTGTGGCCAAATCCGAACCACCAAAGGCCGGGCAACTGGCCTGTTCACCAGGCACAGAAATCGCACGTATCAGTGTGCCGTCTGAGCCATAACACGCCACCCGCGAGGCCCCCCATTGTGCGACCCATAGGTTGCCCTCTGCATCTACAACCGCCCCATCGGGGTTGAGACCTTCGGCATTCAGATCCACAAAGAGGTCCGGCTTTCCCACCGGGTAGCCGTCATCGTCGAGCGCAACGCGCAGAATCTTGCGTTTGGCTGTATCGGTATAGAACGCGTGACTACGGTCGGGCGCAAAACAGATCGCGTTGGAAATGGTGATCTTGTCGAACAGTTTGGTCAATGTGCCGTCATAATATCGGTAAATCGCCCCTGCCCCCGGTTCGGCGTTCTTGCCCATCGTGCCAATCCAAAATCCGCCCCACGGATCCGCGCGGCCATCGTTGGACCGGGTGACCGGGTTATCGAGTTCAAGCGGATGCACAAAGGTGCTTTCGCCGGTTTGCGTATCGAAGGCAGACAGCGAAGTTTCACTGGCAATCAGCAGAACACCAGTATCGACCCAACCCGCCGCCGAAACATGTTCGTCGAAATCCCAGCTTTGCTCGTCAGTGCCATCGCTGCGGTAAAGCCGTTTGCCCATGATGTCGAACCAATAGAGCACTTGCTCTTCCGGGTGCCACAGCGGGCCTTCGCCAAGGGTGCAAACCGTGTTGCTGAATATGGATGCCATCAGGCCATCACCTCATCATAAGACGCGACGATATCTGCCGCGCGGGTCTTGATGTCGTCTACCGAGTATCCGGGCTTGTAAAGCGCCGATCCGATGCCGAACCCATCAACACCCGCCTTGCGCCACTCGGCAAAGTTTTCCGGCCCGGCGCCACCCACCGCGAAGGTTTGCGTACCCTCTGGCAGCACCGCCTTAATCGCCTTGAGGCCGTCCGGGCCGATCAGTGACCCGGGAAACAGTTTGAGCCCGTCTGCCCCATTTCGCAGCGCGGTAAAGCACTCCGTCGGTGTCATCACGCCAGGAAAACTTTGCATGCCAAGCTGTTTCGTTGCCACGATCACTCGCGGATTGCAGTCGGGCGACACCACCATACCCGCGCCAATCTGGTGCAGACGCTGGACATCATCGGGATTCAGAACCGTTCCGGCGCCGATCAAAGCATTCTGGCTAAAGGCGTCGACCAATGTCTTGATTGATGCGAATGGGTCTGGAGAATTCAGTGGCACTTCGATTGACGTGATCCCGGTTTCGATCAGGGCTTCGGTGATCGGTTGCGCGTCGCACGGGGTGATGCCCCGCAGGATTGCGATGATCTTGCGGTCGCTCATGCCGTGTTTTCTTTCAGGCCAAGATATGCGGCTTTGAGGCCTTCCAGCGTCATGCGGTCAGCATCGGTACGTTCAACAGGCAAGCCTTGCGCCCCGAGTGCATCGCCATACGCCTTGCACAGCGCATCGTCACCGATCAGGGCCACATGCTGCCCCAGCCAATAGGGGCGCGCAGCAGCAAGTTCGGACCCAATGAGCAAACCAGAAAGCCGCGCGCGGGCTTGGTCAGCATGAAGATCGTTCAGCAACCCCTCGGCCCGTATGGAGAAAAGGCGTGCAGCGAGTTCCGCTGGATTGGACATACCGTTGGAAACCGCATCCGCAAACACCCCGGCATCCCAGCCTTGTCCGGTCACGTTATGGCGCAAAACCGATTGTTGAGACAGCAGCGCGAACAACTCGCCGGTCATGAAAGTGCGAAAGCTGACAATCTCGCCTGCGCTGATATGGGCCCACTTGGTGTGAGTGCCAGGCAGACAGATGACGCCGTCGAATTTCGGATTGAGCGCGAGGAACCCTGCGACCTGGGTTTCCTCACCGCGCATCACGTCAGCCGGGCTGGTCTGTTTGATGCCCGGCAGGATTTGCACCGACAGGCGCGGATCATCAGTGGCGACATGTGTCGCGCGGTCAATGCCGGGTGGCGAGCAAGGAACCGTGACGTATTTTGCCTCGGCCCAGCCTTGGCGCGAACCGGCCATACCGCAGATGAGGACAGGTGTTATTCCCGTCCCCAAGAGGTCACCTGCAAGGTCAAGGAGCGCCGGTTCATATCCGTCTTGATCCAACGTGGCCATGCCTGCGTTATTGCTCCGGCGTTCTTGCACCGTGCCGGTGTGGCTCATGGCCCAAACCCGAAGGTGGGACGTGCCCCAATCGACTGCCAACCAATCGGTCATGCGGAACCGCTGCCTTGCAGGATTAATAGAACTTTAGGATCTCGGGTCATCAAGCAGCCTTCTTAAGTCGAGCAAATTCAGGAAGTATGTCACCATGCGCAACCAACAGATCGCTCACAAGGCTGCGGATCTGGCGCAGGTCCAGCTCTGCGGCGGTGTGTGGATCCATCATAGCGGCGTGGTAGACGTGTTCGACGTTTTCATCAACCAAGGCGCGGACAACCAGTTCCTGCACGTTGATCTGGGTGCGCATAAGGGCCACGAGTTGTGGTGGGATGTCATCCACGACAGTCGGGTGAATACCGTTGTGATCTACCATGCAGGGCACTTCAACCGCCGCCCCATCGGGCAATTGCGGCACCTGCCCCCGGTTCGGCAAATTCCCGTAAATCGTGTAGGGCTGGTTCGTGACCATCGCGTTCATAATCTCGGCAGCGAATTCATGACTTTTGGTGAATTCGATGTCGTTTTCCGCTTGGTAGGCCTTTGCCTGATCAGCCCAATCCGCCATCTGTTCGATGCAACGCTTGGGGTATTCGTCGAGCGGTACGCTGAAGCTATCGATCAGGTCATCACGTCCCGCCTTGACGAACCACGGCACATATTCAGCAAGATGTTCCGAACTTTCGGTGCAGAAATAACCCAAATGCTCCATCACTTCATACCGCACCATATTGGCGCAGCGTGGCATCAGCAGCGGCGGTTTCGGCAGGTTGCGATTGCGATACCCCTCCCGCAGCGCCGGATAGAGCGATATGCCATTGTGTGTCAGGTCCAAAAAGAATGCGACGTGGTTCACACCGGCAACACGGTAGCGGATCTCGCCCTTTGGCAGGTCCAGATCATGGGCCAGTTCTTCAACCGTATTCTGCACCGAATGGCAAAGGCCTACTTGTTTGACGTGTGGATAGCGTTCGGCCAGCGCCCATGTGTTGATGGCCATCGGGTTGACGTATTGCAGCATGGTTGCGTCCGGGCATAGCTCGGCCATATCGGCAGCGACGCGCCAAAGATGCGGCACGGTACGCAAGCCGCGCATGATCCCGCCGACGCCCAGAGTATCACCGATGGTTTGGCGAAGCCCATATTGTTTGGGGATATCAAAATCGATCACGGTCGACGGCTCATACCCTCCGATCTGGAACGCGGTGACGACGAAGTCAGCCCCGGCGAGCGCCCGGCGCTGGTCGGTGGTGGTTTCCAATTTTGCACGCTTGCCCGACGCTGCAATCAGCTTGCGCGCCACCAAAGCAGACTCTTCCAGCCGCTGTTCATTAATGTCCATCAGGGCAAAGGTTGCACCTTCCAAAGCTGCGAAGTGAAGGACGTCACCCACGATGTTCTTCATGAATATCGTCGAGCCTGCGCCAATGAAGGCGATACGTGTCATTATCTTTATCCTTATTTCACCGCGCCCAATGTCAGGCCTGCGATAAAGTGTTTCTGCATGAGGAAGAACATCAGCACCGGCGGTAAGGCCGCAACGATGCTGCCCGCGCTCATCAGATGATAGGCTGCGCGGTATTGTGCGTTGAAGCTGGTAATGCCAGCCGTGACGGGCTGGGCATCCGGCCCTTGGGTCAGAACGATGGCCCAGAAATAATCGTTCCAGATGAAGGTGAAGATCAGCACGGCCAAGGCGGCAAGCGCCGGTTTCATCAAAGGAAGCACGACAAACCAAAAGATGCGCCATTCTGCGACGCCTTCGACCCGCGCAGCCTCGATCAGCGGAAACGGCAGCGCCCGGATAAAGTTGCGCATGAAGAGCGTGCAGAAACCGGTCTGGAACGCGATGTGGAACAAAACCAGACCTGTCTTGGTGTTGTAGAGGCCCAAGTCCAGCGTAAGGTCGCGTACTGGCACCATCAGAATCTGAAAGGGCACAAAATTCCCGGCAACGAACATGAAGAACACCCAGATGTTCGATCGAAAATTGTAGATGCCAAGCGCGAACCCTGCCATCGCCGAGAGTGCTACCGCGCCGATCACTGTTGGTACAGTGATCAACACCGAATTCAACATGTAGCGCGGCATGTCAGAGTTGAAAAAAACCTGTCCGTAGTTGTTAATCAATTCGAACGATCCGGGCATGCCCCAATAATTACCCTGGGTGAAATCCGTCGCCGGTTTGACCGAAAAAACCGCCACCGCTATCAGCGGCAGCAGCCACAAGATCAATGCAATCGGAAGCATCGTTTTGTAGGCCGTCTGAGCAGGCGCGCTAGCCTGTTGAATGGGACGGGGGAACATTCTAGTGCCCCTCCTTCTCTTCGCGGTACATCGACCAGAGGAAATAGGCGATGAAGATCAGCATGATGAGGAAAAGCACTACAGCGATGGCGGCGCCGTATCCCATGCGGAACCCGTATTCCGAAAGCGCCTTTTCGAACATATAGAATGATAGAACGCGGGTTTGGCCGAAGGGGCCGCCATTGGTCATGATCGAGATAAGGTCAAATGACCGCAGCGCCCCAATGATCGTCACGACAAAAGCGATGAAGGTGGCGGGCTTGAGCTGTGGCACGATCACGTACCAAAGCATCTTCCAGCCCTTGGCGCCATCAAGTCGCGCGGCCTCGACCTGTTCCGGGTCAACGGCGTTCAGGCCAGTGAGATAGAGGATCATGCAATATGCCGTCTGCGGCCACAGCCCGGCAACGATGATACCGTAGGTCGCGTAAGTCGGATCACCCAGAACATTGACTGGCCCAAGACCGATCATCGCCAGCATGTTGGACAACAGGCCTTCGTTGGGTAGATAGAACCACGCAAAGACAAGACCAACAACGACTTGTGACAGGACAAACGGAAAGAAAAACAGAGACTTGTAGATGCGGATACCCGTCACCGTCTGGTTCAGGAACAACGCGATAAACAATCCCGCCGGGATCGCCAGCAGGTAGCAGACCAGCCATTTGAAATTATTCCACAGCGACACCTCAAAGGCGCGGTCGTTCATCAGTTCCGAATAATTGCCAAGACCGATATAATCCGCCTGCCCCAGCCCATCCCAGTCGTAGAGCGAGATCGAAAAGCTCTGGAAGATCGGGATGATGACATAGACCGCGAAGAACAGGATCGCGGGCGCAAGGAACAGCCACGGCGTGACCGCGATCTCGTTACGCTTGTACCAGCCGCGCTTGGGCGGGTCTGAGTCCGGCAAGGCTGCGGTCGTCATGGTCGGGTCTCCTCCACACTCGGGCCACACGAAAGCCAATGATCGGCTTGCGGATGGGCCGTCGGACAAGGTGCGTGCACACACGCACCCTTCCGGTTTGGCGAAGGGTGCGTGATCTCACGCACCCCCAATGCTTATTTGTAGACGCGCTCGCGCACCTGCTCGAGGCGGGCCAGAATGTCGTCAAGGTTGTCCGGAAGAACCATGAATTCCTGGAAACCCTGCATCGCCTCGGCCGCCATTTCCGCCGGGTAGTCGCGGTCAAAGAATTGCGCCACGCCGCCGGGGCTGTTGGAAGACAGCATCGCAAAGCCCTGTTCGAGGAATTTGTCATCGTCGATTGATGCGGACGCGTTCACCGGAAGCTGACCAAGGTTTTCACCGTTATTGATAATGGTCTGCTCATCCGCCGACACAACAAAGCGCAGGAATTCCCGGGCTGCTTCCTTGTTGTTGGCATTGGCCGGGATGTGGAACGTGTCGGTTGGCGCGTCTTCAGCCAAAGCGACACCTTCGGTGATGGCCGGGAACTGGTAGAAGTCGAGCTGATCGTCGCTCAGGCCGGCTTCGCGCAAAGGGGCCACGGCAAAGTTACCCATCAGGTACGCGGCAGCATCGCCATTGACCATGAAGGGCAGCGCCTCTTGCCAGGAATAGTTCTGGTGGTTGTCGACATAACCACCCATATCGATCAGTTCGCGCCAGTTGGCAAAAGTTTCGCGCACGCGATCATCGGTCCACGGCACCTCACCAGCGGCCATTTCCATATGAAATTCATAGCCATGCGTGCGTAAGTTCAAGTAATCAAACCAGCCACCCGCAGTCCAAAGAAACTTGGTGCCGATGGTGTAGCACTTGACGCCATTGTCGAGCAGCGTCTGGCAGTTGGACTTCATCTCATCCCAGTTGGTCGGCTCGCTCAGACCGTACTGTTCATAGATATCTTTGCGGTAATAAATGCCCCACTGGTAGTAGGTATAGGGTACGCCCCACTGCTTGCCATCGATGGTCATTGCACCCTTGGTGGAGGCGAGATTGTCGGCGATCTCCGGCTCCATCCACAGATCGGACACGTCCTCGAACAGACCTGCCTCCACATAGGGGCGCATACGGTTGGCCGCGTACCAAGTTGCCACATCAGGCGCGTCTGCGGTCAGGAAGTTGCGGATCTGCGTTTTGTACGCCTCGCGGTCGATCACCGTGGTTTCGATGTTCAGCTCTGGGTGCATCTCACCAAAGCGTTCGATCATCGCTTCCATTGTAGCGCGCGGCGCCGGGTTCGAAGTGTCGAGGAAAATCTTGAGATCACCACTGAGTGAGTGGCTTTCTGCAAATGCCGTTGAGGCTGCAAATGCAGCTGTAAGCGCCAGTGCCGACGCCTTCAATGTGGAACGCATGGTATCCTCCCTTATGCTTCCCAATAGGGTGCAAATTTGTTTCATTATTTGAAACCTTGTTTTGCATATTGAAATCATAACAGCGACTCGCCTATACTTGTCAACAGCCGACGGGGCGCGACCCGTGGTTAAGGGAGGATATCGCGAACATGAGTGCGGTCGAACGAAACGACGGAACCGTCGGCAAGGCCCTTGCTGTGCTGGACCATATTGCGTCTTACGGTCGGCCTGTTCGCTTTAGCGAAGTGCTGACGGACTCGGACCTGCCAAAGGCCACGCTGTACCGGTTCGTGCAAACTCTGACCAACCAAGGCATGCTACAATACGATCCGGAACGCCAAACCTATGCGCCGGGTTTGCGTTTGGTGCGGCTTGCCCACGCCGCTTGGGCACAATCGTCCTTGGCACCTGTGGCCCGCCCACATATCGACGCGCTAAGCGCTGAGACCGGCGAAACCGTTCACCTTGCCCAGTTGGATCACGCGCAGGTGCTTTATGTCGACAAACGCAACGCCCACAACCCGGTCGAGATGTTCAGTCAGGCAGGCAAGGTCGGCCCCGCCTATTGCACCGGTGTTGGCAAGGCGATGCTGGCCTTTCTCCCCGATCCAGAATTGCAAACCGCCCTTGCCCAGCAAAGCTGGCACCGGTTTACCGCCACGACCCATGGGTCGCCTGAAAGTTTGCGCGCTGACCTGGCCGACATCCGCACCGAGGGCCTGAGCTTTGACCGTGAAGAACATGAGACCGGTATCGTCTGCGTGGCTGTGCCGATCCTTAACTCGCAGAAGCGGCCCTTGGGTGCTTTGTCTATCACCGGCACAACCCGTCGCACCAATCTTGACGCATTAAAGCTGCTCGGACCGCGCCTGAAACAGGCCGCCACCGCAATTGCACGGGACGCTGAAAGCTGGCTGTTCCCACGGTCTGGCAACCCATCCACCAAAAACGGAGAGACCACCCATGTCCGGAGTGACACTTGAATCCGTCATAAAACGCTATGGCAATACGCAGGTCATCCACGGCATCGACCTTGAGGTGACGGATGGAGAGTTCTGCGTGTTTGTCGGCCCATCGGGCTGTGGCAAGTCCACCCTTCTGCGGATGGTCGCAGGGCTAGAGGAAACGACCGAAGGCACGATCCGGATCGGTGGGCGGGATGTGACACGTCTTGATCCGTCAGACAGGGGCGTGTCGATGGTGTTCCAGACCTATGCGCTTTATCCACATATGACGGTCGAAGAAAACATGGGGTTTGGTCTCAAGATGACGGGCCATCCCAAGTCCGAGATCAAAAGCAAGGTCGCAGAGGCCAGCCGCATTCTCAAACTCGACGACTATCTCAAGCGTAAACCCAAAGCGCTATCAGGTGGCCAGCGGCAACGGGTTGCGATCGGGCGCGCCATCGTGCGCGGCCCTGAGGTGTTCCTGTTCGACGAACCATTGTCCAACCTTGATGCGGAACTGCGCGTGGAAATGCGGGTCGAAATTGCGCGTCTTCACAAAGAAATCGGCGCGACAATGATCTACGTTACCCATGATCAGGTCGAAGCGATGACGCTCGCAGACAAAATCGTTGTGTTACGCGCAGGCCGCATCGAACAGGTTGGCGCACCGATGGACCTCTATCGAGACCCTGACAATCGCTTTGTCGCGGGTTTTATCGGGTCACCATCCATGAACTTTGTACAGGGTCGTGTGCAAGGTGATGAGGTTGTGTCCGACGGCCTGACACACGCTGTCACCAAAACGGCTTCGGCGCAAGACGGGCAAAGCGTGCTGATCGGCTTGCGACCAGAACACCTTGAAATCAAACCGGGATCGTCGCATCGCGTGGACCTGACAGAAAGTCTAGGCGGCGTGTCTTACGTTCACCTGATCGGTCCAGACGGCGAAAAAATCATCGTCGAAGAACGTGGTGATCACCGGTCATCAGTTGGCGACATGGTCGATGTGATCGTCGATCCAGATCATATGTATTTGTTCGATACGGAAACCGAGCTGCGTTTGCGGTGAAGGTTTAGTTCAGGGGAATGGATACTTTGAATTGCACCGTCTCGATCCCCGGGTTTTCATCATAGATGCCCGCATTGGATCGGTGATCATAGGTCAAGGCCACGCGCCACCCCTTGGATGTCTCGTAACCCAGCTCCACGCCCGAGCGAAATTCAATTGGTCCGCCAAGGTCGAACCCGCCATTGTCGAGGTATAGGCCAGGCATTGCGTGCAATTCAGCATAAGCCCCACTTCGGCCAAATGGCATGGTATAGGTCGCGCCAAACCCCGCCCAGGTTTCGCCCCCCTCGCCAACAGACAATCCCGCAGCCGTGCCAAACGGTCCATGCATTTGGCCGAGATCATAGCGCAAATACAATTCAGCGGCCGGATCGGCACGTCGTTCCAGAACCTCGCCTGCCGAGATTGAGAACCGTGGCGTCGTGTCGGATTTCCCCAGACAGCCCGCCGTTGTTCCGCAATGGTTCATCCCCATGTCGGTCAGACCGAGAACGAACAGAAGAACTGCAAATGTGCCGTCGGCCATGTGGAAAGTCCCTTTCCGAATGTCATATGGATCTACGGATGGTGCATATCACGAGGATTGTCCAGATAACGCCGC
This sequence comes from Marivita sp., assembly GCF_965656765.1. Classification (GTDB taxonomy): domain Bacteria; phylum Pseudomonadota; class Alphaproteobacteria; order Rhodobacterales; family Rhodobacteraceae; genus Marivita. The sequence goes on along the minus strand of NZ_CBFHLV010000028.1, from coordinate 77 downwards.
AGACCGTCCTGTCTTTGCCAAATACCCACTTGCACTGCGCACAGATGGTAAGCGTTCAAACGCATGATATTCAGATG
>NZ_CBFHLV010000027.1:0-37769 GCF_965656765.1 Marivita sp. | reverse complement strand
CGAGCACCTTGCCGAACGCAGCATCAAGCGCTTTTGGGTCGATCATCCTGAAGACCTCCGAGAACGTGTCGTGCGACGGGATCGCATGCCTGAGCCGCAGGAAGTCTCTGAAAAGGCTTTCTTTTGCACGGCCAAACGCTGCCATCTCAGCACAGGAGCTGGACCCGCACAGCACTGACACGAAGGCGATGACCAGCAACTCGCCAAGATCATGACGCGCGTTGCTGGCTCGTGGATCGGGAACGTCATCAAAGGCGGAAAGGAAAATCTGCATGGTGGCGTGGGCTCCGTGAACTGACACCCAGCTCCAGAATCCATCGCTCCGTCAGAAGCAACCCCGCTCAATCACGACCTCAGTTCCAAACGCGATTCCCCTGTCTCTTTCCTGAAAGCGCTGTTCTTCAAGCGGCAGAAAGCATTGACGCGGAACGTGCGGCATCCCTTGAATTCCGCTTCAACAACGAAAACCGATTGCTGGAACGGGCCAAGGAAAAGGCGCTGTTCGGATGGGGCAGTTATGACCGAAACCAGATCATGAACCCGACCAACGGTGTGATCGAAACCATCACGGATGGGCGATGGATTATTCTGATCGGTCAATTTGGATGGTTAGGGTTTCTTGCAGAGTTCGGACTACTTGTGCTTCCAATTTTCCTGTTGTGGCGCGAGGTCAGATATCGCGACCCCGAGCATTATTCCCCCCTCATCGTGCCGTTGTCAGTGATTTTGGCTGTAAACGTGTTCGACATGCTGCCAAACGCCACGCTCACTCCGCTTACATGGTTAATGGCAGGTGCATTAACCGGGTACGCGGAAACCTTGCGCAACGGTCGAGCGACATATCGGTCAAGCCAGCAACTTCAGTGGCGTCCAGTTTTATAAATCACGATGATACATTGTCTGGCTGAGATCACGCAGACGGTTTCCTCATGCCGGTAAACGTCCCATCCGGAGCAAATCACAGATGCACCACTCTTCTTCAGCCGGACTGAAAGCACGCTGAAGTATGCGCAAGAAGACCATTGCTCCAACAACTTTAACCCAGAACGCCAAGGTATTTTTTCTGGGTTTTCAAATATCTCAAATCGAACAAGCCTGTGCTTGACGTACCGCTAGTAGGGACCTCAGAAACCTGACGTTTTGAAGGCAGGAATAAGGCCTGTTTTGGCAACAATACATCCACGCACACAACAGACTGTTTCCGCATTCCGAATTGCCATTGGAGGGGTAAAACGGTATCAAACTTCGACGGTGGGGGCCGTTGGAATAGTGTAGTCGCATAGTGCCCGCCCGATCTCGTCTCAAATTGTCTGACGTCTTGGTGTTCAAAGACACCGAAGCCGCCCGCTCTGAGCTGCGTCAGTTTTTGCTTGCGTTAGGGTGCCTTGCGTTTGTCTTTGCCGCTGTTGGTACGGGCACCAATGGAGCGGATGCCTTCGCGAAAGACATCATTTTGGTGTTTTGCGGCGGTTGGTGTGCCAATCAACTCATCCGCGGCCCGGAAGTGTTCAAGTCACAGGTAATCTGCGTCCTTCAAGCCTACTTGATCGGCATTCTATGCTGTTCCGTACTCCTTTTCGTCGTCGGCTGGATGATCTTCCTGCCCGGCGAATATACGAACCTGGGGCATTCACTGCTATTGGCCGCAACGTTCTCAACGAATTTGGGGTTGGTTTTCTTCCCAGTCGATACTGGGATGCGCTTTGATGGATTATTCGATCATCTTTGGTTGCCAGCTCTGATCGGACAATGTTGCGTGATCCTGAGCTTGCTCTATTGGCTGTTTGCCAAGAATTCCACGCGGATGGTGGCTGCCATGATCCTTTTGGCTGGAGCATCACTGATGTTTTCAGTCATGGACAGAGGACCAGCTCAGCTTTTGCCAATCGGCGGGCTTTGGGCGTTTCTGTTCGGCGCGATGCCGTTCATCCTCAGGAACCGCTTCCGTGTCCTTGAATATGCAACTTTGATCGGGGTCATCAATTCTGTCGCCGGGGTTGTCGTAATTTCAGCAGCCGGCGACACAATGTTCGCGCGAGCACTTATCGCTTTTGGGATAGCATTTCTTTATCTTAGCAGTCGCCCAAGAACATCCCGCCAAGAGATGACAGACATGCGGCGGCGTTGGTTCGGCATGATGCTCCACACGTTCTTGTGGGCGGTTCCACTTGCGCAGTTAACCGCAGCACTCAGCATTTCGGAACAAACCAAGTTAGACTATGTCCTTCTCATAATTCCATGCCTTCTGTTCTCAATTTTCTCTTGGGCGATATGGCAACATTTTGAACAGCGTATCGGATCGAACCAGTTCGTGATCAGGGCAATTGTCTCTGCCGTTTTATTCATTAACGGGATGATCGGGCTATCCACACAGGGCTTGCAGATACGATTTCCAGACAGCGCACAGGCGTACATTCACGCACTGGACTCGGACAACACAAATTACGGCTGCCCGATGATGACCGAAGGGCCGCTCGCAGGTCTGGAAGTGTGCAAATTTGGTCCTGATGGCCCACCCAAAGCCCTGATCTGGGGCGACCACCAATTAAGAGCAATCCGTACGGGTTATGCCGAAGCTGCGCGACGTGCGCAGATTTCAACGATCTTGATTTCACAGCCCAACTGCATCCCGCTTGATGGTCTGCAAAGTCGGTTTTCGGCACTTTCCCCGCTGTCAGGCCGCGACTGCGACCAACACTCCGCACAGGTCTTGCAAGCCCTTGGGCATTTGAAAAGCATACGACAGGTCACGCTGGTTGCCGACTGGGCCTATTATCTTGGGATTCGGAATGCAGAACTCTTTCGCCCAACCCCAGTGCGGCTCGGCCCGATGGACGGCAGCCCGATTGATTTGGCCCGGCAGTCGAACTACGTCACCGACGCGGCCACTGGCACGCTTCAAGCGATGGCGAATTTGGGACTGCGTGTATCCATCCTGCGTCAAGTTCCAGCGCAACCACGGTTCGATGCAGAAATGGCCGCGCGATCCAGTCTACCCGGCGTTGGTCTGTATTTCGGCATGCCGTCACTGTCGAACTCGGTGTCAATCGAAGAAGCATCTGACTTAAATGCCAAGGCCGATGATCTGTTCACGCGGCTCGCAGCAATAGGGCAGATGACCTATGTAAATTCTTGGGGTGCATTCTGCACAAGCAATAGGTGTGATGCCCGCGGTGGCTTGTCGAGCGACTACATCACTTCAACACGGCTTAGCCCAAGCGGCGCACTTGCACTGACACCAATCCTTGAAGCCGATCTCAAACGCGCTTTGACACATGTCCCGTACAAGCGCGCATTGGACAGCTGATTACGCAGCTTCGGGTGCCATCAGTTCTTTCCAACGGTGACACGACACATCGTGCCCAGTGCCATCGGTTTCCAACTGCGGTTCCACCTGTTTGCAATGGTCAATGGCAAACGGACACCGCGTGTGGAATTTGCAGCCGGTCGGTTGGTTGGTCGGTGACGGGATTTCACCAGTCAGCTTTTGCGCCGATCCGCGATCATCCGGGTCAAGCGACGGAATCGCCGAGAAGAGCGCCTTGGTATATGGATGGCGCGGCGCTGCAAAAAGCTTGCGAGTGGGGGCGGTTTCAACGAGCCGGCCGAGGTACATCACTGCCACGTGGTCACAGGTATGCGCGACCACAGACAAGTCATGGCTGATGAACATGAAGGTCAGACCCATATCAGACTGAATCTGCTTGAGAAGGTTCAGCACATCCGCCTGAATCGACACATCAAGTGCTGCCACGCTTTCATCCGCTACGATGAATTTGGGAGCTGACACCAGCGCACGGGCAATTGAAATCCGCTGGCGCTGACCACCCGAAAATGCATGGGGAAAACGGCGTAGGTGTTCGAGGTTCAAACGGCACTTCGCTGCAATTTCGCGAACGCGGGCGTCGGTTTCCTGCCTGTTCTTTGTCAGGCCCATTACCTCAAGCGGTTCGGCAATGATATCTCGCACTGTCATCCGTGGGCTTAGCGCTGCATAGGGATCCTGAAAGATCAATTGCGCGCGTTTGCGGTAATCCTTAAGTTGGTCCTTGGTGATGTTCTCAAGGTCATAATCAACCTCTCCATCACTGTAATGCGCACCACCTGCCGTGATCGGCGCCGCTTTGAGAAGGGCGCGGCCAAGCGTTGTTTTGCCAGACCCGCTTTCCCCGACAAGGCCAAAGAAAGAACCCTTTTCGATGTCCAGAGAAACGTTGTCGACCGCCTTGAGAATCTGCTTGTTGAACAGGCCACCACCGATTGGAAAACCGACGGATAGCCCTTTGGCGCGGATCAAAACGTCACTCATGCGGGCACCTCGTCGTAGATATGGCAGGCCACCTTGTGGGTTGCATCGATCAACCGATCCTTAGGATCAGAACTTTTGCACACGTCGCCAACCACCTGCCCGCAGCGTGTGTGAAAAACGCAGCCAGACGGGCGTTCCAATGGGGATGGGATGTCACCAGGCACTGGAGTCAGCGGCGAATCGAGATCGTCTAGTTTCGGAAGTGCCGCCAAAAGGCCCTGAGTATAGGGATGCTTTGGATTGCGGATCACCTCGCGTACAGGCCCTTCTTCGATCATACGACCCAAATACATGACGTTCACTTTGTCCGCCGTTTGCGCAACGACACCCAGATCATGCGTGATGAAAACGATGCCCATGTTAAACTCGGACACGAGATCTTTCATCAGGTCGATAACCTGAGCCTGAATGGTAACATCAAGCGCAGTCGTTGGCTCATCCGCAATCAGTAGCTTGGGCTGGGTCGACAAAGCCATCGCGATCATCGCGCGCTGGCGCATGCCGCCAGACAGTTCGAACGCGTATTGGTCGAACCGCTTTGCAGCGTCCGAAATACCGACACGATCCAACATCTCGATCGACCAGCGCTTTGCCTGCTCTTTGGTATAGTCACCATGCAACTGAAGCTGTTCGACCATCTGCTTGCCGATGCTGATCGCAGGCGCAAAGCTCGCCATCGGCTCCTGAAAGATCATAGAAACCGCCCCACCACGGACAATGTTCAACTCTCGCGGCGTTTTGAGGGACAGCACATCTACCGGACCACTTTCCGTATGAAGCGTGATCTTGCTTTCAGGTGTGTAAACCGCGTTCTTGGCATTCAGGTGCATAAGCGCCTTGGCCGTCACGGATTTGCCGGACCCAGATTCACCCACCAGCCCCATCACCTCGCCGGTATTCAGCGAAAAGCTAACATTGTCGACAGCAGTGATCAGCCCCTCGTCGGTGCGAAACTTGAGCGTGAGGTTTTCAACGTCAATCAGGGCCGTCATTTGTTATTATCCGAATAGGGGTCTGCCGCGTCGCGCAGGCCGTCACCGACGAACACGAACGCCATCACCAGTGCGATGAAAAAGATCACCGGGATGAAGTACCATTGGTAGTTAAGAAGAACGTCGGCACTGGTCACGTTCTGGAGCATCACGCCAAGGCTATTCACAGGATCTTTGAGCCCAAGACCGATAAACGACAGCGCAGTTTCCGAAAGCACCATATACGGGAACGAGATTACCAAATCGACGATGATGTAGCTGGTGAAGCTGGGCAGCAGGTGCCGCCGGATCACGTGTCCTGAAGGTGCCCCACATAGCTGCGCCGCCAGAACGTATTCCTGATTGCGTTCGGTCAAAAGATGCGTCCGAACACGACGTGCAAGGGTAGGCCAGCCAATCAGTCCAAGGATCAGTGATATATAAAAAAACCTCTGTTCCGCCGTCATTTCCGGTGGCATAAAAGCCGCCACCGCCATGAACAGTGGGATCGCTGGCACCGTTCGGACAGCATCAGTGATCATCTGTAAAACAGAGTCGATCCAGCCCCCATAATAGCCAGAAATCCCCCCGATGACGAGCGCCAGAACAAAGGCGATCAACACCCCGATTGTGCCCACTTGCAGCGATGTCCAGATGGCGTGGAACGTGCGGGAAAAGATGTCCTTACCGCTCGCATCAGTGCCAAAGACATGCACAAAGCCTTCTTGTGTTCCAAAAAGGTGGGTGTCCATCGGGATGAAACCGAACAGCTTGTATTCCCACCCTTCGACAAAGAAATAGACATAGTTGCGTTGGTCCTCGTTGACGGTCGTCACCCAACGGAAATTGGTGGCAAGCGACCGTTCACGTTCCACCGCGTGCACGAACGGCCTAAGTGAACAGCCATTGGCGTCACAAAACATCGGAATCTGCGGTGCGCCGTTGGTGTAGTCATCGTTCTTACCCGCAATCGTCGGATTGTAAGGCGACAGGAACGGGGCAAAAATGCCGGTAAAAATCAGAAAGGCCAGAACACATGCAGCGACCATTGCCGCGCGCTGTTTTTTGAAGCGCGCCCAGATCAGCTGGCCTTGCGACGCAGTAAAATACGCCTCTTTTGAACGGCGCTGAACAGCGTCTTCGGTTTCAACAACCTGAACATCTGGACCTGTTGTCTCAGCCAGATTCGGCTTCATTGGATTGGGTGTCGTCGTCATGGCGTCACCTCACGATGCTTTTGCGGACGCGCGGATCAAGCACCGCAAGCATAACGTCCGTCAGGAAGTTCAGCGTCACAATCGACGCGGTCAAAAGGAAGATGATGGCCCCAGCCAACTGTTGGTCATTCGACCGGGCCAGTGCCTCGATCAACAGCGCACCAGCTTCGGTCAGCGTTAGGATCAGTGCGACGATAGGCAGTTCGTTGAAGATACGGTTCAGGTCAAAACCAAGGCTGTTCACAATTGGCCCCAGAGCATGGCGCGCCGGATAGTTCCACAAAAGCTTGCGCCCGTGCACACCTCTCGCCGATGCGGCAGTCACGTACAGTTTTCCTATCTCGTCCGACATCAGCGCCCGTACAGTTTGAAGCGCAAAAGCTGTCGCGGACCAGCCAAGGATAAAGATCGGCAGCCAAGCATTGCTGAGCAGATCTTTCACCCTACCCCAACTCCATGCAGCATCGCGATATTCGGCTGAGAATAGCCCCGTTAACGTGTCCCCAAAATACACTGTCGAGAACAACATGATCATCAGCGCCAGCAGAAAGTTCGGCATCGCCAGACCAAGATAGCTGAAAAGGCGCAGAGAATTGTTGAGAACGGCGTTGTCAGAGGCCGCAGCGATGATGCCCACGGGCAAGGCAATTGCATAGGCCAGAACCAGCGACGCGAGGCATAGACCGAGCGAAATCCAGAACTTATCACCCAAAAGCTGGGCAATGTTCACACGCAAGATACAACTGTCACCGAATTCGCCTTGAAAGGCGTTCACGATCCATTTGCCCCAACGCTCAAGAAACGGTCGATCCAGACCCAGACGCACACGTTCAGCTTCGATATCGGCAACCGAAATGCCAGAGCCTTGGGTGTTCTTGAAAGCCAAGTACCGTTCGGCACAGTCGCCCGGCACCAGTTCCATCAATGAGAACACCACCAGCGAAACAATGATCAAAGTGATCATCGCAAGAATAGCGCGTGTCGCCACAAATCGCGCGAAGTTCAGCATGAAGGTTGCCCCTGCAAGGTGTCTGATCCCCCGGTTGATCCGGAGTGTTTGTCAGATCACAATCGTCCCACGTTGGGCTGCGGGCAAGAGGATCCTGCCCGCAGCATGTTTAAACAGACTTACTCGTCCAGCCACCACTGCGTAGCGCGGTACGGGTAGGTCCGATAGTACTCGTAAGAATGCGTTTTGAAGTCGGCAAAGTTCTTCAGATCATTGTTCTGATAAATTGGTGCCGGTGCATTCACGGTCCCGATGAACATCATGTTCTCGACCATCGCGGTGACCAGATCATTCGCCAACTGTTCGAATTCAGCTGTGCCTTGAGCGGCAGACTGAAGCGCGTTGATGTCGTCGATCATGTCCTTGGCCCATTGCGGAGGCTCAACACCAGCAGCGCCATCGGAATCGATCCACTCGGCCCATAGCATCGCGTTACGCACACCAAAGTAGTTTTCATATGGCGGCACCCACAGTTCGTTGTTGCCAAGTACAATCGCTAGTGGCTGTGACTTCCGCCACATTACGACGTCCAACTGGTTCGACGATTGTGCCGAGCGGTATTCATCCGGCGTCACTTCTTTGACAACCGACTGGATACCCACATCGGCCCAGTTCTGGGATACGAGTTCTACCGTTTGGCCAGCAACACCCTGTGTCGAGAAGTTCAGGTTCAGGACCAGCTTGTCACCATTCGGCAATTCGCGGAAACCGTCGCCATCAGTGTCAGCCATGCCCAGCGCATCAAGCGCTGCATTCGCGGCCGCAGGATCGTACTCGGCTTTGTACTGAAGCCAGTCCTGATTCACGAATTCCGGCAACGGAGAGAAGCCAACATACTGTTGCGGCGTGCCCTGACCAAAGAAACCAAGCTCGTTCAGTTCTTCACGGTTGATCGCAACCGACATTGCCTCACGGAAAGACAGGTCAGCAAAGACCTCGCGTTTGGCTTCGTCCGGGTGCGTGACGTTAAAGCCAAACACGGATTGCGTGATTTCAGGACGAAGGTGGATCGTGTAACCCGCGCTTTCCTGGTTTTCGAGCAGGAGCGGCGCCGATGCCAACTGCAGCGACTGGGACTTATAATCCACTTCGCCATTCACGAGCTTGAGGATACGGACCTCGTTGTCGTTGATGTACAGTTCGTCCTGAGTCGAGATGTAAGGAAGCTGCTGCCCGGTTGGATCGACCTGGAAGAAATACGGGTTCGCAACCAGCTTGCGGCCTTCGGTCGTGTCGCTGATGTAGATATGTGACTCGAGCGTTGGATAGGTCGATTTTGGCAGATCGTCTGCAATTTCAGCACGCGACAGCATTGGCGTCGGCGTGTCGGTCCAGTCCGAGTTGCCGTAATACGCAAGGATCGCGTCATAGCCGTTCTCAAAGCCAAGGCTCTGCGCATAGCTGTCCGCATCCGGGTTCACATCCGGGTGGAACTGGCCAAGGAAATGCTTGGGCTGGAAGGGCTGCGAGTAGTGCGTCGCAAAGTGCGCAACCAGACCCGGCTTAGGTGCCGGCAGATTGAAGATGACGGTGGTGTCGTCAGGTGCTTCGATCGTCATCGGCTCACCCGCGACCGTGATATAGTCTTTGGGCGTTTCAAAGATGTTCGTGTCGAGCATCAAGTTGTCATGGTAGAACACAATGTCGGCGCTGGTGAACGGCTCACCGTCAGACCATTTATGGCCCTCGCGAAGATTGATCGTCAGCTGAGTGAAGTCATCGTTCCACTCCCACGACTTCGCAACGTTCGGAACGATGGTCTGCAGATCGTCGGAATAACGCATCAGGCTGACGTGGCGCACCGACAAAAAGTCTGATGTGCCCGCTTCTGTCGCGTTGGACAAAACGTTCAGTTCACCACCGTACTGACCGACACTGTCATACGGTACGACGACAAGCGGCTCTGAAGGGATGCGGTCTGCCAGCGGCGGCAGATCGGGGTTGCCCTTAATCTGCGCGTTAAGCGACTCAATTTCTGGGTTGGACGAAAATTCCATCGTGCAGCCAGCGGCATCCTGAAAGGCGCTCAGCTCGTATTGCTGCGGGAAATCACCGGGCGCGACGCCCTGCATGTCAGCGACCGTGATTGCCGGGCAGTTGGCATAGGCCGCTGCCGGCAAGGCAATCATGGCCACGCCTGAAAGTAGTAGTCGTTTCATTTTATCTCCTGTTGGTTCCAAGTGGTGACGGGGGCTGTTCCCCCTTTTTTCCGGTACATAAGATGTCCGGTCATTTCGGGTATCAGTCGCTTCGCGCAGCGGATTGGCAGATATCGACGCGAAACGAGCAGGTCTTTGGCGTGACGCCTCCTTTTAAATAGTCAGCCCGATCGAAACAGCCGGGCTTTGTATCTCTGGCAACCATGACAGACCGATGACAGAGCTTTGCATCATGAGGCAACCTTCACGCCATCGTCGGTAATCATGGTTCTTGAAAATGTGCCATCGGTATTAACCATGCGATGGCAAAGCATATCTTGCATCAAATCAAGCATTGTCTGCACATGTGCTGAATTTTTTGTCAGATTCACGGTCTCATCGCCGTCCGATACATCCATAAGGATAGGAGGAAGACCTCCGGCAAACTGTACGAATCGCATCGCGCCGCGTCTAAGCACTGCCAGATTCGCGCTGTCGACGGTCAATCCGTGGTCTTGCTGCCAAAGCGTTGGCTTGAGCGGATCTCCGAAATCCAACTCCGATACAGACACCTCGCGCCAAATATCTGGTGTGCCTCCTTCAAGAAAAGGTCGAAGGCTCTGGCCATCCATTGAATGGGGCACCTCAAGACCGAGCCAATCAAGGATCGTTGGCGTCACATCTATAGACTCTGTCGGGGCCGTAACGACTGTGCCGCGCGCTGCGCCAGGGGCGCGAATGATCAACGGCACGTGGAACGCGGCATCGTGGAACGTCATCTTCCCCCACAGGCCATAATCCCCAAGCATTTCACCGTGATCTGCAGTCAGGACAATGAGCATATTATCGTATTGGCCGGTCTTTTTCAGCCAATCCATAACTCGCCCAATGTGGTGATCCACCTCGGTGGCCAGCCCGAAATACAACTTGCGGATCATCCGTGTTGTTTCATCCGAATCCTCAAGATCGGGAAACCCAACGACTGTAGACGAGACCTTACTCTTGCGGCGGGCGGTTGCGAGATAGGGATGCCACTCCGGGTCGTCCAAAGCTATTGCCGACGGTATGTCATTAGCATCGTACATCGCGTTGTAGGGTGCAGGGGCCACAAACGGCGGGTGCGGTCGGATGTAAGTCAGAAGCGCGAACCAACCTTCGGGACGTGCACTTAGGTCTTCGATGGCCCGGTCCGTCAGGAAGGCGGTATCACTATGATCGGCATGATAGAGCGCCGGGGCATCGGGGGTATTGCCATTTGGACGATACAAATCCGGATAGGCAGGAACGTCATACCCGCATTCGTGCAAATAGCTTTCCCACTCGCTGGAATCACCCTCAAGCCGCATCCGGACAACTTCGTTGAAACCAGGTGCCAGCTCTTCATACGAGAACAATCGTGGATCGTCGGCGGGTAAGAACCGCGGGTCGTGAGACGTGTCCGTGTATCCAAAAAGCAGCGGATCAAAGCCATTCCCTCGCGCTACGGTGGCAAGGTTCGGCGTGTCCCGTTTGAGCGGGGTCCCATTCCGCTTGGCTCCGTGGTTCGACGCGTATTGCGATGTGAGTAATGACACCCGCGAAGGTCCGCATGGCGAGGTGACGGAATAATGGTTGCGAAACGTAATCGCATCATCAGCGAGCGCTCGCATGTTGGGAAGATCAAGATGGCTCGCCAACGGACCAAAAACGCAATCGGCGCGTAACTGGTCGATGACAATGAACAGTGTATTGGGTTTGGTCTGTGGCACGGTATTTCCCAGGATTGGGTCGATCATGCCAAGCACACGCCATATGTAAAGACAGGAGTTGAATATATAGCCATAGCCCCAGCCTATAAACTACGCATCTTCTCGCGACTCCGCCAGAACGCGCTGCACCGCTTTAACAAAACCTCGGATCAACGGAACATCCCGCCGTGCGGACAGGGTCACAAGCGATTCTGACATGCCGATATCGACATCCTCGAACGGAATGGCCCTGAGCCTACGATCATGTCCGAATTCCGCTTCACTAATGAAACCGATCCCAGCCCCTGACGCCACAACTTCACGCATGGCTTCACGACCTTCAACTTCGATGGAGGCAACAAGGCCGATTTTCAACCGGGCTGCCTCATCCTCGACCTGCGCCCGAGTGCGCGAGCCTTTTTCGCGATAGATCAAAGGGGAGTGACCCAAGTCCCTAAACCTCAATGACCGTGTCGACTTGGGCAAATAGTCTTTTTCTACCAGCGCAAGGATTGGGGTACGGCCCAGATCGACGCTATCGAGGTCCGGTGCAGAGACCGAGTTACCAACCACACCGATCTCGGCCTCATAATTCCGCAGGCGACGCAACAAATCTTCGGTATTGCCCGTCCGGATAGTTACAAAGACTTCCGGATTTGTTTCTCGAAATCGGCCAATCGCATCGGTGATGTGCATTGCCGAATCCGCCATAATCCGCAGATGACCCGAAAGCGCTGCACGGTTTTCATCGAACAAAACCCCGATGCGTTCCTCGACCTCAAACATTTCACTGGTCAACCGAAACAAAGCTTCGCCCGCTGTTGTCATCCGAACTTGCCGTGCTTCACGGGTAAACAAGAGCACATCGTGTCGCTGCTCCAATTGGCGCACCTGATCCGACACCGAAGGCTGCGAGATATTGAGCGCGCGGGCAGCACGAGAAAATCCCCCGTGCAAAGCAACATAGTGAAAAGCACGCAACTGACTGTATCGCATCAGACCTCCGAAAGATGCACGAAGCTGCATAACCCTAACCTATCAATCAATAGAGAACAAAGATTTTACATATGCACAGGGCAGCCGCATATCGTTAGCGAGATCAGCTTTGGAACCGCACCATGCCTGCTAAACCGCTGCCGACCCCGGAACTTGGCGAACCCTATCTTCTGACCCCTGGACCACTGACCACGTCCTTTGCGGTCAAGCAGGAAATGCTGAAGGATTGGGGCAGCTGGGACGATGATTTCCGCGCCATGACCCGCACTATGCGGAGCCGGTTGCTCTCAATGATTGGCGATGGCGCGCCCATCTATGATTGCGTCCCAATCCAAGGGTCGGGCAGCTACTGCGTCGAAGCGATGCTCGGGAGTTTCGTTCCGCGCTATGGTAAGGTTTTGGTTTTGGCGAACGGCGCTTACGGCCTACGAGCAGCACAAACACTCGAATATCTTGGTCGCGATTGCTATCTGCTCGACAAGGGTGATTACCTGCCTCCGCGCGGGGACGAGGTTGCAGCCATCCTCGCCAATGATCCGGCCATCACCCATGTGCTGGCCATCCATTGCGAAACCTCCAGCGGCATCCTGAATCCGGTTGAGGAGATCGCTGCCGCCACACAAGCCGCCGGGCGCAAGCTTCTGATCGACTCCATGTCGGCCTTCGGAGCCCTGCCGCTCGACCCGATCAAACTGAACTGTATCGCCTTCGTATCGTCTGCCAACAAATGCATTGAAGGCGTCCCCGGTTTCGGCTTTGTCATCGCCCGCAAGGACGAGATCAAAGCCTCCAAGGGTAACTCGCACTCCCTCTCTCTGGACGTGCATGCACAATGGGCCACGATGGAGAAAACCGGCCAGTGGCGGTTCACGCCCCCGACCCATGTGGTTGCCGCCTTCCTCAAAGCGCTTGATCTGCACGAGGTCGAAGGCGGAGTGCCCGCGCGTGGCGCGCGCTACACCAACAACCGCGATGTGATGGTGAAGGGCATGCGCGATCTGGGGTTCGAAACCCTGCTCGCCGATCGCTGGCTGAGCCCGATCATCGTGACGTTCTTCTGCCCGGCCGATCCGAACTTTACCTTCCCGGCGTTTTATGACGCCATGAAGCAACGAGGGTTCATCATCTATCCTGGTAAGCTGACCGTCGTGGACAGTTTCCGCATCGGAGTGATTGGACAAATGGATGAACATGTCATGCGCCGTGTGGTGGACGCCGCCCGCGATGCCCTCGCAGATATGAACGTCAGCAGCGCGGCCCCCCCTGCCGCCGCGTTGGAAGAACGCAAGAAACTTGCCACCTGAAGGAAGAGATATGCCGATTAAGAACTCCGTGGTCGCCAATGACCGCACCTACCCCGCGCCGAAGACCTGCGCGATTGCCATCTGCCTCGATGGCTGCGAACCCGAATATCTCGAGGTGGCCATCGCCGAAGGCCTGATGCCAACCTTGAAACGCATCCGCGAAACCGGGACAGACCGTCTGGCTTATTCGGTGATCCCGTCCTTCACCAACCCCAACAACATGAGCATCGCGACAGGCCGCCCGCCTGCCGTGCATGGCATCTGCGGCAACTTCCTGTATGAACCGGAAGCTGGCGAAGAAGTGATGATGAACGACGTGCGCTTCCTGCGCGCGCCGACCGTGTTCTCCAAGTTCTACGAGGCAGGCGCACGAGTCGCCGTCGTCACTGCCAAGGACAAGCTGCGCGCGCTGTTGGGGGCGGGCCTGAAGTTTGACGAAGATCGCGCCATCGCATTCTCCTCGGAACGCTCCGGCGACACCACCGAGGCAGAGCACGGCATCGACAAGGCATCAGACTGGCTCGGCATGCCGGTACCCGAAGTCTATTCGGCCGATCTTTCCGAATTCGTATTCGCCGCCGGTGTGAAGCTGCTGAAAGAGTGGAAGCCAGACGTGATGTACCTGTCCACCACCGACTACATCCAGCACAAGTTCGCGCCCGATGAACAGGGCGCCAAAGACTTCTACGCGATGTTCGACCGCTACCTGACAGAGCTTGACGCGATGGGCGCAGCCATTGTCGTGACCGCCGACCACGGCATGAAGCCCAAGCATGACGCGAACGGCGATCCGGCCGTGATCTACGTGCAAGATGTCCTTGATGACTGGCTGGGCGAGGCAACCGCGCGCGTGATCCTGCCAATCACCGATCCTTATGTCGTGCACCACGGCGCGTTGGGATCGTTTGCCACTGCCTACCTGCCCTCTGGCACAGATCAGGCTGACATCATCGCCCGCCTGCGTGAGCTTCCAGAGATGCTCGAAGTGGTGGACAAGGCGACAGCTGTCCAGAAATACGAACTGCCCGCCGACCGGATTGGCGACATCGTGATGATCTCGACCGAGAACATGACCATCGGCACCAGCGCCCACCGTCATGACCTTGCCGCACTGAAAGAACCCCTGCGCAGTCATGGTGGCCTGACCGAACAGGAGGTTCCGTTCATCGTGAACCGCGTGATTGACCTGCCCAACGCACCGACCCTGCGCAACTTCGATGCGTTCTTCTACGCCACAGCCGCTGCCGCGCTGGAAGAGGTTCCCGCATGACCGAAGTCCGCCACGACCAGATGCGCATCGGTGGTGAAAGGGTCGATACCAAAGACCGCCTCGAAGTCCGCTATCCTTACACGGATGAAGTGATCGGCACCGTTCCCATGGGCACCACCGAACATGCGCGCAAAGCGTTCGAAATCGCTGCGAACTATCAGTCGAAACTCACCCGCTACGAACGCAGCCAAATCCTGCAACGCACAGGCGAGATTATCGGCGACCGCCGAGACTACCTTGCCAAGTGGCTGACGCTGGAACTGGGCATCTGCCACCAGCATGCCATTTACGAGACCAAGCGCGCGCAAGACGTCTACCAATTCGCCGCCGCCGAGGCACTCAAGGACGATGGCGAGATTTTCTCGTGTGACCTCACCCATAACGGTAAAGCCCGCAAGATCTTCACGATGCGCGAACCGGTGAAAGCGATCAGCGCCATTACCCCGTTCAACCACCCGCTGAACATGGTCAGCCACAAGATCGCACCGTCGATTGCCACCAACAACTGCATGGTCTGCAAACCAACAGAACTGACGCCACTCACCGCGCTCACGCTGGCCGATATCCTGTATGAGGCCGGTCTGCCGCCCGAGATGTTCCAGGTGGTCACCGGCATGCCCGCCGATATCGGGGATGAGATGGTCACAAACGATAATATCGACATCATCACCTTCACAGGTGGCGTGCCCGTCGGCAAACTCATCGCCGCCAAGGCGGGTTACAAACGCACCGCCCTGGAACTCGGCGGCAACGACCCCCTGATCATCTGCAATGACCTGAGCGATGCCGATCTCGACAAGGCCGCGACCATCGCCGTCGCAGGTGCAACCGGCAACTCTGGCCAACGCTGCACCGCGATCAAGCGCATCCTCGTGCAGGAAAGCGTCGCGGACAGGTTTGTCCCGCTGGTGGTTGAGAAGGCCAAGAAAATCAAATTCGGCGATCCGCAGGATCCCGCCACAGAACTCGGTTGCGTGATCCATGCCCAAGCCGCAGAGCTTTTCGAAAAGCGCGTCTATATGGCCGCCGATCAGGGAGCAAAGGTCCTGTACGATCCCGGTCGCCAAGGCGCACTGTTGCCGCCGATTGTCGTGGACCATGTCCCCCATGACAGCGAACTCGTTATGGAGGAAACCTTCGGCCCCATCATCCCCATCGTCCGCGTCCCCGACAACGACGAAGAGGTGATGCGCATCTCAAATAGCACCGATTTCGGCCTATCCTCTGGCGTCTGCACCAACGACCTAAACCGGGCCATTGCGTACATCAACGGCCTGAACGTTGGAACCTGTAACATCTGGGAACAGCCCGGCTACCGGATCGAGATGTCCCCCTTCGGCGGCATCAAGGACAGCGGCAATGGCGTGAAAGAGGGCGTTATCGAAGCGATGAAGTTCTTCACCAACGTCAAAACCTATTCCCTGCCATGGCCGGGGTGATCCGCCACACCGAAGGCGAAGCCAACACCAGTGCCGCGCGGGCCGATTGGTCCGCGCGCGAAACGCATAACGAAACGCGTGATTTGCTCGTGCGCGATGCGGACGCGTTCCTGCACCAGTCGCTCTCCTCCCCATGCCTATCCACAATCGCCAAAGCCGAAGGCATCTGGATCGAAGACACCTCTGGCCGCCGCTT
This sequence comes from Marivita sp., assembly GCF_965656765.1. GTDB lineage: Bacteria > Pseudomonadota > Alphaproteobacteria > Rhodobacterales > Rhodobacteraceae > Marivita. The sequence goes on along the minus strand of NZ_CBFHLV010000027.1, from coordinate 21,193 downwards.
CATGGATTTCCACGGAAACTCCGTGCATCACATCGGCTACGGCCACCCGCGCCTCGTAAAAGCGGTTAAAGACCAAATCGACGCCCTGCCCTTTTCCCCCCGACGGTTCACCAACGATGTTTCAGTCCGCCTTGCCGAACGCCTTGGCCAAATCGCCCCCGGTGACCTGAACAAAGTCTTGTTTACCACAGGCGGATCAGACGCCGTCGAGGTCGCTCTGCGCCTTGCCCGCGCGGCAACCGGCCGGTTCAAGACGATCAGCTTCTGGGACGCCTTCCACGGCGCAGGCTTCGGCGCGTCAAGCGTCGGCGGCGAAGCAACCTTTCGCAGCCACATTGCAGGCCCGCTCCTGCCCGGCGCAGAACACGTCGCCCCGTTCCACTGCTATCACTGCGCCTACGGCCACCCCGGCCCCGCAACCTGCGCTCTCGCCTGCGCAAAAATGGTCGAATATGCACTGGAACGCGAAGGTGATGTCGCCGCTGTTATCGCGGAACCGATGCGCGCGGTGCCGGTTGTGCCACCACCCGGCTACTGGAAAACGGTGCAGGCCGCCTGCCACAAACACGGCGCGCTTCTCATCATGGATGAAATCCCAACTGGCCTCGGCAAAACAGGCCGAATGTTCGCCTTTGACCACGACGAGATTGAACCCGACATCGTTGTACTTGGCAAAGCTCTTGGCGGTGGCATGCTCCCCATAGCGGGGATTATTGCACGTGAGGGGCTCGACGTGGCCGGGGACTTTGCAATTGGGCACTACACCCATGAAAAGAACCCAGTGACGGCCCGGGCTGCACTGGCCACGCTTGATATTATTGACGATGAGGGCCTTGTTGACCGGTCCGCTACATTGGGCGCACTTGCGCAGGATCGCCTGAAAGACGCTCTGCGCGATCAATCGCATGTCGGTGACATTCGGGGGCGTGGCCTAATGTTTGGGGTTGAGATTGTCACGGATCGTGACAGCCGCACACCCGACCCTGATCGGGCCGAGCGTATCTACTACGCCAGTCTAGACAAAGGCCTGAGCTTCAAGATCAGCGCGGGCAATGTTCTTACCCTGTCTCCTCCGCTGGTCATCTCCGAGGCCGACCTTACCACCGCACTCACCATCGTAATCGACGCGATCAAGGCCAACGGGTGACATCTGCAGTTCTTGCCATTGTCCTTTTGGCGGCGTTGCTGCATGCGCTCTGGAATGCGCTGGTCAAGGCGTCCGGGGATCGCGCCATTACCTTGGGCCTTGTTGCGACCGGGCATTGTGTCCCTGCGCTGGTACTTTTGCCGTTCGTTCCGATACCCGTTGCGGCAGCCTTCCCTTACATCATCGCATCGACAGTGATTCATTGGGCCTACTACTATTTCCTCAACACGTCCTACCGGTACGGCGACCTTTCCCTGATCTACCCAATCGCACGCGGCACCGCCCCAGTCATGGTTGCCTTGGGTGCGATGGTATGGGCTGATGAATTTCTGTCACTCTGGTCGTGGGTCGGCATTCTGACCGTGTCTGCCGGGATCATGATCCTTGCCGCTGTACGAAACACCGACAAACGCGGCATCGGGGCGGCCCTCCTGACGTCAGCCATTATCGCCGCGTATTCGGTCGTCGATGGCATTGGAATTCGCGTGTCCGGGTCACCTGTCGGCTATGTGGTTTGGCTTTTTGCTGCCGAGATTTGTGTGGCAGTATTTGTAATCGCATCTCGCTTTGACCGCGCGCGGGCGATCAGTCGCAAAGCGTTAGCCCTTGGCCTAATTGGGGGCGTTATTTCGGGTCTGGCGTATGGCCTCGCTCTCTTTGCCAAAACGCTGGCCCCCATCGGCATTGTCTCAGCCATCCGCGAAACATCCGTGATCTTTGCAGCCCTCATCGGCGTGATCTGGCTTCGCGAGGGTCCAGCCCGACGTCGCATGATGGCCGCGAGCGTCGTAGCGATTGGGATCGTGATCTTAGCAGTTTAGACGTGTTAGGTCGATTTTCGGAAAATTCGTGTAGATCGAAACATATCTTCCAGCGCCTCGATCCTCTCTTGCGCCGTATCGGACACGCGAGTTTGGATTTCGGCAATCAAGCCTTCGATGATCAGGTTGATCGCAAGCGTTGAATCCCAGCTTGATGGCACTTCGATCATTGCGTTGACGATATGATTGGCCAACCCCGAAATCGGCGATCCCCACTGGTCAGTGAACAGAATGATCTCTGCATTCCGTTCCCTGGCAAGTTCGGCCAGACGTTCAAGGTCGCGTTCATAACGCCGGATATCAAACAGGATCAGAACAGACGCTTGATCCATGTCCAGAATGTACTGTGGCCAGACGTTTGGAGATGCCCCAAGGAGTGTCACACTTGGCCGAATAATCTGAAGATGGTTGTAAAAGTAATCCGCGTTCGACCGCGTGATCCGTCCACCGGACAGATAAACAGGTCGGCGGCGATCCGCGAGGACACCAGCAATTGCATCCAATGTGCCTGGCTCCAACCTGTCGATGGTTCGGCTGAGGTTATCAAACACCGCTTCGGCAAAGGCGTGAAACGCGGCTGATCCTGGCTTGGCATCGCCCCATCCATCACGCTTTCGGATCGGCGTCTTGAACTGCGCGGAAGCTTCATCGCGCATCGCAGCCTGAAGTTCTGGAAACCCGTCAAACCCCAGCTTGCGGGCCAGCCGAATAACAGTGGGCGTCGATACCCCCGCAGCATCGGCAATACGGGTGATGGATTGTAACCCTCCAACGGGATAGTCACGCATCAAAACACTGGACAATTGCCGTTCTGCCGGGGTCAACACTCCCGCGTTGTCGTGCAATCTGTCCTTTACCGAAAGGGGTTTTGCCATCGTTCGATGCCTTTTGTAGCAATCGCTACATCCTTCCCTATCTTGGTACAATAATCAACGAAAATGTCTTGACAGGCACGGACGTCAACTCACTAATGACCCACGTGAGCACAGAGACACATCATACGATTCTGAGCGCAGATGACGGTCCTGCCGCCGAGGTTATCAACCCAAACGGCACGGCTCCGATCTGCCTTGTCTGCGAACATGCAAGCGCCTTTATCCCCACATCCCTTGCACATCTGGGCGTCGCGCCCGAGCATCGGCTGAGCCATGCTGCATGGGATATCGGCGGACGTGATTTGGCAATTGCATTGTCCAAGTCGCTCGATGCACCACTGGTCACATCACGGGTGTCCCGGTTGGTCTATGATTGCAATCGCCCACCCAGTGCACCGGGTGCCATTCCCACGAAATCCGAAGTGGTAGATGTTCCCGGCAACCTCGATCTGAGCGATCAGGCACGGCAGGCCCGCGTATCCGAAGTATATGATCCGTTCCGAACCCTTTTGGTCGAAACGCTTGATCGGTTCGACACGCCACCCGCTCTCGTAACGATCCATTCATTTACGCCCACCTGGTTCGGCCAGCCGCGCGACCTCGAGCTTGGTCTTCTGCATGACAACGACGCCGCCTTGGCCCGTGCCATGCTGGTAACCGCGCCTGATAGCTTGAAGGTTCAGCTGAACGCGCCCTATTCCGTCACAGACGGTGTCACACACACTTTGCGCGAACACGCGATCCCGCGTGGCTTGCAAAACGTGATGATCGAAGTGCGCAATGATCTTGTTTCAGCCCCCGCTGGCGTCACGCGCTTTGCGACAATCCTGGAAGACATGCTCACCAAAGCGCTGACACCGCAGGTGGCAAAATGATTGCTGCGCTCAAGGCTTATGTCAGCGTGATCGACCCGGTCAATCGTATGATCGGGCGCGTCGTGATGTATGGCATCTTTGTCATGATGGGCATCTTACTATGGTCCTCGATCAGCAAAGTATTCTTTGTCCCCTCGCTCTGGACGCTGGAAATGGCCCAGTTCGCGATGGTCGCTTATTATATTCTTGGTGGCCCCTATTCGATCCAGATGGGGTCAAACGTCAGGATGGACCTGATCTATGGCGAATTGAGTGACCGTCGCCAAGCAGCCATTGATGCAATGACTGTGGTCTTCCTGATCGTTTACCTTGGCTTCCTACTTTACGGCGGCATTGCATCCACAGCCTATTCGCTGGGATACTTCGGATCAGAGCCTATCAGCTTTTTTGCAGGCCTTGCGACGGGCAGCGAAGAACTGGGCTTCCTCGAACGCAGCCCGACCGCATGGCGGCCGTATCTCTGGCCAATCAAAGTGATCATGATCATTGGTATCTTCCTGATGCTGCTACAAGTGCTCTGCGAATTGGCCAAAGACATCCTGCGCCTCAAGGGACATGACATGGGGGCCAAGGTCTGATGCCGTACGAAATGATTGCGGCGCTCATGTTCTCGACCATGATGCTGATGCTGCTGACCGGCCAGCGCGTGTTTGGCGCGATTGGCTTCGTTGCCGTCATGGCTGCATTCTTCCTTTGGGGTGACCGGGGTGGCTACGACCTTGGGTTCTCGGCCGCGATGAAGCTGATGAAATGGTACCCGCTGCTGACGCTGCCGATGTTCATTTTCATGGGCTACGTCCTGTCCGAAAGCCGCATCGCGGATGACCTCTACAAGATGTTCCACGTCTGGATGGGGGGCCTTTCGGGTGGTCTAGCTGTCGGCACGATCGGATTGATGGTCCTGATCTCGGCGATGAACGGCCTGTCCGTCGCAGGTATGGCCATCGGTGCCACCATTGCACTGCCCGAACTACTCAGGCGAGGATACGACAAACGCATGGTCACGGGAGTGATCCAAGCCGGGTCCTCGCTAGGTATCCTTGTACCGCCCTCGGTGGTGCTGGTCCTCTACGCGATGATCGCCCGTCAACCGGTCGGCCAGCTGTGGCTCGCTGGCGTGATCCCTGGCTTGATGATGGCGACCATGTTCGTCCTCTACATCGTCATCCGGTGCAAAATGAACCCATCGCTTGGCCCGGTTCTTCCAGCGGCCGAACGCGATATTCCCCGTTCCGAAAAGCTGCGCCTTTTGCGGGCTGGATTGCTACCTCTGGCGATCTTCTTCATCATGATGGTCCCGTTCGTGAACGGCTGGACATCCTTGGTCGAAAGCTCTGCCATCGGCGCAATTGCCGCCTTCATGGCGGCCGTCCTCAAAGGCCGCATGACCCGCGAAGTGTTCGAAAATTCGGTCCGCAAGACGCTTGGCATCTCATGTATGTTTATGTGGATCATCCTTGCCGCATTGGCCTTTGGTGCAGTGTTCGACGGCTTAGGCGCCGTCAAAGCAATTGAGAACCTGTTCACCGATCAATTGGGCCTCAGCCCTTGGGTGATCCTAATCCTGATGCAACTGAGCTTTATCGTCATGGGCACGTTCCTTGATGATACAGCGATGCTCGTCATCGTGGCACCGCTATACGTGCCACTAGTTGGGGCGCTTGGTTTCGACCTGATCTGGTACGGCATCCTGTATACGATCACGACTCAGATCGCTTACATGACCCCACCCTTCGGCTATAATTTGTTCTTGATGCGTGCGATGGCCCCCCCGGAAATCGGCTTGCGCGATATCTACGTGTCGATCATCCCATTTGTGCTGGTGATGGTCGCGGCGCTCGCCGTGGTCATGATCTTTCCGCAGATCGCGCTTTGGCTGCCGGAATACGTATATGGGAAATAACCATAACCAAGACTCCGGTAACGGAGCTCAATCAACCTTCAGAGAGGAAATGATATGACGACAAGACGTAAGTTTCTCAAAACAGCCGGCATCGCCGGTGTCGGCAGCCTTGCCACACCCGCCGTTGTCAAAGCACAATCGGCAATCACGTGGCGCTTCCAGACCTATGCTGGTGCTGCTCTCGGTGAGCACGTGACCAAACCGGTCATCGACTACATCAACAACAACTCGAACGGCGAACTTCAGGTCGAACTGTTCTACGCCGACCAGATCGTGCCAACCGGTGAGCTGTTCCAAGCGCTCCAGCGCGGCACCATCGACGGTGTGCACTCGGACGACGACTCCATGGCGTCGCCGACTCCGCTACGCCAATTCGGTGGCTACTTTCCCTTTGCGACAAAGCACATCCTCGACGTGCCTGTGCTCTTCAACCAGTATGGCCTAAAGGAAATCTGGGAAGAAGAATACAACAAGGTCGGTGTCAAATGGCTGTCCGCTGCGGGTCAGGATCCCTGTAACTTCAACACGACCAAGGAAATCACCTCGGTGGCTGATCTTGATGGTCTGCGCCTCTACACCTTCCCGACTGCCGGTCGCTTCTTGTCGAAGTTCGGCGTCGTCCCTGTTTCGATCCCGTATGAAGACGCCGAAGTCGCGGTTCAGACGGGCGAATTGGACGGCATGGCATGGTCCGGCATCACCGAAGATTACACAGTGGGCTGGGCAGACGTAACTGACTACTTCCTGACCAACAACATCTCGGGTGCGTGGATCGGCTCATGGTTCGTAAACCAGGAACGCTGGGCAGACCTGCCGGATCACCTCAAGTCGGTCGTGATGGCCGCGACCGAAGCTGGTCACACCTATCGCAACCAGTGGTACTGGGGTGGCGAAGCGGCCTTGCGCGCAAACGGCGACAAGCTGGCCCTGCGCCAGGTGCCCGCCAACGAATGGGCCGAGGTCGAAAACGCCGCGAAAGAGTTCTGGACCGAGATTGCAGCCGAAGGCGAAATTCAGGAAAAGATCATCAACATCTTCCGCGAGTATAACAGCGTCATTAACCAAGCGGGCGCACCGTACACGTTCGAATAGACGAAACGCTCCCGCTTCATACCGGGGGCGTTTTCCTGAAAGAAAACGGCCAACTCCTTTTAAGGAGTTGGCCGCCCCAGACCAGAGAGGCCGCGATGAATTTAGACGATCTGCAAGCCAAAGCCGAAACCGGCGAAATCGATACCGTTCTGGTCTGCATGGTCGACATGCAGGGCCGTCTGATGGGCAAACGTTTTCATGTCTCCAACTTCCTGGAATCTTCTTGGAAAGAGACACATTGCTGCAACTACTTGCTGGCCACCGACCTCGAAATGGCGACACCAGATGGATACAAATCCACCAGCTGGGAAGCGGGCTATGGCGACTATGTGATGAAGCCCGATCTAGAGACGCTGCGCCCGATGCCGTGGCTCGACGGCACAGCGATGGTTTTGTGCGATATCATTGATCACCACACACACGACCCCGTACCGCATTCTCCGCGACAGATGCTTAAGAAACAGGTCGCGCGGCTGTCTGAAATGGGCCTGACCCCGATGATGGCGACCGAGCTCGAGTTCTTTCTGTTCGAACACAGCTTTGACGACATCCGCAAAGGCGGCTTTCGAAACATGGTTCCAATCAGTGGCTACAACGAGGATTACAACATCCTCCAGACCACCCGTGAGGAACATGTCATGCGCCCGATCCGCAACCATCTTGTGACGGCTGGTGTCCCGGTCGAGAACTCCAAGGGTGAAGCTGAAACCGGGCAAGAAGAGCTGAACATCCGCTACGCAGACGCGCTGGCTTGTGCCGACAATCACACCGTCGCAAAACACGCCGTCAAGGAAATCGCCCAGATGCAGGGCCACGCCGCGACGTTCCTTCCCAAATGGCGGGCCGACAAAGTCGGCAGCGCCGCGCATGTCCACCAGTCATTGTTCAAGGGCGACACAAACGTTTTTCACGACGGCGACGCCGCGCTGACCATGTCGGAAACGATGAAAGCCTACGTCGCAGGCCTGATCAAATACGCCCCTGACATGACAGTTTTCCTTGCGCCGTACGTGAACAGCTACAAACGCTTCTTGCCGGGCACTTTTGCCCCAACCAAAATCGCATGGTCCGTCGACAATCGCACTGCGGGTTACCGCCTTGTCGGCGATGGCACCAAAGGTGTACGGATCGAGTGTCGTATCCCCGGAAGCGATATAAATCCCTACCTCGCGTGCGCCGCCCAGCTTGCCGCTGGCATCGCAGGGATGGAGGAAGGACTGTCCTTGGAAGACCCGGTCTCAGGAGATGTTTACAACATGACCGACATCCCCGAGATTCCGAACACCCTGCGTGCCGCAACAGAAGCTTTGCGCAGTTCCAGCATGCTCCGCAAAGCGATGGGCGACGATGTAATCGACCACTACACCCGCGCAGCCGAGGTGGAACAAGAAGCCTTTGACGCCGTTGTCACCGACTGGGAACTCCAGCGCGGATTTGAAAGAGCCTAAGACATGACCAAGACTGTTGACCTGATCTCACCGATCGACGGATCAGTTTACCTCACGCGCGATGTGCTGAGCCACGGCGCCGCTTTCGACGCTGCTAAACGAGCTGCTGACGCACAATCAGACTGGGCCGCCCGGCCCGTTTCGGAACGTATCGCATTGGTGCGCAAGGCTGGTGAAATCATTGGCCGGCAGACCGATCGCATGGCGACTGAACTGGCCCACCAGATGGGCCGCCCAATCCGCTATGGTGGTGAGTATGGCGGGTTCAACGAACGGCTGAGCTATATGGCTGACGTTGCAGAGGAAAGCCTTGTTCCGATGCAGATCGAGGACAGCGCCACCGCCCGCCGCGTGATCAAGCGGGTGCCATGGGGTGTCGTCCTTGTCGTAGCACCGTGGAACTATCCCTACATGACCGCGATCAATACCGTCGCGCCCGCGTTGATCGCAGGAAACTCTGTGATCCTGAAACACGCGGGCCAGACATTGGCTGTTGGTGAGCACTTGGCCGAAGCACTTCACGCCGCTGGTGTTCCCGCGGATGTGTTCCAGAACCTCGTGCTCGACCATGACACAACCTCTGCATTAATAAACGAACGCGCTGTAGATTTCGTCAACTTCACCGGTTCGGTTGGCGGCGGTCAGGCGATGGAGCGCGCCGCCGCTGGCACCTTCATCCCGGTCTCCACTGAACTGGGTGGCAAAGATCCTGGCTATGTGCGTGCCGATGCCGATCTCGATGCAGCAGTTGATGGCCTCATGGACGGAGCGATGTTCAATGCCGGGCAATGCTGCTGCGGGATCGAGCGGATTTATGTACACGAGAGCCATTACGATCAGTTCGTCGAAAAAGCCGTTGCTTGGGTAAACGCCCAGAAACTCGGCAATCCACTTGAGCAAGACACGACTATGGGCCCGATGGCCAATGTCCGCTTCGCCAATGAGGTTCGCGCCCAGATCGAAGAGGCGCTGGCTGATGGTGCCACAGCCCTTATCGGCACGATGCCAGCCGACGATGGCGGCGCATACCTGACGCCGCAGGTCCTGACGAACGTGACACAAAAGATGCGCGTCATGCGCGACGAGAGCTTCGGTCCCGTCGTCGGCATTATGCCGGTCAAGGATGACGACGAAGCCATATCGCTGATGAACGACAGCCAGTTCGGCCTGACCGCTGCGATTTTCTCCAATGATGCAGTCGCCGTCGAAGCCATTGCCGACCGACTTGAGACCGGCACCGTCTTTATGAACCGCTGCGACTATCTGGACCCTGCGCTGTGCTGGACCGGCTGCAAGGATACCGGCCGTGGGCAAGGTCTTTCGAAACTGGCGTATCAGGCCCTGACACGCCCCAAATCCTACCATCTCAAGAAAGCATAAGCCGATGTCGCTGACTGGAAACTGGTCCTACCCCACCGCCATGCGTTTCGGCGCAGGCCGCATCTCGGAAATCGCCGAGGCCTGCCTTGCCGCTGGTATCACCAAACCGCTCCTCGTCACTGACAGGGGCCTTGCGGACATGGAAATCACCACCAAGACCCTGAACCTCGTCGAACAGGCGGGTCTGGGGCGTGCGATGTTCTCGGATGTTGATCCCAACCCGAATGAAAAGAACGTCGAAGAAGGTCTCAAGGTCTACCGCGAAGGCGGCTTTGATGGCGTCATCGCTTTTGGTGGCGGTTCCGGCCTCGATCTCGCAAAAACCCTCGCCTTCATGGCGGGCCAATCCCGCCCACTCTGGGATTTCGAAGACATCGGTGACTGGTGGACCCGCGCAGACCCTGCTGGCATCCACCCCATCGTCGCCGTACCCACCACGGCAGGCACAGGGTCCGAAGTGGGCCGCGCCAGTGTCATCACCAATTCGGAAAGCCACGAGAAAAAGATCATCTTCCACCCCAAGATGCTGCCTGCCGTGGTGATCTGCGACCCGGAGCTGACCGTGGGCATGCCCAAGTTCATCACCGCTGGCACCGGGCTTGATGCCTTTGCCCATTGCGTGGAGGCCTATTCCAGCCCGCATTACCACCCGATGAGCCAGGGTATCGCGCTCGAAGGCATGAAGCTTGTCGTCGACAACCTGCCGCGCGCCTATGCCGACGGGACAGACATCGAAGCCCGCGCCAACATGATGAGCGCCGCCGCCATGGGTGCCACCGCCTTCCAGAAAGGCCTCGGCGCGATCCACGCCCTGTCGCACCCCATCGGCGCGCATCACCACACGCACCACGGCACCACCAACGCCGTCTTCATGCCCACCGTTCTCAAGTTCAACGCCGACGCCATTCGCGACCGCTTTGACCGCGCGGCGGGGTATCTGGGAATTGAGGGCGGCTTCGACGGCTTCTGCGCCTTTGTCGATCAGTTCAACGATGGCTTCGCGATCCCAAAAACGCTCACCGGTCTGGGTGTGAAGGACGCCAACCTCGACGTGCTGATCCGCAACGCGCTCAACGACCCGTCCACAGGCGGCAACCCCGTCACCATGACCGAGGCCAACACGCGGGCGTTGTTTGAGTCTGTGCTTTAAGCGGGCGCCAGACGGTGTGATACCCGCATCTTCCAGCCAGGATGCGGGTCTTCACGGACGTCAGCAATGCGGACAAACCGGCCTTTTGCAGTCGCGGTTATTGCTGATGCAGCATGAGCTCGCAACCGCAGCGAGGAATTTATGGCAGTGGGGCATTGTTCAACAAAGCAGCCATTCTAACGAGGCAACCACGCCGGATTTCAATCTGACCTTTCGTTGTATCTGGATAAAGGTCCGCTTCGCCGTTGCTGTAGGCGGTGCGAACTGGCGTGATTGGGATGGTTACAGATAAACCCGACTATAACGATACGAAGCCATATTTGTGGCCTCTTAACGCCCTTCGGGCCTATGGCCGCAACGCACCGCGAACGGGTTTTCGGTCCATGCCCACAGGCGTGACACCTTCTAAAAGGTTTTAAACGTTTGCGCTGCGGCGCGCCCTGCCGCATCGCCTGTTGCGAAAGCTGTGCCCATGACGCGAATTGAAGCGTAGGCACGCGGGTCCGCGCCTATCGTGCGTCCTGCGAAATATAGATTGTCGATACCCTTTGCGCGCAACGCATCTAGCGGGATCGAGGCCCAGCCTTCGCCGCCGACCGGCGTGTAAACCGGCTTGCCCGGGACGGCATGATCCTCCATGGGCCACGCCGCTTTGGCGACGCCGTCTTCGCGCTGACGTCCCGTTGCGATGTCCTCATAGGTCAGTTCATAGCGCGCGGCGGGGTGCCGGCTTTCTCGGATGCCGATCTGGGGTCCGGTTTGCACGACATAGGCGTTCTGAAATCCTGGAACATGAGCGCGCAAAAGCGCGGCATAGTCATGGGCTGCTTCGCGGGATGCCCGTTCAGCGCGCGAAAAGCTGTCCGAACTGAGGTCGTCCATCGGGTGGTCAAACATCATCCACCACATTTCGCCAGTATTCGGGACGATGGTAAAAATTCCGCCGTCGTCACGGGCAGACGGCCAGTCACCGCCATAGGTTTTAAAGGCGGCTATGATGGCCTCTCGATCTATTGGGACGCTTTGGTCACGCCCGCCGATGCGGATAGGGGCAGATATGGCTTGCAGCTTACCTTCAAAATCTCCGGTCCGGCAGGGCACACCTGCGACCAGCGACAGATTGGCATCGCCGGTTGCATCCACAAAGTTCTCAGCAGAGACACGGGTACGGCCATCCATGCCGGCCAGCGTCACCGATTGGATTTTGTCAGCGGTGCGGGTCGCGGCGGCAATGCGTGTGTGCAACAGAACCTCGACCCCGCTCGCGGCGAGGACACGGTCTAGCGCAAGTTTGACAACCTCCGGCTCCAACAGGATGATCCAGTTTAGCGTTGTGGGCGACGAGAAGGGTTCGCAATCCAAACCGAGTTTGCGCAATGCGTCCAAGACCAGATCCGCAGCGCCTTCGACGGCTTTGATCGGTTCAGGGCCCTGCTGGAAAAACCCGCAGTAGGCCAAGACTTGGGAGTTGGTCGCAGCCCCTCCCAGAAATCCGTATTTTTCAACCAGCAGCACCCTTGCGCCCGCTTGAGCCGCCCCCAATGCCGCACCGACACCACCAGCACCACCCCCGGCGACGACGACGTCATAGTCACACTCGGGTTTGCGCATCAGGTCCGCCAGCCCAGTAAGCGGCGCTCGAGCGTGCCAATAAGCGCGCTGATCAAAACCCCCAAGAGCGACAGGATCACAACCCCTGCAAACAGCCGTTCAAGATCATAGAGCGAGCCTGCCTCAAGGATGTAAGCCCCGATGCCGTATTCCGCCCCCAGCATTTCGGCGGCGACCAGCAAGATGATCGCAATGGCCAAGCTGATCCTCAGGCCCGACAGAATGCCGGGCATCGCACCGGGCAGCACGATTTTGCGCACGATAGACCACCATGACAGGCCAAAGCTTTGCCCCATGCGGATCAGTGTGCGGTCCACGTTATCAACTGCGCCATAGGTGGCGACAACGGTCGGGGTAAACGTCCCAAAGGCGATCAGCGCGTATTTTGAGCCTTCGCCGATCCCAAACCAGATCACGAAGAGCGGCAGCAACGCGATTTTCGGGATGGGGAAAATAGCGGCGACAAGCGGCACAAGGCCAGAGCGCACATAGGAAAACAGGCCGATCATGATGCCGACAGCGATCCCGATGCTGGCCCCGATCAGCGCGCCTACGAACAATCGCGACAGGCTGGGGAGCATATGTTTGAAGAGCAACCCGCTGTCATAAAGCTGGCGAAACGTGTCGAGCACATCTGACGGGCGCGGCAACGACAGCGACGAGATCCAGCCCGACCGTGTGCCCCATTCGATGAAAATGATCAGTGCGACAAACACCGTCACACCGACCCAACGGCGTGATTGTGGGGCGAAGCCACCGCCGCGAAACGCGACGGATTTTCCTGCATTATCCATGAAGCAACTCCGCATCGGCCGCCCGCGCTTCGTCGCGCATCAATTGCCACAGGTGTTTCTGCGCGCGGTCAAGATCGGCATCACCGAATTCACGCGCGGCCAGAGGTTTCTCAATATCGACAACTTCACGGATTTGCCCCGGCCTGCGCGACAGCACCACAACCTTGTGCCCAAGGCGCACCGCCTCGGCCAGATTATGTGTGACGTAGACGGCGGTAAAAGGCTGGCGGGTCCACAGCTCAACCAGGTCATCCATCAGCAATTCGCGGGTCTGGCTGTCGAGCGCCGACAAGGGCTCATCCATCAACATAACGGCCGGGTTCACGGCCAAAGCGCGCGCGATGGCCACGCGCTGTTTCATCCCGCCCGACAGTTGTTTTGGCAGCGCCTTGGCGAAATCGGTCAGCTTTGTGCGCGACAGCACATCGTCGATAATGGACTTGGCGGCCGCGCCCTTAATCCCGTGATCCTCAAGCACCAACGAAATGTTGCCAGAGACAGACCGCCATGGCAGCAGCGCAAAATCTTGGAAAATATAGGTCAGCGGGTTTAGGCAGCCTTTGGGGGGATCGCCCAGTTGCAGAACGCGGCCGCGGTTGGGCTTTTCCAAGCCGCCGATGAACCGCAACAGCGTGGATTTACCGCAACCCGACGGGCCAACAATGCACACAATCTGCCCGCTTGGAAATTCCAGCGAGATGTCGCGCATCACTTCAAAATCGTCATAGGAATGGCCTATGGCGTCCAGCCGAATGTCCATGGGGACCCCTTTGAAACAGGAAGCGGAGCCAGCAGCATGCCAGCTCCGCTTTGATCAGTTAAGCGCCGATGATGTCCACGTAGGACTGGTCAACCAGCTGATCAATTGAAATGCTCGCATCCACAAGATCCTCGGACTTGAACCAATCCAGCTGGTCCTTGATTGAGGCGATGTTCAGCGCCGCACCAGTGTTGATGCGCATGGTGCCATTGATGATGGACGGGGCCGCCTTGGCGCGCTCGCGGTCTGTGTAGACGTATTTGTGGATCAGATCGACCATCTCGTCCTGATCGGCGGTGCCCTCGATCATCGCGGCGGCATAGTCGTCAGCGCCACGCGAGAAACTGTTTAAAAACGCCTCTGTCTGGCCACGCTCATCGGCGGCATTGGCTGCCGAGGTGAACACAATCGTCACCTGATAATTGGGCAAATAATCCGCGACATTGCCGATGATATGAAGCGCGCCTGAGCCCGCCAAAGGCTTGGCGATATGCGGCACGATGGACCATCCGTCCACCTGTCCGGATTTCATCGCGCCAATGATCGCGCCGACCTTTTGCAAAGGCACGAACGACAAATCAATGCCTTCGGCCTGCGCCATTTTCGACCCCATGTAGTGGAACGACGATCCCGACTGCGTCACCGCATAGCGCTTCCCATCAAGAGCCGCACATGACGTCACACCCGCTTGGAATGCTGCGTCTGACGCAAGAAACTTCTGGCCGTCGATGCCGTCTTCTTCACTCAACGCGCCACCGATAACTTTGATGGCACCTTTTTCGGCCAAGTTGATCAGGCCGCCCGAAACAGCCGTGACCGCGTAATCCACGTCGCCCGAGGCAATCGCGACCGCCATAGGTGTGGCGGCTTGGAAGAATTCGAACTCGACGTTCAAACCTGCGTCGGCAAAGTAGTTGCGCTCTTTCGCGATGAAGCTTGCGGAATGCGATGTGAACCGCAACGCGCCAACTTTGACCGTATTGTTTTGTGCATATGCTGGGGCCGAAAGCCCTGCTGCTGCGACGGTTCCGCCCATCAGGGTCAGCGCTTTGCGGCGATTGAGATGTGTCATGTTTTCCTCCCTAAATGACAATCTGTCGTATTTATTGTCGAAGCTCTGCTGCGACATCTTCGTGTAGTAGCGCCAAAGCGTCTTCGGCACGGCGCGTCAGAACCGCGTCAAGCAGTGCATTTTGCCGGTGCTTGCGCCCCGCCCAGTCCAGACGCCCCTCGCGCATCTGGGCCAGCCGAAAGCGGCGGCTTTGGTCAAAGAACTTGCGTTGCAGGTCTATCAGGCGGGGGCTGTCGCAGGCATCGATCAAGGCGTAAGAAAATGCGCGGCAGGCCTCGTCCCATTCTAGCGCGACCAGATCATCAGGGTTTGTGGCTGCCGCGTCCTCGGCCTTTTGCAAGGCATGATGTGCGGCCATGACACGCCCCTCCCACGCGATGTCGCCCAGCTCGATCGCACGCAACAAGGCCAGCTTTTCGACTTCACACCGGACCATCGCGATATCGCGCACGTCGTCTTCGGTGGCGGAGGTGACGCGGAAACCACGCTGGGCTGTCGCCTCAACCAAGCCTTCGGTCGACAAGATGC
This sequence comes from Marivita sp., assembly GCF_965656765.1. Lineage (GTDB taxonomy): Bacteria > Pseudomonadota > Alphaproteobacteria > Rhodobacterales > Rhodobacteraceae > Marivita. Next base: position 5,737 of record NZ_CBFHLV010000027.1, on the reverse strand, counting down.
GCAGCGTCTCGCGCATGGAGTGGTTAGAGCCACCATAGCGGGTTCGCAGTTCGTTAAGCTTTAGTTTTTGATCCGGTAGCAAAGTCCCGAACGCAATATCGCGACGCAGCGAAGAGGCCAGCAGCTCAACAATTGTACTGTCATCTGAAGACTTGCGAGAGAACATGATTTCTACACCGTAAAAACAAAAACGTTGGACATTTTTAGATATATGCATTCATTTGAGTCAAGCTATTTCGAACGGAGGCGATTGAGTGAGCATTTCAGGCAGGACCAAGCTGTTTGCAATCATCGGGGACCCCGTCGCGGGGGTTGTGTCCCCACCTGCGATAAATGCGTGGTTCAAGGCCAATGGCGTTGATGCAACCATGGTGCCGATGAACATCCCTGCGTCGCACATGACAAGCTTTTGGGATGTACTGCGGGCATCGAACACGTTTCTGGGGTGCTCGGTCACCTATCCGCACAAACAATCGGCCTACACGCAGGTCGATACAATGACCACACGCGCCACCCGTTTGGGCGCGCTGAACACAGTGCGCCGCGAGGCTGACGGATCGCTGTGTGGCGATGCAACCGACGGCGCGGCACTGCTGCAGGCAATCGCAAAGGCAGGTGGCCGCGTCAACGGCGCCTGTGTTCAGATCATGGGTGCCGGCGGCGGTGCTGGCCGTGCCATTATAGACGCCCTTTGCGATGCAGGTGCTGCACGGCTTATCCTCAGCGATTCTGACGACACCCGATTGACTCAGACGGTGTCATTGGTGCAGCAGTTTTGGCCAAACACTTTGATTGGCGGCGCAGGCTGCGCAGACATCCTGATTGATGCGACCCCGAATGGGAAAAATGCAAGTGCCGCGCCCTTATTCGCCCCTCAGGTTGTATCCGGCTGCAAAGTGGTCTGTGATATTGCGGGACAGCACGGAGAAAGCCAGTTGCTTAAATCCGCTGCACAGATGAGCAAAATCGCAGTGGATGCAGCAGACATGGGGCGCTGCCAAGTTGCGGCTCAAATGGTGTTTTTGCTCCAAGACTGGGCCTTGCTATCGGCGGCGTCTTGAAAACCGGGCGTCTATGAAAAGAACAGCGCCGGTGGAATTGGCCTCTTGCCGTCGCAGGAATTACCCGACGATTAAGATCGCCTCGAAATGACGAACGGCTCCAAGCCAGGGACCTTATTTATTGTTGGCACGCATCACAGAATGCGACAAAACCCGTACGTTTTTGTCACCGGTGGAAATGATCGTCTATGACACGGTAGGTTCATCCATAGCCGCCATTGGCGCAGCCTCAGCAAATTCACCCTTCGTCCCCGACCCGTAACTTTGCATCTAGTCCGTGCTGCGAGACCCTCGAATGACCGTTTCTTTAGCGGCACGGCAGCACGAAGTTTTTCGCTCATGCCGCATTTTTCTTGCTGCGCGCGCTCGCAGCACAAAATCACAATGGCCGAGTCGGGCTCACACCAGCCATTCGCCGCGTTGCATCACCCCCTACTCCACCGCCCGATACCACGCCACGATCTGCGCCCGCGCTTCGACATCCATCTGGATCGCGTTCGGCGGTGGCATCGCGTGTGACCGTCCCGCCTGTAGGTAAATCTGATACGCGTGCTGCGCCACGTCGGCCTCTGTCTCCAGATAGACACCCTTGGGCGCCCAACGGATCCCGTCCCACAGCGGCTCGCGCGCGTGGCACATCGAACAATTGCCCTGCACCACGTTATACGCGTCCTCAAACCCATCAGCGGACGCAAAACGCATCTCGAATTCGGTCATAGGACGCTCTGTCGCCTCGTCATAGGTCTCGGCCCCGCCCAGCGTCGACAGCCATGCAATCGCGATAAAAATCACAACCGTGACCGCCCATGTCCAGTTCGGCTGACCTTTGCCCGCGTGCATGGAGTTGAAGTAGTGCCGGATCGTAACACCCATCAGGAACACCAACGACGAGATCAACCACGCAAACTCGGTACCAAAAGCCAGCGGATAGTGGTTCGACAGCATCAGAAAGATCACCGGCAGCGTCAGGTAGTTGTTGTGCGTCGACCGCAGCTTGGCGATCTTGCCGTACTTCGGATCAGGCGTACGCCCCGCCTTTAGGTCAGCCACGACGATCCGCTGGTTCCGCATGATGATGAAGAACACATTGGCCGTCATGATCGTTGCCGTGAACGCCCCCAAATGCAGCAGCGCCGCGCGGCCCGTGAACACCTGATCATAGCCCCACGCCATCACCACGAGGATCGCAAACAAAAGCAACATCAAAACGGTAGGCTGTTCGCCCAGCGCGGATTTGCACAAGAAGTCATACAGCAGCCAGCCGATGGTCAGCGACAGTGCAGAAATCACGACCCCTTGCCACAGCGCCAAATCAGCCTTGGTCGGGTCGAGCAGGTATAACTCACCGCCAACCCAATAGACGATCATCAACAGCGCAGCCCCCGAAAGCCATGTCGTGTAGCTCTGCCATTTGTGCCAGGTCAGATGCTCGGGCAACCGGTCGGGGGCAACGAGATATTTGGTCGTATGATAGAACCCACCACCATGCACCTCCCATTCCTCGCCATAGGCGCCTTCGGGCATGCCTTCTGCAGGTTTCAGCATCAGGTCGAGCGCGATGAAGTAGAAACTTGCACCGATCCAAGCCATCGCGGTGATGACATGCAGCCAACGCACTGCAAAGGCGATCCAGTCCCAGAGAACAGCGAAATCATACATGGCAAAAAGGCTCCGGCTTTGGGGTTTGCACCAGACTAGCGACAGAGCCATTCTTCTGCTATTCCGATGAAACTCCAAGCTGTATCAAAAATCTGCGAATAATGTCCTACTTCGACAACATCAGAACCTTCGTTCGTGTCTACGAATTAGGCAGCATGTCTGCCGCCGGTCGGGATCTGCGCATTTCTCCCGCCGTTACATCGACACGCATTGCGCAGCTTGAGGATCATCTGTCTGTCCGTTTGTTCCAACGCACCACCCGCAACCTGACGCCCACGGAACAGGGCCGTCTGTTCTATACCGGCGCGGTAGAAGTGCTGGAAGCCGTCGAACTGGCCGAGGCGCAGGTGGTGAACATCACCGAAAATCCACGTGGATCAATCTATGTGGCAGCACCCTTGGGGGTCGGACGCCGCCTGATTGCGCCGCAGGTGCCAGCCTTCATCGAACAATACCCCGAGGTGTCTGTACGGTTGCGCCTCACGGACCGTAAGGTTGATCTGACCACCGAAGGTCTCGACCTTGCGTTCTTTCTGGGCGAACCCGAAGATAGCACACTGCGTATCCGCAAGATCGCCGATGTAGAGCGCGTGCTGTGTGCCGCGCCAAGTTATCTCAATACACGCGGCTTTCCCAATTCGGGGGACGAACTGCTTAGCCAGAACCACGAGTGTTTGAACCTACGCTTCCCCGGCGCAACCGAATTTCAATGGCGCCTCCAAACGCGTGACGGCCCAAAGCGGTTCAAGGTCAAGGGGCGCTACGAGTCCGACGATGGCGACGTGCTCACTGATTGGGCGGTTGCCGGTCATGGCATCGTTATGAAGCCGTTATTCGAGGTGGCCGACCATTTGCGCGCTGGTCGACTTCGAGCAGTCGCCGAGCAAACGCCACCAGTGCCTGTGCAAATGGCCTGCCTGTTCACGCACAGACGCCGGCAAGACCCCAAGACCCGGCTGTTCATGGATTTCGTGATCGGGCGTGTTGGTGCTGCGATCAAAGGGGCCTGAAACGTCACCACGACGCCCCTGCGCATCGCGCTACTTTCGTACGAACACAGCAGGCTATGTTCGTTGTTTGGCCTTTTCCATCATTCAATGCAGTGCCTGTGCTTGTTCGCCACGTGGTTCCATCAGCGCTCTGCAATCGTTTGTGCCGCTCGTAGAACTTAACAACTCAGCGCCATTTGCCAGTCAAATAATGGCCAAGTTTGTTGGAAACAATTTGAAAACCTTGGAAGAGAGATGAGCCTTTCATGATTAATTTCATTTTTAACCGACTGCTGAAGCGTGCCGGCCTGTCACCTGAACAGCTACAGAAAATGACGATGGACATGGCAAACGAGTCGGAGAAAATGTCAGGCATTTTCGATACACTTGAACAGAAGGGCCAGACGATCGAGGGTCTCTACACGGAAATGTTCGCACAGACCGAAGCAGAGTTGCGCACCTTTAACGAGACTGCAAAGCGAAAACGTGCTGAGCAAGACGCGAAGGCCAAACGCGCCGAACAGTTGGAAAAATGGCTCTATGCACTGCGCCCCGGCATGCATGTCCAAAAGCTGGAGCAGATCGCAAAGACGTACGGCGAAGAATACAGCCCAGAGGCTCTGCGAAACCAAACGAACTGGTTGGGCGACGTGAAAGGCCGATGCGTCATCGACTATAATGCAGACGGGTTTTTAACTCGGGTCCAATTCTTTGGCGCAACCGATGACACGCGGACAATTGCGAGTGCCAAGCGGTTCGATACGGTGCTGGAAACTTGTGCTGGCGTCGTTCATGCCGAAGATCTGGAGGAGCACGACCAGTCGCTGCTCAGGGCGGTGGAACTGGCGAGCAACAGCCCGGACTTCACCATACTCGCATGGTTTTTGGCCGGTCGGTTCCATAGCACAACTTACCAGACCCAAGCGGAACGCGAACGCATGGCGGCGGGCGTCATGGCAAGCAAGCCGCCTGCGCCTGCAAAGCCCTCGGCCCCTGCTGCAAAAACGCCAGAACAAATGTCCGCCGATACCGAGTTGCGAAAGGTATATTATGCCTATGCAGACCAGAACGACGATGAGACCTATCGAGACCTCGTGGAATGGATTATCTCCCAGACGTCACCAGATGCGCGCCACTACCAGCTTGGCTTCAACTGGGATCATGGGTTCCACATTCCGTTCTGGATTATTCGCCAGCCCGATACCTACCTCGCGACCGCGCTAAAGGCATTCCAACTTGGGGCGGCCGAACATTGGTTGGCGCAGCCCAAAACGGACAATCCTAGCAGTGAATTTGCATATGAGTTGAATGAGCGCATTCGCAATGGCTTCTATGCGACCCCCCCCACCGACGAAAACGCCATTGCCTATACCCCAATGCTCAATCTCGACAGTTATCCGGCGGAAAAGGCTGAAGCGTTACGCAAGATCGTTGCGGCGGAAGTGTTTAAACCCTTGAGCGGGCGCGAGGAGCATTTGATCTATTGCGATGTTCCCGAGAAATTTATCGACTATCTGAACTAGAAAGACGCGCTTGGTACCCGGAGACATCGCATATGGAAGCAAAGACGCTTGTCCTTTTTGGCAAAAACTATCCCGACGCGTCAGGTCTCTGGTTGGTGAAGAAGGCCAATGAGGCGTTTTCGCTGGGCGTTACCAGAGATCTCAATCATGTGGGTGCTGATTTTGAGAGCGTCAGAAGAAGTCTTGGCAGTCCAAATCTGGGCGACGCACAAAGCTTACTTTACGTTGCAATGGAACGGCGCTCCGCGAATGGGACAAACGGCGCGCAAAGCACCGAGCCCGAGGAGGTCAGAATATGGCGTCATTTCGGTCAGCCCGAGATCGCTGAAGTATTTAAGGAACGTCTGATCTACCGTCTTGGCTACGCCGATTTCGGTGCAATCGGGCTTTGATTGAGCAGACAGGGGCCGATTTTGGGCTCGTAGCGCCAGAATTGGCTGTCCTGAGGCCCCCATCGCCTGATTTTGGGCAGACTCGTCCTCCTGCCATCAGCTTTCTTCGTACA
>NZ_CBFHLV010000026.1:0-38797 GCF_965656765.1 Marivita sp. | reverse complement strand
TTTGCTTGCGGGATTTCGACTTGCTGGCGCTCACCAAGCCCCAAAAGTGCCCGTTGATCGACTTCGATGACTTCTGCGACCGTGTCGTCGTTGCGCCCCATGAGCGACAATGACAGGCGACCGGTGGACTGAGCCTGCGCCAAGGCAGCAACCTGTTGCGGGCTGGCGGCGACAGTTACTGTGCGCGCGATCGTTGTTTGTGCGCTTTCCGTCTGTGAAGTCTGGTCAATCGCGATCAACATTACACCGGTTTCGATTAGCTTGGTCACTTCACCATTGGGCGCACCGGGTTCATTGTTCCTGACCCGACCTGTCCAGTAAACATCAACGCGGTCAGAGGGGCGCAGGAAGCCCGAAACGCCGGAGGCAACGTCAACTTTAATGGCAAAGGCGCGCTGCCCGCGCGCAAGCCGCGATGTCAGGCCGGCATCTGCGCCCGGTTCGCTTACTTTGCTGGCCATGATCGCCTCGTGCTTTTCGATCGGGCGAAGGGCGACCCGCAATTCTGCGCCTTCAGCATTCAGCGGATTTTCCAAATCATAAAAATCTTCTGGCAAGATCATCTTGGGCCAAGGCCGCAACGCGATGTCGTCTTCTTCGATGATTTCGCCATAGTCGATAAAGCGCGTGGCGACGTAGACGCCTTGGACAGGCACACTGTCCGTCGCTTTGCTGCGTTCCTGCTCAAGTGCCGCTTGGTACGAGCCAATATAGTTCTGTGCCATGTAAACCGCGAAACCGGCCAGGGCCAGACCTGCGATTAGAACAAGTCCAAAGACGATGCGCATTTTGCCTCCTTACATGCTCCTGCTGATGCACGGACCGCGTGCTGAAACATGGTTCAATAGCTGGGATTAACCGGTCATTGTGTCTGCCTGTTGAGGACAATGTGGCGAAACTGAGGAGTCGCGTGCAAATCAAGGCTTACGCAAACAAAAAAGGCGCGCCGTGGCACGCCAAAGATTGTCGGAATGGGTGGGAGCTCGGTTTGATGCTCAGTCGACAGCTACAGTGTTGTTTGGTTTCGTGATGTGCGGATCATCTGACGCGGTTGCGGACTCGTGCTGCAACATGGAAAGCCCGCCAATCGCAAGCCCGATGGCAGTTGCGGTAAGGAGCAACCAATCAATTGCGATGGCGCCGGCCTCGTTTTTTGCAAAGGTCTTAAAGAAGCGGTTCACAATTATTCCCCAGGGTCAGCTGAACAGCAGGCAAGAAAAAGGCGCACCGAGGCGCGCCTTTTTCCGTTGCTTGATATTAATGTCTCAGTCAGCAGCTGCCGGCAGCCAATCCTGCGCGCCGAGAACGGCGCCGCCTGTGGATGTCAGAACTGCGTCTGTATTTTCCTGGATCGCGGCATAAGCAGCGATGGCAAGGCCAACAACGGCTGCGGTCAGAACGACCCAGTCAACTGTTACGGCACCATCTTCGTCGTTACGAAAGTTCTTGATAAATTTGATCATTTTGATCTCCATAGTCCTAGTTTGCTCACGTTGACCAAGCTCAGGACTTTGTGTTGAGCGCTCTCTATTTCGCTCTATCCCGTCTCAGATTAACAGTTATAGCCGTCGGATTGGGGCAGTAGTTTGACCGCATTGGTCTGATTTTGCAGCGTTGTAAAAATAAATAATAACAATGAATTAAGAGGAAGGATTGTCAAAATATGGGTCTCGAATGCTGCCTTGCTGTCAGGTTAGCAGCAGGCAAGAAAAAAGGCGCACCAAAGTGCGCCTTTTCCTGTTGAAGTAGATCAACGAATTAGTCAGCAGCTGCCGGCAGCCAGTCCTGAGCGCCGAGAACCGCGCCACCTGTGGATGTCAGAACAGCGTCTGTGTTTTCCTGGATTGCGCCATAAGCAGCAATGGCAAGGCCAACAACAGCGGCGGTCAGAACGACCCAGTCAACTGTTACGGCGCCGTCTTCGTCGTTACGGAAGTTTTTGATGAATTTGATCATTTTGATCTCCATAGTCCTAGTTTGCTCACGTTGGCCAAGCTCAGGACTTTGTGTTGAGCGCTCTCTCTTTCGCTCCATCCCGTCTTGGATGAGCAGTTATAGTCGCCGGATTGGGGCAGCAGTTTGACAGCATTGGTCCGATTTTGCAGCTTACCTCAAAAGTTAACAAAAAAATCTTAAGTTACTGAAAGAAAATAATTTTAATTTCATTTTTTCTCTTATTTTGATGTTTTTTGGGGTTCCGAAAGTTGAATTGTGAGTTGGATTGACACCGATCTCGAAACGAAATGGTCATGACTCTGGGATTGTGTCATACTTCAGATCAACAAAAACGGGCATCGAGCAGGAGCCTGCATATGAATCGAGTGTTTGCCGCGACTCTTGTCGTCATATCGCTTTGCATGGATCATGCCAAAGCGGAGCCGCCTCCGTTTCCAGAGTTTTCCGCCAAGCGGGTCAAGCCGCCATCATCTGGTGCAAAGAAGCGGATCACGGTCCAAATCGCACCTCAGGCCCCAAGCCTGCCATCTGCCCCGGCGGCGCAAGCGGCGCAACCGCGTGCACCCGGCGGCGAAACGCTGGCCTGGTTCTGGACCGATATCTCTCCTTCGATTGACGCAAAGGGACCAGGACGGCTTGAACCCGCTTTGGTGCGTTTGTCGAACCCGCCAGCAGGGCAGGGCATCGCCGCACCGCGTTTGCAGGATCTGCAGACCATCGCGGAACGTCATGGTAAGGACATCCTGCTGCATACGGTTGGCACCCGCGTATCGCCTGCCTTGGCGTTGGCTGTGATCGCGATTGAATCGGCAGGGCGGGCAGACGCCCAAAGTTCGGTTGGCGCGCAAGGGCTGATGCAGCTGATGCCAGCAACGGCGGAACGGTTTGGTGTCAGCGACAGCTTTGTACCGGCCCAAAACATCAAAGGTGGTGTCGCATTCCTCGATTTCCTGATGGAAAAGTTCGACAACGACGTGATCTTGGTTCTGGCCGGATACAACGCGGGCGAAAACGCTGTTGTCAGGAACAATGGCGTACCGGACTACGCTGAGACCCGGGCTTATGTTCCGAAAGTGCTGCAGGCGTTCCAGACGGCGAAAGGGCTATGCCTGACGCCGCCGCAGCTTGTCACCGATGGCTGCGTGTTCCGCGTGGCCTCACGATAGAACGGCGCCGGGGTTCATGATGCCCTTTGGGTCAAGTGCATCCTTAATGGCCCGCATCGCGGCGAGCTTAGCCGGATCGCCATAGCGCGCGAGGTCCGCCTTCTTGGCCCGGCCTACACCATGTTCGGCGCTGAACGTACCGCCAAGATCGGATGCAATATCGTGGACAAGACGTTTGATCTGTTTGGTTTCATCTAGAAACAGATCGCGTGATTTGCCGTCAGGTGGGAACACGTTGAAGTGCAAGTTGCCGTCGCCAACATGGCCAAAACAGTTGATCCTGAAATCGCCTACTTGCGCGATGGCTTGCCGGGCCCGTGCGATAAAGTTGGGCAACTCACCCAAAGGCACAGACACATCATGGCTAGAAACAGCGCCAATCCTGCGGTTTGCTTCGGGGATGTGTTCACGCACAGACCAGAATTCAGTGCGCTGACCTTCGGATTGCGCGATCACGGCGTCCGAAGAAATGCCTTCGGCCTCCGCCGCCATGAACAGTGTTTCTAATGCCTCGGTCGGATCAAGACCCTTGGGCAGACCGATATCCATCAAGATCATCCATTCGGGATGATGGTCGCCAAATGGCTTACGAATTTCGGGCATGGTCTTTGAAAGAAAGTCCAAACCGGTTCTGTGCATCAACTCGAATGCACTGATGCTTTCACCAAGTTGCGATTTCGCCAGTGACAAGAGTTCAAGCGCTGCTTCGGCATCACGGATCACGAAAACTGCCGTACCCAGACTGGCTGGACGCGGGAAAAGCTTGAGCGATGCGGCGGTGATTACGCCCAATGTGCCCTCGGACCCGATCAACAGGTTGCGCAGGTCGTAACCGGTATTGTCCTTGCGCAGACGTTTCAACCCGTTCCAGATCGATCCGTCCGGCAAGACCGCTTCAAGCCCCAAACACAGATCGCGCGTGTTTCCATAACGTAAAACATTCACACCGCCCGCATTTGTGCCCAGCAAACCGCCAATCCGCGCCGACCCTTCTGATGCAAGCGAAAGCGGAAACAGACGATCGACCTCGGATGCTGCCGTTTGGATATTGGCAAGGATCGCACCGGCATCTGCAATCAGCACGTTCTCCTGTGGATAAACTGCGCGGATTTGGGTCATGCGTTCAAGCGATAGGATCAGGGGTGTTTCCAGTTCACCCTCAGGCGCAATCTGACCGCCGACCAATCCAGTGCCACCACCATAGGGCACGATGCCGACGCCCGTGTCGTTACACGCTTTGACCAGTGCTGCGACCTCTTGGGTGTTGCGGGGACGGGCAACAAAGCCCTGTGCGCCCTGAAACCGGCCACGCGGCTCTTCAAGATAGGATTGTTCAGCTTGGGTGAACATATCCGGAGGAAAGTGATGCGACAGAGCGTCGATAAATCCGCTATCCGCAGAATCGCGTGGCATAGGTTTCTCCGAGTGCGTTAATCCTGTGCGTCCCGTAACCATTCGGGGCGCAGGACCACCACCGTAGGACGCGACGGAAGATCACGCAACGACAACTCGATGAATGAACTGTCGCGACGGTCGATGATAAAACTGTCCTGGACTTCCTCGAGGAACGCCTCGAGCGCAAATCCCGAGAACCAATGCATCGGGATGACCACGCTTGACCGTAGCCGATCCACGATGCGCACCATCATCTCGCGCGGGAGGGTGTAACCGCCATCCACCGGCACCATCACCACATCCAGACGACCGATTGCTGCATATTGCTGGTCGTTGGGTTCGTGGTGCAGATGGCCCAGATGTCCGATACACAGGCCTTCGACCTCGAATATGAAGATCGAATTGCCGTTGTCTTCCTGACCGCCGAACTGTGAACGAATATCAGTCGACACATTGCGGATCAGCATTTCATCCAGTTCGAGGTAATGGTCAATGCCTTCACCGAACGGGCCCCAGCCGGGCAGGACATGCGGGATGGCCGGGTCGGGATTGGCAGTCCAATGCGTGTCATGAGCGTGGTTCATCGTCACAACATCTGGGATCATTGCGGTATTGCCCAGAAACCCAGTGAAATCAGTTGCAACGTTCAAACCGCCTTGGGTTTGCAATAAGAAGGTGGCATGCGCCACGTAATTGATCCGCACTGAATATTGCGGCAACGGGTTCGTCCAAGACGCCTTTTGAATAAAAGCAGCACCTGGCGTGGCATCGGCTATGGCCAGGCAATGACTCGGACGCCGTGTCTCTTGCGCCCATGCGGCAGTGCCCATGATCATGACGGCAAGCGCCATCCAGAGTGTTTTCAAACGCATCTCGACACCTCCTGCAATAGAAATAGGGCAGGGGCTGTATTGGTCTAGGGACAAGTGCGACAAGGACAAGAGCGGTCAAATGCGCTTTCGACACAGTTTTGAAACCGCGTTTGTAGGTCGTTCAAAAAGCTTTTGCGCTAGCCGGCATCGGTGCGCCCACGGCGATCCAGCCGCAGCGCCGCATATAGCACGTGGGTGCGCCACCGCCCGTCGATCTGCAAATAGCTTTGGGCCACACCTTCATATTTGAACCCGGCCTTTTCCAGTAACCCGCGCGACGCTTTGTTTTCGGGTAGGCACGCGGCCTCGATCCGGCTGAGATCAAGCCTGTCGAACGCATAGTGGACAACTGCGTCAATCGCTTCGCGCATGTAGCCTTGCCGGGAAAACGGCTCACCGATCCAATAGCCCAGCGTACCTGCCTGCGCGGGGCCACGCCGGATATTGTCGAGAGTGATCGCCCCGAGCAGCATGTCGTCGCCCCGCCGCAAGAGGAACAGTGGCACAGCCGATCCGTTGCCGATGGCGCGATTGGCCCAGTAAACCCGGTTGGTAAAGGCGCGCCGGCTTAAATGGTCTTCGGCCCAGCTCGGTTCCCATTTGGCCAGGAACCCTTCGCTGTCTCGCCGTAGCGCGCTCCACGGGGTGAAATCGCTGTGGATCGGTGGGCGCAGCACCATCCGCTCGGTGTCGAGCCGAAGCTTGCGCCGCAGACTGAGCATCAGGCCGCGCGTCGTTGGGACAAGGCGGACAGGTCAGGGGCGGCCCCCACCGGACCATATAGCGCCATCGCTGCTGGGGCTTGACGCACCAGATGTTCGCCAAAAGCACGCACATCTCCGGTGGTCACGCTGTCGATGCGGGACACGGTGTCTTCGAGCGACGGAACCTCACCCCAGATCTGAATCATCCGCGCCAGGCGTTCTGTCCGGGACGAGGGGCTTTCCAAGCCCATCAGCAAACCGGCTTTCATCTGCGCGCGGGCGCGGGCCACCTCGGCCGGGGACATATCCTCTGCAGCGCGTTTCATCTCGTCAATGGTAAGGTTGGTCAGATCCTTGATCTCATCGCCGCTAGTTCCGGCATAGATCGTCGTCATGCCAGTGTCGGAATAGGCTCCAGTCTGGGCAAAGATCGTATAGCACAAACCGCGCTTTTCGCGGATCTCCTGGAACAGGCGGCTCGACATGCCGCCACCCAAAGCGACAGAATAAACCTGCGCCGCATAGAAATTCGGATCGCGGTATCCCGGCGATTCAAATGCCAGCGCCAGATGCGCCTGTTCGAGTTCTTTGACCTTGCGGCTTTCGCCACCATGGAACCGGGCCGCGTCGGCGGTCAGGAACGGGCGGGACTCCATGTCTCCGAAAAGTGCTTCGGCTTGTTTGACAACCTCGTCGTGATTCACGGCACCGGCAGCTGACAGGATCATCTGATCCGGGCCATAGTGTTCTGAGACAAACGTCGCCAGATCGTCTTTCGAGAACCCGGACACGCGGTCCGTCTCACCAAGGATGGTGCGCCCAATGGGTTGGTCCGGGTACGCCTTTTCCTGCAACCAGTCGAAGATAATATCGTCAGGCGTGTCTGCGGCCTGACCGATTTCCTGCAGGATCACGTGACGCTCGACCTCGATCTCTTTCGGGTCAAACACCGGATTGCGCAGGATATCCGCGACGACATCAAGTGCGAGCCCGGCATCCTTGCGGAGCACACGCGCATAGTAGGCTGTCACCTCGCGCGATGTGTATGCGTTGATATAGCCGCCCACATCTTCGATGGCCTCGGCGATCTGCAACGCGCTGCGGGTCTCGGTGCCCTTGAACGCCATATGTTCGAGGAAGTGCGCAATACCGTTCTGTTCGGGCCTTTCATGACGCCCACCTGCGGTCACCCAAATGCCGATAGCGGCGCTTTCCAGACCGGGCATATGCTCGGTCACAACACGAAAACCGTTGGGGAATGTGGTGGTCTGGACGGTCAAGAGGCGATCCGATCTTTGATGAGGGTTTCAAGTTGGTCTAGGTCATTGGGAACTTGCGTTACACGTTCCGAACGCTCGAACAGGTCTACCATCCGGTTTGGCAGGGGCGGGCGAATGCCGCTGGCTTTTTCGACGGCGTCGGGGAATTTCGCGGGATGAGCTGTGGCGAGTGTGATCATCGGCACATTGGGGTCTTTGACTGCCTCGGCCACTTGCACACCAATGGCAGAGTGAGGGCAAAGCAGTTCGCCCATGTGGCTGTTGGCATGGGTGATCATCGCCAGCGTTTCGTCCTCGGACACGCGCCCGCTGTCATAGTGGTCGCGCAACACCTGCATGGCGCCTTGGCTGACGTGGAAACCGCCGGCCTTTAACTCATCCATTAACTGCGAAACGGCATTGCCATCGCGATTATAAGCGTCAAACAGCGCGCGCTCGAAGTTCGAGCTGACCTGAATATCCATGGACGGGCTGATCGACGGGGTGACGCTGTCTGTGACATAGCCGCCTGTACTTAGGCAACGGTGCAAGATGTCGTTCTGGTTGGTGGCAACCACCAAACGGTCGATGGGCAGACCCATGCGCTTTGCGATATAACCTGCAAAGATATCGCCGAAATTACCGGTCGGCACGGTAAAGCTGACCTTACGATCCGGTGCCCCCAAAGACACGGCGGACGAGAAGTAATAAACCACCTGCGCCAAAACCCGGCCCCAGTTGATCGAATTCACCCCGGCGAGTTTGACCTCGTCGCGGAATTCGAAGTGGTTGAACATGTCCTTGAGCCGCGCCTGACAGTCGTCAAAATCGCCGTCCAGCGCAAACGCATGGACATTTGATTCAGTCGGCGTAGTCATCTGGCGGCGCTGTACCTCGGACACGCGGCCATGCGGATACAAGATGAACACATCCACCGCGTCCAAGCCACGGAACGCTTCGATCGCGGCGGACCCTGTATCACCCGAGGTTGCTCCAACGATGGTGACGCGCTTGCCGCTGCGGGAAAGTGCCTCTTGGAACATCTGGCCAATCAACTGCATGGCGAAGTCTTTGAAAGCCAGCGTCGGCCCGTGAAACAGTTCCAGCAAGAAATGACCTGATCCCAACTGCACCAAGGGCGCGCGGGCATCGTGGCCGAAACTGGCATATGCTTTTGCAATCAGGTCCGCGAAGACCTCGTCTGTGAATGCATCGCCGACAAAGGGACGCATCACGCGAAAGGCTATCTCTTCATAGCTTTGACCATGCATTGCGCGGATATCATCGGCACTCAGCGTCGGGATTGACTCGGGCACATACAGACCTCCATCGCGGGCCAGGCCCGACAGCATCGTGTCTTCGAATCCAAGCGCTGGGGCTTTTCCACGGGTCGAGATATACTGCATCAGGCTTCAGCCTTCCTTCGTCTGTCGCAAGCGCCATACCAGCGCGATTGTTCCGATCAGCCACACAACGGCCAGCGAATACCAAGTGATCGCGTATTGCAGGTGATCGTTCGGAATGCCGCTGGTGTCCACCGGCAGAGGTGTCACGCCCGGATCAGGCGGCGACATGTTGCGGGCAATCACCAGCAGAGGTTCTGTGCCGAGTTCTTCGGCCATCACCGCAACGTCGCGAGCGAACCATGTGTTGCCGGCGATATCATTCTCTGGTGTCGAGGATGTCCGGTCGTCAGGCCAGTGCAGGTTGCCGTTGATCTCTTTCGGACCGCTGCTGCGGTCTACGTCGCGATCCTCGACAGGGATGAACCCGCGATCCACCAATATGCGGCGACCGTCTTGTGTCACGAAAGGAGAGATAACCAAGTATCCGGCGCCAACACGTTTACGGGACACCAGAACGTACAATTCGTCCGCTTCAATTGTACCGTTGAGCAGCACAGGCTGATAGCGGTCTGTCTCTGGATCGGCGTCGCCGGTAGCGGGCAGGGGGGCCGGGTCGCCTCCGATGCGGCTGTCGATCTGGGTCAGGATTTCCCGCTTCCACTCAAGCCGCTGCATCTGCCATGTGCCAAGCCACACCAAAATGGCGGTGCCGATAAGGCCAGTCAAAAGGGGCAGGGCGATACGAGACAAAGGATGGCTCCTGAGCGTGAAAAAGGCGCGCCGATCTGGCGCGCCTTGCTTTATCCTTGTTGGGACGTCCCATTCAAGCGGGAACGCCACAGCTGAGACAGGTTACTGCCCCCAGACGTAAATGGCCGCAAAAAGGAACAACCAGACAACGTCCACAAAGTGCCAGTACCAAGCCGCAGCTTCGAAGCCGATATGCTTGTCTTGGGTGAAGTGACCACGGGTCAGACGGATCAGACACACGAACAGGAAGATCGTCCCGATAACAACGTGCGCACCGTGGAAACCTGTCGCCATAAAGAAGTTGGCACCATAGATGTTTCCGGCAAAGCCAAAGCCCGCATGGCCGTATTCATATACCTGAAGCACGGTGAAGATCGCGCCAAGTGCGATGGCAATGATCAAGCCCCACTTCATATCTTCGCGGTTGTCTTCGTGAACAAGCGCGTGGTGAGCCCATGTCGCCGCTGCACCCGAGCAAAGCAGGATAAGAGTGTTGATCAGCGGCAGATGCCACGGATCGAACGTTTCGATGCCCACGGGCGGCCAGACACCGTCGATGGACGGGCTGTCCGGGCCCATCGGGTACAAGGCGTGTTTGAAAAAGCTCCAGAACCATGCAGCGAAAAACATGACTTCGGACATGATGAACAGGATGAAGCCGTATTTCAGGCCGATCCGAACAACAGGGGTATGATCACCCACATGGCTTTCGGCAACCACATCGGCCCACCAGCCGAACATGACGTAAAGAACGCCGACAAACCCGATAAGGAACATCCAAGGGCCGTTCCCGTGCATCCACAGGACGGCTCCGAATAGCATCACGAAACCCGCAACCGCGCCGATAAACGGCCAGACGGAGGGGTTCAGGATGTGATAGTCATGATCTTTTGCGTGCGCCATTTTGGTCCCTCGTGGCTAGGCGTTAGTTCAGAGAACCGCTGTCGGTCAGTTCCGCGTCGAGCATCGCCTGCGTTTCTTCGGGCAGATCGATCTCGTGGAACGTATAAGACAGGGTGATGTGTTTTGCGAATTTAGCATCCGCGTCGGTCAGGATTTCTGGATCGACAAAGAAGCTGACGGGCATCTCAACCCGCTCCCCGGGCATCAGAATCTGCTCTTCAAAGCAGAAACATGCGATTTTCGAGAAATAAAGGCCCGCGCCGAAAGGGGCCACGTTATAACTGGCCGTCCCGGCAATCGGGCGATCGGTCGGGTTATAGGCCTCGTAAAAGGCCAGACCCTCTTCGCCAAGACGAAGTTCGACTTCGAGCTGCATGGGTTTGAATTCCCACGGCATACCGCGTTCAAGTGAGGCATCGAACCGAACTTTGATGGTGCGGTCGATGATATCGACGCTGCTCGCATCGGCGATATTAGTCGTGCCACCAAACCCGGTCACACGGCAGAACCAGTCATACAAGGGCACTGATGCCCACGCCAACGCGCCCATAAAGACGACAACGGCAACGCCCTGAAGGGCCGTTTTCTTCTTTGGATCAAGCTGTTTCATTCGCTCACCGATTGTGTGGCGGGGGTCTCGTAATCCCCGCGGGTGACTTTGACGACCGTCAACCCAAACACGATGGCAATCAGGCCAACCAGAACCAGACCGACACCCAGGTTGCGACCATAACGGCGTTCATGAAGCTCATGCTGTTTGGACAGGCTCATGCCCATATCCCGATTTTGTCGAGCCCAGCTTCGATCAGGATCGCGCCGAAATGGGCGAAGAGATAAAGCAGGGACAGCTTGAAGAATTTGCGCTCCACAAGGAAGTTGTCTTCCTCAGACATATCTTCGTCCCGACGCCAAATCTGCACCGCTCCGCGCAGGAACATGACGTTCAGTACAACGGAAGTGGCGATGTAGATCGGACCGCCGATGGACGTGAAACCAGCAGCAACTGCCAGAATGGCAAGGAGGATCGTGTAGACCAGAATGTGAATGCGCGTCGCGCGGCGACCGTGGGTCACGGTCAGCATCGGCACGTCTGCATTGTCGTAATCTTTGCGCATAAACAGCGCAAGCGCCCAGAAATGGGGCGGGGTCCACATGAATGTCAGGCAGAACATCAGCACGGACTCGACGCTCACGCCACCGGTTGCGGCGGCCCAGCCGATCATCGGAGGGAACGCGCCTGCGGCACCGCCGATGACGATGTTTTGCGGCGTCCACCGCTTAAGCCACATCGTGTAGATCACAACATAAAAGAAGATGGTAAAGGCCAGCAGCCCAGCCGCGACCCAGTTGGTCGCGAGGCCAAGGAACACGACTGAAAACGCTGACAGCGCGAGTCCGATGGCCAGCGCTTCATCGCCAGTGACTTTGCCAGAAGGGATTGGACGACGCTGTGTGCGTTTCATCACTGCGTCGATATCGGCATCCCACCACATGTTTAAAGCGCCTGACGCGCCGCCGCCGATGGCGATGAACAGGATTGCACAAAAGGCGATGAACGGGTGCACAGCGTTCGGAGCGGCCAGCAACCCGACAAAGGCTGTGAACACGACGAGTGTCATAACTCGCGGCTTCAGAAGAGCGTAGTAATCGCTAAACTGCGCGTCAGTCTCGGCGCTGTGCGACTGTGTGTTGATGCTTGTATCGGTCACGTGTTCTCAACTGCGTTGGGTCAGGTTGGCCGGTAAAAGGCGCACACAGCATTCCGCATGCGCCTGTTGGTTTTAGTTGGTCAGGACAGTGCGCACGTCCACATAGGCGCCTTCTTCTTTCGACGCTGCCAGCCACGCATCATAGGTCGCTTCGCTGACCACTTTGACGGTGATCGGCATATACGCATGAGCAAGGCCACACAGTTCAGAGCACTGACCAAAGTAGATGCCCTCTTTCTCGGCGGTGAACCAAAGTTCGGCCAGACGACCGGGAACTGCGTCCTGCTTTACGCCAAAGGCGGGAATGGTCCACGAATGGATCACGTCGCCCCCGGTCACCTGCATCACGACAGTCTTGCCCACTGGAACAACGATGGCCGTGTCGGTTGCCAGCAGGAAATCTTCCTTCTGGTAGCCAGCTTCAATCAGCTGTGCTTCGACTTCTGGTGTCATGCGGTTGTCGCCACCGGTGAAGGGAGAGCCGATCATATAACCGTCATAAGCCAGGTCTTCGCCGATATATTCATAGCCCCAGTACCACTGGTAGCCGGTCACTTTGATCGTCAGGTCGCCTTCGGGGATTTCCTGCTGTTTGAACAGTACAGGCAACGAGAACGCACCGATGAACACAAGGATCAGGATCGGACCAACGGTCCATGCGATCTCGATCGGGGTGTTGTGTGTAAAGCTGGATGGGCTTGGGTTTGCGCGCTGGTTGTAGCGCACAATGCAGTATGCCAGCAGCGCGGTCACAAACAGCACGATGGCAGTGATAATGATGAGGATCATCCCATCGAGCCACTGAAGGTCGCGCGCCAGTTCTGTTGCCGCGGGTTGAAAGCCTGTGCCACGGTCCACCGGGGCGCCAATCGTCTCGAGCGTCTGCTGAGCAAATGCGGGAGCGGCGGCTGAGGCGGTGGCCAGACCCAAGAGCAAAGATTTAAGTTGCATGTCTTACCCTGATCGGTTGCGAATTCTGTACAATGTGCAAGGGTCGGACGAAATCGGCAGATGCCGACACAATCCTCCCGTTGTCTTGGGAGCGGTTAAAACCATATTCTGGGCATCAGTTAAAGAAGCTTGCTTGCGGCAAAAACGCGCTTTCTTTGATCTAGATCAACTTCACCTCTGGGGGTTTCATGGCCGACACGTCATTCCAACCATTCGACACGCATCTTGATCAGGACAAGGCGCTCGCGCTTTTAAAAGAGGCTGTGGCAGGGGCTGATGATGGGGAATTGTTCCTTGAACGGCGTCGGTCCGAGGTTCTGGTCTTCGACGATGGTCGCATAAAGACCGCCAGCTATGACGCCTCCGAAGGATTCGGCTTGCGCGCCGTCCGTGGCGAAGTGGCAGGATATGCCCATTCCACCGACATTTCCGAATCGTCGATTAAGCGTGCCGTTGAAACTGCGCGGCTCGCCGTAGGCGAGGGGGGCGGCACGCTGGCTGACAAACCCGCCGGGACCAACACCAAACTTTATACTGATGGTGACCCGATTGCCGGGCACAGCTTTCCGGTCAAGGTCGATACCCTGCGCGAGATCGACGCCTACGCCCGAGCGCTGGATTCCCGCGTGGTGCAAGTCAGCGCCACGATTGCCGCGTCTTTGCAAGAGGTGGCGATCCTGCGCCCCGAGGGCACACTCGTGTCTGACACTCGGCCAATGACCCGCGTGAACGTGAGCGTCATTGTAGAAGAAAACGGCCGCCGCGAATCTGGAACGGCTGGCGGTGGCGGTCGCGTCTTGCTCGATGGCCTGCTTGATCCAACCGATTGGCAGGACAAGGCCCGCGAAGCATTGCGGGTGGCCTTGGTCAATCTTGATGCGGTGCCAGCCCCTGCGGGTGTCATGGATATCGTGCTTGGGCCCGGCTGGCCAGGAATTCTGCTGCACGAAGCCGTGGGCCACGGGCTTGAGGGCGATTTCAATCGCAAAGGCAGTTCCGCCTTTGCAGGCTTGATGGGCCAGCAGGTTGCGGCCAAAGGCGTTACGGTTTTGGATGATGGCACGATCCCGGATCGACGTGGGTCAATTACAGTTGATGACGAAGGCACTCCGTCCGGCAAGAACGTACTTATCGAAGATGGCAAACTGGTGGGCTTTATGCAGGACCGTCAGAACGCGCGCCTTATGGGAGTGAACCCAACCGGCAATGGGAGGCGCGAAAGCTATGCACACATTCCGATGCCGCGAATGACCAACACCTATATGCTGGGTGGCGACGTAGCGCCGGGCGATATTGTGGCAGACCTCAAGGACGGCATCTGGGCGGTTGGCTTTGGCGGCGGTCAGGTGGACATCACCAATGGCAAGTTCGTCTTTTCCTGCACCGAGGCTTACCGCGTGAAGGATGGTAAGGTTGGTGCGCCGGTGAAAGGGGCCACCTTGATCGGCGACGGTGCAACGGCGCTTCAGCAGATTCGCGCGCTGGGCAATGATATGTCGCTTGATCCAGGGATGGGCAATTGCGGCAAACAAGGCCAATGGGTGCCAGTCGGCGTGGGCCAACCCACAGTCATGATCGGCGGCCTGACTGTTGGTGGCGCGCAAACCTAACAAAAGGATCGTTCCAAATCAGTGGCCTAGCGGTGAAATAACGATTTTCTTGCGGGCTTCTTGCTTCGATTCACCAGTGATTAACCAGTGACCGCCTATTCCTGTCCCTGCAAGCGGACGGAGGCAGGCTGACATTGGAACAAAACTCTTCCACTCACCCCCTACTCCCACCCACCACGGAAGACCAAAGGTTCGACTGGCTTCGTCTCTTGCGCTCGCGTCGGGTGGGGATCAGCACGTTTTACCGACTGTTGCGCGACCACGGCACGGCAGCTGAAGCGCTCGTTCATTTGCCCGAGATTGCCCGGGCTGCAGGTGTAGATGGATATGAAAGCTGTCCTGAAGCAGTTGTACATTCCGAAATGAACGCGGCAAAGGCTGCCCATGCGCGATTGGTGTGTCGTGGCGACGCGTCCTATCCCCTAGCTTTGACCGATTTGGACGATGCGCCGCCCATGCTGTGGGTTATCGGTGCGCCTGATATGTTGTCCAAACCCCAAATTTCGCTGGTCGGTGCGCGCAACGCCTCGTCTCTTGGCGGGCGCATGGCGCGTGCGCTGGCGTCCGAATTAGGGCAAGCGGGTTTTGTTATTACATCCGGCATGGCGCGTGGCGTTGATACAGCGGCACATATGGCCGGGCTGAAAACAGGGACGGTCGCTGTTCTGGGCGGAGGCGTGGATGTACTCTATCCGGCGGAAAACACCAAACTGGCCGAAGATATCGTCTCTCACGGCGGCGCGCGCGTAAGTGAGCAACCCATGGGCCTGCAACCCCAAGCCCGCCATTTTCCGGCGCGCAATCGTATCATCTCGGGTCTTGCTCGTGCCGTGATCGTGGTCGAGGCGGCGGCGAAATCCGGCTCTCTGATCACCGCACGTACAGCCCTTGATCAGGGACGCGATGTGATGGCGGTGCCGGGGCATCCTTTCGATGCACGCGCCAGTGGCTGCAACATGCTTCTGCGCGATGGGGCTCGTTTGATCCGCAGCGCCGAAGATGTGATCGAGGCCCTTGCCCCGCTCGCTGAGCCCGCGCCGGAATTGCCGTTGGAGCCTGCACAATCGGACCGCCCGCTGGCAGAAATCGCCATGCTGCATCAAAAGATTCTTGATCGTCTTGGCCCGTCCCCTTTGGGGGAGGATCAACTGATCCGCGATCTGGGCACGACATCCCGGGTCGTTTCACCCGCCTTGACCGATCTCGAACTCGACGGACGCATCACTCGGCAATCAGGTGGGCTAATCGCTTTGCGCGCCTGACCTACGCTGCCAGTGGTGCTGCGCGCGACCGCCGAACAATCGCTTTCCGCCGCGACAAATACTCGCCGACCACAAACCCTCCAGGGTGCCGATTGGGCGCGGTCAATTCATATACGGCAAGTGCGCAATCACACGCCCAGTCAAGCCGCGTACCACCCGCATCAGATCGCAGATTTCGGACCGCCACCTCGAGCACGAATTGACATTTGGTCCTTGCACACCACATGCTGCCCGGCCATATGCAGCCGTGCCGCATAGGTAAATCCCATGTAGAAAGGTGCCTTTTTTATGCCAGTTGTCGTCGTCGAATCCCCGGCAAAAGCCAAGACAATCAACAAGTATCTGGGGTCTGACTACACTGTTCTGGCGTCTTACGGACACGTCCGTGACCTGCCGCCAAAAGATGGATCGGTCGATACCGACAACGATTTCGACATGAAATGGGAGGTTGCGGCCGACTCGCGTAAACATGTCGCAGCGATCGCCGAAGCATTGAAATCCGATGACGCACTGATCCTCGCAACTGACCCCGATCGTGAAGGCGAGGCGATCTCGTGGCACCTCAAAGAGGCGCTCACGAAACGGCGGTCGATCAAGAAAACCACGGACGTCAAACGCGTCACCTTCAATGCGATCACCAAGGCTGCTGTGACTGAGGCGATGGCCAATCCGCGCGACATCGACGTACCGTTGGTGGATGCATATCTCGCGCGCCGCGCTTTGGATTATCTTGTGGGCTTTAACCTGTCGCCGGTGCTTTGGCGCAAACTTCCCGGTGCACGCAGCGCAGGCCGGGTGCAATCCGTTTGCCTGCGCCTCATCGTCGAACGCGAGATGGAGATCGAGGCCTTCCGTGCTCGGGAATATTGGTCGGTCAAGGCTCTGCTTTCCACGCCTCGTGGTCAGGAATACGAGGCCCGACTCACTGTTCTGGCGGGCAAAAAGCTTGACCGTTACGATCTTGAGAACGAAACGCAGGCTGAAATGGCTGTGCAGGCGATCACAAGCCGCGATTTAACCGTCCAATTGGTCGAAGCCAAACCCGCATCTCGCAATCCATCCGCCCCGTTCATGACGTCCACTCTTCAGCAAGAGGCCAGCCGGAAGTTCGGTATGGGCGCGCGCCAGACAATGAACGCGGCGCAGCGCCTATATGAGGCCGGGCACATCACCTACATGCGAACCGACGGCATCGACATGGCGCCCGAGGCCGTCGATCAGGCCCGTGCGGCGATCAAGGACCGTTACGGCAACGAATACGTTCCCAAAAGCCCGCGCATTTACAAAAACAAAGCAAAGAACGCCCAAGAGGCGCATGAATGTATCCGCCCGACCGAGATGTCCAAAGATGCCGCTAGCCTGAAAATCAGCGATGCGGATCAGCGCAAGCTCTATGACCTGATCTGGAAGCGCACGCTGGCCTGCCAGATGGAATCAGCGCGGCTTGAACGCACCTCGGTCGATGTTGGGAGCGCGGATGGTCAAGTCGTATTGCGTGCCAACGGCCAGGTTGTGTTGTTCGACGGCTTTCTGCGCGTCTATGAAGAAGGCCGCGATGACGCGGTCGTTGATGACGACGACAAGCGCCTGCCACAGATTTCCGAGGGCGAAAAGGCTGACAAGAAGTCGATCACACCGGATCAACACTTCACCCAACCACCACCGCGTTACACTGAAGCGACTTTGGTCAAGCGCATGGAAGAGTTGGGGATCGGTCGTCCGTCGACCTATGCCAGCATCATCACCACGATTCAGGACCGCGAATATGTCCGCAAGGAACAGAATCGTCTGATTCCCGAAGACAAAGGCCGGATCGTCACGATCTTTCTGCTGAATTTTTTCAAGCGGTATGTGGAATACGATTTCACTGCCGCGCTCGAAGATGAACTTGACCACGTCAGCGCGGGTGAGGGTGACTACAAAGCCCTGCTTGCCAAGTTTTGGCGCGATTTCTCGGCGGCGATATCCGAAACGTCTGACCTGCGTATCACCGAAGTGCTGGATGTGTTGGACGACGCGCTTGCGCCACAGCTCTATCCGCCGCGCGACGATGGCAGTGACCCGCGCGTCTGCCCGAAATGCGGGCTTGGCAAATTGCACCTCAAAACCTCGCGGACCGGTGGCTTTGTCGGCTGTGGCAACTACCCCGAATGCACCTACACTCGACCGATCGCAGGCGAAGGGGCCGAAGGCGACGAACGCGTTTTGGGCGAAGATCAGGGCGATGAGATCTGGCTGAAATCGGGCCGATTTGGCCCTTATGTTCAACGTGGCGAACCGACGCCCGAGAACAAGAAACCACCACGCGCCAGCTTGCCCAAAGCCAAGGGCGATTATTTGCCGGGCTGGTCGCCGGATGATGTGAACCTTGAAAAGGCAATCACGCTGCTGACACTGCCGCGTCCCGTGGGCATGCACCCTGATGGTGGTGAAGTGAAAGCAAACCTTGGCCGCTTTGGTCCTTACATCATGCACCAGCTGCCCGATGACGCGAAACCGGTCTATGTGAACCTCAAAGAGTTCCAAGAGGTGTTCGAGATCGGCATGAACCGCGCGGTCGAGCTGTTGGCCGAAAAACGGGCCAACCCGGGGCGTGGTCGCGGAGCTGCGGCGAAACCGCTCAAGGAACTTGGCGAACACCCGCAAGACGGTGGCATGATCGCTGTGATGGAAGGGCGATACGGGCCGTATGTGAAATGGGAAAAGGTCAACGCGACCCTGCCAAAAGACGTGGAGCCTGACGACGTTACGATGGACATGGCGGTTGCCCTGATCGCCGAAAAGGCGACAAAGAAAGGCGCCAAGAAAAAAGCGCCGGCCAAAAAGGCACCAGCCAAAAAGACAACCGCCAAAAAACCTGCCGCGAAAAAGAAACCAGTGGCCAAGAAAAGCTAAACAACGCGGCCGCTTGCCTGCCTCTCCTAATATGCATGCTGTGCGAAAAACGTGTCGACTTTGCCATTAATGCGCGAAGTTGACACATCCCGATACACCCCGTGCTGCCGTTGACTTAACCCGCATGACACGCCAAAACGGCGCTGCGTTCAACAGCGGGGGATATCGCGATGAAGAAGGTCTATGGATCAGCAACCGAGGCGCTTGATGGCGTGCTGTCCGACGGCATGTTGATTGCCGCAGGTGGGTTCGGTCTGAGCGGGATCCCAGAGCTGCTTTTGAGCGCGATCCGCGACAGTGGTGTCAAAGATCTGACTTTCGCGTCCAACAACGCGGGCGTCGATGATTTTGGCATCGGCATCCTGTTGCAGACCAAGCAGGTCAAGAAAATGATCAGCTCTTATGTCGGGGAAAACGCGGAATTCATGCGTCAGTATCTATCCGGGGAGCTTGAGCTTGAGTTTAACCCTCAAGGCACTTTGGCCGAACGTATGCGTGCCGGCGGTGCAGGCATTCCGGGCTTCTTTACCAAAACCGGTGTTGGAACTGTGATTGCCGAAGGTAAGGATCACCGCGATTTCAACGGTGAAACCTATATCATGGAAGAGGGCATCTTTGCCGATCTGTCGATTGTAAAAGCGTGGAAGGCCGATACCACTGGTAACGCGATTTTCCGCAAGACAGCGCGCAACTTCAACCCGCCCGCAGCCATGTGCGGCAAGCTCTGCATCATGGAAGTCGAAGAAATCGTCGAGCCGGGAACGCTGGACCCTGATCACATTCACCTGCCAGGTATCTATGTGCACCGGATCATTCAGGGCGCACACGAAAAACGGATCGAGCAGCGCACGACGCGTCCCAGACCGGCTGCCTGAGACAGGAAACGATACGAAACGCCGTGGAACGAATTGTCGAGAAACCAAAGCTGACATCGGTACTGGATGACAGCCAGGCGCTTGCCGGGTTTTCCCGGCTAAGTGTTGCCATGGTCATCACCAACCCGAATTCCGAAGACAACCCGATTGTCTATATCAATGACGCGTTCGAAAGAATGACGGGCTATCAGCGGTCACGCGTTATCGGGCGGAACTGTCGGTTTTTGCAGGGGCCGGATACCGACCCTGACTCAATCCAGATGATCCGGGACGCCATGCAATCAGGAGAAGATGTCAGCGTTGATATCCTGAACTACCGTGCGACGGGCGAAGCGTTTATGAACCGCTTGCTGATTGCACCGATCAATGACGAGTTCGGCAATCCCGTATATTTCTTGGGGATTCAGACAGAACTGCATGAAGACGATCAAGACCTTGCCCCCGAGGCGACGCGGATCCCTCTTGATACCGTCTGTTCGCGTGTGGGGCAGGATCTTGGGCTGATTGTCAGCTCTTTGTTTGACCGCGTCGATGACGGCACACCGGTATCCGAAGACGCAACCAAGCGTCGATTGCGGATGCTCGACGTTCTGCCGCGCCGTCTAGAGTGTCTTCAATTCGTCTATGAAGAGATGAAACTGGCTGATGAGCAATGGAACCGCGATGGCATTGACCTCGGGTCATTGCTGTCCCGTATTTCGCACACCATTGCGCATAACGAAGGCCGCCCTGGCGTGCGATTCGTGTCGCTGGTCGAGCCACTTGAGGTTAATCTTGACACAGCTATCCGGGTTGCGCTGATCACGTTTGAACTGGTGTCGAACGCCTTTCAGCATGCGTTTGACGGGTTGGATCAGGGCTATCTTGAATTGCGGGTCAATCGTCTGGCCGCCGGTGGCTTGCGTATGACCATTTCAGATGACGGTGTTGGCATCCCGGCAAAGATGACCTTCCCCTCGTCAGAGTCGGTAGGGGGGCGTTTGGTAGGATCATTGCTCGACGGTTTGGATGCGACGCTCAACGTGGTGCGCGGAGCGGCTGGAACGGTGGTCATGATCGACGTGCCGGTTGGCTTTACAGACTTCAAGGATAACGCCGCATCGCGCGGCATGTAGGACAAACGAGGGGAAGACGACTATGGCATGGGATCGCAACCAGATGGCCGCGCGCGCCGCACAGGAACTGAAGGACGGCATGTATGTCAATCTTGGCATCGGCATCCCCACGCTCGTGTCGAATTACATCCCCGAAGGCGTGACGGTGACCCTGCAATCCGAAAATGGAATGCTGGGAATGGGCCCGTTCCCCTACGAGGGCGAAGAAGACCCCGACCTGATCAACGCGGGCAAGCAAACCATCACCGAACTGCCGCATACGTCCTACTTCGACAGTGCCACATCCTTTGGCATGATTCGCGGCGGCAAGATTGCCATGGCAATCCTCGGCGCGATGGAAGTTGACGAAAAAGGCGATCTCGCCAACTGGATGATTCCCGGCAAGCTGGTCAAAGGCATGGGCGGCGCGATGGATCTGGTCGCGGGCGTGGGCCGTGTGATCGTGGTCATGGATCACACCAACAAGCATGGTGACAGCAAACTGCTTAAGGAATGTACCCTGCCGTTGACTGGCGCAGGCGTTGTGGACCGGATCATCACCAATCTCGGCGTGCTGGATGTGGTCGAGGGTGGTCTCAAGATCGTTGAGACCGCCGACGGTGTGTCCGAGGACGACCTGCGCGCGGCAACCGAGGCGACGATCGTCTGACAAAGGCGTCGAACTTGCGAAAATTCGGGTGCAATTCTCTATTGAATTGCGCCCATATCCGATAAAAGCACTTCGAAAAGACGTGCCGGGTCTTCGGCATATTTGAAAAAAGAAAAAGCGCTAGAGTCCGTCAAACGCACAAAGCGCGTGCACATCCATTCCCATCGCTTCAAGTTTCTTGCGTCCGCCCAGTTCTGGCAGATCGATGACAAAGGCGCAGCCAATCACTTCGCCGCCCAGTCGTTCGATCAGTTTCAGTCCAGCCTCTGCCGTGCCGCCTGTTGCCAGCAAATCGTCTACCAGCAGGATTTTCTCGCCCGGCTGAATGGCATCGTCGTGAATCTCAACGACCGCCTCACCATATTCCAGCGTATATTCCTCTGAGATCACGGCGCCCGGCAGTTTGCCTTTCTTGCGCACTGGCACAAAGCCCACCGACAATTGGTGCGCAATCGCGCCGCCAAGGATAAACCCTCGCGCTTCGAGGCCCACAACCTTGTCGAACCGGACCCCGGCATAAGGGTGAAGCAATTGGTCGATTGCCATGCGAAACCCGCGCGGATCAGCGAAAAGCGTGGTTACATCGCGGAACATGATCCCTTCATGCGGGAAATCGACGATGGTGCGCATGTAGTCTTTGACTGATTTGTTTGGGGTCATGGTGTCCTCAGGTGGTGCGACGGGCCATGGCGGTCAGCGCGCCCATGGCAATGAGTGTGACGCCGCCAGCGCGGGTCAGCCAGCCAATGACGCTCTCGCGTCCGATCCAGCCACGCAGCCGGTCAGCGGCCAGCGCATAGGCAAACGCATTAAGCGCGGCCAGCGCCACAAAGGTGGTGATCAGGATTGCGAATTGCGGCAAAAGTGGCACGCTTGGCGTGATGAACTGGGGCACAAAAGCGATGAAGAACGCGATGGATTTCGGGTTGAGCGCGGTCACCAACGCTGTGTGTGAAAACACCGAACGGGCCTGCACATCACGCTTTGTTTCGGGCAGTGCGGCGCCGGGGCTCGAGCGCAACAGTTTCAGTCCCAGCCAGATCAGGTAAACCGCACCAACCCATTTCAGCACCGTGAACAGGGTAGCCGAGGCCAAAACCAAGGCGCCCAGACCCGCCAGTGACAGGCTCATGGCAATGAAATCGCCCAAAGCGACACCGCTGGCTGATGCGATGGCAACCCGCTTGCCTTGGCTTAGAGCGTAGGACAGCACCAGCAAAACGGTGGGGCCCGGGATCAGCAACAGTGCCGTTGAAGCGGCGATAAATGTCAGCCAAAGTTCAAGTGTCATGGAAAGTTATCCTTTTGAACCAGCGGTCCCAGAAAGCACACGACCCGCCACCGCGTCCAGCTTTTTGGTCAGGGCTGGGTCGCGTGCGTCGGGCGCCGTGATCAGCGCGTATTCCAAAGCGCTGTCGCAGCCATCAGGGCAGGGAACGCGGTCCGGTCCAAGTAATGCGGGCAGGCCTTTGATCATTGCACGCGCCGCGTCGGCATTTCCGGTCAAAACGCGGATGATATCGCTTACTTCAACCGCGTCATGGCCGGGATGCCAACAATCATAGTCGGTCACCATCGCGACGCTGGCGTAGCACAGCTCCGCCTCGCGGGCGAGTTTTGCCTCGGGCATGTTGGTCATACCAATGACAGAACATCCCCATTGATCGCGGTAGAGGTTTGATTCCGCTAGTGTCGAAAACTGCGGTCCCTCCATTGCCAGATAAGTGCCGCCTGTATGCACCGTCACACCCGCAGCTCGGGCTGCGTTGGCGCAGACTTCGCCCAGGCCGCTACAGACAGGATGCGCCATTGACACATGTGCCACGCAGCCCGAACCGAAAAAGCTTTTGGGCCGGGCAAAGGTGCGGTCGATGAATTGATCGACGATGACGAAATCACCCGGAGCCATCTCTTCGCGGAATGACCCACAGGCGCTCACGCTGATCACATCTGTCACGCCCAGCCGCTTTAAAGCGTCGATATTGGCACGGTAGGGCACATCCGAAGGGCTGTGGATATGCCCACGCCCGTGACGGGGGAGGAACACGATCTCAAGCTGATCGAGCGTACCACAAAAAAGCTGATCCGACGGCATGCCCCACGGTGTGTCCACGCTTTGCCATTCTGCGTTTTGCAATCCGTCCACGGCATAAAGCCCTGATCCACCTATCACGCCAAGCTTGCGGGTTGCCATCGCTGCCTCCGTCACTGTCCGATGCTATCTTTGCAGCGTGGGCCCGTCGCTTCAAGCGTGGCTAGGCCTGACGCGGTAAAAACGCCTCGACCGCCGCTGTCGCAATCACCAAAGTCGACCCGCTGTCAGGGTTGGTCACATTCAGCCCACCCTCAACGGCAGTGACGTCGGCCCGACCACGCGGCAATCCCTTGACCAGTTCGGCGCAATCCACCTTGTCCGGCTCAGCCACTCCAATCGTAACCTGAACCCGCATCTGGGCATGTGGCAGACCGGTCGCGTCGAACAACGGGATCGACGAATGTCGGATTGCATCCTCGATCGCGCGGGCTGCGGCTTTGGTGTAATCCATGCCGTATTGATCATTGCCCATGCCCATTTCGATGATGAAGCGTTGATCGTTCATGCCACACCCTCCAGATCGAGCGCGACCGAAATGGCAACATTGGCGATGACCGTCGGTTTGCCTCCATCGGCGCGCGGCACGTCGAGCCCACCTTTGCGGGCGAT
Organism: Marivita sp.; assembly: GCF_965656765.1. Taxonomy (GTDB): domain Bacteria; phylum Pseudomonadota; class Alphaproteobacteria; order Rhodobacterales; family Rhodobacteraceae; genus Marivita. Next base: position 14,676 of record NZ_CBFHLV010000026.1, on the reverse strand, counting down.
GACGGTGATCTGACCGTATGGGAAGATCGCGGCGATGGCATCGGTGTCGAGCGCGTCTGGGTTTTGCACACCCACCTCGACGGTGATTTGCATGTCGGATTTGTCCTTGCCGTAAAGCTCGGCCAGATTGATCGAATTGTGCCAAAGCGCGTCTTTGACCGCGCGCGAGGCGGCTTGGGTATAGTCCTGTCGCCGCAAGGACGATCCCATGCCGAATTCAGTCAGCAGACGTTTGACAGACATATCGTGTTAACCTTTTGTTAAAGGACCGGATCGGACCCAATGTTTCGCGTGCGAAACAATAGGGTGCAAGATGTGACCTATTCGCCGGGGCGCTTCAGGCTGAACTTTTCGCGCACCACGGTGTAGTCTCGGTACCCCATGCGGCTCAGCGGGTTGAAGCTCAGCACATCAAACTGCCCGTCAACGATACAATCGTCACGCATGTGAACGCCGGTGACTTCACCGAAGACGGCAAAATTGGCCTCTCCGGGCAGCCGCACAATTTGCGTCAGCTTGCACTCCAGCGTCGCTGGCGCACCGGCCACACGAGGACAGTCTATCGTATCGCACTCGGCTTTTTCGATGCCCGCATGTGCAAACTCGTCTATGTCGCGATCCCAGGCGCCCGACGTCAGGTTCATTGCGTCGCGCATCTCGTATTCGACGATGTTCACGGCAAACACGCTGGCGTCCCGGATCTGTGCGACCGAGTCCTTTGTGTCGCCCCTGTCTGGCTTGGCAGAGGTCGAGGCAAACATCACCTGCGGCGGAACGTAGGCCACAGCGTTGAAGAATGAGTAGGGCGCAAGGTTGTCCTGTCCGTCCGTTCCGCGCGTCGAGATCCAGCCGATTGGGCGGGGGGTCACGATGGCGTTGAACGGGTTGTGGGGCAGGCCGTGGCCGTCTTCGGGGCGGTAGAACATCTGCAGAAAGCTCTCTGTTTGCCGATTGTTACCCTGCGTGATAGGCGGTTTCGCAGCGAATTGCACGGGGGTGTGCACGCGTCAACGAAGAGCGGTGTCATGTTCACCCTGAGCCCGGAAACCAAAGACGATTGGTGGGAGGTCGAAGCCCTCTATGACCTGTGTTTCGCGCCAGGTCGCGAAGCGCTGTCGTCGTACCGATTGAGAGATGAGATCGCGCCTGTGGGGTCTTTGTCGCGCGTGGCGCGGGATGATCAGGGTATCCTTGGCGGGGCGATCCGGTTTTGGCCGGTAAGAATCGGAAACCAAAGGGTTTTGTTGCTTGGTCCAGTGGCGGTACACCCAACTGCACAGGGTGAAGGCTTGGGTGGTGCGTTGATCCGCGACAGTCTTGATCAAGCGCGACATGAAGGCTGGGCGCGGGTGCTTTTGGTGGGGGATGCGCCCTATTACAAGCGCTTTGGGTTCAACAAGCTGGACGGTGTCGAGATGCCTCCTCCGACCAATCCAGACCGCGTTCTGGGGCTGGAATTGCAGCCGGGTGCGTGGGGTGGTTTGACAGGGCATGTCGAACGGGACGCTTGAACCGTACGGCAAACGTCCCCAATTGTACGGTATGACCGGAACCGATCTTGTGCCCATCGACACCCAAACTGCCATCGTTACCCTTGCCCGTCGTCACAAGGCCGCTGGTGGGGTAGGGTTGCAAGTGCTCAATATGATTGGCGGTCGCGCCGAGAACTTGTTGGAGCGGTTGCCCGAGCCGGTGAAGCTTGGCCTTGAAGGTGCGACCGAAAGGGCTTTGCGGGTGGCCTTGCAAGCTGCGAAACAATCGCGAGGGGTGGTGCCGGACCAGAAGGGCTGGCTCAACACCGCGATGACGACGGCGATGGGGGCTGTTGGTGGGGCAGGTGGGTTGCCCACTGCTTTGGCTGAATTGCCGGTGACGACGACTGTGCTGTTGCGGGCCATTCAGGGGATTGCGGCGGAATACGACTTTGATCCGAACGACCCCGATGTGCTTGCCGATTGCTTGACGGTGTTTGCAAGCGCCGGGCCGCTGGCTGATGACGACGGAGCCAATATGGCGTTTCTGTCGACCCGGGTGACGCTGAACGGGGCTGCGGTGCATGGTATCCTGAAATCAGTGGCGCCAAAGTTGGCGACGGTTCTGGGCCAAAAGCTGGCTGCGCAGACGGTGCCCATCCTTGGGGCTGCGGCCGGGGCTGCGACGAATTACGCTTACACCAGCTATTATCAGGAAATGGCCCATGTCCATTTTGGGTTGAGGCGGCTGGCGATCGACAGCGGCACGTCCGAGACACTGCTGGTCGAAGAATTGCGCCGCGCGGTCAAATCGGTCTGACTACCGCGTAAATCGCCCGTGCGGTTCATCCTATCTTAACGTTAATAGGTCAAATTGATCCTGTTCCCGAACGAGTTTGGGGGCATGAGCGGACGGGGCGTTGTGATCCAATCATGATCCGGCACCGGACCATTGCGCACCCGTTCGCCCACACAAGCATCAACAGCACGCGGGCTGGAAAACCCGGCTTTGATCAGCCAGAATGGCTGGGGCGTGCTGTTGGGGTGTGGGCCTGGGAATGTCCGTTGTGAGCCCATAGTTGCCATTCTGAGCTAGTACCATAAGACGCTTCTATTGCTTCATACGACTTAGCCAGTTTACGGTTAAGGCCTTGAATAATTCCGGCTGTTCCCAAGCCAAACTGTGCCCGGCACAATCCAATATTGCCATTGTCGCGCGCGGGTAATTCTTTATCCCATCCATCATGTCTTGATATCCCGCCATGGCGTCCTGCCGACCATTCACTATGAGGCAAGGTTCTTCAAATGGGGCCGGCGGTTCGGATAGATCAAAGCTGAAATTGAAGTTCGACCGAATTCTCTCGGCCAACTTCTGGTCGGTCAGTTTTGTGGCCGGCACCTTTGTGAGTTCAATCTTATCGAGGATGTCGGAGTTTTGGACGACGAGCCGTTCGAACCTCGCCCGAGCTTCCTGTGACGCACTCACGGTGACTTGCTTAGACAATGGTACAAGAGTTTGATGTTTGGGACGCCAATCAACCGTTGCACCTGGCATACCGTCCGCTACGACCAGCATCATGCCAATGATGTCTTTTGGTCTCGTACGGACCAGCCCCATTGCGTGGTAGCTACCGCGGCTTTCCCCTATCACCGCAAATCTCCGACCTTCGAATGCTTTGTTTGCGAAGGTGCTGATCATGTTCAGAACATCGTCTTGGCAATTCACGCTGTCATCGACCAACGACGCGCCGTGGCCGGGCAAATCGATATAAACGCGCTGCCAGCCTGACAGGCCCTCAAAAACGGGTTCAAGTGCATCGTGCATATGCCGGTGATCGAGCCCGCCACCGTGCATGATGAGTATCGGGTGGCCCTCGCCACAGGTTATCGCGCTGATGCTGCCATTAGGTAGTTCAATTTCCACAATAAACCCTCTTTTTTGGAGAGCGTAGCGGAAGGCATAGCGAAAGTCAGGTTGGTCCCGCATTGCGGACGTCCGATCCACCCCGATCAAATCTCAACTCAACCCGCGCAGGTACTCCATCACTGCGGGGCGCACCGATTGTTCCCCGGCATCGCGGGCGTCGTGGATGACCTTGCGCACATCATCCAGATTGCAGCGGCGGAGCAGGTGTTTGACGGGGCCGACGGAGGCGGGCCGCATGGAGAGGGAATGCAGGCCGATGGCTGCAAGGCACAGCGCTTCGACTGGGCGACCAGCGTCTTCGCCGCAGAAGGACAGGCGGGTGTCGGTGGCCTTGCAGCGGGCGATGATGTCTTCAATGAAGCTCAGGAAGCTGACGTTTAGTGTGTCATAGCGGCGGCGGACCCGTTCGTTTTCGCGGTCGGCGGCAAAGAAGAACTGTTTGAGGTCGTTGCCGCCAATCGACAGGAATTCCACGTCTTCGTAGAATTTCTTGCACGCAAAGGCGAGAGACGGCGTTTCCAGCATCGCGCCAATTTCTAGGCTTTCGGGAACTGCGTTGCCCAGCTTTTTCTCTCGGGCGAGAGCCTTGTCCACCTCGGCGCGGGCGGCGGTGTATTCTTCATATTGCGCGATGAAGGGGAACATAATTGACAGCGGGCGGCCATTGGCAGCACGCAGCAGCGCCTGAAGCTGCATCCGCATCACGCCCGGTTTGTCCAGGCCCACGCGGATCGCGCGCCAGCCAAGAGCGGGATTTGGTTCGTCCTGCGCCTGCATGTAGGGCAGCACCTTGTCCGACCCGATGTCGAGTGTTCGGAACACCACGCGCTTGCCATGCGCCGCATCGAGCACGCGGGCATATAGGGCCGCCAGTTCGTTGCGCTTTGGCATCTGGCTTCGAACGAGGAATTGCAGCTCGGTCCGGAACAGGCCCACACCTTCGGCGCCTGAGCTTTCGAGCGACGGAAGGTCGGCCATGAGGCCTGCGTTCATGTCCAGCCGGATCGTCTTGCCGCACAGCGTGACGGCGGGTTTGTCACGGATCGAGGCGTAGCGTTCCTGCGCCTTTGCCTGCATCGCCATCTTGTCGCGAAAGGCGCTTACGACGGTGTCGTCGGGGCGCAGGTGCACGACGCCCTGATCGCCGTCGACCATGACATGATCGCCGTTCAGCGCTTCGTTCTGGATGCGTTTTGCGTTGATGACCAGCGGAATGGCCAGCGCTCGGGCGACAATTGCGGCATGGCTGCCAACCGACCCTTCTTCGAGGATGATGCCGCGCAGTTGGCGGCCGTATTCGAGCAATTCGCCCGGACCAATGTTGCGAGCAACCAAAATCGGGTTCTCGGGCAGTTCGGCGCCAGTCTGGTGGCCTTGTCCGGTGAGGATGCGCAGCAGTCGGTTCGACAGATCGTCAAGATCTTGCAGGCGTTCACGCAGATAGGAATCGGTGGCCTGCAACATACGGGCGCGCACGTCTGATTGTTCTTTTTCGACAGCAGCTTCGGCGCTCAGCCCGCGGTCGATGTTTTCTTCCATCCGGCGCAGCCAGCCTTTGGAATTGGCGAACATGCGATATGCTTCGAGGACTTGCACCTGTTCGGTGTCACCCGATGCGCTGGCCAATAGTTGATCGACGCTTATGCGCAGGTTTTCGACGGCGTCGGTCAGGCGGGTATGTTCTTTTTCAGGGTCGTCGGCGACTAGATTGGTGACCACAACGCGCGGTTCGTGCAGCCAAACATGGCCTTCGGCTGTGCCTTCCTGCGCGGTGACGCCGCGGATCAGGACGGGTTGCGTGTGCCGCGCTTGGAGGGCGGCCCCTTCGCCGACAAAGGCACCAAGTTCGGCCATCTCGGCCAGAACCATCGCGACCACTTCGAGCGCGTAGATTTCATCTGCGCTGAATTCGCGGGCCTCTTTGGACTGCACGACAAGAACGCCCAGCTTTTCACCGAGCCGCTGAATTGGGACGCCAAGAAAGCTTGAGTAAATCTCTTCCCCGGTTTCCGGCATATAGCGGAAGCCCTTGGAGGAGGGCGCATCGGCGGCGTTGATCACCTTGCCCGTCCGAGCGACGCGACCAACGAGGCCTTCACCCAGCTTCATCCGGGTTTGGTGGACCGATTCAGGGTTGAGACCCTGCGTTGCGCAGAGTTCGAGCGTTTCTTCATCGCGGAAGAGGTAGATCGAGCACACTTCGGTGCCCATGGAATCAGCGGTCAGATGGGTGATCTGATCAAGCCGTTCCTGTCCTGCGGCCTGACTGGCCATTGTGTCGCGCAGCCGCCCAAGCAGCTTGCGGCTCTCGCTTTCCGCGCGCTCAACCATGTTCTGCCCCTCGCGTGCCGCCTCGCGTGACAGCGCCGGTCACGTGGTCAGTCGGCTTTTTCCAGTTCGAACGCATCATGCAGCGCCTGAACGGCAAGTTCCATGTATTTCCGGTCGATCAGGACGGAAATTTTAATCTCAGAGGTTGTGATGACCTTGATGTTGATACCTTCTTTCGAAAGTACCTCGAACATTTGGGCCGCAACACCAGTGTGGCTGCGCATGCCGATGCCCACGACCGATACTTTGGCCACGTCGGTATCCGCAACGACATCGTGGAAGTTGATCTTGCCCGCGTCCTTGGCGTCGATCATCGCCTTTTCGGCGCGCTTTACCTGATCGACAGGACAAGAGAAGGTCATGTCAGTGCGACCTTCCTCGGAAATGTTCTGCACGATCATGTCGACGTTCACGCCTGCTTCGGAGAGGGGCGAGAAAATGGCCGCGGCGATGCCGGGGCGGTCGGCGACGGACACAAGGGTCATCTTGGCCTCATCGCGGGAATAGGCCACACCGGCCACAACATTGCTTTCCATGATGTCCTCCTCGGCGCAGACCAATGTTCCTGCGTCGTCAGATTGTTCTTCAAAACTGCTGAGCACGCGCAGTTTCACCTTATAGCGCATTGCCAATTCGACTGACCGGGTTTGCAGCACTTTTGCGCCCAGCGACGCGAGTTCCAGCATTTCCTCGAACGCGATCCGGTCCAGCTTGCGGGCCTTGTCGCAGATGCGCGGATCGGTGGTGTAGACGCCGTCCACGTCCGTATAGATGTCGCAACGTTCCGCGTTGAAGGCAGCGGCAAAGGCCACGGCAGTGGTGTCGGAGCCGCCGCGACCCAGCGTGGTGATGCGGCCCTCAGGGCTGACGCCCTGAAACCCTGCGACCACGGCGACCTTCATGCCTTCGGCAAATTTGCGTGTGATGTTGTCGGCAGGGATCTCTTCGATCCGGGCAGAAGAGTGCGCCGAGGTGGTTTTCACCGGAACCTGCCAGCCCTGCCAGCTGCGCGCGGGTACGTCCATTTCCTGAAGCGTCAGCGCCATCAGGCCAGCTGTGACGTTTTCACCAGACGATACGACGGCATCATATTCGCGGGCATCGAACAAAGGAGAGGTTTCGTTAACGAAGCCCACCAGCTTGTTCGTCTCGCCGGACATCGCTGACACGATGACGATCACATCATAGCCTTTGGCCACTTCGACGCCCACACGTTTTGCGGCACGCTTGATGCGATCAAGCGTGGCAACAGACGTTCCGCCGAATTTCATCACGAGAACGGGCATAAGGGCCTCCCGGGTCAGACTCAGCGGGTGCTTTACGTTGGGTGGAGGTGGCGCGCAAGAGCGGTGCGTTACATGCGCGATTTACGTGTCCCGATAGTCAACAGCCGAGAGGCCTCCGTCATTGAGGTGGGTTTCCTTGCCGGGGACGACATCGGTGTTCTGCGCGGCAACGGCCTGCCATCCATTTGGCGTGCGGTGAAGCACGAAAACCAAGATGGTTTGTCGGTCTCCTGCGATGGTGCCGTCCGGTGCTTTTTGACCGCTCAGCGTGAACCGGCAATGCACGATAGCAGAATTTGAGCCGAGGTCTCTGGTTCGGGTCACCCCGGGTTTCAGTGTGCTTTCAACGAAAAAGGATTTCAGCGCATAGTCATGTGCTTTGGAGATCGCTGGTCGGTCGCGCCACCACAGGCCCGTAACATTCACGAAATCCGCGTCTTCAGCAAAAAGCGCGCCGATGCGATAGCCGTCACGGCTGTGCCACGCGTCGGCAAAGGCTTTGGGGAATTCGGCTGGTGTGGCGACCGTCAAAACGGCATCGCGTCGCCGTTCCACATCTCGAAACAGCCGGTGGTCACTAGGGATAGCGCGTCAAAGCGTTGCAAAAGGCCCTTGGCAGATTCGTCGGTGCCGATGCTGGCGGCATTAGTGCCCATATCGGTGCGCACCCAACCGGGGTGATAGATGCCGACGGGAATGCCCTGCGGTTTAAGATCAACCGCGAGATTACGGCCAAGGTTCAAAGCAGCCGCCTTGGACGAACGGTAGATATAGCTTTGTCCACCAGCGCGTTCACTGGATCCCATCTGAGATGAAATGATGGCCAGCTTGGGTGCATTTGACTGTTTCAGGTGCGGCAGCAACGCCATCGCGGTCAGATAAACACCGGTCACATTGGTCGCGAATGTGTCGGCCCAAAGCTGCGTGTCAGTCAAGCTATCGACGGGCTGGCCCTTTTCCAGATAGACGCCTGCATTGCAGACCAGCAGATCAATAGGTGTCTCCTTGAGGCGGTCCGCCAGCGCGGTACAGCTTTCGGGATCGCGCACATCGAGTGGCATAAGATCACTGTCGCCAGGTGTGCGGGCGGTGCCATAAACAGTATCGCCGCGCGATTGTGCCGCCGAATATAGCGCCGCGCCAATGCCGCGATTTGCACCGGTGATCAAAATATTCATCAGTTAGACTTTCGGGTTGGCGTAAAGGGCAGAGGCGCAATGGGCACGCCGTCATCAATCAGTTTCTTGGCTTCGTCGCCGCGAGTTTCGCCCCAGATTGGACGCTGTGGCGCGTCACCGGTGTGGATCGCGCGTGCCTCATTGGCGAAATTCGTGCCAACGTAATCAGAGTTCTTTTCAACGTATTTTTTGAGCTCGGACAACGCCTGTTCCGCCGGGTTTGCGGGTTCGGTCAATTTCGGTTTGGCAGGCGGCGTCGCGGGTTTGTCGGCTTTGTCAGCAGTGCTGACGCGGGGAGCCATCATTGCCTTGTTCACATCCGTCGATCCACAGACCGAGCAGCCAACCATGCCCGCCGCATGCAGCTTTTCAAACGCGGATCCCGATTGGAACCAGCTGTCGAAGTGGTGATCATTGGCGCATTTCAGTGTGAACTGGATCATATTGATGCCTGCGTCGCGTGCCGTTCTGAGTGTTTAGTTTAGGCTCTTGAAAATAAGCGTCCGAGCGCGGACATCAAGCGTCCAGTGTGGCGAAGATATCCTGCATGAGGCCATCAAGGTCAGTGTCTTGGTGTAGCACGCGTTGTGCCACCTGTCCCAAGGCATTCTGCGTTTCGGGCGTATCCAGCGTCAACAGGGCGTCCGCCAAGGATGCAGCATCTTCTACACAAAGCGCAGCACCACCTTGGGCAAGTCGATCATATGCAGCGCGGAAATTGGCGGTGTCGGGCCCGTGTATGATTGCTGATCCAAAGGCCGCAGGCTCGTAGGGCGTATGGCCGCCTCGATCTGTAAGGGAACCGGCGACAAAAGTGATGCCGGCAAGGTTATACCAGAGGTGCATCTCTCCGAAGGTGTCGACCAGATAGACTTGGGCAGTCGCGGGGTCATCGCCACTACTGCGGCGGGCGCAGGTCAGACCGTGGGCTTGAACCTTTTGAGTGATGTCGTCTGCGCGTTTGGGATGACGGGGGGCCAAGATCAATTTCAGGGCGGGGCGCTGCGCCAAGGCCGATGCGTGCGCGGCCAGAACGATGTCGTCCTCACCTTCGTGTGTCGAGGCGGCAAGCCATGTATCGGATCGGTTGAACGCCTGGTGCAGGCCAGAATCTGGTGTGTCCGTTGGTGGTGTATAAAGTGCCTTTAGGTCGAAGACCGGGCCTTTTGCGGCGTCAGGCAATCCGAAGCCAGTGAACCTTTCGGCGGAGCCTGCATCCTGCGCGGAAAGATATGCCACTCGCGCCATCACCCGACGTACCAGACTGTCAAACCGGGCCCAGCCTTTGGCCGATCGTTCTGTAAGGCGCGCGCCCAGAACCAGTACAGGGCCGGGTGTGTTAAGGATGCGCTGCGGCCAGAGATCTGACTCAAGCGTTATATGTGCTTTGATCTGCCAGTTGCGTATGACGCGCCGGGTTGCTCGAGCAAGATCGACGGGTGCCAAAAGCACATTGGTCTTGGGAAGTTCCCATGAATTGGCCAAAGCTCGCCCGCTGTCGGTATTGGTGGTGATCAACAGCGCGTGGTCCTTGGCCAGCAGCCGGTCGATCACTGGTCGGGCCGACGCCAGTTCGCCGTTCGACGCGGCATGAAGCCAGATGCGGTCCGTCTTTTCGGGTGCTGTGACCCGTCCCAACCGTGCCTTGACTGCCTGTCCATCACCCGCCCAGATGCGCGATGCCATCTCTTGGGTCGCCAGCAGGGTCATCAGGAAACGGTAAAACAACACTGTGCATCCCAGTCAGGTCGCGCGCCAGATCAGGCCGACGCGTGCGTTTTCGCGCCGTTTACCCCATTGGGGGCGGTTGTCAGCGCATCTTGTATGTGACGTTCCAATAACTTGAGCAGGACATGGTTGTCGAACCGCGCTTCTGCCACCTGCCGCGCACGCGCCGACATGGTCGAATGGTCGGGCACATTGATCGCGGAGGTGATGGCTTTTGTGAAGCCTGTTTCGTCATGTTCGTCGACCAAAAAGCCGGTTTCGCCTTCGTCGATCGCCTCGGGAATGCCAGCGTGCCGGGTGGATACGGTGATGCAGCCACAAGCCATCGCTTCTTGAATGGCGGTTGGCAGGCCTTCAGTGTTGCCATCGCGGGCGGTGACCGAATGCTGAAGAAAGAACTGTGTGCTCATCAGTCTGTCACGCACTGTGTGATGCGGTTGCGCCCCGTGAAAGCGAATTTTTTCGCTTACTCCCAGTTCCTCGGCAAGGGACCGCGTCAGTTCTAGAAGGGGCCCGTCGCCGATAAAATCCAGCCGCGCTTCGGGCAACGACCTCGTTGCTTCGGCAAAAGCGCGCAGCGTTGTCATCGGCGCTTTTTTCTCAACAAAGCGCCCCACCGCCAAAAAGCTAAGCGGAACTTTGGCCTGCGGTGCAAATCGGCGGATATCGACGCCCGAAGGAATGACCATGCTGTCGGAATGGGAAATCCCGTGGTTGGCCAGATTGTCGAGCAAGAACTGCGAGACCGAAAACACCCCGGCCAGTCGCGGCATCATTTTGCGATAGGCGGCGCGCATGCGTTCCGTACGGATCGCTTTGGAGGCATCGGTGCCTCGGAAATAAGTGAAAATCGGGATGCCAAGCTTATTGGCCAGCGGCGCTAAGGCCAGTGCCTGCGTGCCGAATTCGGCCAGGATCACATCAACCCGTTCATCATGAAGGAACTTGATCAGCGCCTCTTTCGCCTCACCAAACGGCAGCCGCGAAGTGCCGTGCCGCACCCGATTGCGCAAGAGCCACCACGGCGCAACTATGATATCGCTCCCCGACAGCCCATCGCGACGCACAAAATACGGCTTGCCATAGGGGTTGTCGCCCCTGAAGCGGCCACAGACCACAACCGTGTTGCCACCGAACAGATGTTCGATGTGGCGGTTGATAAAGGTCTCACCGCCAAGGTGATATTCGCCAGTTGCGATGGCTACGCGCATGAAACTTGGCCCGAAAGAAAACCGAATTCCTAGGTATCAGCGCAGTGTGGCACCAGCAAGGCTGGACGTCACGGAGGTGTTCAATACCTGCCTGACGGCGCATTTTGCGTCAGTTGAACACAAGTGCAGGTTTTTGAACAGCAAAGACGGTGCCCAAAACAGGCGCGCCGAATTCATTGCGCAAACGGGCATGTTTCAGCAGTTTAGGCTTTGGAAACCCGACCTCTCGTGCCGTTTTCTCGATATACCCATCCGAATGTTTGTAGCGCCCCGATGGGTACAGTTTGAACCCAGTCTTAACGGTCTCGTCTCCTTCGTCTTCCACGGTGACGAGCAGCAGGCCGCCGGGGTTTAAGATCTTGTGAAAGTTGGAAAAAACCGTCTTTAATTCGCCGAAATATACAAGGACGTCCGCACACACGACCAAATCGAACTTCCCGTCAGGATATGTTGCAGGCACCGATAGATCTGTCCGAGCTAGAAAATCGTAAAGCCCCTTCTCCCGCGAGACCTCAAGCATTTTGACCGACAGGTCGACCCCAGTCAGTTCTTTGGCATATTCTTTCAAAAAACCAGCGCACAGGCCTGTTCCGCAACCGGCGTCCAAGACACGCCGGGTTTTCTTCTTAGGCAGTTTCAGTTCCTCAAGAGCCGTGAAGATCAGGCTGGGTCCATTGTTCCCCAGAATGCCAAGTTGCGTATCGTAGTTTTCTGCAAATTGATCGAACAGTTCGACTGCCATGCTGTGTTGGTCCAAATCGGCAACGGGCATCCCATTCGACGCGAAGAAATACTCAAGCTTGGCGCGCTCTGCTTTTGTTTTGCAATTCGCCTCGGCGATCTTGAGGCACATCTGCGCGCCTTCGACGTATTTGAGATGCGAGAGTACGACGCTTAAGTGGATCGCAGAATTGAACGCGTTGGAAGTGTTTTCCAAATAGTTCTTTACGACATCGTATGCGTGTTCGCGGAGATCGAATTGAACAAATAGAGCTGCGGCTTCAACTACAACAAGTTGCGTGTCTGGTGCGGTTTTCAAGGCTTTCCAAACAAGCTTTTCTGCGTCTTCCTTTTCCCCGAGATCGTATAATGCGGCAGCTGCGGGGAACAATGCAGCTTGCGGATCTTTTAGCTTGTCCAGATTGCTCTTAATTCCCGTCAGAACCCGTTCCTGGATTTTTTCGGCAACATCTTCTTGTCCAAGGCTCTTGAAAATTAGCGCGACTTTTGCAGCAGCCCCAAGGGGTAGGCCTTCTTGTGCGATCAAGGCCTTACAAGCTTCGGTCGCCTCTTCGTATCTTTTGTCGAACACAAGGTTGCGAGCTGCTTCGATCTGAGCGCCAAGGTCTTTCCAAATTTCGGGATCAGCTTCGAGACTGATGCCGCGATCATCACTGACTGCTGCCTGCTGCGGTTCAGATTGAATATCCGACATTGAAATTTTCCTCTTACGTCAATGCGGTGACCTTGCGACCTTCTGTTGAACAAATCCAGTTCAAACATGTATTTTTGCAATGGGTGGCCATTTTACTTTTTTCAAAGCCTACTTGATCGCCTGGGACACAGCGCTTTGGAGCGACTGCTGCTATAAACTGCTGCTATAAAGTGATCGCGCTAGTGCACACTTCACTATGGGATGAAAGGTGGTGTTTTGAGAGAGGATTGGACTCTCCCTAACCAGTGGTTTTGGCGTGCTTTCGGATCAGGTTGGATACGAGTGGGTTGAGTTGGGCTGGGTAGTCTTCTGCAGCCCTATTAATCCACCACTCGTGGCCCAACCTCATCAACTGGCGTCAAGGTAGACGGCATGCCCACGAAGAGTGCGCCCAAGGAGTTTACGGCGCTGGAGTCACGGTACTCTTTGAGCTGATGAAAGGTCTGGATGCGAGTGCTGAAGTCCACGCAGTGTGGTTCATTGAACGGGTGTGCCTAGAATAGGTTGACCTGTGCCACTGTAGGGTGGCTGGCGGTTGAGAGTGCGGCCTTGAATAGCACCTACAAAGGCGCTCTTGCTGTTGGCCGCGGCGAAATCGGCGCTTGTATGGAATCAAAAAACTGATCTAACTTAGTTACCGTCCGTGCGGGTTCTCATTTGCCAAATATTTTAGGGGGTTACGGTTCTGTATACCCTGTGCTTTAAGACTTTGGTCATTTCAGTTGTTTGCACATTCGAGCGATGCCACACCACCTAAAGGGGGACCTTTTGAATGCTGTCCAGTGAAGAAGCCATTGCTCGATACTACGTTGGTTATTACAATCGGGCGCCTGATCCTGTCGGTTTTGAATTCTGGGTCAACGCCTATGAGAATGGTACATCAACGCTAGAAATCGCGAATTTCTTTGCGGATCAGGCCGAGACGCGCGCACTCTATCCTTATTTTGCGGATCCCGAGAATTCGACTCCCGAAGCGTTTATTACTTCAATCTATCAAAACCTATTCAATCGCGACCCTGATAGCGCCGGCCTCGAATTTTGGATCATAGCTTTGACGAGCGGTGGGGTCAGCACTGGCCAGATGATCGAAGCCATCATAGGTGGTGCAACGATAGACCCAGATGTTTCTGTCATTCAGAATAAAGTCGACGCGGCACTACTGACACTTGGTTTGGACGGGGCGGACGAACTGTCAACAGGCTTTGCCGTTGATGACAGCTTTTCAACCACCGAGAGCCATCCTCAGTACGGCGCCCTAGGCGTGCTTCTTGACAATGACGACGGGACTGATCGGGATCTCGTGGTCACTTCCGTTCAAGGCGTAAACGTCGCCCCTGACGAAGACACCGTTATGCGGCTTCCCAATGGTGTTGATTTGTTTCTGACAAGTTGGGGGTATGTCGGTGCTGACCTGAATGGAGTGTATGATGATCTGGGAGACGGGCAAACCGGCCAATTCAGCATATCTTACGTGGTCACCGACACGCGCACGGGTGAAACCTCAACAGCGGTTGCAGACGTCAATGTCAGTGGAGAAGGGGCAGCAGTAAACACTGATACTGGTGGGAACTCCGACGCAGGCGGAAACCCCGAGGGAGGTGAGACCTCTGGTTCGGGCGAGACACCTGCTCCTGTTGAAAATCCTGGTCCTGTCGGCAACTCTGGTGACAATGCAGACGCGTCGCAGCTGCAAGGGCTGGCGGACCCATCACTGGCAATCGGATTGTCTGGTGTTGCGCCATTCGGAACCCAGTTTGCGTTTATCGATCTTATGAAAATGGCACATGGTGTCTTTAAAAATTCAGAGGAAAGAGACCCATCATTTGATGGATCGGCGTATCTGGATGAAAATGGCTGGGCAACTGAAGTGCCAAGTTCTCTGGGCGCCGAAGCGATATACTACTTTGATTGGACCAAATTTGTCGACGTCCCGGAACTCTTGGCAGAACGGCAAGGCACCTACACACTTACCTATGATGGGGAAGGGGATATTGAGGTCTTGGGATCAGCCAATGTCGTATCCGATACTCAGGGCAGGGCAATCGCGTTTGACTTACGGAGTGGCCAAGCCGTTGAGAATGCTACGTAAGTAGTCATCGTTCCAACCT
>NZ_CBFHLV010000025.1:0-40337 GCF_965656765.1 Marivita sp. | reverse complement strand
TACAACGCAGAGCTCACGGCTAAAATAGCCGCTGAGTGACGAACTCCAACATCTCCGGAAAACCCGGTCTGGTTCAGCCCGATCCAAGAGCCGCCGCACACCATCATTTAAGGCGATGTCAGAAGAGGGGGCATTGCTGATGTGGTGATGCGCACAGTATCACGGGGAAACACGTCTGTGTATCTCGTTGCCATGCCCCCACACTCACGTGGTGGCCTTAGAACCGAAAACTGCAGGCACGACTAGGATCAACCAACTTGGCAATGCCGATCAAATAAATTCAAAGTGAATATTCGCTGCGATGGCGACCAAGGCCAGGCCGCCGCTCCAGGCTAAGAGCTTACGAACACCCGGATTTCGAGCAACGCCTTGCGACAATCTCGCACCCAGCCAAGCCACTGTGATATCCGACGGTATGGCGGTTAGAGGGACGAGGCTTCCGAGAATGACGAGCTGCCATTGTAATGCGGAACCTGCAAGGTTTGGATCGACAAAGGGCGGTAGAAAGAGGGCAAAAAATAGCACGGTCTTTGGATTGAGCAGTTCGACCCACATGCCTTGCCAGACAATCTGCCAGAAGGATTGCCGTGCCGATGGTGTATCTGTGACGCTCAGATCGAGCGTTATATATGCATCCCTGATCAGTCTGTAGCCGAGGTACACCAAGTATACAGAACCGATGAGACGCAGACCCGTCATCAACCATTCGAATTGGCGAAACAGAGCCGCCAAGCCAAAGGCAGTTGCGATGGCGAGGAGAATACCGCCAAGGCCAAGCCCCAATGCCGAGGCATATCCTGCCGCGCGACTCTGACCAGCACTACGAGACAGAACGTACAGCATCGACGGGCCTGGTGTTGCGCTGAGCACAAGTCCCGCCAGAGAAACGGCAAACATGGTTTCAAGGTTGGGCATGGGATGATCAGGTCTTGTTTTTTAGTCTTTGCTCGAACGGATTGTCGATTTGAAGCGCCGGGGCATCGCATCCAGTCTTTCCAGTGTCTTTTGTCATCAAGGCTTTGAGATATGGAAAATCGCGAATGAGCATCCGCTCTAAATGCGTGCCTGCAGCGAAGGGCGCATAGCGCGGCGGCGAAGACTTCGAGACAAGCTGTGGAAAGGGCTCAATGATCGTGTCATGGTTTGCGGCCACAAAATAGGGCAGGGAGAACCGCTCCGGGCGCAGGTTCAAAACGCGGTGTGGTGTCGAGCGCAACCGACCATTTGTCCAAGCCTCCATCATGTCTCCGATATTCACAACCAGTGCACTTGGGTCCACGGGAACATCGATCCAGATGTCGTCCTGTGCCAAGATCTGAAGGCCTTTGTTCCGTGTGTGCAGTAGTGTCAAACATTCATAATCCGTGTGCGCCCCCATATTCACGGATTTGATATCAGTCACTGATGCTCCACGGACATAATGCAGAAGCCGCAATTGCGAAATCGGCTTGGTCATATTCTGCGTCATGGCACCCTGTGGTAAATCCAGATAGCGCTCCAGCGATGAGCAGATCAATCGGCCAAGATACGCGACCTCATCATAGTAGCGTCCAACCGTTTCCTGAAATCCGGTAAGGTCCGGCCAGTTATTTGGACCAAGAACACGATTGCCAGCAAGAAAATCAGGATCGTCTGGCGGCAGATCAAGCCCAAGATCGAACGCTTCGTAGCTTCGGTGTACTTCGTCCGGATAATCGCCTTTCTCCGAAAACGGCACATAGCCTCGATGATTGGGGCTGGCACCGATATAACAACGCATCTTGATGTCTTCGGATTGCGAAAAGAACTCGTCGGCTGCCGCGTAGACGGATTCGATAAGTTTCAAAGGAATTCCATGATCACAGATCCGAAAGAACCCAAACTGTTCACTGGCTCTCCCGATCTCCCCGGCGATAATTTCTTTCGCTTTGGCGCTGCCCGATCTCAGGCCCGCGACGCTGATCAAAGGCAATACATGTTCGCCTTGCTGAATGTCGGAGAACATTGTCATGAGACCCCTCCAAGTACATCTTTGCTCTCGCGTAGACGGCTATTGAGATGAATTTGGCTGTGTTTTTGCCGGGAAATACAGCTCCAAGACTGTTCCACCGGACGGATCACAAGCGGCCCTGACTCCGCCACCGGATTGAGACATAAAGCCTTGGACAGTCGAGAGACCCATGCCCCTACCAGCACCGGATTGCTTCGTGGAGAAGAAGGGGTCGAACATCTGCTGGAGTTGCTGAGGTGAGATCCCATTGCCCGTGTCCGTCACCCTTACTAGCACGTAGAGGTTAGGGATAAGATCCCTCGGAAGTGCTGCTTGAGACATCGTGCTGTGGCCGACGAGATCTGTTGCAACTGTCAATGCCCCTCCGTTGGGCATCGCCTCGACCGCGTTGGTAATCACTGCATGGATTGCGGATTTCGCTCCCGCGAGATCCGTCATGACCACAAGATCGATTGGCGACAAATCAAGGTTCAGGGTCACTTCGCGTGGAACGACCGACAGAGCACAGATGTCTTCAACCAACCGGTTCATATCGGTTTCAACAGGCGTCAGTTTTGACCTCTGACCGTATGCCAGCAAGTCTGAAACAAGTTTTACCGCGTTGTTTGAGGCAAGACTTGCTTCTTTGAGGAATCTACGGCTGCTCGGTTCTTTGAAGTAAGCTTCAATCAGCTCAAGGTTGCCAGAGATGACCGTCAGTAGGTTGTTGAAATCATGCGCCAATCGACCAGTGAGTTGCCCGAGGCCTTGACGTTGGCGAGCTTCGTGAAGCTCGGCTTCCACGGCCTTTCGGCTGCAGATTTCCTCTGACAGCTTGGCATGCGTTCTGACCAGATCAGCATAACGTTGCTGCGATCGTTGGGCCTCGTGAAGCAGCTCGAGTTTTGCACTCGTCATAGCAGCCACTGTTGTGAGTATCTCCAACTCGGCAGCACCAAAAGCATGTGCGTCTGGATGTTCGCTGTCGATTACACCGACAACTTTACCTTTCGACAGGAGCGGCACGCAGATTTCAGATCGGGCGGGTTGTGCATCCTCAATATAGTTCGCATTGAGCAGCAAATCATCGACGATAGTCGGGGCCGCTGTCTGTGCTGTCTTTCCCGTAATGCCTTTCCCAAATGGGATCACAAGCGGATTGACGATCGTACGGCCGTGCGGGTTCTTGTCGCCAAGTGCGGCCACTTGTGTGAGTTCTCCAGCTTCCGGGTCGGCTGTGTAGATGACGCAGTCAACAAATCCCAATCTGCCAACCACGTTGCGTGCGACGTACCAGAACAGATCGGTCGCATTCGGGATCCCAATCAGGTCAACCGCGAACTCGTTTAATGTCCGGAGTACATTTGGGTTCTGGTCAGTAGGAAAGGCCTTCAACACTGAATTCGCGGCATTGTTCACGGGATCGTCCTTCGATGCTTGCACGGAAAAGTTGTACCGAGTTTGCATCAAAAGACAAGATCAGCTTGGAACTTTTGGAGCGAAGTCTCGCGGCAGCCTTATGTGAAGCAATTCCCGCCATCAAAGCACATCCAATATTGGACGCCAGATCACCGTGCTCAAATCAAAAAATATGCACGTCTGCCGACGTTCGCTGTGTGGCGCTCCAAGGACGATTTGTCCCATAATGCTGCCGTCCATTTCTGAGAAAGGATCGCACCATCAAACCGTGGGATCAAACACCTAGTGTTCTGCGTCTGACATAAGATACCCGATTGGTGCAGTGTATCAGACATCGCTAAAACATACCTAAAAATATGTCAGATGTCGGCTAGGAGCACTATCTCGGTCGTTGCTTCAGGCCGCAACATTCGTCGCCAACGGTGGAGAGCGACGAACATTCGTTGACTTGTATCGCGCTTTGCTCACCGTTGCGGGACCCGGAGCAAGAAGGCATATTGCAACTTACGTGGATTGACACACGCTGACGGCTCACATGCGAAATGACAGGAACGACTATGAACGCAACGATGAAGGATGTGGCCGAATTGGCTGGCGTTTCGCGGTCTGCCGTATCGCGAACCTTTACCGAAGGAGCATCTGTTTCTGCGGCCACACGGCTCAAGGTTGAAGAGGCGGCACAGACCCTCGGGTATAGCCCAAATGCACTGGCCTCATCGCTCACCACTGGCCGCACCAAGTTGATTGGGCTTATCGCCAACAACTTTCAGAACCCAATCTTTCTGGAGGTCTTCGACAAGTTCACCCGTGCTTTACAGGAGCGCGGATTGCGCCCATTGATCGTCAACCTGACCGATGAAACCGATCCGGCTAATTCAGTGCGGATGTTGCAGCAATACTCGGTCGATGCCGTGATTGTCGCGTCATCGACGTTGCCACCTAGCTTTGCAAAGGCTTTTCACGATGCCGGCGTGCCCGTTGTTCATACCTTTGGGCGCCCCTCTAGCTTACCAGAAGTGCATGTTGTGGGCATCGACAACGTCGAATGCGGGCGCATCGCTGCGCGGGAACTTATGGCGCGGGGATATCGGCAGCTGGGGTATCTGGGCGGGCCCGAACATGCGACCTCGGCGCAGGACCGTTTGCAAGGGTTTGAGGAAGAGATTTCTAAACAGAGTGACGTCACTCTGACGAAAGCGTTTTCTGGCGCTTACTCGTTCGACGCTGGGCGTGTTGAAATGCTCAGGCAGTTAGCGGGCCAATCCGCAGAGGCCTATTTTTGCGGCGATGATGTACTATCCATTGGCGCGCTTTCCGCGCTAAGGGATCACGGGTTGGAGCCAGGCCGGGATATCGGAATCATCGGTCTCAACGATATGAAGATGGCGTGCTGGGAGAGTATTAATCTGACAACGATACATCAGCCGATTGAGCTTATGATCGCCGCTTCGGTCGATCTGGTCGAAGGTATGCTGTTAGAGCCTGACCGCTATCCCGAAGCGCGCATATTTCCTTGCAAGGTTGTCGAGCGCGGCACGCTTCGGCACACACCTGAAGCTTAGCGAAACATCGGTGGGCGAGCGTCCTGCCACGCCCCATCACTTTTTGCAGATGCAACAGCGGAGTGAACCGCCGCGATGGATCGAACGCCGTCTGCAGCATTTGGCAGCCCATCACGCTTTTCGCCCCGGATCGCGTCGGCCAGATCGCAGTAGATATTAGCCACAGCTAGGGGGAAACCCTCCGGGTGGGCGATGGCCACGCGGCTCAGGCGCTCTGCATCTGCATGCAGACCGCCTTCACCTTTCTCGATGATCTGTGTACGCCCGCCTACGGGAGTGTAAATAAGCTGGTTTGGTTGCTCGGAGGCCCACCGCAAACCGCCGGTTTCACCAAAGACCTGGATGTCGAAGCCATGCTGGCGACCGATGGCAACGGAAGAGGTCCAAAGCCGCCCGACTGTTCCGTTCTCCATGCGGAAGTTGACCATGGCGTCGTCCTCAAGCACGCGCGAGGGGATCGTCGAGGCCATGTCTGCGGACAGCCGTTCGACCTGATCGTCGCAGATGAAACTGGCCATATGTAGGGCGTGAATGCCACAATCGGCAAATTGGCCAGATACACCCGCCATCGCGGGATCATAGCGCCAGCGCACGCGCGGGTTGTCGGCGTCCGTGGCATCGCCGTGGTGTCCGTGAGAGAAATTGGTCACGACAAGACGGACTTTGCCAATCTCGCCAGCGCGCACCATTGCGCGGGCCTGACGGATCATTGGATAGGCCGAGTAGCAATAGTTCACGGCGCAAATCTTGCCAGAGGCTTCGGCGACGCGCACGATCTCTTCGCCTTCTTCGACGCTCATGGTCATGGGCTTTTCGCACAGCACATTGAACCCAGCTTCGAGGAAGGTTTTGGTGATCTCGAAATGGGTCGAGTTGGGTGTGGCGACGGTCACCAGATCGACGCGATCTGTACGATCTTTCTCGCCCTCTAGCATCTCTTGCCAGTTGCCATAAGCGCGGTCTTCGGCGACGCCGAGGCGTTGGGCATAGTCACGGCCGACATCTGCACGATGATCGAGCGCTCCTGCGGCGAATTCAAAAAGCCCATCCGCCTGTGCCCCCAATCGATGCGCTGGTCCGATCTGGCTGCCTTCACCGCCACCGATCATGCCCCATTTCAATTTTGCCATTCTCTGATGTCCTTAGAAAGAAGTAATGTCGCGCCACGATTTGCTACTTGAAGAGGCATGCGCCGCCGCGATAATCCGGTTGACCTCGTGCCCGTCCGCAAAGGTCGGCCAGACCGACTGGCCTGTTTCGATAGCCTTGAGGAAATCGCGGGCCTCGATGATGATCTGATCCTGATAGCCGGTACCATGTCCTGGCCCCTGACAGAACGGCTCATAATCGGGATGAGCGGGGCCTGTCAGGATCTTGGTAAAGCCGCGTTCCGCTTCTGGCCCCACCATCCGGTAAAGCCAGAGCGCGTTCTGGTCTTCCTGATCAAACCGGATCGCGCCTTTCGTGCCAGTGATCTCATAAGCGTAGCCCATCTTGCGCCCCGTCGCGACACGGCTGAAGAACAAATGCCCCATGGCACCGCGCGCAAATCGGACCATCATCTGGCCTTGATCATCATTGTTGACCGTGCCGCCGGGCCGGGTGCTGTGGACTGTTTCGATTTCAGCAAGAATGGACTGAAACGGCCCGACCAGCGCCAGGGCCCCATTGATCATATGGGGGGCCAGATCGCCCATCGTGCCATTGGCCTGCCCGTCGGTGCGCCAATTTGCGGGCGTTTCAGGGTCAGCAAGGAAGTCTTCTGTATGTTCACCGCGAAACCATGTGATGTCACCAATGGCCCCATCTTCGATCAGCTGCCGCGCATAGTGGCTGGCGGGTGTGCGGATGTAGTTGAAACCAACCATGTTGGGCTGGCCGGACGCCTCAGCTGCGGCGACCATTGCAGCACTGTCCTCCAAAGACGCGCCCAAGGGCTTTTCGCAAAAGACAGGTTTGCCAAGTTCAAAGGCGGCCTCGGCAATGGCGCGGTGGGTCGATTGTGGTGACGCGATCACGATGGCATCGACGTTTTGGTCCGAGACGAGCACATGCCAATCTGCCGTGGCGCGCGCAAATCCATAGGACTTGCGGTAACGCTCTGCGCTGGTCTCGCTAGAGGCGCAGATCATTTCCAGCCGGGGGCGCAGGGCCGTATCAAAGACCGCACCAACAGACGCCATGGCGACGGCATGTGCCTTGCCCATATAGCCGCCACCGATGATCCCAATTCTGATCTCGGACATTCTCTTCCCCCGACAATGGTCTTTGCAACCGGTTGCAAAATCGCTATCTTAGGATTCGGTTTCGCGCAAGACTATATCGCGATTTGGCTTCAGCGTGCGCAAGCTAAGGGGGGAGTATGAGCCATTTGATCGAGGGGATTAAGGGCAACCGCTTTGCGGTGTTTGGCCGTGCGGGCGTGGATATGTTCGCCGATCCCATTGGCACAAAAAGCGAGCACGCTGACACCTTTCGCGCGGACCTTGGCGGGTCGTCTGCGAATATCTGCGCGGGGCTGGTCAAGCTGGGCAGCGAGGCCGCCTTGATCACCTCTGTATCCGATGATGCGGTGGGACGGTTTGCTTTGAACCGGCTGGCCAAGTACGGCGTCGACATCTCTAATATCCAACTTCTGGGTGGCGAATATCGGACCTCTCTGGCGCTCTACGAAAGCGTCATGGACGATTTCCAGAATGTGATCTACCGCAACGGGGCGGTAGATTTTCAGGTCACCCAAAACGACGTGGACCGGGTCGACTACACGCGGCACAGCGCGCTCATTACCGCAGGCACTGTCTTTGCGGCAGAGCCATCGCGCAGCGCCACCTTTCGCGCATTTGAGAACGCCCGCGCTGCGGGCCTCCCGGTCATCTTCGACGTGGATTACCGCCCCTATAGCTGGCCTTCGGCCGACGTTGCCTCCGAGGTGCTGAGCAGGGCTGGCGCCGAAAGCGATCTGATCGTTGGCAATGACGAAGAGTTCGGGTTCATGGCTGGTGGCATGGACAAGGGTCTTGATAAGGCACGTGAGCTGGCTGGACAGGGAAAATTGGTCATCTACAAGATGGGCGAGAAGGGTGCCGTTGTTCTGGCAGACGGCCGTGAAGTACGTACGGGCATTTATCCGGTCGAGGCGATCAAGCCCGTCGGCGCGGGTGATAGTTTCATGGCCGGTCTTCTGGCATCCATTGCGGCGGGCTATGACCTGCAAGAGGCTGTCATGCGGGGCTCTGCCTGCGCCTCCATCGTTGTGAGCAAGCCCGGCTGCGCGCCTGCAATGCCAACGACAGAGGAACTCAACTCCTTCCTTGCCGATCATCCCGGCCCAACTAAGGCCTGAAAGGACAGAAGATGCATATCGCGCCGTTTGACAACCAGAACAAACCCATCGTCGATGTGGATGATAGCACCGTCCCACTGAACTATTTTAACATCGTGAAACTGCGCAAAGGCGAGGCGTTTGAATATCAAGTGCCGGGCTACGAGACCTGTATCGTGCCCGCGACAGGCAGCATTGATGTCGAGGTGGAAGGTGTGAGTTTCGCCGATCTTGGCGGGCGCGGTGTGGATGTCTGGGACGGTGAACCGCAAGGGGTTTATGTGCCCGTTGGGGCCAGGGTCACACTGGTTTGCACGTCCGAGGCCACCGAAACCTTTATCGCAGGTGCTCGTTACGAAAAGGTGCTCGACCCCTTTGATGTTCGCGACCATGATCTGGTGCAGTACGGCTCTGACGACACCAAAACCCATCGTAAGATCAAACATATTCTGGGCCAAAAACAGCACGACAAGGTCGGCCGCCTTCTGGTGAGCGAGCTGTTCACCGTTGGTCAGGGTGGCTGGTCTGGGTTCCCCAGTCATAAGCACGACACCAACCGACTTCCTGACGAGACGCGCCACGACGAAACTTACAATTTCCGGTTCAAGCCGAATCATGGATCCGGTCTGCAAATGCTCCAACGCGAAGACGGCCAGCCGGGGGATGCTTATCACATTGTGGATGGGGCCACGATCTGCATCGACAACGGGTATCATCCCTGCGCAGTGCTGCCGGGCTATGAGATGTATTACTTCACGATTCTCGGCGGCCTGACCCAGCGGTCGCTGGTGCAGTACTTCCAACCCAGCCACGCCTATCAGATCGAAACGATCCCGGGCATTAAAGACATGATTGCAAAGTTCAAATGACGCTTGTGACTCTGAAAGACGTGCTTCAGCCTGCGCTGGCGCAAGGTTACGCCGTAGGCGGTTTGGTCACCTTGGGGTGGGAAGACATGCGCGCTTATGTGGCCGCCGCAGAGGCTGAGAACGCCCCGGTGATCCTGCAGGCGGGTCCCTCTTGCCGCGCGCACACGCCGCTCCCTGTTCTGGGCAAGATGTTCCGGCATTTGGCCGAAGAGGCCAGCGTACCTGTCGTCGCGCATCTTGATCACGGCTATACGTTTGAGGAATGCAAAGAGGCGCTCGACAGTGGGTTCACGTCGATCATGTTCGACGGCTCGCGCAAGCCCTTGCAGCAGAACATTGACGAAACTGCTGCAATTGCTGAGATGGCCCATGCCGCAGGAATTTCATGCGAAGGGGAGATCGGGTTCGTGGGCTATTCAGGCGGGGAAGGCTCTGCTGGTACAGACCCGGAGGAGGCCGCCACTTTTGCCCGAGAGAGCGGCGTGGATGCCATGGCGATATCGGTGGGCAACGTGCACTTGCAGCAGGATAAGGAAGGTGGTCTCGACGAGGCCCGGATCGCGGCCATTGTGGCGCTGACTGAGGTGCCGCTTGTGATTCATGGCGGCTCTGGTGTGCCGGTCGAACAGCGCGCGCGACTCGCGCGGCAGACGTCGATTTGCAAGTTCAATATCGGGACGGAATTGCGCATGGCCTTTGGGGCGGCTTTGCGCGAGGCGGTCAACAGCGACCCTGACCGCTTTGACCGCGTTCAGCTCCTCCGAGAAACGCATGCCCCCCTTGTCGCGGCCAGCCGCGAGGTCATTCGCACCTTCGGGGCACCCCCGCAGCGTTAGAGCGTGAAGGCTGCGCGGAACGCTTCCAGCGCGGCCTCCGCGTCGCCCTTCGCAAAGGCTTCCATTCCGACAGGACCGTTGTAGCCCATGTCGGCAAGCGCCCTTGCAAGGCCGGGGTAGTTGATCTCACCGGTTCCTGGCTCGCAGCGGCCAGGGTTATCGGCCACCTGAATTTCGCCGATCCATGGCAGGCACTCTTCACACCAGCGGATCAGATCACCTTCACCGATCTGTGTGTGATAAAGATCAAGGTTGATGCGTAATCGCGGGCGGTCCACCGACGCGACCAGCGCCAGAACATCGGCCGTTGATCCGAAAGGGCAACCAGGGTGGTCCAATAGATTGAGGTTTTCGAGGGTAAAGACGACGTCTTCTTGCTCGGCTACATCACATATGCGGTTTAACGTGTCTTTGGCCTTGAGCCACATTGGTCCTGTCGTAATGTCGTGCTGCCAGATCGGGATACCTCCGTCGCCAAGGCCGGTGCCGTGCAGGTTCAGACGGTCAACGCCAAGGCGCTTACCGACCCGCGCTGTTTCGCGCGCTGAAGCGAGCAACGTCTCTGCTCCGTCCTCATCGGCGAGGCGACCCTCAAGATAGCCGTTCATGATCGTGTAGTTGGCCCTGACCGCCTCAAGTTTGGCGAGATCATGGTCCGGCCAGTTCCACAGGCCAACACCAAAGCCCATCTCGGTCAGACGGGCTGCGCGCCACTCTATTGGCTTATCCTGCCAGAGCATCTCTGCGCAGGCTGCGAGCTGAAAAGGCTGTGTCATTCTAAAACCCTATGTAGACCCTGTTTCACCTGTGAAATTTTGCGCGGAGCAGGCCCCTGCATCATTCGAAGCGAGGAACAACACCATCCGCGCTACGTAAACCGGGTCGGGCAGGCACTGTCTGTCTACCTGTTTGGTAAGTGCCTTCTCGGTTACCCAGAGTTCCTTCTGGCGCTCTGTCATGATCCAGCCGGGTACCACGGTGTTGACCCGGACGCGATGATCGCGCAGATCGCGGGCCATGGTTCGTGTCAGGCCATGAACTGCAGATTTTGACGTTGCAAAGGCTGGGAAATCGCCATCGGCTTTCCGCCAGCTGTTGGACCCAAGATTGACGATGGACCCGCCACCCGTCTCAATCATCGCAGTCGCGACCGATTGGATGGCGAAGAACATATGGCGTAGATTAGTCTGCATCCGGTCGTCCTAATAGTCAGGCGACACCTCGCACCCGTCATGGCGATCGTCGCGGGCGGCATGGTTGACGAGCACTTAATCGGGGTCAATCGCATCACTGTGGCTGTCGAGTGCTGTCCGCAACCCGTCAATGTCGCGCAGATCACACGCGGCAAATGCGTGGCCATCCCCCAACTCTTCTCTCAGTGCCTTACCACGCTCTGCGTCCATATCCACAAAGCCCACATGCGCGCCCTGTTCGGCAAAGGCCCGCATCGTTTGCGATCCGATGCCCGACGTCACGCCCTTGATGAAAACGCGCTTGTCGCGCAGGCTGGGGAAAGTGGCAAAATCGATCATGTTGCGTCTCTGTCCATAATCCACTGCACAGCCGGATCCGCCTGAAAACGCCACGTGCGCTTTGGTCCTGCCATGACGTTGAGATAGTACATTTCAAATCCGTAGGGGGCCGCACACGGGTGGTGTCCGCGCGGCACCAACACCACATCGCCATCCTTAACGGCCATTGTCTCGTCCAGACTGCCGTCCTCGGTATAGACCCGCTGAATGCCAAAGCCGGATTTGGGGTTCAGCCTGTGGTAATAGGTTTCCTCAAGATAGGTGATACGTGGGTAATCATCCTCGTCATGCCGGTGGCTGGGATAAGATGACCAGTGACCATCGGGTGTGAAGACCTCCGTCACCAGCAAGCTGTCGCAGTAATCTTCGGCCTCCATGGCGATGTTGTTTATGTAGCGGGTGTTCACACCGGTGCCCCGTTCGGTGAGTGTGATCCCATTGGGTCCGATGCGACGCGCTTCATGTCCCCCATGACCGGGAGCTGCGCAAACGGCGATCACGCAATCGGTTTCGGCAACAGCGCTCCAGTCCGTGCCATTAGGCAGGTAAAGGCAATGGGGTGGCGTTTTTTCAAACACATTCATCCGGTCCCCCAGCACGCCCCAATCACGGCCCGCACCTTTGATGTGGGCCTTTCCCTCAACCATCACCAGGATGACCTCGGTGTCGCCTGTGATCTCGGAAGCCGCCTCTCCGGGTTTCAGGTGGTAAAGGCCAAATCCGACATAGGACCAGCCTGCCGTTTCTGGCGTGATGTCGTGGACCTTGCCGGTATTGGTCTGTGGTCGGCGCAAAAGGTTGGGCATAGGTGCCTCCGAAAGGGAAAAGGCGCGCTGATCCGGCGCGCCCTTGATGGTGTCAGGACGCTTGGCGCACTTGCAAAGCATTGAGTGTTTGAGACAAGTCTGCCGCCGTCTGACCGGACTCCAGCGCTGCGCGCAGATGATCTGCCTGAGAGGCCGGTGCAAGCCCCCCCACCGGCGGATCGGTGTCGAGGTTGGTTGGGAAAGCATAGCCCTCGGCGCAGGCGGCCATGGCAGCGTGCGCGTCCGCCTCGCTGATACGCCCTGCGGCCCGAAGCTGAACCAACGCGGGCAAGATAACCTCTGCCATGGCCTGACGGTCGACGGTCTCCATGGCGCGACCAAAGGCTGACGAGATCTGCAGAAGGTTCACCATCCGGCTGATATCCGCGCTGCGGTTTTCGCCCGCCGCGTGAAACAAGGCAGGGTTGAAGAAGATTGCATCACCTTTCGAAAGGGGCAGCTGGATATAGCTGTTCTCGAAATAGGCCCGGTGATCGTCTTCGTGAAAACCAAGATAGCCGGGGCCATACAGCTGACTGAACGGCAAGAGCTTGGTTGGCCCGCTTTCAAGGGGCATTTCACAATGGGCAATCCCGCCCTGTAGCGTCAGCGTCGCTGTGACTTGATGGGCATGGATAGGGTAGCATGCGGCCTGATCTTGGGTCATGAACCCAAGGTGGTAGTCGCGATGGGCAGATTGCGCCTTGCCGCCCGGACGCACCTGATTGACCTGCGCGGTCATCTGGTAGTTCGGGCCAAGCCATGCCTCGCAGGCGGCCGCAATCGCGGTATTCCCAAAATAGAGAACAAAGCCTTCAGGGTCCTTCAGGCACTGCTTTTGCAGGGAATTCCAAATCCTGTCATTGGCACCACTGGCGGCGAAATGGTCACCCTTTCCGGCGTTGCCCGCACGCTCTTCCCTGATGATGTCGTTAAAGACATTCGAGGCGCGGTCGATCGGCGCTGTATCGGCATAGGCCCCCTTGAGGACGATCACACCAGATGAGCGCGCTAGCACCCAAGCCCATTCGGACAAAAGCGTGCGGCGTTTGGCCGGATCATCAAGATGGCCCCGAAGGACGTTCATATCGTAAATTGGCACGTTCTTTTCGACGGACGTGGCAAGGGGCACAGAGGCCCCGATGAGACTCTGGGACGTCAGCACCTTGAATTCATCAAGATCGCAAGACTCGCGATCGAAATAACCCATATATCCTAGCTGACGGTCTTCCATGATAGTCTCCTCGTTCATGGCTTTTATGTGCCCGGTGGGGGCGGTGAAATTATGTCGTAATCTCCAATCCGGCCGCATCGCAGACCTTGAGAATGTGTTCATAGCCCATCTTGGAAAACTCATAGGGTGGGGCCTTGGTCGGGTCTTGTTCGGCCTCCACCACGATCCAGCCGCTGTAATCCATGGCCTTCAGCGCATCGGCCACGGCCTGAAAATCAATGCAGCCATCGCCTGGCACGGTGAAAGCCCCGGCGACTACCGCATCCAGGAAGGACCGGTCGTTGGCCCGCACATCGGCTACCACATCGGGGCGGATATCTTTGAAATGCACATGATGCACGCGGTCTCCCCACCGTTTGAGCGTCGCCATCACATCACCGCCGCCGAACAGAAGATGGCCTGTGTCAAAACACAGTCGCAATTCGGGGCCGGACCCTTCCATCAGCCAATTCACGTCGTCTTCGCTCTCGACGATGGACCCCATATGATGGTGGTAGGCCATGGGCATGCCCTGATCGGCCATCCATTTGGCCAGCTCAGTCAGCTTGGCGCCGTATGCCTTCATGTCGTCGCGGCTCAAAACTGGGCGATTGTTCACGGGCACGCGTTGATCGCCCTGAATGGTGTTGGAACATTCCGCATAGACGATACAGGGGCTGTTGAGCGCGATGAACTGGTCCACTTGCTGCTGAACGGCGGCCTTTTCGGCCCCAAGGTCATTGACCAGCGACGCCCCCGAACACCATCCCCCACACAGCGCGATGTCGTATTTGTCAAGATAGGCGCGCAGACCTTCTGTGTCTTGCGGCATTCGCTGGCCCCGCTCGACGCCGATATAGCCAATCTCGCGGGCCTCTTGCAGAGCCTGTTCCATCGAGTAGGCGGCGGTGATTTCGGGCAGGTCGTCGTTCTGCCAGGCAATGGGCGATATGCCGATCTTGACGCTCATCCTTCGTTTCTTTCTTTCAAGGCAACCTCAAGTGCTGCGCGCTTTTCGTTGACGGAGGCCCGGGCCGAGACCTCAGGCACGCCCACTTCCCACCATGTGCCGCCGTACTCGGTGGACGCGTAGGGGTCTGTGTCGATAACAACGACATAGACGCCTTTGTGGTCATGACGTTTGGCCAACGCCTCTTCCAGTTCTGCGATTGAGCCAACCTTGACGGATTTGGCCCCCATAGATTCGGCGTGTTTGGCAAAGTCGATCGCAGAGTTTTCGCCGCCTATGGCGTGCTCCAAAAGGTTGTTAAACTCCGCCCCGCCAGTGCCCATTTGCAGCCGGTTGATGCAACCAAAGCCGCGGTTGTCGGTGACGACGACCGTGAAGCTGATGCCCATCATCACGGCTGTGGCCATTTCTGAATTGGCCATCATATAGGTGCCGTCGCCGGTAAAGCAGATCACGTCCGCGTCGGGATCGGCCATCTTGATGCCCATGGCCCCGGCGATTTCGTAGCCCATGCAAGAGAAGCCGTATTCCATGTGGTAGCTGCCGGGGCGGCCCGCCTTCCAGAGCTTGTGCAACTCGCCGGGCATGGTGCCGGCCGCACACATAGCGATGGTGTTGTCATGTGCGGCCCGTTGCACGGCGCCCACGACCTGCATATCCGTGGGCAGGGTGTTTGCGTCTTTCGGCGCGGCGGTCAGCGGATCGACCTTGGAGAACCAATCAGCCTTGGCTGCCGTTGCGTCCCCGGGGCAACGATGCGCGCCCAAGGCCGCGCTGAGTTGGCCGAGACCCCGTCGGGCGTCGGCCACCAAGGGGTCCGCCCCATGCTTGCCTGCGTCATAGGCCCCGACATTGAGACAGATCATCCTGCGGTTGGGGTTCTTGAACAGGCCCCAGCTTCCGGTTGTGAAATCCTGCAAGCGCGTGCCCACGGCAATAACCAGATCGGCGGTTTCACAGCGGTTGTTGGCAGGCTCTCCGCCCGTGACGCCGATCGGGCCGAGGTTCTGCGCGTGGTCCCATGGCAAGGCCGATTTGCCCGCTTGGGTTTCGGCCACTGGGATGTTGTGTGTTTCAACAAAGTCCTTGAGGGCCTCGGTCGCACCGGAATAGTGCACGCCGCCACCCGCGATAAGAACAGGGTTTTGCGCAGCCTTGATCGCGGCAACCGCACGGTCGAGTTCCACCTCATCGGCTCCAATGCGGCGCTGGCCCCAGATGCGGGGTTCAAAAAAGCTGACCGGATAGTCATAGGCCTCCGCCTGTGTGTCCTGACAAAAGGCCAGTGTCACCGGGCCACAATCCGCCGGGTCAGTGAGGTTGCGCATAGCGCGGGGCAGGGCGGTCAACAGGTGCTCGGGGCGTGAGATGCGGTCGAAATACCGGCTAACGGGTTTGAAGCAATCATTGGCGCTGGCGCAGCCATCAGTGAAGTCTTCCACCTGTTGCAAAACCGGGTCAGGGCCACGGGTGGCAAATACATCGCCGGGCACCAGTAAGACCGGCAGGCGGTTAGCATGGGCCAGCGCTGCGGCGGTCACCATGTTCGTGGCCCCCGGCCCGATAGAAGACGTCACCGCCATTGCCCGTTTGCGGACCGATTGCTTGGCATAGGCGATAGCGGCATGGGCCATGGTCTGTTCGTTGTGGCCTCGGTAGGTGGGCAGCACCTCACGGACGCCATAGAGCGCCTCGCCCAGACCGGCCACATTACCGTGTCCGAAAATGGCCCAGACGCCGGCGATAAAGGTCTCTCCATCCTCGGTCATCTGATTGCTAAGGTATTTTACCATCGCCTGTCCGGCGGTCAGCCTGATTGTCTTTCCCATGTCCATATCCTTTTGATGCCGGGCCGAGGGTGGTCCGCTGAACAAGTGATGTTTCTTGATACCGCTGGCAGGCGGCAGGGTGCGGCCTTACACTGTGCCGCCCAATGACCCTTCAAGCTGGGCCATCTCTTGCCCGCCGGCCATCATATCCTGCAACTGTTCCGGCGTGATTTCGCCACGCTTAGCAGTGCCCAAGGTCTTGCCTCGATTCAGAACCGTGAAACGATCACCCACGGCCAGCGCGTGCCGGACGTTGTGGCTGATAAAGACCACACCAATGCCCTGCTTGCGCACCTTGTCGATAGTGGCCAGCACGTTCGACGTTTGGCGGACACCCAGAGCAGATGTCGGCTCGTCCAAGATCAGGACCTTGGCCCCGAAGTAGACCGCACGGGCAATCGCAACGGTTTGGCGTTCGCCGCCCGAGAGCGTGCCAACTGCCTGATCCGGCCCGCGCAGGTTGATCCCCATCTCGCGCATCGCGGTCATGGTAACGTCGTTGGCCATTTTGGTGTCAAACTGCTTGAAGATGCCGCGTCCCTTTGTCGGTTCACGCCCCATAAAGAAGTTTCGCGTCACCGACATCAGCGGGATCATCGCAAGATCCTGAAAAACCGTTGCGATACCCGCTTCCATCGCGTCCCGCGGGGTCGAAAAGTTCATCGGTTTCCCGTCGAAAAGGATTTCACCCTTGGTTGGCTGGTGCACGCCCGACATCGTCTTGATGAACGTCGATTTCCCGGCACCGTTGTCGCCCAGCAGGCAGTGACATTCGCCGGGGCGGATGTCGAAGCTGACACCGGCCAGTGCAATGATGTTACCGAAGTGCTTTTCGATGTTCTTCATCTGCACGATTGGGGCGACGCTGTCGTCCACGTCGCCATGGTGGAATGTGCTATCGTCGGACATGTTAACGCTCCCCCGTGACGCGTTTGCGAATGGCGTTGTTGAACAGAACCGCGATCAAGAGCATCGCGCCAAGGAACACCTTGAACCAGTCGCCGTCGATATTGGTGTAGGTCAGACCAATGGTGACCATGCCAAAGATGATCGCACCGAAGAATGCGCCAATGGCCGACCCATAGCCACCAGTCAGCAAGCAGCCCCCGATCACGGCTGCGATGATGGCCTCGAATTCCTTCAGATCGCCTCGCTGGGCGTCCGTGGTGCCAAGGTTCAGCACCGTGATGATCGCCACAAGCGTCGCACAGCAGGCGGTGATCATGAACAATGTGATTTTCACGCGCGTCACTGGCACACCGGAATTCATGGCTGCATTCTTGTCGCCACCAGCCGCGAAGATCCAGTTCCCGAAAGGCGTCTTAAGCAATACAAATGTCGCCAGCAAAGCAACGGCGATAAACCAGAGGATCTCGATCGGGATGCCTTCGACCTTGGGCGTGCCATTGCGGAACGTCTCGACCCAGCCCTTTTCGGCGAGCCATGCAAACAGCCCGGTGAACGCGTCACCAGAGAAAATGGTCAGCAACCAGTTGCCTTCAACAGCATCGGTGATGCCGCGCAGCTGGGTAGAGCCGCCGGTGAAGAATTTGAGACCCACAAGGGACAGACCCCGCAGGATGAATAGGAAAGCGAGCGTCACGATAAAGGAAGGCAGTCCAGACCGCAGAACGATCGTTCCGTTGACCGCCCCTGCGCCGCAGGCCGCCACGAAGGCAAGCGGAATTGCTAGTTCCAGAGGTAGTCCGAAATTCACGATCATGACGCCAAACACCATGCCCGAGAAGGCGACCATGGAGCCGATGGACAGGTCAAATTCGCCGCCGATCATTAAGAGCGCCGCACCCACAGCCAGAATGCCAAGCTGGGCAGCCGGTTCCATGAAGTTGATGATCCCCGACAGGGTGAACATCGCGGAACTCGCAGTGAACAGAAAGAAGATCGTAACCAAAATGACACCTGCGATGGCGCCTAGCTCTGGTCGCTTCATAAGGCGCGACATAAGCGGCTCGGCCTTAATTCGCTCGTCTGCTACAGGGGTGGGGGCGGTGTCGCTCATAGGGTCCTCCGGTCGTCTTGGTAAAACGGCGCCACTCAGGCGCCGTTTCGAAGGTTTGTTTCAACGCAGTGACTTAGCGGATACCCTGTGCGGACAGCTCAATCACCTGTGCGGCCTTGTCGGACGTCACAAGGTTCGGGCCAGACGGCACGTCGCCACCCGGCATCAGGCCGTAATTGGCGTTGTTGGCAAGCATCACGACCGGCAGGTACCCCTGTAGGAACTGCTGCTGATCAATCGCAAAGGCAGCGTCGCCCGCAACGATGGATTCCAAGAACCCTGCAGACATGTCGAAGGTCGCAACATTTACGTCACGGCCAGAGTCCATGGCAGCAGCCAGCGCCGGCTCACCGGCCAGACCTGCACCCAGAGCCATTACAGTGTCGATGTCTTCGTTCGATGCCAGAGCGGCGGACACTTTAGATCCGATCTCGGTCGGGTCGTTCGATGTCGGCAGAACTTCGACAGAGCCACCGAAGCCTTCTTCGAAGCCAGAGCAGCGCAGATCAAGAGCGACGTTGCCCACTTCGTGGTTCACACAGATCGCGGATGTGCCGCCCATTTCGGCAAGTTTTTCACCAGCTGCGACGCCTGCGTCAAACTCGGACTGGCCCACGTGCAGGGACACGCCGAGACCTGCAGCCACGTCAGAACCGGAGTTCATGGAGATCACCGGGATACCGGCAGCAACGGCACGCTCAATCGACGGCCCAAGCGCATCTCCATCGGGGATCGAAACAACGAGACCGTCAGGCTCCTGATTCACGGCAGCGTCGATCAGCTGGGCCATGGCCACCATGTCAAAGGTTTCCGGTGCGCGGTATTCCACGTTTGCGCCGGTGTGCTCGGCTGCAAGGTCGACGCCATTCTTCACAACAGACCAGAACGGGTCGTTTGCCTGACCGTGGCTTACCACAATAATATCTTGTGCAAGTGCGGGCGACGCAACAGCAAGTGCAGCGGCAGCAACTGCGCCTTTCATAAACGTTTTCATTTGGGTTTCCTCCCTTTGGTTTCCCATCGTGCCGGTTTCTCCGGCTCTCCTTCGCGTGACTTCACATCACACATTCCGCATCGTCCGAACTGGACGAGTGCATTCTATCAGGCCGCCTCCCCGCAGCCCGAATCCTTTATGACGTTGGCCAGTGCTACGGGCAGACCAGATTGCGCTGATTGTGTCGCAGCCTCCGCCATAGCAAGCGCGGCCACCCCGTCCGCTAACGAAACCGGCATTGGCGCATTGTTGTTTACAGCACTAACAAAGGCATCCCACTCAGCTTCGTATGCCGGCATGTAGCGTTCCAAGAAGAAGTAGGTCGGTTTTGCGCGGGACACACCGTCGCGCGTGGATCTCACCACAGTGTTCTCGGTCATGTTCTCTGCCTGCAATAGCCCTTCCGAGCACAACAGCTCTACCCGCTGGTCATAGCCGTAGACGGCCCGCCGTGAATTCTTGATCACCGCGATCCGGCCATCCGCATAGCTTAACGTGACTGCCGCGGTATCAACATCGCCTGCTGCGCCGATGTCCGGATCGACAATGGATGCGCCTGTCGCACTCAACGTTACGGGTAAATCCCCCATGAGGAAGTTCGCCATATCGAAATCGTGGATCATCATATCCCGAAACAGGCCGCCAGAAGTCTTAATATACTGAATTGGCGGAGGTGCAGGATCAAATGACGTGATCGACAAGAGTTCTGCCTTACCCATTTCACCAGAATCGAGCGCAGCCTTCAGTGCGCCAAAATTGCGGTCAAAGCGGCGATTGAATCCAACCATCACGGGGCGTCCGGTCTGCGCTACTCTGGCCTCGCAGCCGATCGCCCGGGCCAAATCAAGATCAACGGGTTTTTCGCAAAGGACAGCCTTTCCAGCCCCAGTAGCCGCTTCGATCAGATCGGAATGGGTGTCAGTTGGTGTGGCAATTAAAACCGCGTCGATATCCGGGGAACTGATGATCTCTTCTGAGGTGCGGACTTCTGCCGAATAGGTGTCTGCTATCGCTTTGGCATTTTCTTGAAAGGCATCAGAAACCGCAGTCAGTCGGCTCGCACCGTGCTTGGAGATTGCACGCGCATGCACCGCGCCAATCCGTCCTGCGCCTAGAAGACCAACATTGAGCATAGGTACCCCCGAATCCCAACTGTCCATCGACGATGACAATTTTTGCAACCGGTTGCAATATTTTTTTGGCGCGTCCTTCGCGGGCGCGATCTCGCTTTAACCCCGTTCGTGTAGCAGATAGCAGTTGATCTGGCTCCCGCCGCCGCATGGCAGCGAGGCGCAGATAGGCAGAGATGGCCAGTCTTGATCCCTGAACTAGACTTTTGCGCGGAATTCTTGCGATTGATCGAACAGCCACGACGTGTCCATCATGTTGGTTCCCTTCAGCGCCCCCTTGGCGCCCCTCATGAATGCCGCAGCGCGCGCCATCGCGACACCTTGGCGCTGACCACCTTTGAGGGTCTCAACCGCCAGATTGATGTTCTGGATGGTCATCAAGCCAAGTTTGGATAGCTTGGCTTGCGCGACTTTCTGCATCTTTTCGCGATCTAACTGATGAAGGAAAGCGCTGCGAAGGCCAGATTTTTGCAGCTCGCGCCCGATGAACATATTGTCGGCGGTGGATAGCGCAGGGAATATCGCGCGAGGCTGGTAAACTGTCCGCATCCCTTTTTTGGGGCATCTGTCGGCGAAGTGAAACGAACCCGCTTACCGTTTAGAAAGACCTCGCGCTCGTCGGTGACAACCGCCCCCGAGACCTTGATGAGGGAAGACTTGCCCGCCCCGTTGTTGCCGACTAGGGCAAGAGCCTCATCGGGCTAAAGATCAGAGCCTCAGTGATCGAGTGCGGTGACTTTACCGTAGCTTTTGACCAACCCGCGGACTGTCCAAGTTGGCTCCATCATGACCGCCGCCGTTTACTGCCTTCCTTCCCGGGGGGCTAGACGACGGCATTTCGTGTGCAGTATGTGTGCAACATGGTCCCGAAACCCGGATGGCGGACCATAGGAGAGCCAAGAATGCCCAACACCGCAGTCACCGCGGCCGCGCATCTTTCTTGCGCACCCATGATGGATGGAACAGGTAGTTCTAAATTTCCTTATTCTTCTGAAGACTGTGCAAATAGCCTATAGGTCATGTTGTAAAAAATGTTGTAACTTTCGGCCTGCGGTTTCCTGCCGACTACTCTGCTCAGACTGACGATCGTTATCGCCAAAGTATTCACCAATTGTCCGACCGCTGAGCAGGGACGGAGAAGCGGAAGAATTTTCCGTTGATCGTGACCCGCAGCGCCGCATCTTCTCGGGCGGTGGTGCACCAAAAGGTACATCGGTTCTCTGAAGCCATCGTTCATTGAAACTACGGCAAATGCGGACGGTGAGACCTAATTCCTGATACTGCAACATGCACCAAGCCCAGAAAATAGCATTGAAGTGGCCGTTCGAAGGTAGGCTTGGCTTCTGTCCGATTATGGGCTGAGAAAGTTCAATCGAAAAATCAGTTGGCTAAGGGGCATAGTGTTCTCTGCGCGCGCAACACGTGGTCGCCTTCCAGCGTGCAACGTCGTGCGTGTTGTGTTTAACTGGAACGACTTAGGATGCTCTTAACCCCAAAAACGAGACGTAGTCATTTGTCCCAAGCCACGCCGATCAAATTCCGAGTGAACGGAAGGCTGCGCTGCTTAG
This sequence comes from Marivita sp., assembly GCF_965656765.1. GTDB lineage: Bacteria > Pseudomonadota > Alphaproteobacteria > Rhodobacterales > Rhodobacteraceae > Marivita. Next base: position 18,298 of record NZ_CBFHLV010000025.1, on the reverse strand, counting down.
GACAATGGTAGTCCTTGCTTTTCGGTCTCGGCTCCCTGTTGATAGCAACCTGCCGGCAATCAATGAAAGCCGATACTGGCGCAACAGGTCTTTTGGGGAACACAATCTTCGGGCAATCACGCGATGATTGCGGATTGTGCGGCGAGAAGCCGGCCGATAGCATGTAGCAAAGTCAACACTATGAAAAGAGACGGCATGGACAGTCTTCGAGACAGGCATCAATTTGCAATCAGCTTGTGTCACGATGCTGGGGTTGATGCCCTGTCGTATTTCAAGGATCGCGGCAATCTGTCTATCGATCAGAAAGGCACTCAGGATTGGGTAAGCGAAGCGGATCGCAACGTGGAATTATTGATCCGTGAGCGATTGGCCAAGGCATGGCCGGAGGACGGGATCTACGGCGAAGAACACGATCCCAAGCCGGGAACAAGTGGGTTTGACTGGGTAATCGATCCCATTGATGGGACCACCAATTTCGTCAATGGCATTCCGTCATGGACCATTGTCCTAGCCGGAGTAGTTGAAGGGCGAACCGAGGTTGGCGTGATCCACGACCCAAACGTAGGTGAAACCTACGCGGCTCTGCGTGGTGCAGGGGCCTACCTGAACGGAATTAAGATGCAGGTCGCAACTGGTACGCCGCTTTCCAGCGGCTCTGTCGCCGTGGGATATTCCAACCGTGTGGAGGCCACAAACGTGATCCCGGTTCTGTCTGACCTGGTCGGCCAAGGGGCGATGTATCACCGCAATGCAAGCGGTGCCTTGTCCATCGCCTACGTCGCTGCGGGGCGGCTTCTGGGATACATGGAGGAACACATGAATGCCTGGGACTGTCTTGCGGGCCAGCTTTTGGTCGAAGAAGCTGGTGGAAAAGTCGAACTGCAGGATGCCAATGGCATGATCCGTGACGGAGGACGCGTGGTGCTCGGAACACCGGATGTGTTCGACGCACTCGTAGAAATCGCCGATAGCGCATGGCGCGCCTAATCACGCAATTGCTTTCCAACCGTGATCAGGGCAGAGGGACTTTAAATCAGCTGTCCAGTAGTGACCCTGTCCCGGCTGATCATGGGCGCGGTCGATAGCCAATCCTTTCAGGTTGCAATAGAGCAGCGTGCCGACAGCGCCATGCGTGACGATTGCCAAATCGCCACCGCTGTGTTGGCGCGTGATCTCTGACACCGCGCCTACGATCCGCGACTGCGCATCAAGGGCGGTTTCCCAACCTTCATAGCTTGTCTCTGGGTCGGCAAAGAACGCATTGGCTGCGGTCTCGAATGAAGGCGGCGGTAGAAAACCGGTCGCGCTTCGGTCGTTTTCGCCAAGCCGCACATCAAAACTGATTGGAATGTCGCGAGGCTTCGCCAGTATGTCTGCGGTTTCGCGCGCTTTGGTCTCAAAACTTGCCCAGATGTGGGTAACATGCCTCACCTGGTCTGACGCCGCGAAACGCGCCGCCCGGTGCCGACCTATCGCGTTCAATCCCCAATTGGTCACTGGTACGTCGGGGTCAACGATCACCTCTGCGTGGCTGATGACCAAAAGGCGCGGCATCTATTCGGGCAAAAGCACCGGGCCTTTTGCCGCGAAGCCCATCTGCACTTTTGTTCCCGGTTCAAGAGGCGTATCGACGTTTTCGTGCACGGCAAAGACCTGACCGAATTCGCCAGTGAGCGTGTATTCCATACGCACGCCGACATAGGTCGCTTTCGCTACCGTGGCATGCACCCCTTCACCTGAATCAATCACAAGACGTGACGGACGCACGGCTATAGTGGCCGCTCCAGCTGAAAGGCCGCGTGACGGCAGGGTGTGGCGATAGCCTTCGATCTCAATGGTTGCCATATCGCCGTCGATGGACACGATATTGCAGGCCAGCAGGTTCGCCTCACCAATGAAGTCGGCGACGAACCTATCGTTGGGGGCATCGTATAGCTGCCGGGGCGTCCCCATTTGCGCGATAGCGGCGTTTCGCATGACGACAATCTCGTCCGATACGGCCAGCGCTTCTTCCTGATCGTGGGTCACGTAGACAACTGTCAGGCCGAGGTCTTTCTGGATGGCGCGGATGTCTTCGCGGACCTGGCGGCGCAGTTTCGCGTCAAGGTTCGACAGCGGTTCGTCAAAAAGCAGCACCTGCGGTTCCAGAACCAATGCGCGCGCGACGGCGACACGCTGTTGCTGGCCGCCTGACAGCTCGGACGGGAGACGATCATCGAAACCTTTGAGGCCGACAAGGTCCAGCCCGGTCAACGCGCGGCTGCGGGCTTCGTCCTTCGCAAAGCCCGAAAAGGTCAGGCCGTACATGACGTTTTCCAAGACAGTCATATGCGGAAAAAGCGCATAGGACTGAAACACCATGGACACGTCACGGTCTGTCGCGGGTAGCTTTGTCACATCCCGATCCCCGATCAGGATCTTGCCCGAGCTCGCCATTTCCAGACCGGCGATCATCCGCAATGTGGTGGTCTTGCCGCAGCCCGAGGGGCCAAGCAAAGTCACCAGTTTTCCGGCTTCGACATGCAAGTCGATGTTATCGACCGCGCGAACATCCTTTCCAAAGATCTTGGAGACGCCGTCAAAGCAGACAGGCGCGGCTTTGGATTGTATCGTCATGTCAGCTTCTCCTAGACATTGGTCCGAGACTGGCTCATCCGCCGTCCGATCTGGGTGCGTCCGACAATAAGTTGCATCGCGCCCACAACTGAAAGCATCACGAAGATCAGTGTGGTGGAATAGGCGATGGCGAGACCGTAATCGTTATTCTCAACCCGCCCGATGATATAGCTGGTCGCCATGTCGTATTCTGCTGAAACCAAGAAGATTACCGCCGAAATCGCCGTCATGGCGCGCACAAAACTGTAGACCAGCGCGGCAAGGATCGCAGGCCGCAGAAGCGGTAGGATGATCCGTCGGAAGGTTTGCCATGAGTTTGCGCCCAACGTGAGCGAGGATTCATCAAGGCTCCGGTCGAGTTGCGACATTGAGGCAATTCCCGCACGCACGCCCACTGGCATGTTGCGAAAGATGAAACTGATCACAAGAATCACGCCTGTTCCGGTAATCTCAATCGGTGGCACGTTGAAGGCAAGGATGTAGCTGACACCGATCACTGTGCCGGGGATGGCAAAGGACAGCATGGTGCCAAATTCGAACGCGTTCTTGCCGGCAAAGCTTTGGCGCGTGAGAAGATAGGCGGTCACAAGACCGACTGCTGCCGTCAACGGTGCCGCAATCGCGGCAATGGTGATCGTGGTCCAGAAACTGTCCCAAGCTGCTCCTGTCCAGCGGATGCCTTCTTCTTCGAAGCGGACCGAAAAGGCGGTTACGTAGTGCTTGAAGGTCAGCGAATTGTTGACGCCCCATAACTCGACGACACTGCCGTAGATGATCATCGCGTAGACCGCAGCAGTAAACAGCGCCCAGCCGATGGCGACCACCATCACCGGAATGGCCAAGCCGTTCGGCATCAATGGGTGAACACCCGAGTCACCTTTGCCGGTCACTGTGGTGTAGCTTTTCTTACCCAGCCACATGCGTTGAGCGTAAAACGCGGACAGGGTGAAAAACAGCAAAACGATTGCCAACACGGCGGCACGCCCTTGGTCATATTGGGCACCTACGATGGCAAAGAAAATCTCGGTCGAGAGCACATCGAAATTGCCGCCCAGAACCAAAGGATTGCCGAAATCGGCCATGCTTTCGATGAAACCCAGCAGGAACGCATTCGCAAGACCGGGGCGCATCAATGGCAGGGACACGGTCTTGAACGTCTGCCACCGGTTCGCGCGCAGTGTTTGCGCCGCTTCTTCCATGGAAGGAGAGACCCCTTCAACCACGCCGATCAGCACCAGAAAGGCGATGGGGGTGAAGGCAAGCGTCTGGGCGATCAGCACACCGGGCATACCATAAAGCCAACGTGTGGGTTGAACACCAAACAGCTCTGCAAAGAACTGGGTGACAGAGCCTGAGAGACCAAAGAGCAGGATCAGCGCGAGGCCAATCACGAAGGGTGGCGTGATGATCGGCAATACTGTCAGCGCACGCAGCGCGCGCTTGTAGCGAAAGCCAGAGCGAGTGACGACCAGCGCAAAGGCAAGACCGAGGGCTGTCGTGATAAACCCGACCATGATGGCCAAGAAGAGCGAGTTCCACGCCGCACCACAGCGCGCGCCCCACAAACAGCCAAGCCCCCAAAGACGGTCGTCAAAGAACTTCGCAAAGAAGACCGACATGGAATACGCGCCGTCTTCCGTCACGAAGGCGGCGAACAGCATCTTTGCAATGGGAAAGAACACGAAGGCGGTCACAATCGTGATGACGCCACCAATGGCGCTGACCACGAAGACATCCCCATTGATCGCGCCACGTGCAGCGATGCCTTGGGTCAATATAAACAGAAAGGCAGAGGCGCAGATCATTGCCCCATAGCCCATGCCAAACTGGCGAATGCGGATGTCGCCAAATACCGTGGTTAACCAGTCGTAGTTGAAGCCGCGAATGCCAATCGAAAAACCCTGCGCGATTAGCCAGCCAAAGCCGAGCGCACCTGACAGGATAAGAATACGGGAATACATCGGGTCAGATTTGACGCGACCCAGTGCCAGAAACGGCAGGCTCAGCGGAATGAGCAGGGGGGCAAGCCAGAGTTTCTCGGCCTGTCCAATCAGAAAAGCTGCTGGGGCGTAGTCTTCGTTGAACGGATAGCCATCGAACAGCCATTCGAACGACCAAATGCCGTCCTCCACCATGTACCAAGGCAGAAGGCAGTAGCCGACCCACCCGGCGACGATCCAGAAGATCAGTACCGGGTGGGTGGTCTTATCAGCAGTAGAGCTGCGCACTTACTGCGGCAGGGTCGAGACGTCTTCGTCCCACTTTTGCAAGAGCCGCTTACGTTCGTCAGACGATCCGTACTTCTTGAAGTCGTAGTCAATCAGCTTGATCGTCGACATGTCGGGCGCGCTTTCTGAAGTCTGTGCGCCCGTGTTGGACGGAACCTGAAAGGCGTTGACTTGAAGCGCAAGGTTCTGGGCGTCTGCGCTGAGTGCCCAGTCGTAGAACTGCTTGGCTTCGTCTTCATTGCGTGCGCCGTCGATGATCGACATAGAGCCAATTTCATAGCCCGTGCCTTCGCATGGGGCGACGACCTTTACCGGAAAGCCCGAGACAGCCTGTGCTACGGCGTCATGCATGAACACGATACCGATGGTGTTCTCGCCGCGACCTGCCGCCTTTATCGGGGCAGAGCCGGACTTGGTGTATTGGTTGATGTTAGCGTGCAGCCCTTTCATGAACTCAAATCCTTCGTCTTCGCCGAAGATCTGAACCATCGAGGCAAGCGTGGTGTACGCTGTGCCAGACGAATTCGGGTTCGCCATCTGAACGTGGCCCTTGTACTCGGGCTTCAGAAGGTCTTTCCAGCATGCTGGTTCTGGCAGGTTGTTGGCGGCCAGAAGATCGGTGTTGTAGCCGTAGCCAAGCGCACCGGAATAGATGCCGATGGTGCGGTTGCCGGCGCTTTCCGCTTGGGAAATTGCCCAGTCATGCAATTCGCTCCGCATCGGGGAGATGTATCCCATTGTCAGGCCTTCTTCGGCAGCCTGCAAATGCGGGTCACCGGTGCCGCCCCACCAGACGTCACCCTTGGGGTTGGACGATTCCGCGCGGATCTGCGCAAAGGTCTCGCCAGAAGATTTGCGGGTCATGTTTACGTCGATCCCGGTGGCATCTTCAAAGCTGCGCGCCATGAGTTGGCACCAATCTTCTTGTGCAGAGCAATACAGCGTCAGCTTATCAGCTTGTGCTGCGGATACCGACGCGGCCAGTGCGATCACTGTCCCGAGGGCTGTTGTGGTTAGTTTATTCATGTCTTTTCCTCCCTTTAAGTGTTGGCTGCCCGGTTTGCCGGGTCTGTTGTTTGCTCGACTTTATGCGGATTTTCGCATGTCCTCGATAATGGTTATTGTTTTGCGGTTATCGGCAACAGCGCGAAGAAGTTCCGAAAGCTCTGGTTCCTCCACCAGCTTCGCGGCTTTTTTTGGAGAAAACCAGTGGCGTTTTCGTTGCTCGCGCTCTTTCCAGCGACGTTTCAGTTTTTCGACAACCATAGGGTAGAGTGTCACGCGGCAGTGCGTGTTCGTGCCGTCATCCATACGCTTGTTGTAGTGATAGTGACCTATCGGCGTGTCCGAGATAAAGCCAATGGCCCCAGCCTCTTCCAAAGCTTCGATTTCGGCGGCGCGCCACGGTTTTTTCCCATCCATCTGCCATCCTTTGGGCATCACCCAGCGGCCCCGATCCCGTGACGTGACCATAAGGATGCGCAATTTGCCGGTCTTGTCCCAACGCACGGGAAGAGCGGCGATCTGTTCGACAGGGGGCATGGGCTTGCTCATGCAGACCCTCCGACGCTGCGCGGACGGGCCAACCGGGTTTTCAGCAAGTCGCCTGTTTCTTCGGCGATTGGATAGGCGACATAGGTCAGGGCTGCATTGATTTGTTTCAGAACCCGCAAAGTTTCCTGATGAATATTGGTTGTCTCGATGCTAGCCGTTGCCCCACCTTGCAGTCGTTTCAGATGGCGTTCCTGCAGTTTTTGTTCTTCGATGCGGATGCGATCCTTCTCGGCCACAAGCTGGCGCGCGGCCTCTGCATCGCCTGTGGTCAGAACGCTGAGCGCGAGTTGGCCGTTGGTGACAATCTGGTCGTGGAAATGTTCAATATCGGCAAGACCTTCATCTGAGAATGTGACCGCGTCGTCTGACAGTCTCTTGGCCAGCGCCACCAGATTGACAGCGATGCGGTCGGCTGCTTCTTCGAGGCTATTGGCCATCGCCACGATTTCCAGCGTCTTTTTATCTTCCGAGGCTTTGATGTTTGTTTCGCGCAACCGCGACACGTAAATCTTTGTCTCAAAATGCATCCTGTCAATCTCGTCTTCGCGACGCTCGATCACACGGGCTTGTTCGGGGTCCCAGCTCCGGAAGAGATGCATGACCGGCACCAGAATGGCTTGCACGGTCTCTGACATCCGCAACAATTCGCGCTGCGCACAGGCCAAAGCGAGCGGTGCGTGGTTCAGGGCGTCCGGGTCTAACGCTGTCAGAGAGTCGGTTTCCGGGGTGCTATGACGGGGCAGCGCGGCTTCTGCCATGCGCACGATCATGCCGACCAGCGGCAGCGCAACCAACAAAAGCGCGCCGTTCAACATGATGTGCAGCATCACCACCTGCGCCCCGGCACTGGCACCAAGATAAGCCGGATCAAGTGTGCCACTGATCAGGACACCAAGGAAAACCAACGACATGGCCCCTCGCGCCAATAGATTTCCCAGGACGATTAAACGCGCTGGTCTTTCGGCAGACCACAACAGCGCGAACGGGATCACTGCACCACCCATGTTTGCGCCGATGACCAAAGCCGCCGCAACAGCGGGCGCCATCAGGCCAGTGGCAGCAAAGGTTGCAAAGGTAAGAACAGCAGCAAGGCTCGAATGCATGGCCCATGTTAGAAGCGCGCCTAGGGCATAGGCGCTAATTAGATCATCACGAAAATAAGTGGCAATGCTTTGGATAATTGCGTTGTCCCCGATGGGCGCGGTGGCTTCCCGGATCATGCCGAGTGAAATAAACACCAGCGCAAGACCGATGATGATACGTCCGACCTGTTTGGTCTTGCGCGTCTTTGCTTTGAAAAAGGCAACGACGCCGAACAATAAAGCAAAAGGAAGCACTGTTTCGACTGGAAGAATCAACACGCGCGTCATTAACGCGGATCCAAGCTCTGCACCGAGCAGCAAGATCAGTGCAGTGTGAGGTGCCAGCATTCCAGATATTGCAAATCCCGCACTGATAAGCGCGACGGCCGTTGCGCTTTGCATCACCATGGCTGCCAAGCTTCCGCCTGCAGCGGCAGACAGGCGATTGCCAGATAACCGCTTCAGCCCGATTTTGAGTTCCGGCATGAAAGCGCGTTCGACCCCTGTCCGGATCAACCGTGTGGACCAAAGCAGCAGCGCCACCGCCGCGGCAAGATGTGCGGCAAGAACGATCATTCAAGTCTGTCCAAGGCGGCGTTGTGCCGAAACATATTGGGCGAAATACCTTTACCGTCTGTGACGTTTTGAAAAATCTGATCATTCAGATGAGGTTAATGCAACAAAAATAATTGCAAAATGTCAGAAAGACCACAAAAATGCCTTTGAATGCGAGTCGGGGCGGCGGATGTCAAACACGGAAACGCGAGACGCCAGTGCTGAAAAGGGTCGGGATCGGCTCAAGAAATCCGACCGGCGGGGGCAAATCTTATTGGAGTTGAAGTTGCACCCTCACGTGCGGATCAGCGAATTGGCCAGGCGGTTCAATGTGTCAACCGAAACAGTGCGCCGCGATGTTGATGCGTTATCCGATGACGGGTTGATTGCCCGTGCGCACGGCGGGGCCTCAGCCCCATCGCAAGGGCATTATCCGAGCCTCGAAGAACGCAGATCCGCCCGAGTGGAAGAACGCGAACGGATCGCGGCATTGGCGGCGGCGACTGTGCAAGACGGTGAAACCGTGATGATCGACTCAGGCTCAACAACCATCGAACTGGCCAAAGCCTTGGCGTTTCGTAGTGTGGCCTGCACCGTGATCACCAATTCTTTGCCCGTCGCGATGACACTGGGCCACGGCTCTGCCAACGTCATGGTATGCCCGGGAGAATACCAAGCGGCGGAAAGCGCTGTGATCGGGACGGAAACGCTTGAGTTTTTGCGCCACTACCGCGTGGATCGGTGTCTTATCGGCGCGTCTGGCTTTTCCAAAGAAGGAATTTCGGAAACTGTGGCAGGGTTTGCTGCGGTGAAACGCGAAATGCTGCGTCGCGCGACCACGCGGCAGGTACTGATCGACTCTGGCAAGTTTGGTGTTACCGGACTGTTACGTGTCGGTGAAATGGAGGAGCTTGATACATTGTTCACAGACGCACGGCCTGATCCAACCTTGCTGACGGCTTTGGAAGCGGCGCGTGTAGAAATCTGCATAGCACCCGCGTCTGTCTAGTGGCGCGGTATCAAGAAAAAATAAAATAGGGAGAGAAAAATGAAACTGAATATCCAACTGCTACTTGGTGCGTCCGCTTTGGCGCTGATGTCACTTGGCACCACCGCGTCCGCGCAGGACTGTGAGCGCGGTACGCTTGACGAACGCTATTGCGATGTCGACGGCGATCTGGTCGCAGACATCCCGACAGATGCAAGCGAACTGGTTGATCCCGACACGCTCGTTTTTGCATATACGCCTGTAGAAGACCCCGCAGTCTATGCCGAGGCATGGTCTGATTTCCTTGACAACCTGTCCGAAGTCACCGGCAAAGACGTGGTGTTCTTTCCGGTGCAGAACAACGCAGCTCAGATTGAGGCGATGCGCTCGGGTCGGCTGCACATCGCAGGCTTTAACACCGGGTCCAACCCACTGGCTGTGAACTGCGCTGGCTTCCGCCCCTTCGCGCTGATGGCGGCGACGGATGGCAGCTTTGGTTACGAGATGGAGATCATCACCTATCCAGACAGCGGGATTACATCTGTCGAAGATATCAAAGGCGGGCAGATGGCGTTTACGTCGCCGACTTCGAATTCAGGCTTCAAAGCACCGTCGGCCATCCTGCGCTCTGAGTACAACATGGAGGCAGAAGTCGATTTCGAACCCGTCTTCTCTGGCAAACACGACAATTCGATCCTTGGCGTTGCCAACAAAGACTATCCGGCGGCCGCGATTGCGAATTCGGTGCTGCACCGCATGACTGCACGAGAGGTTGTTACGGAAGATCAGATCGTGTCAATTTATACCTCGCAGACCTTCCCGACGACCGGCTATGGCACCGCGCACAACCTGACGCCCGAACTTCAGGCGCAGATCAAAGATGCGTTCGTGAATTTCGATTGGGAAGGCACGTCGCTGGAAGAAGAATTCTCAAAGTCCAACGAAGGCCAATTCCTTCCGATGAACTACAAGGAATTTTGGGCTGTGATCCGTCAGATCGACCAAGCCAACGGCGTTAGCTACTCCTGCGAGTAATCGTTTCATCTTATCCTGACAGGCCCGAATTTTGGGCCTGTCAATCACCCTTGCGAGGGATCTTTTATGCTGCGTCTGCAAAAGCTGGTCAAAACCTATAAAACGGGCGACCAAGCGTTAAAATCCATCGAGCTCGAGGTTCCCAAAGGTCAGGTTCTGGCTTTGATTGGTCCGTCCGGGGCCGGGAAATCTACCTTAATCCGCTGTATCAATCGTTTGGTTGAGCCGACCGAAGGGGCGATCCTGCTGGACGGCACAGATCTGACCAAGCTGGGGTCTGGCGCATTGCGTAAGGCGCGGCGCGAGATGGGTATGATCTTTCAGGAATATGCGCTGGTCGAACGTCTGACGGTAATGGAAAACGTCCTATCGGGCCGTCTGGGCTATGTTGGCTTTTGGCGCTCGTTCTTGCGCAAGTACCCACAAGCGGATGTGGACGAGGCGTTTCGCCTGCTGGACCGTGTCGGTCTGTTGCACATGGCCGACAAACGCGCCGATGAGCTGTCGGGCGGCCAGCGCCAACGTGTCGGCATTTGCCGTGCCCTGATCCAGAATCCAAAGCTCTTACTGGTGGACGAACCCACCGCGTCGCTTGATCCCAAAACCAGCCGTCAGATCATGCGCCTGATCACCGAGCTGTGTCAGGAACGCGGGCTGGCCGCGATTATTAACATTCATGACGTGGCTTTGGCGCAGATGTTTGTGCCCCGCGTCGTCGGTCTGCGGTTTGGCGAGATCGTTTTTGACGGCCTGCCCACCGGCCTCACCCCCGACAAACTGACCGAGATTTACGGCGCAGAAGACTGGGAAGCGACAATCGAAAAAGTCGATGACGACGCAGAGATCGAGGCGGCGGAATGAGTGACGTCACCCTGAATGATAAGCTGGGCACGCCTTGGCGCAAGCCCAACTTTATCCAACGCCCCGCCTTGCGCTGGGCGCTCATCGTCGGCGGAATTGTCTATCTGATTGCTGCCATCAGCTCGATCGAGGTGAACTGGTCTCGCGTCTACGAAGGTCTCGACCGGGGTGGTCAGTTTGTGATGGCGTTCACGTCGCCAGACTTCACCTCGCGCGCCAGCGATATCTGGGCCGGGATGCTGGAAAGCATCGTGATGACCGTGGCCGCGTCTGTGGTCGGCATCCTGATCTCGATCCCCATCGGGCTTGGCGCTGCACGCAATATCGCGCCTTTGCCAGTTTACATGATCTGCCGTGGCATCGTCGCCATCAGCCGCGCGTTGCAGGAAATCATCGTTGCAATCCTGCTGGTCGCGATCTTTGGCTTTGGCCCGCTGGCAGGGTTCCTGACGCTGTCTTTTGCGACCATCGGATTTCTGTCCAAGCTGCTTGCCGAAGACATCGAGTCCATGGACAAAGTCCAAGCGGAAGCGATCAAAGCGTCTGGTGCCAAGTGGATTCAATGGATTAACTACGGCGTACAACCTCAAGTGATGCCTCGATTGGTTGGTTTGTCGATTTATCGCATCGACATCAATTTCCGCGAAAGTGCGATCCTTGGATTGGTTGGCGCTGGCGGTATTGGCGCGACGCTGAACACGGCGTTTGACCGCTATGAATACGACACCGCTGCGGCCATTCTGTTGCTGATCATCGGCATCGTTATGGCGCTCGAATATTTGTCTGGTATCGTCCGTGCGAGGGTCCAGTAATGCCGATTATAGAACGTGACGAAGGCGTCGATTGGCGCCGTCGCACCCCGCGCGAAACGCTTGTGCGGTGGTTCGGTTGGTTGTTGGGTCTGGCGATTTTCCTAGTCTGCTGGCAGCGCATTTCGGATGCAACGACGTGGTTCTTTGTCTGGGATGCTCCGCGTATTGCCGACGACATCTGGACGCGTGCGACGCCACCGCGCTGGGAATACATCACGCAGCTGGGCCGCCCGATTTGGGACACGATCAACATTGCGACGTTAGGCACAATCATCGCTTTGTTTTTGGCCGTTCCAGTGGCGTTTCTGGCGGCGCGCAACACGACGCCGTCGGCGCTCTTCATCCGCCCCATTGCGCTGTTGATCATTGTATCAACCCGCTCGATCAACTCGCTGATCTGGGCGCTGTTGTTGATCGCGGTCATCGGGCCGGGCGTGTTTGCAGGCATTATCGCCATCGCCATCCGGTCGATCGGGTTCTGTGCCAAGCTGCTGTATGAAGCCATCGAAGAGATCGACCTAACGCAAGTTGAGGCGATCACCGCCACGGGGGCTTCGCGCTGGCAGGTTATGGCCTACGGGATCGTGCCGCAGATCATGCCCGCCTTTGCTGGTGTTGCCGTCTTCCGGTGGGACATCAACATCCGCGAATCCACCGTGCTGGGGTTGGTCGGGGCCGGTGGCATCGGTTTGCAACTGTCCGCGTCTCTCAACGTGCTGGCATGGCCTCAGGTCAGTCTCATCCTGCTCGTCATTCTCGCGGCGGTGGTCATCAGCGAATGGGTGTCTGCCAAGGTGCGGGGGGCCATCATCTGATGGCGCTGTCAACAGAAGCAGCCTTTGACGCCTATGAAGCGGTCCGTCACCGGTTGCCGGAGGTCGCTCCAACCGACATGGCGTATAGCCGAGCAACGTCGCTGTCCGACATAGCAGATGACTTCGATGTTTTTCTTCTTGATGCCTTCGGTGTCCTGAACATCGGAGACGCGGCGATCCCGGGCACGCGCGAACGGATTGATACGCTCAGGGCTGCTGGCAAGCGCGTTCTGGTCGTGTCCAACGCGGCGGGCTTCCCACACAAGGCCTTGATGGAAAAGTACACCCGTCTTGGGTACGACTTTGACCCTGAAGATGTGATCACCAGCCGCGCCACATTGTTGGCTGGGCTCAATGGCCGGCAGGATCTCCACTGGGGGTTGATGGCGACGCGCAGCACGGGGCTGCGGGATCTTGAAGACCTCAAACTGACCTATCTCGAAGAATCCTCCGAAGCTTATGTTGAGGTAGAAGGTTTCTTGCTGGTGGGCAGCGCCGCGTGGACCGAAGAACGACAGATGTTGCTTGAAGACACGCTCCGAAAACGGCCGCGTCCGGTGCTGGTTGGCAATCCAGATATCGTCGCGCCGCGCGAAACCGGCTTCTCGGTCGAGCCCGGGCATTATGCGCACCAGTTAGCGGATCGTACCGGGATCATACCCGAATTCTATGGTAAGCCGTTTGCCGACATCTTCGATCTGGCTTTCAAGCGGCTGGGTGATGTGGACCGGTCGCGGGTGGTGATGGTTGGGGACAGCCTGCACACGGACATCCTTGGGGCGTGCCACGTGGGGATCGCATCGGCGTTGATTGCGAATTACGGATTTTTTGCAGGACAAGACGCTGAAAAGGCCGTTTCTGCCGCCGGTATCGTACCTGATTTCATTTTGGAGCGGCCATGACAGCAATTAGCCTCATGTCGACTTCGCAGCGCAGGTTCAAACTGTGCGAAACCGTGGCGGGTCACCCGCCAAAGACCAGCAGCCAATAAGGGAGAAACACATGAAACACTCAATTAGCATCCTCGCGGCATCGGCCGTTCTGGGGTCAACCCAGGTCGCAACAGCCGCTACCGAAGTCGAGTTCTGGCATGCCTTCACGGGACGCCTCGGCGAATTGGTGGCCGAGCAGGTCGACACGTTCAACAACTCTCAATCGGACTACACCGTGGTTGCCACGCACAAAGGTAACTATTCGGAAACTCTAAATGCCGGGATCGCGGCCTTCCGTGCAGGTGAGCAGCCCGATATCCTGATGGTGTTCGAGGTTGGCACCGCGACGATGATGGCAGCTCAGGGCGCGATCAAACCGGTTTACGAAGTGATGGGCGACGGGTTCGATCAATCGAAATACATCGGCTCGGTTAAAGGTTATTATACCTCACCTGAAGGCGATATGCTGTCCCTGCCGTTCAATTCGTCGACGCCGGTTCTCTGGGTGAACCGCGACAAGCTTTCCGAAGCGGGTATCGACCCCGACACCGACATGTCTACATGGGAACAGGTCGGCACAGTTCTCGACCAGTTGAAAGAGGCTGGCGTCGATTGCCCAATGACCACAGCATGGCAGAGCTGGATTCATCTGGAAAACTTCTCGGCCTATCATGATGTGCCGTTCGCTACGCAGTCGAACGGATTTGACGGCACCGACACTGAGCTTGCGTTCAATAGCGCAGCACAGGTCGCACATATCGGCGCGATGGGCGAATGGGCACAGGAGGGCAAGTTCATCTATGCTGGCCGCCGCAACGAAGGTGGCGCAAACTTCCGCGCCGGTGAATGTGCGCTCTTCACTGAATCCTCGGCGGGCTACGCGGGGATCAATGCAGAGGCCGAGTTTGAATTCGAAGTGCGCCCACTGCCATATTGGACAGCTGTCGCCAGTGAGCCGCAGAACACCATTATCGGTGGTGCTTCTCTCTGGGTGATGGAAGGCCAGAGCGACGAGGAATATGCAGGCGTTGCTGCATTCATGGACTTCCTGTCCAGCGCTGAAATCCAAGCCAAGTGGCACCAGGATACAGGCTATTTGCCGATCACCTCCGAAGCAGGCGACCTGACCCGCAGCCAAGGCTTCTATGACGCAAACCCTGGAACCGATATCGCAGTGATCCAGATGACAGCTAAGGAACCGACAGGGAACTCCAAAGGTCTGCGCCTTGGATCGTTTGACCAGATCCGTGGCATCATCGACGAAGAGCTGGAAGCAATCTGGGCGGGTGACAAAGACGCGCAAACAGCGCTGGATTCGGCTGTGGAACGCGGCAACGCATTGCTGCGCCGCTTCGAACAGGCGTCGCGCTAAGTGAGCCAAGCGTGCGCCCCCATGAAGGGGCGTACGTACCTTCCGGGCTAAGGGGGCAAAGTTGGAAAAGCGTGTCACGTTCAAAGGCATCTGGCTGCCGCTGCTGTTGGTACTGCCGCAAATCCTGATCACAGCCATTTTCTTTTTCTACCCGGCGGGGCAGGCGATCTGGCAATCGCTTTTCATTCCCGATCCGTTTGGCTTGTCCATGCAGTGGGTGGGACTTGGCAATTTCGAATACTTGTTCTCTGATCGCTATTACCGTGCGTCGTTCGTCACGACAGCCGTTTTCTCGATACTAGTCACTGTCGTTTCGATGGGCGTCGCGCTCTACCTTGCCATTCTGGCAGACCGATTGATCAAAGGGTCCGGCACCTATCGAACGCTCTTGATCTGGCCCTATGCCGTGGCACCTGCGGTTGCGGGTGTTCTTTGGCTTTTCATGTTCAACACCCGCGTAGGTGTTGTGACGTGGTACCTTGGTCACTTGGGCTACGATTGGAACCATGTCCTGAACGAAGGCGAGGCAATGGGCCTTGTCGTCGTGGCAAGCGCATGGGGCCGTATCAGCTACAACTTTCTGTTTTTCCTCGCGGGCCTTCAGGCGATCCCGAAATCGGTGATCGAAGCTGCTGCCATAGATGGCGCGCATTTCTGGACGCGGTTCCGCACGATCGTCTGGCCGCTTTTGTCGCCGACCACGTTCTTCCTCTTGGTGGTGAACATCATCTACGCCTTCTTCGAGACCTTCGGGGTGATCCACACCATCACCAGCGGTGGACCGCAGCAGGCCACGACGATCTTGGTCTACAAAGTCTATTCCGATGGCTTTGTGGGGCAGGACTTGGGCTCGTCTGCAGCGCAATCCGTGGTGCTTCTGTTCATCGTGTCGATCTTGACCGTGGTCCAGTTCAAATACATCGAACGCAGGGTGCATTACTGATGGCTCAGCAAACAGGTATGGTTGAAAAACGCGGGGCCGGGCTTTGGTTAACCCACTTGGGAATGATCATCGGCGTTGCATTTATCTTTTTCCCGATTTGGCTGGCCTTTGTTGCGTCGACCGTAACCAATGCAGAGATCATTCGCCCACCCATGCCTCTTTGGCCCGGGGATCAGTTTATTGAGAACTACACCCGCGCGCTCACAGCAGGCATCAATGCGCCCGTTGCTCTGATGATGTGGAATTCTCTGATCATGGCCATGGGGATTGCGATCGGCAAAATTGCCATCAGCCTCTTGTCGGCCTTCGCCATCGTCTATTTCAAGTTTCCAGGTCGGCAGCTTTTCTTCTGGCTGATCTTCCTGACACTGATGCTCCCGGTCGAGGTGCGCATTGTGCCGACCTACGAGGTTATTGCGAATTTTGGGATGCTGAACAGCTATCAGGGCCTGATCCTGCCGCTGATAGCGTCGGCGACGGCGACGTTCTTGTTTCGTCAGTTCTTCATGACTGTCCCAGATGAACTGGCCGAGGCGGCGCGCGTGGATGGGGCAGGGCCTATGCGGTTCTTCTTTGACATCCTGCTGCCGATGAGCCGGACAAATATCGCAGCGCTCTTCGTCATCCTGTTTATCTACGGCTGGAACCAGTATCTCTGGCCTCTTCTGATCACCACCGATCCCGACATGAACACCATCGTTATGGGCATCAAGCAAATGTTCCCCTCGGGCGACGACTTCGCGCATTGGCCCACGATCATGGCAACTTCGATCCTTGCGATGGTGCCGCCGGTGATTGTGGTTGTGGGCATGCAAAAGCTGTTCATCCGTGGACTTGTGGAAAGCGAGAAATAAGAAAATGGCAACGCTGACCCTTAACGACGTCAAGAAATCCTTTGGCGAGACAGACGTCATTCATGGCGTATCGATCGATGTGGAAGATGGCGAATTCATCGTGATCGTCGGCCCGTCCGGCTGTGGCAAATCCACCTTGCTGCGCATGGTTGCCGGGCTTGAAACGATCACCGATGGCGAGGTTCAAATCGGCGGGCGGCGCGTAAATAAAGAGGAGCCTATGGACCGCGACATCGCCATGGTGTTCCAGAACTACGCGCTTTATCCACATATGTCAGTGTTCGATAACATGGCCTACGGGCTCAAGATCGCCAAAGTGCCGAAACACGAAATCGAAGATCGCGTCCAGCAGGCGGCCCGGCTTTTGCAGTTGGAGCTTTACCTTAAACGCAAGCCCCGGGAATTGTCCGGGGGCCAGCGCCAGCGTGTCGCCATGGGGCGTGCCATCGTGCGTAAACCAGCGGTGTTCCTGTTCGACGAACCGCTGTCCAACCTCGACGCCAAGCTGCGGGTTCAGATGCGGTTGGAAATCAAAGCGCTGCAACGCGAACTGGGTGTCACAGCACTTTATGTCACCCATGATCAGGTTGAAGCGATGACAATGGCCGACCGCATGATTGTGATGAATGGCGGGGTGGCCGATCAGATCGGCAAGCCTTTAGAGGTCTACGCCAATCCGGCGACTGAATTTGTAGCCGGTTTCATCGGCTCGCCGCCAACAAATTTCCTCGCAGGCAGCCTGATTGGGGAGACAACTGAGTACCGGGTCGGAATCCGCCCCGAGCATATGCACCTCTCCAGCGCGCTCGACACACGTCTGACCGCGCGCGTGGCCTATAGCGAAGTTTTGGGTGCGGAGACGCTTATTCACCTGAAAGCTGCTGATGACACGCACATCACCGTGCGGCAGGACGCCGGCGTCATGATCCCGGACGAAGGAAGCGAGACTGGCCTTTCCTGGGACATATCGCGTGAAATGCGGTTTGACGGGGCTGGCAAACGCGTGGTGCCGCCAACTTAGACCGGGTCTTTCTTGCTGTGCAGGTCTTCGGGGCGTCAATGCATTTGACAGGGCTCGTAATTCGATGGTGGACGTCCCTCAAATGGCTGCCAACAGCGTGTCTTTGTACCGCGCAAAGTGGCG
Organism: Marivita sp.; assembly: GCF_965656765.1. Taxonomy (GTDB): domain Bacteria; phylum Pseudomonadota; class Alphaproteobacteria; order Rhodobacterales; family Rhodobacteraceae; genus Marivita. The sequence goes on along the minus strand of NZ_CBFHLV010000025.1, from coordinate 507 downwards.
GCCGTCGGTCTCGAACTTGTCTTCTTTTCTGTTGGGCGCTTCGCAGATAACCAGCGGCCCGGAGGAGAGTTTTGAATGCCTGTGAACGCAGCGGAAAATGCAGCGCGCCTGTCCGTCGCGCCCATGGAGAAACCGACTTCCAGACTGCCTCTCTGAATAACGCTGGGCGCCAATTCAGCAGAACAAGTCATGTGCAATCCAAGAGTAAGGTCTGCAAAGCGCGCGAATGCAGCCTCTCGCATAATTGCAGCAAATTCACACTTTGTCCGCAGTCTGTAAGTTGGCACACAGCGCGGCGAATGGTGGCACTCTTGCGCGCATGGATTGGGAACTATCACCCAAAGACGAACAGAAAGGCGCGGGGGAGGCGCTACAACATCGCGATTCAGGCGCAACACTTGTTGTAACGAGGCGAAAAACAGGTGCGGATGAGCGCGAAACTGTCAACGGCAGAGTAAAAGTGAGCCAAAGGGCAGCGCAAAATGTTGCCTCTTTGGGTTTGGGATA
>NZ_CBFHLV010000024.1:0-42962 GCF_965656765.1 Marivita sp. | reverse complement strand
ATGCTTTCGAGATATGCACGTTCTTCAGGTTCGGCAAAGCGGTAAGTGAATTCAACCGACGCATCGCCGCCCAGGAGTATGGAGCCTTGCGCCTCTAGACCCGACTGAATTGCTGATCGTACGGACCCGACGCCAGCGATAGCAGCGACGCCAAGAGCGAGACACGCCAGAAAAATGCGAAAGCCCTTGAGACCTCCGCGCAGTTCCCGGCGGGCGAAGCGGGCCGCAGTCGTCAAAGCCATTATTCGGCAGCCTTTAGTTCATTGTCAGCAATGTGCCCGTCCGTCAGCCGGATCACGCGGTCGCATTTCGCCGCCAATTCGCGGCTGTGCGTTACAAGTACCAATGTTGCGCCATGGCGGTCACGCAGACCAAACAGCAAATCGATGATTGCCTGACCGTTTACGCCATCAAGGTTGCCTGTGGGTTCATCGGCAAGCAGGATTTCGGGCCGTGTGACAGATGCGCGGGCCAAGGCGACCCGCTGCTGTTCGCCGCCGGACATCTGGGCGGGGTAATGATCGGAGCGATGTGCCAATCCAACCGCCTCAAGCTCTGCCTCGGCGCGGGCATAGGCATCTTTCTCGCCTGCTAGCTCTAATGGGGTTGCGACGTTTTCCAGCGCTGTCATAGTTGGGATCAGGTGGAATGACTGAAACACAACGCCCATGTGGTCGCGCCGGAATCGGGCCATTTTGTCTTCGTCCATCGCGGTCAAATCCTGACCCAGAGCAAGAACGCTTCCCGACGTAGCATTCTCAAGTCCGCCCATGACCATCAGCAGCGAGGATTTGCCCGATCCAGACGGGCCGATCAGGCCCAAAGTCTCGCCCTTGTGAACAGAAAGCGTGATCCCATGTAGGATCTCGACCATTCCGGCATTGCCCTTGAGGCTGAGCGTGACATCTTTGAGGTCGAGAACGGACTGGGTCATGGGATACGAGGCTTTATGATGTTGCAATGGTTCACATATGGGGCGTCACAGGTGTTGAGCAAGGTGCGCATGACCGTTGTGTGTCTTTGCACAGTGACCGCCGCGCAGGCCGATACCGTCGAAGTGATCGCTTTGGGCGACAGCCTGACGGCTGGGTATGGCCTGATCGACCAGAACGGGTTTGTCCCGAAAATGCGCGAATGGCTTGAAGAACGCGGTCTTGATGTACGTCTGGTCAACGCAGGAGTGTCGGGTGATACCACTGCGGGTGGTCTTTCGCGGGTTGCGTGGTCGCTAAACCCGTCGACCGATGCGCTTATTGTTGCATTGGGTGGCAATGATCTGCTTCGTGGGCTCGATCCGGCTGTGTCGCGTGCCAATCTGGATGGCATTCTGACGGTGGCCCGCGACAACGACCTTGAGGTGCTTGTGGTTGGGATGGAAGCGCCCGGAAATTATGGCCCCGAATACAAAGCCGAATTCGATGCGATGTATCCTGAATTGGCCGAAAGCTATGGCGCGCTGTATTTTCCCCGGTTTTTCGAGGGGCTTTATAGCGTGGGCGAAACCCCGGCAGAGTTGCGTGACGTAATGCAAATGGACGGCATCCACCCGAATGCGGAAGGTGTCGACCTGATTGTGGAGGCGATGGGCCCGGCCGTGGCGGAACTGGTAGACCGCGCGTCAGACTGATGCCTGGGCGGTTCTACTTGGTTCGCGATACGTCCGAGTTGGCCAAAACTGTAAGCGTGCCTATGCCCGACGCAGAGCCACCGCGCAGCAATATCCAGCCTGGGCAGGACATTCTGGTTTTAACAGCCAACGGGTTTCAAAAGATGCGCTGGGGGATGATCCCAACAGGCCGCAAAAACGCCCGCGGGCGTCCTGTGATGGAAACGATCATCAATGCGCGATCCGAGACTGTGTTCGACAAAAGCGCTTTCGACGACCTGCGCCGCGCCGTGGTACCGGTTGATGGGTGGTACGAATGGACGGGGCAAACACGTCACAAAACTGTTTGGGATATTCGGCCCAAAGACGGGTCACCGCTTTGGTTTGCGGCCATCTTTGACGTTTGGCATGGCCCCGGCGGGATCAATGTGCCGCAGGTGGCAACGCTGACGTGTCCGCCCAATGGGGATTTGCGGGGCATTCATGATCGGATGGGTGTCGTTCTTGCGCCAGACACGGTCGACGATTGGCTGACGGGCGACGAAGAAGCCGCCCGTGCGTTGTTTCGGCCTTGGCTAAACGGCCGTCTATTGATCACCGACGCCAAGGATGTGGACTGGGCTAAGCCCTGAACGCAATCAGGCGAGCGAGATATTCACGGCCGCCTCGCGACCATCGCGACCTGCTTCGAGGTCAAAGGTCACTTTCTGATTGTCCGCTAGTCCTGTGAGACCTGACCGTTCAACTGCGGAAATGTGGACAAAGACATCTTTGCCGCCGCCGTCCGGTGCGATGAAACCGTAGCCTTTTGTGGTGTTGAACCATTTGACGGTGCCAGTGGCCATCCGTTCTACTCCTGTCTGTCATATCTTCCGTCGGGCAAGTCGGCACGACGGGCGCTGTCAGTCAAATTCGCTTAACTGAGCCGTGTCGGAGCAGTGGTCGAAAATGGTAACTTTGCGATACAATTTTTCAGATGATTCCAATTGCGACGCAAGAAAAAACCAGGGTCGTCGCTTTGATGTGAAACGGGGTTGCCTTGAGGGTAATCTGCCCCATCCTTAAACGGTCTTTGACTTATGGGAGAGTGACAATGTCAGGTATGGATGCACGGGTGGCTGCCAAGACTGAACAACAAGCGCTGGAAAAACGGTATGCCGAAGCCCGCGCTGATATTGAGCGTAACCGTTTGATTGAAAACGGGCAATCTGGGGCATTGTTATATGCTGCGATGGCTTATGGTGACGCGCTTGAGGAAAATACGCTTTTTCGCACTGCGTCGCATTGGGCAAAACTGTTTTGCATTGCCGCGGTCTGCATTATCCCGAACCTGCTGGTCATTCATGTATTGCTGTAACGCCTGACAGCATCCGCAAATAAAAAGTGCGCGATCCTCACATTGGGATTGCGCCTTCTTTTTAGGCGCATCTCCTCCGCTCTGAGGGCGGACACAAGATGGTGACAATCAAGAATGCCAAGCTGGTCAGCAGGAACATGACAAAGGCCGTCGACGCGACCGCACCCGCTATCAAGGCTAGGATTGCAGCTATCCAGCCAAGAACGCTGCCCACGATGAGTGCTATTGCCGCCATGTCCAAGCCCCTTCTGCGTCTACTACGGAATAGTCCGTCACCAGCCTTGCAATGGTCAACGATCGTGCTCAGTTTGTGGCAGCGGGTGGACAAACCGGAGGCACGTGCATTTCGCGCCCCGGTTTGAAGGGCTTTTTTACAGAACCGTCACAACCGTACCAATTGGGACGCGGTCATACAGGTCTTCGACATGGGTGTTGAGCATACGGATACAGCCATTCGACACCGACTGACCAATCGACCGTGGTGACGTTGTGCCATGGATGCGGAAGAACGTGTCGCGGCCATTCTGGAACAGGTACAGCGCGCGCGCGCCCAAAGGATTTCCCGGCCCGCCGGGTTGGACATAGTCGTTATCGACGAATTTTGAGTAGGTGTTCGGCTCGCGCTCAATCATCTCGTTCGTGGGACGCCAAGTGGGCCATTCTTTTTTAACGGCGATTTCGGCTGTGCCCGTGAACTCGAGGCCTGCGCGACCAACACCAACGCCATAGCGCCGGGCAACGCCGGATTGAGTCACGTGATATAAAAAGTGCGCGCGCGCGGCAGGATCAGGATCTGGCCCGGCGCGATATCAGCTTTGATACGCACGTTCTGTGGGCGGAAGACGGGGTCAATCTGAAACGCTTGCGCGGATGCGATGCTTGGGGCGGCCAAAGTGGCGGCCGAAGCGGCGATAAAGTGGTGTCTGGAAATCATGGGCAGCACTATTCCTTGTGGTTCTGGTCTTTAGACACTCGATAACAATCGCAATTTTGCCACTGATTTACTTGGAAACAAGCGGTATCGCACATGGTTTCACCATCGTCATGGGGCTGTTGCGGCACAAAGGTCACAAACCAGCAAATGGTAACCAGAGAGATGAGGCCACTGGTCCCTGTGCAGCGCAAAGAAAAACCGCCCGAAAACGATGTGCTCTCGGGCGGTTTTCGATCCGAAAATCTGTGTGGCTTATGCCAGCGCGAGGTTGATCGCGCTTTCGCGGCCGTCACGGCCTGCTTCGATGTCGAAGGTCACCTTCTGATCGTCGCTGAGACCTGTGAGGCCCGAACGCTCAACAGCGGAGATGTGGACGAAAACGTCCTTGGATCCGCCATCGGGTGCGATAAAGCCGTAGCCTTTGGTGGTGTTGAACCATTTCACTGTGCCAGTGGCCATGTGAAGTATCCTTGTGTTGTCCGTTGCCCACAGTATGCGGCAACCCGGCAAAGTCACGTCTGGATCGAAAGCTGCGTGCCGGTGTCGGAAAACAGAAGGTCGAGTAGAAGATCGTTAGCGCAGTAGATATGACAGGTTGACGCGAGTCTCACAAGATAATTCTCTCGCTGGATCAGCATGAGCGGGGACTTGCTGACGGATTGCGCAATACATATATCGTGTTTCGAATGTAACTGGAGGTTGCTGCGATGGCTGGAAAGAAACTCACTTGTCTAGATTGCGGTCAAATCAATCGCGTGCCTGTGGAACGGTTGGATGCTACCCCGAAATGCGGAACCTGCGGCGCGGTGCTGATGCCAGGCAAAGCAGTTGAGGTCGATTGGACGACGTTGCAAAAGGCTGCCCGCAATGACGAGGTGCCGCTTGTCGTGGATTTCTGGGCGCCTTGGTGCGGCCCCTGCAAAATGATGGGGCCAGAGTTTTCAAAGGCTGCGAGCACCTTGAAAACCCGCGCACGACTGGTGAAAATCAATACAGAAGACTTCCCGCAATCGGGCCAAGCATATGGCATCAGGGGTATTCCGACAATGATCCGCTTTGAAAAGGGCCGCGAAGGCGCACGCCAATCTGGGGCCATGCGCGCCGAACAGATCGTTGGCTGGGTGAGCTAACACTGCATTGGCATTTGTGACCCAATCTGTACTCTGTTCTTTCAATCGGAGGGGAGAACAGAATGGACTGGCTGACTACAGGGGTTCTAATGGGCATTGGCGGCACATTGGCCATGGATATCTGGGCGCTTTTGCTGCGGCAGCTTGTAGGGATGCCCTTGCCTAACTGGGGCAATGTTGGCCGTTGGTCGGTACAGGCGACCAAAGGACAAGTCTTCAACGACGATATCAGCGCGGTTGCCCCGGTCACTGGCGAAACCAGTATTGGCTGGGCGGTGCATTACGGCGTTGGCATTATCTATGGTGTTCTGTTTCTCGTGATTTTTGGACCAGACTGGCTTGTCAACGCTGCGTTCCTTCCGATCTGGATCTTCTCGATCCTGACCATTGCAGCCGGTTGGTTCCTGCTTCAGCCCGGCATGGGCCTTGGCTGGGCAGCCAGCAAAACAGACACACCGTGGCGTGCGCGCATTATGGGATTAATTGCACATACGGTCTTTGCGCTGGGGATGTGGGGCGTGGCCTTGCTAGTCGCTGCCTAAATGAAAAAGGGTGGGTAAAACCCACCCTCGTTCGGCCCACTGGTTCTAAACGATTTCAGCGCACGAATTTTTTAAACTTCACCCGCTTTGGCTCAAGCGCGTCAGCACCAAGACGGCGCTTCTTGTCTTCTTCGTAATCCTCGAAGTTCCCCTCAAACCACTCTACATGCGCATCGCCCTCAAATGCCAGGATATGTGTGCACAGACGGTCGAGGAAGAAGCGGTCGTGGCTGATCACCACTGCACACCCGGCAAAATCGGAAATGGCGTCTTCAAGCGCGCGAAGCGTTTCAACGTCCAGATCGTTGGTCGGTTCGTCAAGGAGAAGAACGTTGCCACCTTCTTTGAGAAGGCGCGCCATGTGCACCCGGTTGCGTTCACCACCTGACAGCAAGCCGACCTTCTTCTGCTGGTCGCCGCCTTTAAAGTTGAACGATCCGCAATAAGCGCGAGAATTCACCTCGGCATCACCCAGATTGATGATCTCCGCACCGCCCGAGATCGCTTCCCAGACGGTATCATCTGGGTTCAAATCATCGCGTGACTGATCGACATAGGCCAGTTGCACAGTATCGCCGTATGAAACGTCACCGTCGTCGGGTTGTTCGTGGCCCGTCAACATCTTGAAAAGAGTCGATTTACCTGCACCGTTGGGGCCAATCACACCGACAATACCGCCCGGCGGCAGGCTGAACGACAGGTCTTCGATCAACAGTTTGTCGCCCATTGCTTTCTTCAAGCCATTGACGTCGATCACTTTTGACCCAAGCCGTGGACCATTGGGAATGATGATCTGCGCGCGCCCGACGCGTTCGCGTTCGGATTGACCTGCCATTTCCTCATAGGCCTGAATACGCGCCTTCGATTTGGCCTGACGGGCTTTCTGCCCCTGCCGCATCCATTCCAATTCGCGCTCAAGCGTTTTTTGCTTGGCTTTGTCCTCGCGCGCTTCCTGCTCAAGCCGCTTGGCCTTTTGTTCAAGCCAGCTGGAATAATTGCCCTCGTAAGGCACACCGCGCCCACGGTCGAGTTCGAGAATCCAACCCGTGATATCATCAAGAAAATAGCGATCGTGTGTGACGATCAGGATTGTGCCCTTATATTCTATCAAATGGTTCTGCAGCCAAGCGATCGTTTCCGCATCAAGGTGGTTCGTCGGTTCGTCAAGCAGCAGCATATCGGGCGCTTCGAGCAGCAGCTTGCACAGCGCGACACGACGCTTCTCACCACCTGACAACGACTCGACGTTTGCGTCATCCTGTGGGCAGCGCAAGGCTTCCATTGCAACGTCAATCTGGCTGTCCAGATCCCATAGGTTGTTGGCGTCGATTTCGTCTTGCAGGTTGGCCATTTCGTCAGCGGTTTCATCGCTGTAGTTCATTGCCAATTCGTTAAAGCGATCCAGCTTGGCCTTCTTTTCAGCCACGCCCAGCATGACGTTTTCCCGCACATTCAGTGATGGATCAAGCTGCGGTTCCTGCGGCAGGTAGCCAACTTTGGCACCTTCGGCCGCCCACGCTTCGCCAGAAAAATCGGTGTCGAGACCGGCCATGATCTTGAGCAGCGTCGATTTACCGGCGCCGTTAACGCCCACGACACCGATTTTGACACCGGGAAGAAAGTTCAAGTGGATGTTTTCAAATGTTTTCTTGCCACCGGGATAAGTCTTGGAAACCCCGCTCATGTGGTAAACATACTGGTAGGAGGCCATGATCGCGTTCCTTTGAATTTTGATTTTGCCGAGGGATACACGCGCAGGCGGACCCGTGCAATCACGCGTGTTCAGGCTTTGTTTGGATTTGGTCCCTATCGTGGTCGGATCACTGATCCGAGGGGTGATTCACGCCGTCATGCCAGCCGATGGGTTCATAATCCTTGGGGTTCACGCCATCTATGCAGCCCATGTTCACCCCGTATTCTTCTGGGTCAGAGCGGCGTTGGTGATGCGTGTAGATGCCACAAATCTTGCAGAAATAGTGTTTCGCCGTGTGCGTTCCGAAACTGTACAAGGTCAAGGCGTCTTGCCCCTTTACTAGGGTCAGGTCTTGGCGGTTAACGGTTGCTGTCGGGGTCCCCCGGCGCCGGCAATACGAACAATCACATCGCCGGGCGTCTGACAGTTTGCCGGTCAGACGGATCACAAGTTCGACAGCACCGCAGTGGCACGTGACTTTACTTGGTGACGTCATCACCGGCGCACTTTTGGGATGTTTGAGCGGCTCAATTTGTATGTCGCCTCGGGATGCGGTGGGTGGCCTTCGGTGCGGTCCCAATACGTTGCACCACCGAGCCGGAGCCAGAGCGGCACGGTCAGTGCCAGACCGATCACAAACCCGCCGACATGCGCCCAATAGGCAACACCGCCTTCATCAGCTGCTGTGCCAAAACCGCCAAAAACCTGTATGGCGAACCAGAGGCCCAACATAATCCAGGCGGGTATCGGAAAAATGCGAAAGATGATGACGATGATGATCAGGATGTCGACCTTCGCCTTTGGAAAAAGCAGTAGATACCCCCCCATTACGCCTGCAATGGCACCTGATGCGCCGACGGTCGGAACAGGAGAGCCCGGCGCGCTGATGTAGTGGATAAAGCCGGCCCCCAAACCCGCCGCTAGATAAAACAGGGTAAAGCCGGCATGCCCCATTTCATCTTCCATATTATCGCCAAAGATGAACAGGAACAGCATGTTGCCGATCAGGTGCATCCAACCACCATGCAGGAACATCGACGTCAAAAAACCGCTCCACCCCTGACCTTCGCTAATCAGGGCCGGGATGAGCGCCCAGTCAAAGTAGAAGCGCAGGATTTCCTGATCGCTTTGCATCACCGGCCAATAGCTTAGGAAAATGCCCACATTCGCGACAATCAACGCGTAGGTGACAAACGGCGTTCGGCCTGATGGGTTGTGATCACGGATCGGAAACATGCCGCGACACTTGTGCCAAAGCGACGGCGCGTCAAGCCGCGCCGCTCAGGAGTTGTGCGTTTCCACCCGAGGCGGTGGTATCGACGCAGACATGACGTTCGCGGCAAGCATGGCCGGCGTCCGGTAATCCAGTGATCAAAGGAAGGATCGGCCCGGCCCTTGTCGCGAGTGCCGCCCGCAGGTCACGGGCGGTGCCAGCATCGCCCCACCACAGCGCGCCTTCCATCGGCAACTCTGACAACCAGTCGGGATCCACGTCACCGGCGCAGACCACCGCAACACCACCAACGGCGTTGACAGCTTTAGCTTGCGCATTCGCTGCGTCTTGGCCCGGCCCCATGCAGAGCAAGGGCCCGCGTGACAGAGCGGTCAACACGTTCGATTCTCCGGTGGGGCCCGGCAAGGTTGTCGTACTGACAGGTTGGTCTGATGTCGCGGCTGCGAAGGCTTTTGTCAGACGTTTTTGGTCGTCTTGTTTACTCCAGTCTTTACCAACCATTGCTGCTGGTTGTTTGCGGAACCGGGCAAGATAATTCGGCCCGCCTGCTTTTGGCCCCGTACCTGAAAGGCCCTCCCCACCGAAGGGTTGGCTCCCGACAATCGCACCGATTTGGTTGCGGTTCACGTAGATATTGCCGGCCTCAATCCGATCTGACACATGCTGGACACGATCATCAATGCGAGTTTGCAGGCCAAAGGTCAGGCCGTATCCGGTGCTATTGATCGCATCAATAATCTTGTCGATATCTTTGGATTTGAAGGTTGCGATGTGCAGCACTGGGCCAAAGATCTCGCGCTCCATGTCTGCTATACCGCCGACTTTAATCAGCGTCGGCGGCACAAATGTGCCACCGCCGGGCAGCGGCAGTCGATGCAAAACGCGGCCTTCGGCCTCGGCGGTATCAATGTAAGACATGATCCCATCTCGTGCCTCGGCATCAATCGCGGGGCCAACGTCCGTCCCATAGACCCATGGATCTTTAATCACCAACGCATCCATTGCACCGGTCAGCATTTCCGTAAACGATTTGGCAATGTCTTCCTGCACATAAAGGCACCGTAGGGCCGAACAGCGTTGACCTGCGGATTGGAAAGCGGATTCGACAATGGCCTGCACGGCTTGTTCGGGCAGGGCTGTGCTGTCCACGATCATGGCGTTAAGGCCACCCGTTTCGGCAATCAGGGGCGCGCCCGGGTCAAGATGGTCTGCCATACTGCGATGAATGATCTGCGCTGTTTGCGTGGAGCCTGTGAAGGCCACGCCTTTGACGACCGGATTCGAGGTGAGGGCGGCACCGACGTCACCCGCACCAGGCAAGAGCTGTAGGGCACTGCGCGGCACACCTGCTTCGTGCAGCAGTTCTGTCGCGCGATGGGCGATCAATGGGGTTTGTTCAGCAGGTTTCGCCAGCACGGCATTCCCTGTCGCGAGCGCTGCTGAAATCTGGCCGGTAAAGATTGCGAGGGGGAAATTCCATGGACTGATACAGGCAAACACACCTTGAGGATCTGGGCCTTCCGCACGGGCGGCGTAGTACCGCAGAAAATCCACTGCTTCGCGGAGTTCGGCCACTGCATCCGGCAAGGATTTACCAGCCTCGCGTGCCAAAACCGCAAAGAGTTCGCCGTAATTTGCCTCGTACAAATCTGCGGCCCGGTGCAGAATCGCTGCGCGTTCATCTGCCGCCGCAGACCAAGGTTTTGCCGCGGCGCATGCCGCTGCGACGGTTTCAGCCGTGGCCCATGTGACCTTGCCCACGATGTCGCTGGGCCGGGCGGGATTGGTCACTTTGTCAGAGGCGCCAACGCTGGCTTTGGTGGCCAGTAGCGGTTCAGCTTTCCAAGATGCAGATGCGAACGGCCCACGTGCGTCTTCGATTGCCACGCGTGTCGGTCGGTGGGCCAAATCCCAGCCCATAGAGTTCGGGCGTTCGGGCGTAAACAGGTCTGGTCCAGTTGGCAGCTTCGGTATCGATTGGGCGTCGAACGGATCTGCTGCAACCTCGGATGGTGGCACATCCGTATCGACGATTTGGTTTACAAACGAACTGTTTGCGCCGTTCTCCAGCAAGCGGCGCACAAGGTAGGCCAGCAGGTCCCGGTGGGCCCCGACGGGTGCGTAGATGCGGCAGCGGCTGCCTTCGGCGTCCTTGACGATGTCGTGCAATGCCTCGCCCATACCGTGAAGGCGCTGGAATTCGAAAGAGGATCGGTCTTTTGCCATGTGTAGGATCGCTGCAACCGTGTGCGCATTGTGCGTCGCGAATTGTGGGTAGATGCGATCAGTCATACCCAAAAGTTTTTGCGCATTTGCGATGTAGCTGATGTCGGTGTGATGCTTGGCGGTAAATACAGGAAAGCCGGGGAGGCCAGCAACTTGGGCACGCTTGATTTCAGTGTCCCAATACGCGCCCTTGACTAGACGCACCATGATCTTGCGATCAAGCCGTTCGCCAAGGTTGTATAGCCAGTCAATGACGTGTCCAGCACGCTGACCATAGGCTTGTACAACGACGCCAAATCCGTCCCACCCTTTGAGTGATGGTTCGGAAAGCACGGTTTCGATCACATCAAGCGAAATAGACAGCCGGTCCGCTTCTTCTGCATCGATGTTAAGGCCGATCCCGGCAGAGCGCGCCAATTGTGCCAATGTCCGAAGGCGTGGAACGACTTCGGTCATGACCGTTTCATGCTGTGCTTCTTCGTAGCGTGGGTGCAACGCCGAGAGCTTGACAGAGATGCCGGGGTTTTCACGGATGTCTTTGGACGTGGCTGCTTCGGCGATTGCGCTGATCGCCCGCGAATAAGAAAGGTGGTAGCGCCGTGCGTCGGTTTCCGTGCGTGCCGCTTCGCCTAGCATGTCGTAAGAATAGGTATAGCCGTTGGCTTCGCGCTTGGCGGCGCGCGCCATGGCTGACTGTATGGTTTCTCCTAGAACGAATTGCGCCCCCATTTCTTTCATCGCGCGACCGACGGCGGCGCGGATGACCGGTTCGCCCAACCTTTTGATTGCTCCGCGCAGGTGGCCTACAGGGCCGGGTTGTTCGTCCTGCAGAACCTTACCCGTCAGCATCAACGCCCAGGTTGACGCATTCACCAGCGGAGAGGTGCTTTCGCCCAGATGGCTGGCCCAGTTCGACGGGGCGATCTTGTCTTCGATCAGCGCGTCAATGGTGGCTGCGTCCGGCACGCGCAACAACGCTTCGGCCAAACACATCAGGGCGATGCCCTCTTCGGTCGATAACCCATATTCGCTCAGGAAGACTTCCATCATACCGGGGCGCGAATCTTCACGGATAGCCGAGACCAATTTGGTCGCACGCGACGTTATGGCATCACGATCATTCTGCGCGACTTGCGCGGTGCGTCGCAGTTGATCGACGACATGGCTCTCATCGGCATATGTGGTTTCGTCGATGAGGGCACGGAGGTTGGGCAGGTCATCACGGGGCATGGCGATCTCCAGTCATATCCCCTACAGTACCGTGTGATATGCAGAAAAAATGCCGGATTATTTCAATTTGGTGCTGTATTTGAACTGAAATTGAGCTGAAAGGCGGGCGATTTGATTATTTCTGATCTGGATAGATTCGATCGGGCGATCCTACAGGAAATGGCACGGGATGGGCGGGTGTCGATAACCGAGCTGTCCCGCAGGATCGGCTTGTCGAAATCCCCAACCCAAGCGCGCTTGCGTCGCCTCGAAGAGATGGGGGCGATCCAAGGATATCGCGCTCTGCTTGATCCGATCCGGCTTGGATTGGATCACATCGCCTTTGTCGAAGTGAAAATGACCCACACGAGAGAGGCGGCACTGGCGGCGTTCAACGAGGCAGTGGCTAAGATTCCCGAGATCGAACAGGCGCATTTGATCGCGGGCAATTTTGATTATCTACTCAAGGTGCGGACTGCGAATATGCGGAGCTATCGCAAGGTGCTGGCCGAACGGATCTCGACCTTGCCGCATGTGGCAGCGACCTCGACCTATGTTGCGATGCAAGCGGTCAAAGAAGAGACTTTCGGGAACGTGACTTGACCCCGGCGGCACCGGCTTAGTTTATATAGTCATGCGAAAGTTCCTTGCTTGCCTCATCGTTCTGAGTTCCGCGTCAAGCGCATTTGCTGACGGATGCCCCGTGGCGCCGGATCATACTGCTGCATTGGATGATTTGTATGCCGAGGTGCAACGGGCGCCGAACGAAATGATTGCGCGGCAGTTTTCGAACCAGATGTGGGATTTGTGGCTCGAGGCGCCGGACGAGCCGTCGCAGATGATGTTGGACGCAGCTCTTCGTGCAATGCGGGTGGGCGATTACCTAAGGGCGATGGACCGGCTGGACACCTTGGTGTCATACTGCCCGTTCTACCCCGAAGGCTACAATCAGCGGGCTTTCGTGAACTACCTGCGCGGTGACTACCCCGCCGTGTTGCCAGATATCGATCAGGCGATTGACCTGAACCCCCGCCACACGGGCGCTTTGACCGGCAAAGCCTTAACCCTTATCGCCTTGGGGCGCGAAGACGAGGCGCAGGATGTCTTGAAAGACGCCGTCGAACTGAATCCGTGGCTGGGCGAACGCGCGCTGATCAAAGAGCCGCTGGGCGACGAACTTTAATCGCAACGGATTTTTCCACAATTTCAGCATTCCAAACCATTGTTTTCACCAAACCTCCCGGCTAGGGATAAGCACACGCGGGCGTGATGGAATGGTAGACATATCGGACTTAAAATCCGAAGGCCTTAGCGCCGTGTGGGTTCGAGTCCCACCGCCCGCACCACGTTTACTGGGCATTCTTTTGCCGTTTGATCAGGACGAATTTGATCAATCCCTGTGCGCTGTTTCAGTTCACCCATTGTCAAACGAAGCCCCGCGATTTTCTCGTTTGCCCCTGACGTCTATATCGGGTCTGATGTCGGCATTCCCCGCGACCAAGGACTCGATATCTTATGCCCATTCGAAATCGTTTTGCCGAATTGCACCCTGAAATCACCGCATGGCGGCGGGATCTGCACGAAAATCCGGAATTGCAGTATGACCTGCCCAGAACGGCTGGGATCGTTGCGGAAAAGCTTCGGGCCTTTGGCTGCGATGCGGTGGTCGAAGGGATCGGGCGCACAGGTGTCGTTGCGCTCATCGAAGGCAAGACCAACACATCCGGTAAGACCATCGCGTTTCGCGCCGATATGGACGCATTGCCGATCCTTGAGGCATCGGGAGCACGGCATGCGTCCAAGACGCCCGGCAAGATGCATGCCTGCGGGCATGACGGGCACACGGCGATGCTCTTGGGGGCGGCGCAGTACCTAGCTGAGACGCGCAATTTTGATGGCACTGTCGCAGTGGTCTTCCAACCCGCTGAAGAGGGCGGCGCCGGGGCCGAAGCAATGGTGCAGGATGGTCTGATTGAAAAGTTCGGCATCGCGGAAATTTATGGCCTCCACAACTCGCCGCTTTTGCCATTAGGTCAGTTCGCGATCCGACCGGGCGCGTTCTATGCAGCAGTTGACAGTTTCCACATCAATGTGCGCGGCAAAGGCGGACATGCTGCGCGCCCCAATAACACGGTGGACACCACGCTTGCGGCGTCTGCGATAGTGATGGCGCTGCAATCCGTGGTGTCGCGCAACACGGATCCACAGCAGCCTTTGGTTGTATCTGTCACGTCGTTTCGAACGGAATCGGACGCATTCAATGTGATCCCCGAACACGTCATTCTGCGCGGCACTGTCCGTAGTTTCGACATGGACGTGCGCGCAAAGACGATGGACCGGATCAAGGCGCTCGCGACCCTGACAGCCGAGAGCTATGGCGCAGAAGCGGAGTTTGGGTTCGATGAAGAACCCTATCCCGTGATGGAGAACCACGAGGTCGAAACCGAATATTGCATCAGTGCAGCCAAAGACGTGGCTGGCGTTTGCATCACCGATGCGCCTCGTACCACGGGTGGTGAGGATTTCGCCTATATGCTTCGGGCATGTCCGGGCGCATACATCCAGCTTGGAATCGGTGAGGGGCCGGGGCTGCACCACCCGGAATATGATTTCAACGACGATGTGATTCCAACGGGCTGTTCATATTGGGTGACCCTTGCTGAACAGAGGCTGCCGACATGATCATCAATGCTGGGCCGAAGAACTGCCATTGGGGTTATTTCGACGCGTCGCTTGATCCGGTTGCAACCATTGCCAGCGGGAGTGAGGTGACGATGAATACCGTCTCAGGCGGCAAAGCTGTTTTGCCAGGTGACGGGTTTCACGTTCCGCCAGAGCTTTTGGAGATGCACAAAGCCGGAGAGCCGACCGCGCCGGGGCATATCCTGACAGGACCGGTTGCCATTGAGGGGGCGAAGCCTGGGGACGTCCTCCAGATTGATATACTTGATGTCCAGTTGCGACAGGACTGGGGGTACAACTTCATCCGTCCGCTTGCGGGCACATTGCCGCTCGATTTTGATCAGTTTCACCACAACACCATCCCGCTAGATATCGAACGTGGTGAGGCGAAAATGCCATGGGGTGCCAAGCTCTCGCTTGCGCCGTTCTTTGGGGTAATGGCCGTCGCACCGCCGCCTGAGTGGGGGCGCATTTCAACGATCGAGCCGCGTGCGCATGGCGGCAATCTGGATAACAAGGAACTGGTTGCTGGCACGACGCTTTACTTGCCGGTGTTTACTGAAGGCGGGTCGTTTTCCTGTGGCGACGGGCATGGCGCACAGGGCGATGGCGAAGTCTGTGTCACCGCGATTGAAACCGCATTGCAGGGCAAGTTCAGGCTGACGGTGCGCCGTGATCTGGATGTGACTTATCCTGAAGCTGAAACACCAACGCATTACATCACCATGGGCATGCATCCCGATCTCGACGTTTGTGTCGAGATCGCCTTACGCCGGATGATTTCAGTTCTGTCAGACCGCCTCGGGATCAGCCGCGCCGACGCATACATGCTGTGTTCCTTGGCTGGTGATTTGCGCATCACGCAATCGGTGAACCGCGAAAAGGGTGTTCATATGATGATGGCCAAATCGCATTTGACCAAAGACTAGAGGTGAAACCGGTGTCCTCCATCGTGTCGGCTAAAATCCACTTGACCGGCGATGTGCACAGTGACGACTTTCTGAACTGGATTGCCAAGCACGCGCACAAGCTAGGATTGGTCGCAGTGAAAACGCAATCGGTTGCAACGGGCCTTGAGGTCACGGCGCAGGGGGCAGAGGAAATGCTGCAAGCTTTGGCGCTTGGGGCGAGTCTTGGTCCTGAAAGCGTGTTGGTCGAAACTGTGACGATCACAACCGATGCGTGCGCCTGAAAAGGTAAGCGATCACATTTTCATCGCTTAGTGCAATAATTGGGCAAGTGCTTCGGTTTTTGCCCTAGTTTCAACGATCCAGTGATTGATAAGTCAAAGCGGCTCTGTCTAGTCTGGCGCGACTTACGTGGAGCGGACATGGACTGGATTGCTGTTGCTTTGAAAGAAGATGTCCCGCCCGGCATCGTAATCCCAAGCCGCATAGATGATACGGAACTTGCCATCTGGTGTACGCCGTCCGGCGTCTACCATGCGTGGTCTGACCGCTGCCCACATCGCGGCATGCGTCTGTCACATGGGTTTGTGCGCGGCGAAACGCTGGCCTGCATCTACCATGGCTGGCAATATAACGAGGCGGGCACTTGCGACTACATCCCAGCCCATCCGAAACTCACACCTCCAGATACGATTTGCGTTCCGACCTACCGCTGCGTTGAGGCTGGTGGTGTTATTTGGGTTTCGCTCGGCGACACGGATCAACCGCCGCCGGACGTTGGGGCGCGCAAGCCCGTTCGATCGCTGCCAGTCCTCATGTCGGCGGCAAACCTTGCGGCGCATTTTGGGGCAGGGGCATCGACAACTGTCGCAGTGGTATCTGATTATGATGCGCTATTGGCCGTGCAACCCTGTAGCGAGACCCAATGCGTCGTGCATGCGCTCGCGGCACCGGAACATGATCGCAAAGATGTTTCGCGCTGGCTCGAAGAGATGAGGGTTATGCTAGAGGGGGCTGTGAAATGAGCGATGCAATAGACAACCATTGGTATCCCGTTGCGATGATCTCGGGCATCGACGCACCGCGCGAAACGTTGCTGCTGGGACGCAAGATCATTCTGGGTCTTGATGATGGGACATGTTGGGTCAAAGATGCTGCAGGTAAGGCACTGCCGACAGTCGAACGTTTTGGCCATCTCTGGACCAGCCCGGGTCAGCCCAATCGTGATCTGTTCACCATTCCCGAAGTCGACGCACCCGGGCGTCGGTTGGTCGATGTCGGGTCGGTTCGGGTAAAATGCTCACCCTTGCGCGCAGTAGAGAATTTCCTTGACATCGCGCATTTCCCGTTTGTGCATACCGACATTCTTGGAGCCGAGCCGCATACCGAGGTAGATCGCTACGACGTGAAGATCCGAGAAGAGGTGGATGAAGTTTGGGCAACCAAGGTCAAGTTTTTTCAACCGCAAGCCGCCAAATCCGCAGAAGGCGGGATTACTACGGAATATATGTACCGCGTGCCTGCACCGACCTGTTCGGTGCTTTACAAGACGTGCCCGCCGCGCCCCGGCGAATGGGATATCATCACGCTGTTCGTTCAGCCATTGACTGATGAATGGTGCGAGGTTTGGCCGTGGATGGCGCTTTATGATGATGATTCCACGATGGCCGAGATGGTCAGTTTTCAGCAACTGATTTTCATGCAGGACAGATCGATCCTTGAAAATCAGATCCCACGTAAGCTGCCGTTGGATCCGGGAATGGAGGCACCAACACAGGCTGATATGACATCGGTCGCGTATCGCCGTTGGCTCAAAAAAATTGGGTACACCTATGGCGCGCAGTTGGTGGCAGCATGATCCTATACGACTACGTTCTCAGCGCCAGTTGCTACAAAATACGCTTGATGGCAGCGCTGCTGGGCAAAGACCTGTCATTGCGGGCCGTTAATTTTCATCCAGCCCGCGAACACAAATCGCCCGAGATGTTGGCCCTGAACCCCAAAGGAACATTGCCGATCCTGCAAGACGGGGATGTCATCCTCACCGACAGCGCCGAAATACTACGACACCTCATCGCCGACACGCCAACATGGCAAAGCGACGATGATGACCATTGGCTGTCATTTGCGTCTGGCTTGAACGACACCCTTGGGTTGGCGCGTCTGCACGACATATTGGGATATGACGCCGATATCGACGTGGTGCGTACACAGGGCAATCTGGCGCTTCGCCAACTGGAACAGCGATTGACCGAACAACGATTTGATGGCGAGACGTTTCTGACTGGTTCACAGCCAACCATCGCCGACATTGCCTGCTTCCCGAACACGGCGCTGGCGCCAGATGGCGGTGTCAGTCTTGATCCATACCCGTCGATCCGGCTTTGGATGCGGGCGATCCGTTCCTTGCCCGGGTTCATTGAAATGCCAGGTATCCACCGTTTGCACGAATTGGCGCATCCGGCATGAGCATTCTCCTTCTCAAATCCTGCGAAGCAATCATCACGTCTGCAAACGACCCGGTTCTTTGGCGTCAGGATGTTCTGTGCAAAAACGGTGCGATCAGTGCGATTGGTCCGGACTTGTCGAAAGACGCGCCCGAAGGGACCGAGGTGATAGATGCCACTGGGCACTTCATTTATCCCGGACTCGTCAATACGCATCATCACTTCTTTCAGTGCTTCGTCCGCAACCGGGCTGAGCTGGACTGGACCCGCTATTCAGTGATCGAATGGCTGGACCGCATCTATCCGATCTTTTCGCGCCTGACTGAGGACTGTTTTTACCACAGTTCGGTCGTGGCGATGGCCGAGCTAATCAAGCACGGCTGCACTACGGCGTTCGACCACCAGTATTGCTTTCCCCGACATGCCGGATCGCGGATCATCGACCGCCAATTCGAAGCAGCAGAGCTTTTGGGCATGCGGTTTCACGCAGGTCGAGGGGGCAACACGCTGCCTAAATCCGAGGGCAGCACGATCCCAGACGAGATGCTCGAAAGCACAGACGAATTCATTGGCGATTGCGAACGGGCGATCGATGCGTTCCATGATCCGTCGCGGTTCTCGATGCGTCAGGTTGCGGTCGCGCCCTGTCAGCCGGTCAATTGCTACCGCGAAACGTTCGAGCAATCCGTCAGCCTTGCTCGCGACAAGGGCGTGATCCTGCACAGCCATGTTGGCGAGGGCGAAAGCCCGGTCGTTGAGCAGGTGCATGGCATGCGCACTGTGGACTATTGCGCCGAGATTGGCTTTGCCGGGTCGGATACGTTTTATGCCCATGCTTGGGAACTGACCCGCAACGAACTTGCCAAGCTTGCCGCGTCAGGCACCGGAGTTTCGCATTGTCCGGAGCCCGTCTATCTGGTCGGGGCCGAAGTGACCGACATTCCAGCGATGGACGCGCTGGGCGTCCGAGTTGGGTTGGGCGTTGACGGTGCTGCGTCGAACGACAATTCGAACCTGATGCACTGTGTGCATTCTGCCTACATGCTGCAGTGCCTTGTGGCGTCAACGCGGCAGGACGGCGTGCCAGTGCCGGGGCAATTCCTGCACTATGCCACTGAAGGTGGTGCATCGCTTTTGGGACGGAATGATATCGGCGCGCTGCGCCCGGGTATGGCGGCGGACTTGTTCGCCATCGACACCCGCAAGCTTGATTACATCGGCACGCGCCACGATCCGATCAGCCTTTTGGCCAAAGTCGGCGTCGGCTCGCCTACTGACCTGACAATGATCAACGGTCGCATCGTCTGGCAGAACGGAGAGTTTCCGGGGCTCGACGAAGGCGCGTTATTTGCCGCTGCCGAAGACACACTTCACACAATTCTGCCAAACACCAACAGGGGATAACCATGTCTGATACACTCAAACGCCGAAGCTTTCTCAAAGGCTCGCTCGCTGCCACAACCGCGATCGCTTTACCACTGCGCGCTGCCGCGCAGGACGTGATCAAGATGGGGGTCGTTCTGCCATCACCGGAAGCTGATGTTGGCTGGTCACACACGCTGATGGAAGGCGTCCGCACAGTTAAAGATGCGTATGGCGACGGGCTTGAAGTGACCGTTCTCGAAAACATCGCCGAAGGCCCCGATGCAGATCGCATCGCGAACGGTCTGGTGGCAGAAGGCAATGAAGTTCTGTTGCTCGGCTCGTTCGGGTACCAGAATGGCGGCATCCAGATTGCCAAGCGCAACCGCGATGTGTCGATTATTCACGCTTCGGGCTATCTGGTTGAACCGAACTTCGCCCCATTCACGGCCAAATACTGGCAGGGCACCTACCTCATGGGTATGGCAGCTGCGTCACTCACGAAAACCAAAAAAATTGGCTGCGTCGGCGCATTTGCAATCCCGGAACTGATTACATCGATCAACGCCTTTATGCTCGGTGCGCTGTCGGTCGATCCCGAAATCACAATGAGTGTGGTATGGGTCAACAGCTGGTTTGATCCGGCCTCCGAACAAGAGGCCGCCAAGGCGCTGATTTCGCAGGACGTTGATGTGCTCTTCTCAAACGCGCAAGACACTCCGTCGGTAATTGCCGTCGCCGAAGAGGCGGGCGTATATGCCTACAATCTCAATTCCTCGATGAAGAAATACGCGCCGTCCAAGTATCTTGGCGTTGTCGGGACAGATTGGGGTCCACACTTTAAAAACCTTGTCGATGGTCACGTTGCCGGCGACTTCCCAAGCGCCAACTACTGGCTGGGCATGGAAGATGACGTTGTCTTCACCGCCGATTGGAACCCAGACATTCCTGCGGACATGATCGAACAGATCACGTCAAAGCAGGCCGAGATTGCGACGGGCGACTTTGTGGTCTTTAAAGGCCCGCTTACCGATCAAACAGGCACAGAGCGCGTCGCGGATGGTGTTGCGATGACCGACGCCGAGATCATCAGTATGGATTGGCATGTTACTGGCGTGACCACGCCGTTGCCGTCATGACCCAGCCAGCGCTTCTGAGGCTCGCAGGAGTTTCAAAGCGCTATGGCACAGTCCAGGCAAACAAAGAGATTGACCTCGACGTTTATGCGGGGTCAATCCATGCCGTGCTTGGCGAAAATGGCGCCGGAAAATCGACCCTGATGAAGCTGATTTACGGGGTCGAACAACCGGACGCGGGCCATATTTATTGGAACGGGCAAGAAGTCGACCTTGCCCGTCCCTCTGACGCTCAGGCGCTGGGCATTGGAATGGTCTTCCAGCATTTCTCACTTTTTGAGACGCTGAGTGTCGTTCAGAACGTATCGCTGATGATCCCCGGCAAACCGGCTGAACTTGCCCAGCGGATCACCGATTTGGGGGATCAGTTTGGTCTGTCGGTTGATCCCCATGCGATGGTGCATCGCCTGTCCGTCGGCGAACGTCAGCGGGTTGAGATCATTCGCTGTTTGCTGCTCAATCCAAAACTGCTGATCCTAGATGAACCCACATCGGTTCTCCCGCCCCAAAATGTGCGACGTCTGTTCGAAACCCTGCGCAAGCTGCAGACCGAAGGCATGGCGATCCTGTTCATTTCGCACAAGCTAGATGAAATCCGTGAACTTTGTGACACCGCGAGTGTGCTGCGCGGTGGCGAAGTGACGGGACGCATTGATCCACGCGAACACGACGCACGGTCGCTCGCGCAATTGATGATTGGGCGCGAGATGCCCAACGTGGCCCATCCCGCGCCGCGTCCTCCGGGAGCAGAACGCCTGCGCCTGAATGCGCTGAGCCACCCGCGCGCTAGCCGATTTGGGACCACGCTGGAAGGAATCGATCTCAAACTGCACAGTGGTGAAATCATTGGGATTGCGGGGATATCTGGTAATGGCCAACAAGAGCTAGCCGCCTTGGCGTCCGGCGAAACCCGCGCGCATGAACCGGGTATGATTGAAATTATGGGCAAGAAGGTTGGATATCTTGGCCCTTTGGCGCGACGCAAACTGGGGTTTGCCTTCGTGCCCGAAGAACGGTTGGGGCGGGGTGCAGTGCCGGAGATGTCGCTGGCCGACAACAGCCTTTTGACCGCCCACAGCCGCAATATGCTGACGCGTGGGTTTATCAAACGCGCAACCGAACGTGCTTTTACCCGTGAGTGTATTGAGGCGTTTGACGTACGCACACCTGGCCCGGATGCAGAAGCGGGGGCAATGTCAGGCGGGAACCTTCAGAAATTTATCCTTGGGCGTGAAATCATGCTGAACCCAGACGTGATGCTGGTGTCGCAACCCACATGGGGTGTCGATATTGGTGCCGCCACCGCGATCCGGCGGCGCCTGCTAGAGATGCGCGATCAGGGCTGCGCGATCCTCGTGATTTCTGAGGAAATGGACGAGTTGTTTGAGCTGTGCAGCAAATTGCATGTCCTGCACAACGGCAAGCTTTCCACGGCGCTTGATGCAGCCGACACAACCCCGCAAGAAATTGGCCGGTATATGATTGGGGCTGAGAGTTGAAAATTCGCCTGATCCGCCGCGATGCCGCATCCCGTTTAGCCATGTTCACAGCACCCGTCCTGGCGCTGCTGTTCACCTGTCTGGCAAGCCTTGTTCTGTTCGCGGCGCTGGGCAAACCCGCCGGTGCGGCATTGCATGCGCTGCTGCTAAAGCCGTTTCTGAGCTGGTACAGCTTTTCCGAAGTATTGCTGAAAATGGCACCGCTTTTGCTGATTGCGCAGGGGCTTGCCATCGGTTTCCGCGCCAACGTGTTCAATATCGGGGCAGAAGGCCAATTCATAGTCGGTGCGCTTTGCGCATCTGCTTTGCCGGTCTACTTCCCAGACGGGAATTTTCCAATGATGTTGCCCGCGATGATCGCCTTTGGCGCGCTGGGTGGAACGGTTTATGCCCTGATTGCGGCGGCTTTGCGCACCCGGTTCGGCGCGTCCGAGATACTGGTCACGCTCATGATGGCGCTCATTGCAGTCCAAATTCTGAATTATCTTCTGCTTGGTCCTTGGAAAGACCCGCGTGGGTTCAATTTTCCGCAATCAGTAATGTTCCCTGATAATGCATTGCTTCCGATCTTGTTCGACGGAACACGCACGAACATTTCCCTGATCTTTTCCCTGCTCGCGAGCGTTTTTGCCTACCTGATGATGCAACACCACTTTCGCGGATATCAGCTTCGGACTGCTGGTCTGGCACCTCGCGCGGCACTCTATGCGGGTTTCTCCGCACCCCGGATGGTGTGGCTTGGGCTGGGTCTTGGCGGGCTGGCGGCTGGCATCGCAGGAGCAAGCGAGGTTGCCGGGCCTTTGGGTCAGCTACAGCGCTCGGTCACGTCCGGTTATGGCTACGCCGCCATTATCGTCGCCTATGTCGGAGGCCTGAACCCGCTTGGAATCATCGCATCCAGCTTTCTGATCTCGGTCATTTATATTGGTGGGGATAGTGCAACGGTGTCGGCAGGCCTTCCCGTGGCCGCGGTCGAAGTGTTCCAAGGGCTGCTGCTGTTTTTCTATCTTCTGACCTTCACACTGATCCGATTCCGGATCGAGATTGATCGCAAGGTGGCAGCATGAGCGGCTTGGAGTTTCTTTTGGCCGGAACGCTGGCCGCTGCATTGCCGCTGCTGCTGGCCGCATTGGGGGAAATGGTGGTCGAAAAGACCGGGCTGTTGAACCTCGGGCTTGAAGGGATGATGGCGATTGGTGCGGCCATCGCGTTTATTTGTGTTTACCACACCGGGTCACACGTTGTCGGATTTGTTGCTGCCGCTGCGGTCAGCACCGTGCTCGCGATGTTCTTCGCGGCGCTCGTGATCGGCGTGCGCGCCAATGAGGTCGCAGCGGGACTGGCGATTGGTGTGCTGGGGCTTGGACTGTCGGCATTGTTCGGCAAGACTTACGAAAGCCTGACGATCAAAGGCTTGCCAAAGCTCGGCCTGCCGGTTCTGTCAGATATCCCTGTGATCGGTCCAACCCTTCTCACGCAGGACATTGTTGTTTGGCTTGCTATCCTCGGAACCCTCGCACTTTGGTGGGTTCTGAACCGGACCAAGCTTGGGCTGATCATTGCGGCTGTAGGTGAAAATGCCGATGCCGCAAGGTCCATCGGCTATCCAGTGGTACTGATACGCTTGGTGGCTGTGGCATTTGGTGGCGCAATGTGTGGACTAGCTGGCGCCTATGCGTCGACGGTCTATACGCCGCTTTGGGCTGACGGTATGATCGCAGGCCGGGGATGGATCGCGTTGGCGCTTGTGGTGTTCGGGACGTGGCAAACCGGTCGTGTGGCTTTTGGTGCGCTGCTTTTCGGCATTTTGTCCTTGGGCGAACTAACCGCGCAGGCTGTGGGCGTTGGGCTGCCATCACAGGTTCTGTCTAGCCTTCCGTATCTTGTAACGATCTTGATGCTGGTCGTTATCTCGCGGCGTAGGCAGGGGGCAGCATAAGACAGCAGAGCCTACAGTAGATCAGCTCTGCCAAGACCGGTGTCTAAGTCGATCCAGAAACGCGCGTGCTGTTTGACGACCCAAAAGAAATGTCAAAATGCACTGGGATGGTTATGCCCGCAGATTGGCCGGGGCGTATTTTTTGCTCAAAGACCGCAGGCGCACGCTCTTCGGGGGATGCTGGGCCTTTCAAGAACCCACCGGTGTGAACCGCGTCCCGTCCACGGGCGAGCACATCTTCGACCAACTCGGCCCCCAGAGAGCCATCGCGTGACAGTTGATCTGCAACCGTTTTGAGATGCGCCACGATCCGTGACACGCGGATGCCTTCGTTGGCGATCCATTTGACGGTTTTCATTTCGGGATCAGTGGACGGGTTCCAGATGCCTCCATCAACGGTTACGTAGTGTCCTGTCTCGGTTTGATCGGGCACCCCGGAATGGTGCAGCGCCACAACTTCCCATAGGTCACTGAACACGGGTGCGCCGGATGACCCGGGTTGCGTGTCGCCGGTATAGTGCGCCACGTAATCGCTGTCTGGGGGCAGGGCGGTAAGCAGGCTTTCCCGGAACACCACCTGTTTGCGCCCGGCCAGCGGGTGCTGGACGATGTTGACCGGCTGACCTTTGCGGATTTTACCTTCGACTCCGATCAGCGGAAGATGGCCAAAATCGGTAAGCGGTACGCCGTCCTCGCTGATTGGTGCGACCGCAACTATGGCCATATCCAAACGCTCGTTGGCGTGGAACAGACGGTTGGGTTCTAGCGCGAAGCAATGGCCGGTCGTCTGGCGGCTGTCGATGTCCAACTCATAGCGAAACTGGACCGACGCGCGGCTTGCGGCAAAGTTGTTTTGCAGAACGTGGTGGTTGGTCATCAAAACACCCGGCGCAATCAGGAACCCGGTGCCAAATCCTTGCCCTGTTGACGTGGAAACGACGCGCCCAACCGCACGCGCGGCGACCAAGGCGCGTTTGATGAACATGACCGATAGGAATTCCTCGGCTTCGCCAATGACCCGTTCAAGGATCGCGGCTGTCACACCTGTCGGTGGGTGCGCTTCAGGAACAGATGCCTCTAGCCCCTCCAACGCGGTCTCAAGCTCGCGGCTCAACTTGCGACCCTGTCCGTTGGCGCTGGCGGCATCCACCAGTGTCAAAAGACGGCGCGTGTAGGCGTCGATCCTTTGTGGGGTTTCTGCGCCCAGTGGGCGTGCCTCGTGCTGTGATTGGATCACCGTCTTGCGTTCCGCATCCGACGCTTTCCAGCGCAAACTTGCAGCATCGACAATGGCACGCGGATAAGCACTTGGATCGGTCTGGTTCATGTCCGATATGACAGCTCCCATCGGGGGTGCGATATCAGCTTTGCCAGAAAGGAACGATCCAGCAAAGTCGGTTTCCCGCACTGGCGGCAACGCAGACAGGGTTTCCAGCCGCAGGTCTTTGCTGGCCAGACCTGGCATTACGCCTTCGACCGCGCGAATACGCGGCGTGCTGTCCAACGCATGTGTCGCGCCGGTGCCGATCAGATCGATTGTGCCGGCAATCACGTCAGACCGATTGCACAGCCAGCCATGCGCGCCTTCGCAATAATACCGCGCGACATCGCCCATTTCGGCCAGGTCACGTGGAACGGTTCCGTCGCCGTCGAACGACCTGTGGTAGACAAAACCGCTGGCGGTCTTGTCGGCACCCACAACAGTTTCTTCGCCTGTCCCAACGATTTGATGAAACCGCGCATCGGGTTGTGGTAAGTCATGTCGCCCAAGCTTTGCTGCCCGCAGCGTGTTCGAGGTGGGCGGGATCGCACCGTTCGGCCAGAAAGATCGGCTGAAATAGGTCTCATCCGGGCGTTTATCTGGGTTGGGCATCATCTCGACCAAACCGGGGAAGCCTCGCAGGTATTTCTCGAAAATGGTTTGGCGGTCATGAGACAAATCGGCAAAACCTAGCGGACCCAACATGTCATGGCTCAGATCGAATACCTGCACCGGCGCGTATGAGCCGTGGTTGGGCGTGCCAATGGTGACAACCCGTGAAATGAGAGTGTCGTCTTTGTCTTCAAAAGCCATCTGGCGGGCAACAAGACCGCCCATCGAGTGGCAGACCAGAGACACATCCGTCAAACCGCGACTGCGGATACGGTCGATCAACATCTTACCAGCAACGGCGGGCGATTGCCGCCAATCGAAGGGCATAAATTCGGCGTCGAACCCAGCCAGCTTCAGTCGCAGCTTCATACGCAGGTAGGGTGCGAGCAACGTGCCCGTGGCGGCCACGCTTGCGCCCCATTTCAGCTTGGAAATTCCGCCCGTCGCAAGATCAGATGGATGTACCCAAACAAGATCCGCCTGCCCATTTCGAATGGCGCTCAGACGACTGCCCATGATGCCGGGCAGGATAAACACCTTGCGCCGTCGAGTTTCGAGCAGCGGGGCCTCGCGTTCCAGTTGGTGGGCAAGGTGCGATAGGTCTTCGTAAAGGTCGTCCCCCATTTCAGCGCGGAGCGTATCTTGGTATTCGCCCGTTCGCAGAAAGGTTTCGACCTGAAAGTCATCAAAGGGCAACATGGCAGGCTCCTCAGGTGTCAAAGGAAAAAGGGTGGCTGGCCCCCGGGAGGAAAGGACCAGCCAAGGCGGTCAGGCGAGGACCGCCGCAAAGCGCATCCACCGCTCGATCGAGTCGATCGGATCACCATCCGGTGTACGCAAAGGGCTTTGCTCGGGCGAGAATTCGCGCGACAGGGCTGAATCTGCGTCGTCCATCAGCGCGCCGATAAAGGTTGCAGCAACGATCCAACTGCCCATTTCGCCCAATCCCGGACCTGGTGAGCCTTCAGCTTCGGCCAGGCAATAGAACCAAAGCGGTGTGGCTTCGCGGAACGCATGCCCGTCAAGGAAGGCCGCAAGCTCGGGCTTGTTGTCGAGCCATACGCGCACGTCATTCTGCGGACCGCTTGTAACAGCACCGATGCTTTGCAGATGTGCGTGCAAGGCTTGCCCAGTGGGGAGACGGAGGCTTTTGCCGCGCCGGAGGTTGCGCCGGGCGAGGTGGCGGAACAGCGCGCGCAGAGCGGCGCCATCAGGTGTTGCGGCATCGAAATCTGCGCCTTCGTTTGCCATGTCGCCAAGCGGCGGTGCGATCACGGTATCGACAGCACGCGCCACACGCTGTGGGCCGCCATCGGCAAAGCTGGCATCCGGTGTCACGAACCGCGCCCAGTCAATGACCCAGTTTTTGGGAATGCTGTTCAGGTCCAGCCCAAACCGCGCGCCGATGCCGCCGCCGCCGGTAAAGGCGAAGACCTGATCGAACGGGGCCGTACCGTTCGGGCGTCCAAACGTACGGTTGTAGTCGTAGATATTACGTACCATCGAATGACCGAACCGAAACGCGGCAACCGAGAATTCCAGTGGGATCACGTTGCCGACCACACGCCCCGGATTGCGCGCGGCATAGTCGGCGCGGAAGGCATCATAATGCGCGTTGCGGGTGTCGAGGATGCGGGTGACCACCGCTGGATCGCAGATCTCTTTGAGATACCCGTGCACCACGAGCCATTGGTAATGCAGTTTGGTCAGGGATTTGGCTGCGTCGAAATCGGCAATCCAACCGGTGTCATTCGCGGTCAGGAAATCTACGACCTTGTTGTGGAACCGCAGAAAGCTCAGGTGGAATTGCGCGATGATGATGTTCTCGTCATTGCGCATGTCACCGATCAGTGCGCGCTTGGGAAGACCAGCTTCGAACTTGGCAAAACTCTCCGTGTCCATCTGCGCGCGAGCAATGTCTAGCGCAGCATCACGAACCTTTTGTTCGACCTGGTGAAAGCGCGGCAGATCGCGGTGCGGATCAAGCGTGTCGTCTGGGAGGGGGCCGGGTTCAACAGCTGTGCCAACGCGCATCTTGGCGGTGTGAACGGGATGGCGTAGGCCGGTGCGCAGGACCGAAGCGGCGTGTTGAGTGGCTGGGTCAGAAAACGTACCAACCGGCAGCCCGCCATAAACCGAGTCCAGATCAAAGCGCGGGGTGCGCGCGTTCTTGAGCTTGCGTTCGATCTCTTGTCCGGATGCTTTGGGCGTTGGATCATCGATGCTGGTAAGATCGCTTTCGCGGTCTGTGCGGGCTGTCATCTCGTGGTCAAGGAACTGGCCCCAATATGTTAAAACCGGTGCCATGCCTCCGTCAGGCGTTGCGTCGATGCTATCGACGTCTGGCACCATAAGATCCCCCAATTGGTCGAGATCAGCCTCCGGTACATCGGGAAGGTATTGGCCTGCATCGCCGCTTGGCGGCAGCAGAAAGCCGAAATCAGCGGCCTCGTCTACGGCGATATCTCCATCGGCGGGGCGTAGGGCTTCTAGAAGTTGGGGTTTGGCGGTGGGCGCGCGTTTCGCCTGCGCCCCACCGTGTGATTGCATTTGGAACGTCATTGTCTTTACTCCGAGGGATCGTGCGCGGCGCTGGCAGGTGCCGCTCAACACAATCCCAAGGGTAAAGGGGTGGTTTACGTTGGGTGAGTGAGTACGCTGTGAGTGCGGTTTTCACACCCCGATAAAGGGCTGCTCTGGACTTTGTTTCGGGGCAGTGTTGCAAACTGGTGGGACGCGGTAATGCCCTGTTCTTGAGAGGGTTTGCGCGCTTGGATCGCCGTCTTGATACAGGGTCTCGAACCCTTCGCAGGTTGGTTTGCCGGCTATGTAGTTTAGAGCAATCAACCGCGTTGCTGTCGCTGCCGCCGCACTTGTTCCAATGATCCGCGCACCGGATCCGGACAGCACGCCGATAGACGGCAATCCGGGTTTGAACCAGCCCTGATCGGCGACGGCGGTGGCGGCAGGCAAGTTGGCATCAACCCGTTCCGTGCCCTTAGCATCGACGGTGATTGAAGCGCTGCCGCTATAGCTTGAGGGTTTCAGCGTCGACTGCGTATAGCCCGCGATCCGGAAAACGGATGGAGCTGTACCAATCCCATTGAGGCAACCAAATCCGCGTACGGGTGTCAGGGCCTTTGGCTCGAACCTGCGAGGCGGTGTTGGGCGGGCCAGATCAACAAGATAGCTTTGTTGACCACCGGTGCCCAACTGCGTCGGGTCATCATCGCGTTGCACCCAGATATCGATATGGTCATCTGTTGCAAGAGGATCCGCGCCCATGTCGATCTTGATGGTCCACATTCCAACCGGTGTGCGCCTTTCCGCCCCAAGACCACCAGCGGTCGGGATCATGGCCAGCATTACGCGCCAGCGGTTGTTCAGATGTTTGTCAGCCGACAATTGACCAATGTTTTTACCGTCTTGCTCAAGCTCAACAAACCGTCGCGGGTCGCCATCTTTGAGCAACGGATCAGCCGAAACCGGAATACTGGTTTCCAACGCTGGATCGTTGCCGGGCGGTGGTTTGATTGTGATGGTCCAGCTTTTGGGGTCGCAGTCCGGCGGTAGCCAAATCTCAAGATAGCTCGGCGTGCGGTCGTCGGGTTTAAGCTGCCAACCAATGCTGTAGGTGCGATCCGCGCAGTCAGTAGACGAAATGCGTGCATGCATGTCGTTGGCAAAGTTGTTGCCCGTTGGCATGACCAATTCTGTGCACGGCTGGCTTTTTCGCCGATCCGTGATCAACGCCTCGACCGCACGTTCGAAACTGGATTCCCCGTCATGCCGATTTGCGCTCCAGCCGTAGCTGAAGTCGATCACGAGCGGGATTTCCGGGCTGTTGTACGCTTTGGCAATCATCCTGGCACGGTTGAAGATGTATTCAATCGCGCTGAGCATCATCATTTCCTTACCAAACCCAGACGTGTCCCACGCGATGGTGTTTGGCAATTGCACCGCGATGATCGCGGCGTCATCAGGCAGGTCTGTCGCGCCCACGAAAGGATCATTCCCACCGGCGATGCCCGAGATGTGCGCGCCATGCGTGGCATGATGCATCAACACCGTGTCCATTTCTGGTAAGTCGCGGTCAATGGCCTGAGCAGCTTGATATGCCCGGATTTCACTCTCTCCGTGTTCGGCCCTCAGGGTGTCGATCTGATGTCCGGTAATTTCCCGACCAAAGGGCACTGCGGCGGACGCATTCGCGCGGGCGGCTTGCAGCCAGCAAAGCGATATCCGTGAGTCACCTTCAGCGTCGCGAAAGGCGCGATGCATGAAGGGGATGCCGTCGTCTATTACTCCAATGATCACGCGGGGTTTGACCTTGGGGGCTTGCCACTCAGCCGGTGTCGCACCCGGTGTGTAGGTCTCTGGCCACGTGGCGGGGTCGATGGGCATATTGAGCCGGTAACGGGTGCCGTTCAGGCCATGCAAGCACTTGGCCAATTCGACGTCCTCGTGGTGGTCGGTTTCTTCTGGATCGACCGATTTATTCCACATGACAAACGGGGTGACGTCTGGGTTGTCCTTCCAAAGCGGCGGGATGCGGATTTCGAGGTCGTCCAACATGGTCAGCATACCGTCGCCCTCCATCAGCGCTGTTATATGCGTTGATGGACCTTTGCGAATGGCAGGAAAGGCAAAGGGACGACCAAGGTCTTGGGAGAAAATCCAGCGCTCGTAGGGACCCGTGTATTTGTCGATCCGTTCGTGATCATGGCGATTTGGGAACATGGCTCAAGCCTTCTGCGCTTCGGTTGTGGCACCGGACCAAAGCCACGAGAATGTGGGTTTGCTGTCAAGGGTGACGGTCGTGCCTGTGGTCGAAAGCCCCTTGGTCGCAGCAATGGTGCGATCGCGCTGATCTTCGTCGAAAAAGTCGTGGTCACCCGCGACATAAGCCAAATCTTCGATGGGTGTTCCCGCACCAGCGCGGTTTAGAACGACCTGACCGACGATGCGCCCAAGAGCTGCGCCCGCCCAACTGTCGATGGGATAGTGAACGCCAGCCACAGTGCGATTGACGGCAATGCGTTCGGCAAGGCCGCGCAGGGCCGAAAGGCGCTGACCCTGATCCGACAGACTGTCCCATGCGGTAATCAAGGCTTCGAGGACGGTCAGAACCGCGTACGCCTCAGTCGCGTGAGCGGACGGGAAACTGCCATGTCCCGGCGTCGGGATCATTGGCATCAGTCGCGCATCCAGCTGGTCGGGGCGGCGGATGGCAAGGTGGTTCTTGACGATCATCGCGGTATGCGCGGCGGCCACTTGAGTGGCCGTGATCAGTTCGAACGTCTTTTTGTTTTGGGCGCTGTGCAGGCCCAGGATCATCGCGAAATAGGGTGTCGGGAACCCAAGCTGAGATGTGATCTCGGCGCTTCGTTCTGCCCGAAGAGTGGCATAGTCCGACACCAATCTGCACTGGGACCGCAAAAGGTCATTTGCAGGCCGGTCGAGCGTCAGGCAGGTGGTGCCATCAAAGGACAGCGTCACACGGTCGGGTGCGCCGCCGGTTCCCACCATCGCGTCCGATCCGATGCCCGCGAGGAATTCGCTGACATACAGCGACCCTCGCACCCACGTGGCCAGTCCGTTTAGGTTGTTGGGGTCAGAAAAGCCCATCTCTTTGTCGGTTGGCGTGGTGCCGCCTTCGGTCAGGTGACGCAGCCCTTCAGCAGTGGTCTGAAGACCATGCGTGGTCATCGGGTCATATCCGCCAGGGTCTTCGCTGCCCAGAAACCCACCAAGCCCAGTAAAGTTGGTGCCGCCACCAAAACCGCCGAAACCGCCAAAACCCCCGAATCCGCCAAAGCCACCAAAGCCGCCGAACCCGCCAAATCCACCATATTGTGACATGATCAGATATCCCTTTTTGAAAACGTTTTATGAAAGCCCTGACGCAGACAGCGCATTGATCACCAGTTTCCCGGTTTTGCTGTCAGCAGAGGGATGTGTTTTTCGATAGTCATCCAGACTGAAATATGGGAACCGCCGAAGCAGGTCCTGTGCGGTGCTCCGGGCCTCTTGGCCACGATCAAGCGCGTGGAGAGCCGCAATACGCGTCCGAAGCGTTGAGATGTGGCGGTCGTTGGATTCAAGTGACCGATCCGCAAGCTCCAAGGCTTTTTCGTATTCACCTCCAGCGAGATATGCCGAACTGCCCAAGCTGTCGAAATAATAGCCGAACGGGTCAATTGGGGACAAATCGCGGGCCATTGTAGTGGCGCGGATTGCGGATTGCCCTTCGTCTCGAAACGCCATCAAGGATCCGCGCAGAAGCCACGACAGGCTTTCGCTTGGGTTGATATCTTGCGCTGCAGAATATCGGCGTTCGGCGACATCCATGTTTTTGAGAATATTGCCATTTACAAAGCCATCTATCGTCAGCCCAAAACTTGACTGCGGATCAAGATCAAGCGCGCGCGCTGTGCAATCCAACGCCTTTTGTGTGTCGCCCTGGCGGTCAGCGCTGTAGTTCTTGAAGATGCTCAACACGTACCATTTTCCCAGCCACGCAAACACATGTGGGTTCGCGGGCGCGCGTGCAGCGGCTTCATCAAGGAATTGGCGCGCGCGTAGGAAATCGCCCAGCTTTGGGTGATGCATCGCGGTGGCCCCGGCGATCAACAGCTTATGGTCCGGCAATTCGGGTAAGGGCGTTTGACGCCCCGCATGCAAAGTTGTCTCGGCGATTGAGCGGCCAACGGTTTGTACGACATTTACCAACCAAGCGGATGCTTCCTGTGAAAACTCGGCAAATGGGCAAGACAGGTGGCGGTTCCACAATAGTGTTCCGGTCTGCACATCGGTGAAATCCACATCCGCAATCAGGGTATCACCTTGCCGGCGCATACTGCCGGTCATCAGGTAGTCGACATCCAAGGTCTCGCGGACATTCACGATGTCGATGAACCGCTGGGACATCGCCCGCCCGGACAGGTGCGAAATGACCGAAAGTAAGCTGGAGCGCGACATCATGCGGCTTGCCTCTTCAGCGATCCAATCTCCCGCGATGGCAAGGTCACGATCGCCCGGGGGCACGTTCAGCGGCAGTGCACAGACACGCGGCCTGATCCGTGTTGGGCCCTTTTTGTTCGAGATGAAACACAGTGCCTTAACGGCGCTGGGATCAGCGCGGATGCTGTCGCGCCAGTCAACGAACGACGCTTCGCGCACATTCAGATCATAGAGGAAAGGGCCGTCGGACGGGTGGCCGATCACTTTGACCCGGCTCATGTCGATTTCGATTTCTTTGTTGGTGACCGTCAGGATTTGGTCGAAATCATCCCCGATTTTCTTGCGCAGGTCCGACAGTGCACGACGGAGATTCTGATGACCGCTTTCGTAATCCGCAAACCCCCAAAGCGTTTCCTGCAGAAAACCTCGAGAGCGACGGTTCAGCGGTGCGGTGACAAGAAGCGCGAACAGGGCACGATGTTTCGCCCCGGTGATTTCATCCGAAGGCGCGTCTGCACGTCGCAGCACGCAAGAACCAAACAAGGAAATTTCCAGCCCTGCGGCCACGTTAGCGTCTCCCTTTACGTGGCGTGATGCTAGCTGTGGTTGGCCCGGGAACCAAGCCGTTCACACTTATTTCACAGTAGCTCGCAAGTTGTATTTGCTAACGTCCAAGAACGGTAACGAAAAAAGGACCGGCCAATGTCCGAACGGCACGTTTCAGTCGAGATCACAGATGCGGTGGATTTTTACAGCCAATGGCCGAAACTGCGATCACAGGCGGAACAGATGGCGAAGTCATACGCGTTGGATGATGCTGATGCCGAACTTCTGTTTTGGATGATCAAGATGGTCGATATGGTCGGACCGAAAGACATCGTTCGGGACAAGTGATCAATGCTGAATTGGTGGCAAGAAACCGACCAAATGGCCGGTTTCCTTGTTGGATATCAAAGGTGTCCTACAGACCCCAATTTGCTGCCGTCGCTTCAAAGAAACCCTGCGCTTTTTTCAATTCGATCCAGCTGTTCACATAGTTGATCCAGACCTGATCATCCTGCGGCAACAGCATCGCGATCGGCGACGGGGCACGCGGACCGTCGGTTTCGATCTGACGCAGGTTCGGGAACTTCTCAAGCAATGTGGCCCCTTCGATATTCGAGGTCACAAATACGTCGGATCGGGCAGACAGGACCTCTTGAAAACCACGGGCTGGTGCTTCGACCACGGTGATTTCGGAGTCAGGGAACCATTCACGCACCATGCCTTCAAAGCTGGTGCCAAGCGTTGTGGCAACTTTGACGTCGCCCGCGTTGATTGACTCCCATCCCGAGAAACGGTCAATCTTGTCTTCGGTGGTGAAAGGGAAAATCTCGACAGCGATATAGCTGTCCGAGAACCCGGCCGCTTTCATGCGCGCAGGACTGATCGATGCGGAACCTGTCATGTGGTAATTGCCCGCAACAACACCGTTGACCAGAGTTTTCCAATCGGTTGGCACAAACTCAAGCTCAACGCCAAGGTCTGCAGCCAGTTCGGTCATGACGTCGATGTCATACCCTTTGTAGCTGTTGGTGGCCGGGTCGCGCACGGTCATCGGGTTCCAGTCGCCGGTTGTACCGACTTTCAAGACGCCGCCACTCAGAATGTCTTGTAGCGCGGATTGTGCTGACGCGGGTGCGCCGAGGAAAGAAACGGCAACAGCCGCCGCTAGTCCAAGTGATTTCAGAAAACGCATGGTATTTCCCTTTTCGTGTATGTCGTCGTGAGGTTACATAGGTCGAACGCTCTATCGGCCATCAAGGCACGCTGATTTTTTGGCGCGCGCGCTATCTCGAGAGCATTAAAGATGGATCGGAGGGCGAAATGAGTGCAGAGCGCGTCATCGAAATAAGTGCGCTGAATAAGTCTTTTGGTGACTTCCAAGTCCTGACCAATGTCGATCTGAATGTCAGTCTGGGCGAGCGTATTGTCATTTGCGGACCTTCAGGATCAGGCAAATCCACTTTAATCAGATGTGTAAACGGATTGGAACAATATGATTCCGGCAACATCACCGTGGACGGTATTTCCCTTGCCCAACCGGGGTCTGTAGAGCGGGTGAGGGCCGAGGTTGGAATGGTGTTTCAACAGTTCAATCTGTTCCCGCATCTGAGTGTTATCGAAAATCTGACGCTTGGGCCGATGAAGGCGCGTGGTCTGTCGCGCCAAGAAGCCGAAGCGTTGGCGATGGAATATCTGGAACGGGTGCGTATCCCGGAACAGGCGCGCAAACGACCGCGCGATCTTTCTGGCGGCCAGCAACAACGTGTGGCCATTGCGCGGTCGTTGTGCATGAAACCCAAGATCATGCTTTTTGACGAACCAACCTCGGCGCTTGATCCCGAGATGATCTCCGAAGTGCTTGATGTGATGGTAGAGCTTGCACAAGAGGGCATGACTATGCTGGTGGTCACCCATGAGATGGGGTTTGCCCGAAAGGTTGCCGACCGCATGGTGTTCATGGATGGCGGCGAGATCGTCGAAACTGGAACTCCCTCGGCGGTTTTCGAAGCGCCCAAATCACAACGCTTCAAGGCGTTTCTCGACAAGATTTTACAACATTGAGGCAGCGCAGATGACACGGTCTTTTAAAGTCTGGGCGCTGCTGGGTGCCCTCTTATTCGTTGCCGGATGTTCGGGCAGCGGCAACTGGGGGTGGTACGTGATCGATCCAACCACGCCGCAGGGGCAATCGAACGTCCGTTTCCTGATCGGCGGTTTCTGGGCGACAATCCAGCTGTCCTTGATCGCGGCTGTGATGTCGATGTCGATTGGTTTGCTGGTGGCGCTGCCGGGGATGTCAACGAACCGGTGGATACGATTGCCGTCGCGCATCTACATCGAGTTCGTGCGCGCAATTCCTTTGCTGCCGATGCTATTCTGGGTGTTCTATGGCTTGCCAGTCGTGATGCGTTCGATGGGCGTGCCGATCACCATTGATGCCTTTTGGGGGGCGATCATCACACTGGCCATATCCGACAGCGCCTTCACCGCAGAGATTTACCGTTCGGGGATCCAATCCATTCCCAAAGGCCAAACCGAGGCCGCGCGTACGGTTGGGCTCACCTACAATCAAACCATGCGGTATGTGGTCCTACCACAAGCCATTCGGCGCATTCTGCCGCCACTGGCGAACCAGTTCATCTATATCGTAAAGATGTCCGCTTTTGCGTCTGTGATCGGCATGCAGGAATTGACTAGGCGCGCCAATGAATTGGTGGTGACGGAGTATCGCCCGCTCGAGATCTACACGCTGCTAATCCTTGAATACTTGGTGCTGGTTTTGATCATCAGCTTTTTTGTTCGTTGGTTGGAGCGAAAGATGGGTGCAGATGAGAGTCGCTAAAGGGAGAGACGAATGAGCTGGTCAGACTTCATGAAAGATACGGTGGGGCGTTTGGACGTCCTACAAAAGGAAACGCCCGAGACCTTTGCTGGGTTCAACCAGATGGGTCGCGCGGCCAAGAGCAACGGCGCGTTAGATGAAAAAACCAAGGAATTCATTGCGCTAGGTATTGCGATTGCAACCCGATGCGACAGTTGTATCGCGTTTCACGTCAAATCACTTGTGCGGCTCAAGGCGACCCGAGAAGAACTATGCGAGGCTTTGGCCATGATTGCTTATATGGGTGGCGGACCTTCGGTGGCGTTTGGTGCAAAGGCGCTTGAGGCGTTTGATGAATTCACGGGTGGTCCTGCCGGGACGTCCGTGTAACGCGAAAAAACTGTTCAAAAGGGCTTACTGCGGTTTGTGACCCTCGTTCAGGTCACGGCTTTGCGGACCATGTCCCAATAAATCGCTTCGACCTCGGGCAGGGACAAACGCCCGCCGCTGCGATACCACGTGTTGACGCCGGTCAGCATCGCAATGATTGCAAGTGTTGTGATCTTGGTGTCGGCGACGTGAAACGCGCCGGCATCGCGTCCGTCTCTGAGGATGGCCTCAAGCTCACCTTCATAGTGACGGCGCAGGTCTTCGATCGCAGCGAAATTCTCAGGCGTCAGGTTTCGCAACTCCATGTACGAAATAAACACGGCTTCAGGCCGCTCCAGATGAAATCGGATGTGGAACCGCGTGAAAGCTTCTAAGCGATCTGACGGTGTTTCCAGCGCTGGCTCTTGGCTGCGGGCTTGCAGAAGATCATCCATATGTCCGCGCATCAGTTCAAAGAGCAGCGATTGCTTGTCTGGCGTATAGTTGTAAAGCGCACCGGCTTGTACACCGACGTCTTGGGCTATGCGCCGCATCGAGACCGCGGCATAGCCATGTTGGGAAAACAGGGCCAAGGCTGCTGCGCGGACACGAGGCCCAGTGATATCTGAATGTGAGCCAGCCGTTCGTGCCATGGCGCGTAGATTATCTGAACAGGTGTTCAGATCAAGCCCGCGGTTGCGTGCGCGCTTGTGCTGCGGCATGACAGTTGGGACAGAAGGAGCAAGTCGGATGTGGCGTGCGTGGATCATCATTTTATTCGTGGCGACGGCCTGTACGGAGTTTCCGGAAGTCGATGCCGCATTGTCCGGAGGTGATCCCAACGCCGAATATCCAACCCTTTTGCCCTTTGAGCAGCTTGTGTCCGACCAAGACACCAACCTGACCGAAGCGGATGACGACGCGTTGCGTGCCCGCGCGGCAGCGCTTCGCAATCGAGCTAACGGTTTGCGCACACCTGTGATCGACCAAGGAACACGTGACCGAATGGACGATGGCGTAGTCCAACCCTGATCACGGGCGTTGCAGCCATGAACGCAAGGCGCTATTGCGGGCAAAATCTGTCCAGACTGCAAAAGGATTGCCCGAATGACTGAACCTCTGCGCCTTGGAATAGCGGGTCTGGGAACTGTTGGTGCAGGCGTCGTCAAGATTATTCGCCAGAAAGCCGCGTTGCTTGAAACCCGTGGCGGACGCCCGATTACAATCTCAGCCGTATGTGCGCGCAGCCGGGTTAAAGACCGTGGCGTGCCTTTGGACAGCTACGACTGGGAAGATGACCCCGTCGCACTGGCGCAGCGTGATGATGTCGATGTTTTTGTCGAACTGGTTGGCGGCAGCGACGGACCGGCCAAAGCGGCAACCGAAGCGGCGTTGCGTGCGGGCAAAGACGTGGTGTCCGCGAACAAAGCCTTGCTTGCGCATCACGGTCAGGCATTGGCCGAAGCCGCCGAAGCAAGTGGATCGATTCTGCGTTTTGAGGCAGCGGTTGCGGGAGGTATTCCGGTTGTTAAGGCCCTGACAGAAGGGCTTGCCGGTAACGACATCGAACGCGTGATGGGTGTCATGAATGGCACCTGTAACTACATCCTGACGCGAATGGAGTCTGCGGGTCTGACGTATGATGAAGCCTTCGCCGAAGCTGATGGCCTTGGGTACCTTGAGGCGGATCCGAACCTTGATGTCGGTGGCATCGACGCGGGTCATAAGCTGGCTTTGCTGGCGTCGATCGCCTTTGGCACGCAGGTTGATTTTAATGCGGTCGAGCTCGAAGGTATCGGGCGCGTCAGCATCGAGGACATCCGGCAAGCAGCGGATATGGGTTACAAAGTCAAACTGTTGGGTGTGTGCCAGATGACCGGTCGCGGTTTAGAGCAACGCATGTCACCCTGCCTTGTGCCTGCCACATCGCCCTTGGGGCAACTTGATGGTGGCACGAATATGGTCGTGATCGAAGGTGACCAGGTCGGGCAGATTGTCATGCGCGGCGCCGGTGCCGGTGAAGGCCCCACGGCGAGCGCGGTTCTTGGCGACGTTCTGGACATTGCGCGCGGCACCCGCGTGTCGACTTTTGGTCAGCCAGCCGCGAGCCTGACCAAATCCAAACCTGCCAAAACAGCGACGCCTGCACCGTACTATCTGCGTCTCAGTCTTCTCGACAAACCCGGTGCGCTGGCCAAGGTGGCTGCTGTGCTGGGCGAGGCGGGTGTTTCGATCAACCGGATGCGTCAGCGCAGCCATGACCAACTTACAGCGCCTGTTTTGATCGTGACTCATAAAACCACGCGGGCCGCGTTGGACAATGCGCTTGCCGCAATGGTTGGCACGCGGGTCGTCGAGGGCGAGCCAGTCGCGCTGCGGATCGAACACGTCTGACAGCTTTAGCGCAATCAACCTTGTCAGGCTTGGGTCACAGGCTTAACACGCAGAAGACCTGACTTTATTCGTGACTGGAGAGTTTCATGACTGCGCGCCCCGATTTCAACGACCGTATGCTGTCCCTGGGTTTGGCGCGAGTGGCCGAACAAGCCGCGATTGCGACGGTCAACTTGATTGGGCGTGGTGACGAAAAAGCCGCGGACCAAGCTGCCGTCAACGCTATGCGCGAACAGTTGAATATGTTGGACATTGCAGGCGTCGTCGTGATCGGCGAAGGCGAACGGGACGAAGCGCCTATGCTTTATATTGGAGAAGAGGTTGGCACCGGCAACGGCCCCGGAGTGGATATCGCGCTTGATCCGCTGGAAGGCACAACTCTGACTGCCAAGGACATGCCGAACGCGTTGACTGTGATTGCAATGGGGCCACGTGGGTCAATGCTGCATGCGCCTGACGTTTACATGGAAAAGCTCGCAATCGGGCCAGGCTTTGCCAATGATCTGGTGACACTTGATATGTCGCCGCGTGAACGGGTTGCTGCGCTGGCAAAGGTCAAGGGCTGTCGCCAGAGCGATATCACAGTCTGTGTGCTTGAGCGTCCACGCCACGAAGAGATGATTGCCGAAGTCAGATCAACCGGCGCTGCGATCCGGTTGATCACGGATGGCGATGTGGCTGGCGTAATGCATTGTGCAGAGCCGTCGCAGACCGGTATCGACATGTACATGGGCACGGGTGGCGCTCCCGAGGGTGTGCTTGCCGCTGCAGCACTCAAGTGCATGGGCGGCCAAATTCAGGGTCGCCTGATCTTCCGCAATGACGACGAAAAGGCCCGTGCGGCAAAGGCCGGTATCACCAACCTCGACAAGATTTATTCGCGTGATGAAATGGTGACGGAAGACGTGATCTTTGCCGCCACCGGTGTGACCGGCGGGTCGCTTTTGTCCGGTATCAAGCGCGAGGTCGGGTTCTACACCACGGAAACACTGCTCATGCGGTCGAAAACCGGTTCGGTGCGGCGTATGACCTATCGGAACCCGACCCACTGATGAGGTATTCGTGACCGGCTATCTGGGCGTTGACCGGTCCTTGACGGGGCGGCGCTGGATCGGTCCGGCGCCAGACGTCACGCGACACGCCGAAGCATTGGTGCAACAGACGGGTTTGCCACCCGCATTGTGCCAAACGCTGTCTCGCTTGGGCGTCGCGGCAGAAGACGTTCAAACCTACCTTGAACCGACGCTGCGCGCTTTACTGCCTGATCCCCGATCCCTGCGCGATATGGAGCGGGCTGCCACGCGTATTCTGCAAGCGGTCCGGTCGCGCGAACGTATTGCGATCTTTGCGGATTACGACGTGGACGGCGGCGCCTCTGCGGCCTTGCTGATCGACTGGCTGCGCCAATTGGATCGCAAAGCAACGCTTTATGTGCCGGACAGGATTGACGAAGGTTACGGGCCGAACGAACCCGCCATGGCCGATTTGGCGCGTGATCACGATCTGATCATCTGTGTCGATTGCGGAACGCTGTCACACGGTCCGATTGCAGCGGCCAATGGCGCTGACGTGGTGGTTCTGGATCACCATCTTGGCGGGGAAACGTTGCCTGATGCCTACGCGATTGTGAACCCGAACCGGCAGGACGAAGATGGCGTGCTGGCGCATCTTTGCGCGGCGGGGGTGGTTTTTCTCGCTCTTGTCGAAGCCGGACGACAAATGCGCGAGGCCGGTGCGAAAGGCCCCGACCTGATGTCGATGCTGGACCTCGTATCTTTGGCCACTGTGGCCGACGTTGCGCCTCTTAAAGGCGTGAACCGTGCGCTGGTGCGACAAGGCCTGAAGGTTATGGGGCAACGTGCCCGCCCGGGTCTGGTGGCGCTTTGCGATGTCGGTCGCTTGGATACCGCGCCCAAGTCATATCATCTCGGGTTTGTGCTTGGCCCCCGGGTCAATGCAGGCGGGCGCATCGGCAAGG
Organism: Marivita sp.; assembly: GCF_965656765.1. GTDB lineage: Bacteria > Pseudomonadota > Alphaproteobacteria > Rhodobacterales > Rhodobacteraceae > Marivita. The sequence goes on along the minus strand of NZ_CBFHLV010000024.1, from coordinate 2,114 downwards.
CTGATCTGGGCGCGCGTCTTTTGTGCTGTACCGACACCCATGAGGCCAAAGCGATGGCCGAACGGCTTGATGCGCTGAACACGGAACGGCGAGACATTGAAGAAGCGGTCCGGGCTCAGGCCCTTGAGCAGGCCGAAGAACGTGGGTTCGACGCGCCGCTTGTCTGGGCTGCTGGCGATGGTTGGCATCCGGGTGTGGTTGGCATTGTTGCCTCCCGCCTGAAAGAGCGGACCAACCGTCCTTCGATTGTTATCGGTTTTGATGGCGACGATGGGAAAGGTTCTGGCAGATCGGTCAGTGGGATCGATCTAGGTGCTGCGATTCAGAAGCTGGCATCAGAAGGTCATCTGCAAAAGGGGGGTGGTCACAAGATGGCAGCTGGACTGTCTCTATCGCGTGATCAGCTCGAACCGGCTATGGCACGCCTGACCGAGCTTTTGGCCAAGCAGGGCGCGGATGAGTTGGGCGCGTCAGATCTAAGGTTGGATGGGCCCCTTATGCCGGGTGCGGCTACGCCGGAACTGGTCGAACAGCTTGAAGAAGCCGGACCTTTTGGGGCAGGGGCGGCCGCGCCGAGGTTCGTTTTCCCGGATGTGCAGATCGGTTTTGCCAAGCGGGTCGGCAGTTCACATCTGAAGCTGAGCTTTGGCGATGGCCTTGGTGCCCGGATCGACGCGATTTGTTTTGGCGCATTCGATGGCCGGCTTGGCCCAGCATTGGAACAACACGGTGGCGCACGATTCCATCTGGCGGGGCGTTTGGAAATCAATGAATGGGGCGGTCGCCGTTCCGTACAGTTGCGTTTGGAAGATGCCGCCGAAGCATCAGGTGGTTTGGCGTAATGCGCTGTTTTATAATGAAAAACTCAGGCGCAGAACTTTTCTGTGTGAAGATTGAAAAAACCACACTTTCCACTGAATTTCCACTTGCATGGCCGCGCTGCTTTGCCTAAACACCGCTCACCAAGAGTGGCCCGTTCGTCTATCGGTTAGGACGCCAGGTTTTCAACCTGGAAAGAGGGGTTCGATTCCCCTACGGGCTGCCACACCTCCCTGCAATGCACTGATTTAAAACAGAAAACTCATGCGGTGTTCTGGTGGCCATCCAAAAAGCATACCATCCGTGAAACGGTTAGGAACAGCCGATTTGAGCTCTTGGGGATGACAACGCGGAAATCAGGTGACCACATGAAACGCCCGACGACCTTGCTCGCGACGATCCGGGCGCATCATCTCTATCTCGAATGCGCGTGCGGGCGCGGCGCGGAGGTTTCGGTGGCCGATGCGATCGGGCGGCTTGGGCATGGCGCGAACGTCGGCGACGTCGTCGACAAGGCCCGGTGTGCCGCCTGCGGCGCGAAGTCGGTCAACGAAGTGCGGATCGTCTACAAGGGCGCATCGGACACAGCGATGGCCGGCGCAGCGGGTAAGGTCGATCAGGGCCGTGAAGATGGTGGCGGGGTTTCGGACCGGTAAGCCGGGTCTCGCCGCCTCTTTGGACTCCGGCGACAGCGCCGCGACCTTGAGGGACCGCGCCACCTGATCGCGGGACATGCCGAGATTGCGGGCAGCTTCGCGGGTACCGCCTTTGGCGCCTTGCCCTTTGCTCAGTTCCTGTAGCGGCTCAACTTGCGCCACGAAATCCCGCTGCACCGTGATCCGGACCCACTCGGCTGCCAGCTCCGCGCGCCGACGCTCACGTCGCACGATCTACGCCGCCGCCGTGTCCTGCGCCCAGTGACCCAGCGCGGCCCGTCCCATAGTTCCAGCCCCTGCCAGCATCTCCGTGGCGGCAGGGTCTTTTTTGCCCGGCCGGTTCAGGATAGCGAGCGCGTCGCCGAAGAAGGTACGGGTGTCCTCGATGGCAGTGCCCTCGCGGCGGTGACGGCTAGGGTCTTCTGTGGTTGCCGCCCGTAGTGCAAGTAGCTTTTGACCCCAATTGGCGTGTGATCGAATGCAGTCTTCTGTAAGGCCTTTCATCGCGGCGCTATCAGAAGCCGCTGGCCGATATGGTGATCCGCGGAACGGGTCCAAATCTGTAGAGCGAGCTTTGAGCTCGTAGGCCCTATCTGGTTTTCCCATTCCAGATCTTTCGATCGTTTTGCCCATTCAGGT